>JAURZV010000017.1 GCA_030653175.1 Methylobacter sp.
ATCTTGTGAGCTGTAGCAACCGTCGTTAATTTTTGCATTCCCCGGCATAACGCCGGGGCCTCATTGAAGCAACCTAACCCCGCCATCAAGAAACGACGATGACGCGCATTCCCCGGCATAACGCCGGGGCCTCATTGAAGCAAACGTGATAACTCGAAAGTAAAAGCCTTTTCCCAGGGCGCATTCCCCGGCATAACGCCGGGGCCTCATTGAAGCCGCTGCCAGCTCGTTGTTATGGATCTCTGCGGCTTGGCATTCCCCGGCATAACGCCGGGGCCTCATTGAAGCAACAGTAGATAAATGCAGTCCTGCAGGTCTTCTATTGCATTCCCCGGCATAACGCCGGGGCCTCATTGAAGCAATCGCCGCGCGAGAAACAAATCCACCGAGCATAAGCATTCCCCGGCATAACGCCGGGGCCTCATTGAAGCATCAGTGCAGAGGCGCTATGGCTGACATATTACCAGCGCATTCCCCGGCATAACGCCGGGGCCTCATTGAAGCATCAATTATGACGAGAGTTATCTGCAAAACGGCATGATGCATTCCCCGGCATAACGCCGGGGCCTCATTGAAGCAGTGCTGGGCTTTTTTGGGGTGTTGACGTGCCCAAGCATTCCCCGGCATAACGCCGGGGCCTCATTGAAGCAGGAGAAACGCGTTCGGTCTGATTGTGAAGTGGCGAAGGCATTCCCCGGCATAACGCCGGGGCCTCATTGAAGCAATGTAAAAAGAATCAAGCGAATCATAACGATGGTCAAGCATTCCCCGGCATAACGCCGGGGCCTCATTGAAGCCATTGAAGCAGGATGACATGAATCGGGAATTCATGTCCGACAGTGCATTCCCCGGCATAACGCCGGGGCCTCATTGAAGCCCCAATAACAGGGTCAGGCCGCCTCAGCAAAATATAGCATTCCCCGGCATTACGCCGGGATCACCTTGTTGGCAAGAGTAGCCTATTATCTGAACACACTTTATAATAGGCGGCAGACCGCATTGGGCTGTGGGTATTTGTATCTACAGCCGCAATGACTCTCGGCTTGATTATCCTCAACGTAACAGATTGAAACAGGAACCCTTAATGTCACAGAAAATTTTAGATGTAGTAAAACCCGGTGTTGTAACCGGCGATGACGTGCAAAAAATCTTTGCGATTTGCAAAGAAAACCATTTTGCATTGCCTGCGGTAAATGTCATTAACACTGATTCGATTAATGCAGCGTTGGAAGCGGCAGCAAAAGTAAAATCGGCTATTGTTATCCAGTTTTCCAATGGCGGCGCGGCATTTGTTGCCGGTAAAGGCCTTAAAGCGGAAGGTCAGCAAGCTGCAATCTTGGGTGCTATCTCCGGTGCTCAACATGTACATGCGATGGCTGAAGCTTACGGCGTACCGGTTATTTTGCACACCGACCACGCCGCTAAAAAACTGCTGCCTTGGATTGACGGGCTGTTGGATGCCGGTGAGAAACATTTTGCGGCAACCGGCAAGCCGTTATTCAGCTCGCACATGCTCGACTTGTCTGAAGAAAGCCTGAAAGAAAATATCGAAATTTGCGGCCAATATTTAACGCGCATGTCCAAAATGGGTATGACGCTGGAAATTGAATTGGGTGTTACCGGCGGTGAAGAAGACGGCGTCGATAACAGCGATTTGGATCATTCTTTGCTGTACACCCAGCCTGAAGATGTGGCTTACGCCTATGACGAGTTAAGCAAAATAAGCCACCGCTTCACGATTGCCGCTTCGTTCGGCAACGTTCACGGTGTTTATAAGCCGGGTAACGTTAAATTGACGCCCAGCATTTTGGCTAATTCACAAAAATATGTTTCTGAAAAATTCGGCGTTCCGACCAATACCCTGAATTTTGTATTCCACGGCGGCTCAGGCTCAACGCCTGAAGAAATCAAGGAATCGATCAGCTACGGCGTGATCAAGATGAACATCGATACCGACACCCAATGGGCAACCTGGGAAGGCATCATGAACTACTACAAGCAAAACGAAGGTTATTTGCAAGGCCAAATCGGCAACCCGGACGGTGACGACAAGCCCAACAAAAAATACTACGATCCACGCGTTTGGCAACGTGCCGGTGAAGTCGGCATGGCGACTCGTTTGGAACAAGCTTTTCAGGAATTGAACGCAGTTAATACCCTGTAAACTGACGAGCTGAGTAAAAGGCCGGTGTATATGCATCGGCCTTTTTTTTGTCCGGCAGGTGGCGGCAGGATAACTCCGAAAACCGTAACGTCTCATTAATCCTAAAAAAATCAGTTGGATTTGATATTCCCGAGCTACCGTAGGGGCGACCGGCCGGTCGCCCCTACAATGTCCGCACCATTTAGGTGAATAACTTTGGCCGGCAATACCATGGCTCAATGCACGTCATTCAGGTATTTCAATTCACAACACTTTGGTTAACTGATTTTTTAGGTTAATAACAGGTAAATCCAAAAATCGTTTAAAAAACTTAAAAAATTATCACCACGAAGGCTTTTAATCGCCTGTTTTACCAGCTTCCGCGCTTAACCGATTTGATTCTGAATGCTACCTGTGAGTAATGAGAAGTTACCGAAAATCAAGGGATGAATGATGCGTCGTTATGATGGATAATGGCCTTACTCAATCAGGGAGCGTAAAAACAGTTCACGATAGAACAACGTATGACGAATAACCCAGTAATATAGTAAACTATATCAACCTCAAATTATGGTTAGCACGATGACAGCAACAGACAATGTACACCCGCACGAAATCCATAAATTCGGCTCGATGGCGGAACGCTGGTGGGATACTCAGGGCGAATTCAAAACCCTGCACGATATTAACCCGCTACGACTCCAGTTTATCCGGCGTTATGCGGATATTGCAGGTAAACGCATCGTTGATGTCGGTTGCGGCGGGGGCATTTTAACCGAAGGCCTGGCTAAACACGGCGCTGATGCGTTGGGTATTGATCTTAGCGAAGACCTGATTGATATTGCCGATCTGCACGGGCTTGAGTCCGGCGTTAACGCGCATTATCAAAAAATCAGCGCCGAAGCCTTGGCCGAACAGCAGCCGGAAAGTTTTGATCATGTGACCTGCATGGAAATGCTCGAGCATGTGCCTGACCCCGGTTCGATAATCTCCGCTTGCGCCAGAATGGTTAAGCCCGGCGGCATGGTGTTTTTCTCGACGCTCAATCGTAAACCCAAGACGTATTTGCTGGCTATTCTCGCGGCGGAACATCTGCTGCAAATGCTGCCTAAAGGCACTCATGATTTTAAAACCTTTATCAAGCCGTCGGAGCTGTGCCGGTCGGCGCGCGCGGCAGGTCTTGAATTGCAGGGCATGGTAGGCATTGAGTACAATCCGTTCAGCAAACGTTTCAGCCTTGGCAAAGACATTGATGTCAATTACATCGCTGCCTTTAAGCGCGTCGAATAAACATGACTGCCGATTTCAAATTATCCTGCGTATTATTCGACCTTGACGGCACCTTGGTAGATACCGCGCCGGATTTGATTTCATGCCTGAATCGGGCGCTCAACATCCACGGTTTTGATACCGTTGCGCCCGAAATCATCAAGCCGTTTATTTCGTACGGCGCGGCGGCAATGATCAACGCCGGCCAGCCTGAACTTGACGATCGGTTAAAGGTCGCTATTCTGGAAACCATGCTTACTCACTACCAGAACAATATTGCCGAACACACGGTCTTTTTCTCGGGTATGGCCGATACGCTGGCTGCGATTGAAGCGCAAGGGTTGAAATGGGGTGTAGTCACCAACAAGCGCGAACGCTTCACCAACCCGCTGATGGCGGCGCTAAAGCTGACCGAGCGCGCCGCCTGCATCGTCAGCGGCGACACCACCGCCAACCCCAAGCCCCATCCGGAACCGATGCTGCTAGCCTGCAAGCAGGCGGACGTCGATCCGCAGGAATGCGTCTATATCGGCGATGCCCTGCATGACATTACTGCCGGTAAAAATGCGCAAATGAAAACACTGGCTGCACTTTACGGCTACATTAACCCCGGCGATACTCCGGAAACCTGGGGCGCTGATGCGTTAATCGAGTCGCCCGATCAAATATCAACCTGGATAGCATCACTGTCATGCCGCTAACAAATCAAGTCATCTTAATCACCGGCGCCGGCGGAGGTCTTGGCAGCACTGCTGCTCTGGCGCTGGCCAAACACGGTGCGCACATCATTTTGCTGGATAAAAACATCCCCAAACTGGAAGCGGTTTATGATGCGATTTTGACAATCAAGGCACCCGAGCCGATCATTTATCCGTTTGACTTGGCGGGCGCCAATGAAAACGAGTATCAGGAATTGGCCGACAAGATTGGTGAAAAATATGGTTCCCTGCAAGGTATTTTGCATTCAGCGGTAGAGTTCAGCGCCTTTTCCCCAATCGCCACGCACAAAACCAAAGATTGGGGGCATACTTTAAACGTCAATCTGAATGCACCTTTTCTACTGTACAGGGTCTTGTTGCCGGTGCTGCAAAAGAGCGAACATGCTTCTATCGTATTCACGTCCGATTCTTCCGCCAGAAAAGCCCCTGCCTATGCAGGCGCGTACGGCGTTTCAAAAATAGCCCTGGAAGGCTTGGCAAACATACTGGCCGATGAACATGAAGCCTTCGGCAAAATCCGGGTTAATACCCTGATACCGGGGCCGATAGACTCCCCGTTAAGAAAACGGGCCTATCCGGCTGAAGATAAAAGCAAACTGCCATCAATGAAATCACTGGCTCCCATTTATCTGTATTTATTCGGCTCGGAAAGTATAGGCGTAACCGGCCAGGCTATCGATGCACGAACCTTCTATCTATAACTGAACTATTATGGCTGAAAGAGAAGACGTTGTTTTAACCCGAGATGTCAACATTGTTACTATCCCTGACGGCAATACCGGGACTTTAAGTCAAGGCCAGATAGTCACCATTCATCAGGCGCTCGGCGACAACTATACCGTGGTCACCGAACACGGTCACATGGTGCGGATTGCCGGAGCGGATGCCGATGCTTTGGGTAGGGAAGCGCATCAGCTGCATACGCTGGTATCGGAAACCGATGCGGCGGCGGTTGAACAAAACTGTTGGGAAGTGATGAAAACGGTTTACGACCCCGAAATCCCGGTCAACATTGTTGACCTCGGGCTGGTTTATCAGTGCGAGGTAACCCCTACAGATGAAGGCCTGAATGATGTTCACGTCATAATGACTCTGACCGCCCCAGGTTGCGGGATGGGGCCTGTTATTCAGAGCGACGTGGAAAAATGCATCCGCGCACTGCCCGGCGTTGCCGGCGTTAATGTCGAAGTGGTGCTTGACCCGCCCTGGTCGCGGGAAATGATGTCGGAAGTGGCCCAATTACAATTGGGTTTGTATTGAAGTTGTTGTGTGTGTAGATTCTATGCCTGATAGTCAGCAGGGTAGAGTGTACCCTTTCTAGTTTAGCCGCTCCCACTAATGTTAGAAAACTTTTGCTCAACTGCTTAGGTTAATGGTATCAATTCGATATCATGATCTGGCGTGACGATGCCTTATAAGTGAAATATTAGTATGGCTGCCAATGAAAATGGCGATTGCATGAATGAAGAAACACAAACCGGAATAATTCCACGCGAATACGGCCAGCCTTGGCCTGATTACGAGCTGCTTGATGCAGGCGACGGCAAGAAGCTCGAACGCTGGGGAAAGGTCATTACCATCCGTCCGGAAATCCAAGCCAATTTCAAACCGGGATGGTCTTACGCCCAATGGCAAGACATGGCGCATTGGGAATTTGAAGAACAATCCTCAACCCAAGGCAACTGGAAAAACATCAAGCCGCACGCTCCCGAGCAATGGCTTATTTCCTACGGAAACTTAAACTTCGGTTTGAAGCTGACCAAATTCAAGCATGTGGGATTGTTCCCCGAACAACAGGCAAACTGGCGTTTTATTAAAGAACGGGTTAACGTCGGTCAAAAGATTTTAAATTTATTTGCCTACACCGGCGCGGCATCGCTTGTTGCCCGTGATAATGAGGCGGAAGTGGCGCATGTGGATTCGGTCAGGCAAATGATCACCTGGGCCAACGAGAATATGGAACGCACGACTGCAGGGATGCAGGACGACTGCATGGATGCAGGAGGTAGAGCAACGCAGGGAGCAGTTGCCGAGGTAGAGCAATGCATGGAGCAATTGCCGAGAAATCTTTCCGGCATCAAATGGGTGCTTGAGGATGCGTTAAAATTTGCCCAACGCGAATTGAAGCGGGGCAATAAATACGACGGCATCATCATGGATCCGCCCGCCTGGGGATTAGGCGTCAAAGGCGAAAAATGGAAATTGGAAAATCACCTGTCCGGCTTGATAGAAACGGCTTATGGGTTAATGAATCCGGGGGCTTTTTTAATTCTTAACACCTACTCACCCAAAGTGGAGTTGGCGGATTTGGCAGCGTCCGCCGGGCAGTATTTTTCTGCAAATCAACTGGAAATAAAACAACTGTGGATGCCGACAAAAACCGGTAAAGAGCTGTATTGCGGCAATTTATTGCGGGCGATCAAGTAAGGTGGATTGGGAATGCTCGCCAAATGGGGGGGCGTGGAAGCCTCTGACAGCTGGAGTGCAGGCTTCGCCTGCAAGCACAAGCAAAGCTTGTACTCCCGTTGCAGTGCGTTGTCTTCAATACTTAACGATGGCATAGCTGTATGAAAAAGCTCCATTTATTTCCAAGATTGTTCGCAGAGAACTGAGTTTCGGTTGTCGGCTCTTCCCATCCTTATCCATCCGACTACCCGACGATATGGCGGAAAGGCTCAAAAACATCGCCAAAGTACACGGCATCAGTCTGAATAAGCTGATGTTTGAACTATCCACTCAAGCATTGGCGGAAGAAGAGGCGAAGCAGCGTTTTATGACTACCCAACTGCGCGGCAACCCCAAGCGGGCGGCGCAATTGTTGGATGAACTGGATGCGTTAGGGCTTTGAAAGTTCGGTAGGGGCGCATCGCGCCCCTTTTCGATATCCAATCGTATTGGCGCTCATAAATGGTGCGCGATGCGCCCCCTACTTGGCTGAAAAAAGGTGTTGTTTGAATTATCCACTTTAAAGCTTCCTACTGTGATCACTAAGCTTTGCGCTTGTTCTTCCAGCGATTCTGCTGCCGCTGCGGCTTGTTCTACCAAAGCTGCATTTTGCTGGGTTACATCATCCATTTGGGTGATGGCTTGATTGACTTGTTCGATGCCGGAGGTTTGTTCAACTGAGGCAGCGCTGATTTCAGACATTATGACCGTCACTCCGCGAATGGAACTAACGATTTCTTCCATGGTTTTTCCCGCTTGGGCGACCAGTTTAGTGCCGTCTTCAGCCTTTTCTACCGAATCGTCAATCAGGCTTTTAATCTCTCCTGCGGCGGCAGCGGCACGTTGCGCCAGGTTACGCACTTCTAACGCTACCACAGCAAAGCCCCGGCCTTGTTCGCCAGCACGGGCGGCTTCAATTGCGGCATTGAGGGCAAGAATGTTGGTCTGGAAAGCGATATCGTCAATTACTGAGATAATATCGACAATCTTGCGTGAAGCTTCGTTGATATCATCCATTGTCGTGACGACTTGACCGATCACCGTGACACCTTTGCTCGCGATGTCTGACGCGCTGACGGCAAGTTCGTTGGCGTGTCTCGCGTTTGTGCTATTTTGCTGCACGGTAGAGGTCAGCTCTTCCATACTGGCAGCGGTTTCTTCCAGGCTTGCGGCTTGCTCTTCGGTGCGGTGCGACAGATCATTGTTGCCGGTTGCTATTTCTTTAGCTCCGGTATTAATGTTGTCAGTGACATCTTTGATGTTATTGACGATTTCTTTCAGTTTTTCCACTGTGGTATTGGCGTCATCCTTGAGCTGCCCAAACGTGCCGGAATAGTCATTGGTAATTGTTTCCGTCAGGTCACCACGGGCGAGGGCGCCGAGTACGCGCGCAACCTCATTAAGAGCGGTTTCGCTGGTTTCCAGAAGCTGGTTCATGCCCTCGCCCAGTTGCAGTATGAAGCCTTCTTTGTCTTGCAAATCCAGGCGCTTGGTGAGATCGCCCCTGACAGAGGCAGCCACAATAGCGGCCACCTCTTTTTCCACCGCTACTTCGGTGGTTCGATCCAGCCATTCGGCCACCGTGCCCAGCCGCTGGCCTTGTTCGTTAACCATCGGATTGGCAGTCACCACCATGGTACGGTTGCCCAGCAACATGCTGGCTTTATAGGTGCCGGTTAAGGATGAGAGCAGCTGAGCCTGATGCGCTGGATTTTTATGAAAACCATCAATATTAGTGCCCACCAAATTGGCAACAGAGAAATTCGGCAATTGCTTGCGAATCTCCGCTTCGGTCTTGCCAAGAATATCGACCACCGATTTATTGACATAAATGATGTTGCGGGCGTTGTCGGCGATCATCACGCCGGTGCAGATGCTGTCCAGCGCAATCTTGATGCGCATATTCTCATCAGAGATACGTTTGATTTCTGCGACATCAAAACCGAGCTTGGTCTGCATGGATTTGATGGCTTCCAGTACCTTGCCGATTTCATCCTGGCGTTCAATGTCAATGGTGTTGCTGTAATTGCCCTGGGCGATCTGACCGAAGTGACCGACAGCGGCATCAAGCGGGCGCACGATGGTTCGGATCAGGGCTATGCCCAGCCATAGAATCAGCGCGATACCCGCCGCGATCAAGCCAATGGCGATATTGCGGATGTTGTCATAGCGTGAGTGGGCTGTCTCGAACTCCTGCTTGGCGACGTCGAGCTGCAATTGTAAAAGATTCTGAATATCCTCGACTAGCGGCTCGTAGAGGGGCCGAACTTTTTCCTCAATGACCCTCTTAGCCAGTGCAAGGTCATTAACACGCAGTGCTTCGATAGACTGTTTCAAACCCTCCACCCCAAAGTGTTTTCTATTCTCGGCGAACTTGTCCGTTAAAACCTTTTCCTTTGGCATCAAATACAGGGTCATATAAGCATCCCAAGCCTTATCGATTTCGGCGATGTTGTGTTCCACTTCAGTCATATTTTTCTGAATCTCCTCGAGTGTTGATGTGGAGAGGCTGGCGGTAATGCGCAGCCGGTTGGTCAGCAGCAGTTTCTGGATAGAGGCAATCTGATTTATTGAAACTGTGCGATTCTCATATACCGTTCTCAGGCCTTCATTGGCCAACATTTCCATGCTGCCAATGACCAACAACAGAATCGACATGCTTGCTATGACTGTTGTTACTCGGGATTTGATGTCGAGATTCTTAAATAGGTTAAGTTTCTTCAACAAAGTTGATTTGATGACTTTTCCGTCCTGTATTTTCAGATTGCCGGCCTTGCCTTCGCGGAACAGTTTATAGGCAGCGCTTGCCGCTTGAATTTGCTCAACACGTGGTTTGTTGCGAACCGACATATAACCGACCAGCTGATCATTTTCGTAAATAGGCGTGGCGTTGGCTAACACCCAGTAATAATCGCCATTTTTGCAACGATTTTTGACCAGTCCTGTCCATGGGCGACCCACTTTTAGCGATTGCCACATATCCTCGAACGCTTCCGGTGGCATGTCGGGATGGCGTACGATATTGTGCGGCGCACCGATGAGTTCTTGCCGGGTAAATCCGCTAATCCGGAGAAAGTCGTCGTTGACGTAGGTAATTATTCCCTTTAGATCGGTCTTGGAAACAACAGAGTCATGCTCTGTGAGGGCATATTCCACATTAGTTACCGGCATATCGATTTTCATGGCAGATTCCTTTTTTATTATTGTTGGTGGATTTAACACCGAAGTGCAATCCTAGTGCTCATGAGGCTTCTTGCAAGGGTGCAGCAAAAATATCCGTATGAGGTAATCTTAAAATTTAGTCCGCGATTATTTTTCTTCAGGCGTAGTGCTGGTTAGCATGACAATTCGGTTTCTCCCTTCATTTTTTGCTCGATACATAGCTTGATCGGCGATTTCGATCATTTGGGTGTAACTTGTATGCTGCCGACTATACATGGCCACACCGATACTTACGGTCAGTGCATGATTGTGAAACTTGTGGCTCATAATTTTACCGCAGCGCTCAATTTCAGATCTGATGCGTTCGGCATAATGATAGGCGCCGGCTTCATCAGTATTTTGCAGAACAAATATAAACTCTTCACCTCCATAGCGGCCAATAAAGTCTCCGGGGCGGGTCAAGCTACGCAGAATATCGGCAACAGTCCTTAAAACACTGTCCCCCGCCAGGTGTCCACAGGTATCGTTAAACAGTTTGAACATGTCTATATCGACAAAGCCGGCGGCAACATTGGCCAGTTTGGACTCATCCCCTTGAAAAATATCAGTCAGGAAACGGTTGATCATGCGTTTATTGAAAAGTTGCGTTAAAGGATCAAGCTGCGCGCGTTTTTTCTCCATGTCATATTGTTTTGCATTAAACAGGGCAATACCCAGTTCATGTGCAATAGGAGCAATTTCCGATGGTAATTGTTCATGCAGTGGTTTTTCTGATATCGAATTATCGGCATAAAGCACACCGACGAGACGGTTATGGCGTAACACAGGAATAATGATAAATTCAGACACTTTCAGTTGTTGAAGTATTTTATCGTTGCCCTTTATTTTATCGTTGATGATGACTGCTTTTTTTTCACGAAAACATTTTAATAACGACCCGGAAAGAGTACTGATATTTATTTCAAAAGGTTGCAGCTTAATCGGTAACAGCGGTTGTGGCCGCCAGTGAGATGCAGTAAGACAGCGGCGTTTAGGATCTATCATTAGCATAATGACCCGATCGAAAGCAAAATCGCGCTGTATTGCGTCCAGTGTCCAGGGCAGAAACTCATCGGGATCCAGGCTATGATGAGGCGCGATTAAACTGGATGAAATTGTACGGCTGGATTTGTTATCAGCGGGCAAAGGGTTGTCTACGCTTAGTTGACTCAGGTTAATAGTCGTTTTTATTACGGTCGCCCGTAGCTTGGCCAGACTGGGGAACTGAATGTTATAGAACTGCCGGGTATTTTGGATGTCCTGATCGACCTGTTGCAGCAGATCTTCAAGATCCAGCTGGTCCGTAGCAATGGTTTCCAGAACAGCGCGCTGCAACATAGGATGGCTGTCGTGGGTGGCTGAACTAATGCCCTGCATCCAGGCAATGTAGTTTGCAAATGAAACGATAGCGGTTTCCGTTTTAAATTCAGCGTACGGCGATGCTTCAGTCGGCTGCTTATGATGATGTGCGACGATTGCCGTGATTGATGCCGGTAATTGCCATTCCAAACAAAAGACATGACCCATTTCGGAATGCGTTATTCCAAAAAAATTGCGTTCTTCTTCTATTGTTGAATGTTTGTTATTGCCAAGGGAAGAAATGAAATCACTGTAGGTCATACGTCCGTATGTTTCCAGGACCACTTTGCCAATATCGTGCAGAAGTCCTCCGGTATAAAGCATATCCGGATCCGGATGCTTGAGCGCGACGGCAATTCTTCTGCTTAATGTTGCGACATACAGGCAATGCTGCCAGAAAAACAAGAAGTCAAATAGCTGCTGTCGGTTATTTTTTATCAGTTTGTCATAAAGCAGCAGGTTTAGAGCAAGCTGACGCACGGTAGAAAATCCCAACATGCTAACTGAATGTTTAATGGAGGTTATTTTATTAGGCAAGGCATACGCAGCAGAATTAACGTTCTTCAGGATTGTTGCCGCCAGGGTTGGTTCTGTTTCTATGATTCGGGATAAGTCTTCGATTTTGGCGCTGTCATCGCTGGCCAGGTTTAATAGTTTGATGGCAACAGGGGGCACGAGTTGAAGATGCCTGATTTCATCCTTCAGAATTAAGCGGGCTGCTTTTTTTATTGTTTCGGTATTGTCCCCGTTTTCGTTAGCCATTGCGTCCACTCCCCACTCCTTAGCCAGAATTCGATGACTTATACTATCGACAAAACATAATAATTTCTTGGAAATAAATGCGGGCAAATCACAGAATCATTATGTTTTTGTTGATAGGGCAATATGTATAGGAAAAGAAAAGGCCTGAAATTTGTCGATTTTACGGGATTATTATCAGCTGATGTTACGCAGTAATTCTAAAAATTCACCACGAAGGTACGAAGAACACGAAGTTTTACAACTATTCAACCCTTTCCTCGTTGAGTAACTGCCCACACCACACGCTCGTGATGCCTGACCGAAATCGAAAAGCTTCCGCTCCTCGGCAACTGCTTCTGCAATATCTGCATAACCCACATGGACGTGGGGAATGCAGATATTGCAGGAGCAAATATCTGTCCATGTAGGCACAGTCGATATTAAACGGCCAAAGCAAGCTTTGGACTCCAAAAAAACAAGGATGTTGGAGTTCAAAGCTTGCTTTGTAATTCTAAAGATCACGTTTTTGTATCGAGAGCACAGGAACGCGTACCGGCAAGGGTGAGCGGTTACTTTTTTCTTCGTGCTCTTCGTGGCCTTCGTGGTAAAAATTCCTTAGCTATTGCGTAAACTTCAGTTTTCAGGATGTTTTTGATTGATCGTGAACATCCACCGCGCCATATTCATATCAAATATGGCGAACATGAAGCGGTGATGGTTGGTGATACGCTGTTTATGCCCGACATTGCAATATTCCAATATGCGACGGATTTTGGTTTTGCTCACCGCATCATCGAACATCCATATTGCCTTTTATTTATTCTCGACTTCCCAACCCTTGCAGGCCAGGGCAATGTGATACGGAACGGGGCGGGCGCCGGTTCCGTATGAGCTCATGGTGCGAGTCGTCATGCCCAGTGCTTGGGCGGCATCGGCCAACGACAGTCCGTTACGCAGCCGCCAGGCGAGGAATGTGCGGGTGTTTTCGTCGGTGGCAGTTTGAAGCAGCGCTTCCAGCCACAAGGTATCGGCTCCGATTTGAATGTCAAAGTCTGTCCATTCGATCGTCCAACCTATGCTGTTTGTGAGCCGAACCCTGGCAAAGGCGGCCGGGTCGCGCAAAGGCGTGAGGCCCGGTTTGGCGAAAATAGCTTCACCCTTATCCACGGTCATTATGCAGCCGTTAATAAAGGTCATTTTTAGCTGATAGTTTGGTAAAGGTTCAACCGCTGCTAGGCGGGGGCGTTTCATTGATGCCACAATTCCATTCCTCAATCAATTCATCACGGTTTTCCGTAACCCACGCCATTACCTCTTTGCGCAATCCGCGCGGGAAGGTGCCGGTGCAGTTCAGGGTCTCCAGGTTAATCAATACATCAAAATTGCCTCCGACCAAGTGCGCATGCATCGGCGGAGAATCGTCTTCTCTTATTTCAAGTCGGTATTTGTTGCGAAAGAGATGTTTCGTAGCCATGTTGTAATGGTATGGAATAATTTGAATAAGTCAACCGCCTAGTTGTGAGAGGGGTTTCGGTAGGCGCTATACTGCAAACGATCATGAATTGCGCTTTTTAGAACCCACTCACCCCAGCCCTCTCCCGCAGGGTATAGGTATCTGCACAAGTGCCGGCCTCTTGTCTCGTTCCCACGCGCTGCGTGGTAATGCAGTTCAAGGCGCAGCGCGCCGAAATGCAGAGTATATCAACGTAGGACGCAGCGCGTCGCGATGTAGAGTACAAATTAGCGATGATCAGTACGATTTAGCATTGGAATTGTCATCCTGCATTACAGCTTTAGCCTGAAGGTCAGCATGGTAGGACGACCTGACCATTGGCGCGCTGGCGACTTGCTTAAACCCTAGAGCCTTGGCAACTGCGCCGTATTCATCGAATTGTTCGGGAGTGATGTAGTTTTCAACCGGCAAATGGGCTTTGCTGGGTTGCAGGTATTGGCCTATGGTCAGCATTGAGCAACCGTGGGCTAATAAATCTTTCATGACTTGATGGACTTCATGCGGTTGTTCGCCTACGCCGAGCATCAGGCCGGATTTGGTCGGTACTTGCGGTTGGGTCTGGTGGAATTGTTGCAATAAATTCAGCGAGCCTTGGTAGTCGGAACCGGGGCGGACTTGTTTGTACAGCCTGGGCACGGTTTCCAGGTTGTGGTTGAATACGTCGCAGGGTTGTTCGGCTAATATGGCTACGGCTTTTTCGATGCGTCCGCGAAAGTCGGGAACCAGGATTTCTATTTTGGTGGCGGGTGTTTGCCGGCGGATTTTTTCGATGCACTCGGCAAAATGTCCGGCTCCGCCGTCTCTTAAATCATCACGGTCTACCGAGGTGATGACCACGTACTTCAAGGCCATTGCCTGTATCGCATCGGCCAGGCGTTGGGGTTCGTCCTTGTCCAGCGCCAGCGGTTTGCCGTGCGCGACATCGCAAAAAGGGCAGCGGCGGGTACACAAATCGCCCATGATCATGAACGTGGCGGTGCCGTGCTGGAAACACTCCCCCAGATTGGGGCATGCGGCTTCTTCGCAAACGGTATGCAGGTTGTTTTCGCGTAACAGTTGCTTGATGCGGGTGACTTCGTCGCCGGCCGATATTTTTATGCGTATCCACTCGGGTTTGCGCAAGGTCGTTTCGGCAGGCTCCACTTTGATCGGGATTTTTGCCAGTTTTTCGGTGTTGCGCTGGTGAGATTCGGGAGTGGAACGGGAGGGCGCTTGATAAGTCATTTTTGTAATGCCGTAATGATAGCTTGGGTAACAGGAATGGCGAGTTCAGCATTGCTGACAGTCACGCCCAGATCGGCCAGTTGGGTAACCTCAAGTCCTGAATAACCGCAGGTATTGATATGGTCGAAAGGGCGCAAATCCATATGGTTGTTGATACTCAGGCCATGATAGCTGCAATTTCTTTTAATGCGTAGCCCGATGGAACCGATTTTTTTGTTATCCACATAAACGCCGGGGGCATCGGCTCTGGCTACGGCGATAATGCCGTGTTGCGCCAAGGCGAAGATCATGGCTTGTTCCAGTGTTGTGACCAGTTGGCGGACGCCGAGATTCAGCCGTTTAATATCGATCAGGGTGTAAATAATCAGCTGGCCGGGGCCGTGATAGGTCACCTGTCCGCCCCGGTCGGAATTAATGACGGGTATGGCGCCGGTATCCAGCAGATGCTCACGCTTGCCGTTTAAGCCCAGCGTATAAACGGGGGGGTGTTCTGTAATCCAGATTTCATCGGCGGTTTGGGTATTGCGATTTTGGGTGAATCGCTGCATGTCCTGCCAGGTGGATTCATAATCTTGCAATCCTAAGTTACGTATCGCTGCCATTAAGATGATTTATCCTAGAAAAATTATTTCGCGTCCACGAAAAGCACGAAAATATTCAGAGAGATGCCTAACTGTAGGTCGTTACTCAAAGGTGAGTAGCTAAATATAAACACAATGGAACGCAGATGACGCTGATAAATATGATGAACGCGGATAATTCAAAAAAATCTTACTTAATCATAACTATCAGCGTCATCTGCGTTCTATTTTAATAGTTGTTGGGTTAATCGAATATTTACGATTACCGTGTTGTAGGCAATCCCCCCTACAAAGCCATCAACACATGCGGATGGTCGGTTAAATCCTGATAAATAGCATCCAATTGCTGCTTGCTGGATGCTTCTATAATCACGGTCACGGCGATGTAATTGCCGTCTTTGCTGGGGCGTGTGGTCACCGCGCCTTCGTTAATGTCGGGAACATGGCGCCGGACGATTTCTATGACCAGCAGGTCAAGTTCAAGATCGGATTTTCCCATGGCTTTGATCGGAAATCGGCAGGGAAATTCTAAAAGGGTTTCTTCACTCATGGCAAGATTGCTTGTAAGCCTGGAATAATTGATTCATGGTTTGCCATATGGGGCCGGGTTTGCCGTTTGCAATGGTTTCATTATCGAGTTGAACAACCGGTACGATTTCGCGTGTAGAGCTGGTTAACCAGATTTCGCCGGCTGTTTTTAAGGCATCCAATGAAATGATGTCTTCACTATAGGGAATGTTGTTTTCCCTGGCGATTTCCAGAATGACGTCGCGGGTTATGCCCGGCAGTATTTCGTGGCCGATGGGCGGTGTAATCAGGATGCCGTCAATGACGGCAAATATATTGCTTGCGGCTCCTTCGGTCACATAGCCGTCTTTAACCAGGATGGCTTCCGCACAACCTTTTTCTACAGCCTGTTGTCTGAGCAAAATATTGGCCAGCAGCGTGGTGGCTTTAACATTGCACAGTTCCCAGCGGCTGTCATCAACGCTGATGGCCTTTACTCCGGAATCCAGGTTTTCAAGCGGCACGATGTTTGAACACATCGCGAACACAGTAGGCGTAACGTTTTCCGGAAAAGCATGATCTCTTTTGGAAGCAACGCCACGGGTAATTTGCAGGTAAATAGACTGATCCAGATTTTTATCCAGCAAAGGCGTCAGGATTTTCAGCCATTGCGCCCGGTCATGCGGATTAGCTAAGCGTATGGAAGACAGGCTGTTTTCCA
Source organism: Methylobacter sp. (assembly GCA_030653175.1). Taxonomy (GTDB): domain Bacteria; phylum Pseudomonadota; class Gammaproteobacteria; order Methylococcales; family Methylomonadaceae; genus Methylobacter_A. Next base: position 16,424 of record JAURZV010000017.1, read on the forward strand.
GCCGCTTCATGTGTTCTTGAAAGTGAAACAGATTGCCGGAGTAGGACGGGATTACTTCATAAATCCCGTCGCCAAACAAAAAGCCGCGATCCATAACCGATATTTTGGCGTCGCAAAGCGGCAGATACTGCCCATTTAAATAGACAGTTTTATTGTCCATCCGGTTTCTCCAGCATCATCATTGCGCTGTCATAGATCCGCTGAAAAATATTGCCTTGCTCTACCGATTTAAGAGCTATCAGGTCTTTGTTGGCGACCACTTCATCTTTAAGCGTGACGTTGACGGTACCCAGTTTTGTGCCTTCTTTAACAGGCGCGGTAATTTTTTTATCAATGGTGATAACGGCTTTCAAGTCAGCGTAATGACCACGGGGAATCGTGACATAAAGATCTTCCGCCAAGCCAAGTTGCAGATTTTTAGTGTCGCCTTTCCAAACTCTCGCTTCGGACAGGGAGGTTTTTCCTGAATACAGTTTATGTGCTTCAAAAAAACGAAAGCCGTAGTTGAGCAGGTTTTGGTTTTCGTTAGCCCTGGCGTTGGGGCTGCTGGCGCCCATCACTACGGAAATCAGGCGCATGTCATTTCTTAACGCAGAGGCAACCAGGCAATAGCCGGCTGCATCGGTAAATCCGGTTTTAATGCCATCTACCGTCTCATCACGAGAAAGTAGCTGATTGCGATTATGCTGAACGATATTGTTGAAAGTGAATTCTTTTTGTGAAAACCAGCGATAGTAGTCAGGAAATTCTTTGATTAAAGCCTGGCTGAGTATGGCCAGATCGCGAGCGGTGGTGTAATGATTGTCGACGGGTAGCCCATTGCTATCTTCAAAATGGCTGTTTTTCATGCCCAGACGTTCGGCATGTTGATTCATCATGTTGGCAAAAGTGGTTTCATCACCGGCGATATGTTCAGCCAAAGCAACGCTGGCATCGTTACCGGATTGAATGATGACTCCCATTAACAGGTCTTCAACCTTAACCTGCTTGCCGACTTCGACAAACATGCGGGAGCCGGGCGTTTCCCAGGCTTTTTGGCTGATGGTGACCAGATCGTCTAAGTGTAAGTGACCATTGCTGATTTCCCGAAACACCACATAAACAGACATAATCTTGGTGAGACTGGCGGGGGCAAGCTTAACATCGGCATTGTTTTCTGCCAGTACTTTACCTGTGTCATAGTTCATTAATATGTAGCCGCTGGCAGCAATAGTGGGTGCTGCCGGGGTCGTGATTTCGGTGCTTTCTGCGCTTGCCGGAGTCGTGGCAATCAACAAGCTAAAAAATAATAAAACGGGAAAACTTTTAAAAAAGATCATTGCTCTATAACGGTGGACATAGGATGGGCTAAGGCACGAAGCCCATCAATCGCGAACGATGGGCTTCCTTCGTCAACCCATCCTATAGCTTTATTGTATCATGGAGATTTGTTTTTGATCTGTTTCAGTAACAAATTGGGTTGCTGTTATACCCAGCTTTGCCAGCTGTATATTCAGCTTGTGGACACTCTCCGGTGATTCGATAGGCCCCATTTGAACCTTGTAGAGCGTAGAGCCTTGGTGCGTTGAGGGTAATATTTCAGGCTGAGGTAATTGATGGGCGGCAATTTTGTTTTGCAATTTTAGCGCCTTCTTTTTGTTGCCGAACGTGCCTACTTGCAAATAGACGCTCTTATCTTGTTTTTCCGCGGTGTTTTGCAGTTGTGCTAAAGCCTGATCGGGCGCTATAGCCTTGATTTCAACGGCCCCTGTTCCCGTCTGTTGAATATCCAGTTTCCGGGCGGCAGCGTAAGACAGATCCATAACCCGGTTACCATGATAAGGGCCCCTGTCATTGATACGAACAATAACGCTACGATGATTTTCCAGATTGGTGACGCGAGCGTAAGATGAAATCGGCAGTGTTTTGTGAGCGGCGGTCATGGCATACATGTCGTATATTTCGCCGGATGCGGTTTTTTTGCCGTGAAAATCGGAGCCGTACCATGAGGCTATACCCTGTTTCAGGTAGCGGGCGATACGGGGTAATAGATTTTCTTCGTCGGAGGTGTTGGCGGTATCAGAGCTACCAATGTTCAATCTTGAATGATGTCTGGAGGGGGCAGTTGTAACCGATGTTTGGCTTGAGATGTCGCTGGTTTTTACTTGTTCGGTGGTACAACTGCATAAAACAAAAATCAGAAGTATCGGTATGATCTTATTCATGGGAATGAGCCTTTTTTATTTAAAATAGATAGGCTTAACTGATAAACGGCCATGGCATATAAAGGACTGTGGTTGTAGCGGGTAATGACATAAAAATTGTCTAATGCCGCCCAGAGTTCTTCGCCTTGTTGCTGTTCAAAGCTAAGCAGTTTCACTTTACTGTTTAAAGGTAATTGCCTCGGTATAATTAAGTTAAGCGATTCTAACTCAGCAACACTTAAGTTCGGCTTAAGGTCATTATTGAGAACTGGTTCATAGTTTTTATATTTAGCTGTAACGGGAACAGCAATAGCTTGACCGGTCTGCCAATGATGCTTGGCGAAATAATTGCCGATACTGGCGATGACATCGCTGTTGTTGTGCCAGATGTCGCGGCGATTATCGTTGTCAAAATCAACGGCGTAAGCTCTGAAACTGCTGGGCATAAATTGCGGCAACCCCATGGCGCCGGCATAAGAGCCTATTGGATCGGCCGGGTTAATGTGCTCGTCGCGGCAGAGCAGCAGGAAGTTTTCAAGTTCACCGAGAAAGAATTTGCTGCGCGGTGGATAGGCAAAAGCCAGTGTAGACAGGGCGTCGATTACGCGGTGGTTTCCGGTGTTTTTTCCGAACAGGGTTTCAACGCCGATAATGGCAATAATAATTTCGGCCGGAACGCCGTATTGTTTTTCCGCAGCGGCGAGCGTTGCTGCATTGTCCTTCCAGAATTGTACGCCGGCGTCGATGCGCGCTTCGGTCAGGAATATTTTGCGATATTTATACCAGGGCAAGCCTTCCGAGGGTGAAGCAATCCTTTTGAGTATGTCTTGCTTAATCTCGACTGTTTCAAACAAGTCATCAAGTTCTGATTCATCGAACTGGTGCTTGGTTGCCATTTGTTCGATAAATGCATTCATCGACTCCTTTTCTCTTATGTCAGAAACGCAGGAGATGGCGGATAAACAAGCGCAACCAAGCATGATACGGGTTAATGTGCTTTTTAATTTCATGAGTGCGGTAGAAATTTTTTATGGGTATGAATTGACATAAGAATGCCGAAACCGGCCAGCAACGTTACTATCGAGGTGCCGCCGTAACTGATTAAGGGCAATGGAACGCCGACCACAGGGAGTACGCCGATGACCATGCCGATGTTGACAAAAACATAAACAAAGAAGGTAAAAGCCAGGCTGCCGGCTAGTAGACGGCTGTAGGTATCCTGAGTCTGCGAGGCAATATACAGGCAGCGGCTGATGATCAGCAGGTACAAAGTCAGCAGACCTAAGCAGCCGAATAGCCCGAACTCTTCGGCAAAGACGGCAAAAATAAAGTCGGTGGAGCTTTCCGGTAAAAAATCCAGTTCCGACTGGGTACTGCCCAGCCAGCCTTTGCCATAGATGCCGCCGGAGCCGATAGCGATTTTCGATTGGATAATATGGTAGCCCCTGCCCAGCGGGTCGGCTTCCGGATTTAAGAAGGTGAGTACCCGGTCGCGTTGATAAGGACGCATAAAATGCCAGAGTATGGGCGTCAGTCCTGCCAGTACGGCGGAGATTGCCAGCATGAAGCGCCAGGAGAGACCGGCAAAAAACAGTACCGCAGCGCCGGAGCTGGCAACCAGTAATGCGGTGCCCAAATCAGGTTGTTTGGCGATCAATAGGGTTGGAATAATGATTAGTATGCCGGCTATCAGCAATTGTTTTGTTTTGGGCGGCAATGCATGTTCCGCCAAATACCAGGCAACCATCATAGGCGTGGTGATCTTGATCATTTCCGAGGGCTGGAAACGAAAAAAACCAAGATCCAGCCAGCGTTGCGCACCTTTTCCGAATTGCCCCATAACCAGTACCGCAACGAGCAGCAAGATTCCCAGGCCGAACAGCAGTGCGGAATAGCGCTTGAACTGATAAGGATCAACATGAGCCAGCGCGGTCATTAACAGAAAAGCCAATCCGACCCGCGCCGCTTGCCGCATAAGTACATCCATATCCTGACTGCCCGCACTGTAAAGAATAACAAAGCTCAACAGGGAGATAAGCAACAAGCCGATAAATAAGGGGATGTCTATGTGCAGTTTTCTGAGAATATTACCGATAACTGACGGCGGATGAAATTGTTCGCTACGGGTTTCGGTTTTCATTATTGCTCCCTAAATATTGCTTGATGACTTGCCCGGCGATGGGCGCTGCGACCGAGCCGCCGTGACCGCCGTTCTCAACGATGACGGCAACCGCAATTTGGGGATCATCAGCCGGGGCGAAAGAAATAAATAAGGCATGGTCGCGTAATTTGAAGTCGATGTCGTTTTCGTTGTATTTGGCATCCTGCTTAATGTTAAAAACCTGTGCGGTTCCGGTTTTGCCGGCGATTTGATAGTTAATGTCTTTGCTGATGCCTTTGGCTGTACCGTGCGGATCATGAATAACATTGACCATGGCTGAGATGATGCTATTAATGTTTTCAGGTTTAAGCGTAATATTACTCGTGGGATGTTCCATGTCAGGCTCGATGGGGTTCGGGTTGACGGTGTTTTTCACCAGAAAGGGGGTGACAACGTTACCTTTATTTGCCAATGTAGCCGTAGCTTTGGCAAGTTGTATCGGCGTAACCTGAAGGAATCCCTGGCCTATCCCGGTTATCAGCGTTTCTCCCGGATACCAGGACTGATTGCGTTGACTGCGTTTCCATTCGCGCGAAGGCAATAATCCCGGCTTTTCCCCGGTCAGATCAATGCCGGATTTTTCACCAAAGCCAAAGTGCTGCAGAAAATTATGCATACGGTCTATACCCAGCATTGACGCCAGACTGTAAAAATACACGTCGCAGGATTGAGTAATGGCCTCGGTAATATTAACTGAGCCATGGCCGCCTTTTTTCCAATCCCGATAGTGGTGGCTGACATTCGGCAGCTGATAATAACCGGGACAGAACAGTTTGTGCTCGGCGCTTATCGCATTGTATTCAAGCCCGGCCAGTGCGATAAACGGCTTAATAGTTGATCCCGGCGGATATATGCCACGCAGTGCGCGATTATAGAGAGGTTGATTCTCGGAGGATTGCAGGGCCTGATACGCGTCATTGGCGATGCCGATAACAAAAGGATTGGGATCAAAGCCGGGGCGGCTGGCGAAGACCAGTACGCCGCCGGTTTTAATGTCAATAGCGACTACCGCGCCGTTGAAGCCGTCCAATGCATCATAGGCGGTTTTTTGTAAATCTATATCCAGGGTCAGATAAAGATTTTCACCCGGTACGGGAGGGACTGAGTTCACCGTATTGATGGCGCGTGCCTGGACATTGGTTTCTATTTCCGCATAGCCGGTCTTGCCGTGCAGCTCTGTTTCATAGGTATTTTCTATGCCTATTTTTCCGACATGCGTCGAGCCCCGATATTCGGCGATGGGCAGAGATTTCATTTCCGCTTCGTTGATACGGCCTACGTAACCGACAACATGAGAGGCTAACTCGGCGTAGGGGTAGTGTCGAACCAGGCGCGCCTGAATATCAACGCCGGGAAAATAAGGTCTGACTACGGCAAATTTGGCAATTTCTTCGTCGGTCATGCTTATTAATAAAGGGGTGCTGACGAAGCGTTTTTGTCGTTTGCGTTGTTTCTGGTATTGGTCGATTTTTTCGTCGGAGATATTAAGTAGCTTTTGTAAGCGCAGCAGCGTGTCATCAAGATCGCTGATTTGCTCAGGGATTAACTCAAGGCTGAAGGATTGCGTATTGTCGGCCAGGACTTTACCGTGTCTGTCGTAAATAATACCTCTCGTCGGTACCAGGGGCTCGATTTTTATGCTGTTGTCTTTTGCCAGTGTCGCGTAATGTTCGTGCCCGACAATTTGCAGGTAAACCAGACGGACAATCAGCCCGGAAGTTAATAACAGTACGACAATAAATGCGGCAATAATACGGTTGAGAAATAGACGGCTCTCTACTAGCTTATTTTTAATAGTATAGATACGGGACATAGCAACTACGAAGTCTTTTATTTAGTGCGACGCGACAAACGGACGCGGCGCAGTGCTGTATAGATCAGGGGCCAGCATAGTGTGCCGGTAAAAACAGGCAGCCAGAAAGAAGTATGCAGTTGAGCGGGGTGTTGAATATTTTTTAACCAGAAAAGCAGTATTTGGGAAAACAGCAGGCAAAAGAAAATAAACAAGCCCTGTTGAGGCAATGGAAATTGGCGCAAACGTTTATGCAGTATCAGGCAAAAATAGATAATTAATGAATAGGCCAGTGCATATTGACCGAATACTCTCCCGGTCAGCACATCGGTCAGTAATCCGACTGTCCATGCATGAAAGATACCGATGCGTTCAGGTACGGCAATTGTCCAGTAGATAAGCACCAGAAGCACCCAGTCCGGATTTATGCCGGCCAAAAAACTGGGCCAAGGCACAATCCTTAAACACATCGCCATGATAATGGTCAACATAATGCGGCCAAAGCCGGGATAGCTATTCATCCCGGGCTGTCCCTGCCCGTGCCCCTTCGGGCGCCTCGGGCGTTTTTTCGTGCGATGTGGGCGGTGAGCTGAGTGATACGGGGGATGAGTCGCTCCAGACGATCAGCAGTTCCCTGTTTCGATCCAGCATGGCTTTAGGGGTGGCGGTAATGTTGACGAAAGGCTTGTTAGACATCGGGGTAAAATCATCGACAATGGCAACCGGATAACCCGACGGAAAAGTACCGCCCAAACCCGATGTTATCAGTAAATCGCCAGGGCGAATATCCGCATTATTAGGTAAAAAAGGCAAGTTAAGCCGGTTCAGTTGACCGCTGCCTACAGCAATAGTCAGCAGGCCGTTACGATTGACCTGGACGGGGATGGCATGATTCGGATCGGTAATTAACATGATTTCGGAACTGAACGGCAACGCACGAAAAACCTGCCCGACCACGCCGTTCGCATCCAGTACCGGTTGTTGGGGGTGGACGCCGAAGCGGGTGCCTTTGTTGACCACCACTATATTTTCGTAGGGCGCGGTATTGATCGACAATAATTCCGCAATCAGCAGTTGTTCGCCGAGTTTAAAAGAGTTTTCCAATAAAGCTCGCAAACGAATATTTTCTTTTTCCAAAGAGTCGAATTTAAGCAATCGGGTTTTGTCGATGAATTGTTCTTCGCGTAATCGGGTGTTTTCTTTTTTTAAGGTCGAATATGAGCTGACAGAATCGGCGGTTTGCCCGATCAGTACTGTCGGTAAATCGACCAGATATTTTAGCGGGTCGACAATAACTGATAATGTGGCTCGAAGTGCGTCCAGTCGATGGCTTTGGTGTTCAGTTATCAGTAAAGCAACTGAAGCAATTATCGCCACAAGCAGACGAGTGTTAATAGAAGGACCGGTAGCAAATAAAAGTTTTATAGCGGGATGCCTCTTTATCCAGTTAAAAAATGTTGGTAACGCGTAGATCGAGTTAGCGTAGCGTATGTAACTCGACAAACCATTGCCGCACCTGTTGAGTTACGGCGCAAAATGATGCGCCTCGGGACACCGCTGCGCGGCTACTGCATTCTCCACAAGGATGTGGGGAATGCAGTTCTTGCATGGAGCAAAACATCTGTCCGTGCAGTCGTAACTTAACCTATGGACTTTGTTGCTGCCAAAATAAATGATTTTAAAGAATGAACATCATTACTCTAAGGAAAAAGTTGAGACTCCTTTTTTATCGAGCATCTCCAGAACCATGCCGCCGCCCCGTGCGACACAGGTTAGCGGGTCATCAGCGATAAAGACCGGCAGGCCTGTTTCTTCGGCTATCAGTCGATCTATATCCTTTAATAATGCACCGCCGCCGGTTAAGAATATGCCGCGGGTTGCTACATCCGAACCGAGTTCAGGCGGGGTTTGCTCCAAGGCCAATTTTACCGCGCCGACAATGCCGGATAGCGGCTCTTGCAGTGCTTCCAGGATTTCATTGCTGTTTAAGGAGAAACTGCGCGGCACACCTTCGGCCAGATTGCGGCCTTTAACTTCTATTTCCCTGACTTCGCTGCCGGGGTAAGCCGTGCCGATTTCATGCTTTATTCTTTCTGCGGTAGCCTCGCCAATTAAGGTGCCGTAGTTTCTACGCACATAATTGATAATGGCTTCGTCAAAGCGATCGCCGCCGATACGGACAGACGAGGAATAGACGATGCCGTTTATTGATATAACAGCCACTTCAGAGGTGCCGCCGCCAATATCCAAAACCATCGAGCCGCACGCCTCATCAACAGGCAAGCCTGCACCGATAGCCGCCGACATGGGTTCTTCAATCAAATAAACTTCGCGTGCACCGGCCATTGCCGCAGACTCCCGAATGGCGCGACGTTCAACCTGTGTTGAACCGCAAGGTACGCAGATTAAAATGCGGGGACTGGGACGCAGCAGCTTGCTTTGATGGACTTTTTCTATGAAATATCTCAGCATTCGCTCGGTGACGGCAAAATCGGCGATTACTCCGTCTTTTAGTGGGCGGATTGCAGTAATATTGCCCGGTGTGCGTCCCAGCATAAGTTTTGCCTCAAGACCGACAGCGGCAATAGTTTTATTGCCCCGGATTCTGTCTTCTTTGATAGCAACAACCGATGGCTCATTAAGTACGATTCCCTGGCCGGGAATGTAGATCAATGTATTGGCGGTTCCTAAGTCAATAGCGAGATCGTTGGAGAAAAGGCCGCGAATTCTTTTGAACATTTTTAGCTGTATCCTTTGGGGAATAAAAATTGTATTACTTTATCAATCAAGCGAGTGTTTGAGCAAGATATAAAGTATTATAAACACAATAATATTTAGAATCGCTGAAATTTTATTGGGAGTTAAGAATGTCTTTAACGGCGGATGATGTGAAGAAAATAGCGCATTTGGCGCGACTGGGAATCGAGGAGCAAGATGTTGTTTCTTATGCAAAAGATTTGTCCGGGATGCTGGATTTGATGGCGCGGATGAGCGATCTTGATACCGGCGGCGTCGAGCCTATGGCTCACCCGATGGATCAGGCGCAAAGATTACGGGCCGATGCAGTCACCGAGCAGGACAACCGCGAAAAATTCCAAGCCATTGCGCCACAAGTAGAAGCGGGACTTTATCTAGTGCCCAAAGTAATTGAGTAAAGGGAACAGTAACAACTATGCATAATAAAACAATTGCGGAATTAGCCAAGGGTCTGCGTTCCGGCGAATTTTCAAGCGTGGAATTGACCACGGCTTTTTTAGGCAGAATCAAGCAACACAGCTCACTTAATGCTTATATCACTGTTACCGAAGATCTGGCCTTGCAGGAAGCCGAAGCAGCCGACGCCAGGCTGGCAAAAGGCAAGGCGGAGCTCTTAACCGGCATCCCGATTGCCCAAAAAGACATTTTTTGTACGGAGGGCGTTAAAACAACCTGCGGTTCAAAAATTCTGGATAATTTTATTGCACCCTACAATGCAACAGTGGTGGATAAATTTAACAGCGCCGGTGCGGTGATGCTGGGCAAGCTGAACATGGACGAGTTTGCGATGGGCTCATCCAACGAAACCAGCTATTACGGCGCAGTCAAAAATCCCTGGGATATTAATACCGTTCCCGGCGGTTCGTCAGGCGGTTCGGCGGCGGCTGTTGCGGCGCGACTTGCTGTTTGCGCGACAGGCACCGACACCGGCGGATCGATACGCCAACCCGCCGCCCTCTGCGGCATTACCGGATTAAAACCGACCTATGGCCGAGTGTCCCGTTACGGCATGATTGCTTATGCCTCCAGTCTGGATCAAGGCGGACCGATGACCCGTAGCGCCGAAGATGCGGCGATCATGCTGCAAACCATGGCCGGTTTCGATGAAAAAGATTCAACCAGCGTCGATTTGCCCGTCCCTGATTATATGGCCGGATTAAGCAACAGCCTCGAAGGTTTAAAAATCGGTCTGCCCAAAGAATTTTTTGGCGAAGGACTAAACAGCGATGTGGCGGCAGCGCTTGAAGCGGCTATCAACGAATATCGAAAATTGGGAGCCCAAGTAACGGAAATATCCATGCCCACGCTTAAGCTGGCCATTCCCGCTTATTACGTCATTGCTCCTGCCGAGTGCTCCGCGAACCTGTCGCGTTTTGACGGTGTGCGTTTCGGTTACCGCTGTGAAAATCCGGTGGATTTAACCGATCTTTATACCCGCTCGCGCGGCGAAGGCTTTGGCAAGGAAGTTAAGCGTCGCATTTTGATGGGGACTTATGCGCTGTCGGCAGGTTACTACGACGCTTATTATATTAAGGCGCAAAAAATCCGCCGCCTGATCAGCGAAGACTTTAAAAAAGCGCTGTCGGAAGTCGATGTGATTATGGGGCCGGTAACACCGTCAACCGCGTTCGGTATCGGCGAGAAAATAGGCAATCCGATTGAAATGTATTTATCCGATATTTACACGATTGCGATCAATCTTGCCGGCGTTCCTGCAATGTCGGTTCCCGCAGGGTTTGCAAAAGGCATGCCCGTGGGCTTGCAAATCATCGGCAATTACTTTGCGGAAGGCCGGTTGTTGAATATCGCCTATCAGTATCAACAAGTCACCGATTGGCACCAACAAGCGCCAAAAGGTTTTGAATAAGGAGAAACTGTCATGACCACTATTACGCAGCTTTCACAGTTAGATTTAAATGCCACCTACAGTTATGCCGATTATATGACTTGGCAGCTGGAGGAAACCGTTGAACTGATACGCGGCAAAATCATGTTGATGGCCCCCGCGCCGAACGTGAAACATCAACGTCTTTCGCGCAATCTATTGCGTGTTATCAGTAACTATTTGCATAAAAAACCTTGCCAGGTTTTCCATGCGCCGTTTGATGTGAGCCTATACAACAGCCGGAAATCGACATTAGCCGACCGGGAGATTTACAGCGTAGTGCAACCCGATCTATGCGTAATTTGCGATCCTGAAAAACTGACAGTTCAAGGTTGTAGTGGTGCGCCGGATTGGGTGATTGAAGTGTTATCTACCGGTAACAGCAAGAAAGAAATGCGCCTTAAATACGATCTTTATCAGGAAAACGGCGTCACCGAGTACTGGCTGGTTTATCCCTACGAACAAGCGGTCTATCAGTTTCTGCTGGATAAGGACACCGAAAAATACCAACTATTCGCCATGCACGCGGGTGACGACATCGCAAACCCTTATCTTTTCCCTGAGCTGGACATCGATCTGGCCGACGTTTTTGCCGAATAACACGGAACTACTAAAATGAATACACAATGGGAAACAGTAATCGGCTTGGAAATTCACGCCCAACTCGCCACCAAATCAAAAATTTTTTCCGGAGCGTCCACCGCTTACGGCGCGGAACCCAATACCCAGGCCTGCGCGGTCGATTTAGGCTTGCCGGGCGTATTGCCGGTCTTGAATGAGGAAGCCGTGCGCATGGCGGTCATCTTCGGCATGGCAATCGAAGCGCATATCGCACCGTATTCGGTGTTCGCCAGAAAAAATTATTTTTACCCGGACTTGCCTAAGGGCTATCAAATCAGTCAGATGGATTTGCCTATCGTCGGTGTCGGGCATTTGGATATTGACGTCGATGGAGTAGTCAAACGCATCGGCATCACTCGTGCTCATCTGGAAGAAGATGCGGGCAAATCGTTGCATGAGAACTTTCACGGCTTGACCGGAATCGATTTAAACCGTGCCGGTACGCCGTTGCTGGAAATCGTTTCCGAGCCGGAAATGAGTTCGGCTAAAGAAGCCGTGGCTTACATGAGGAAAATGCACGAACTGGTGCGCTATCTGGGTATTTGCGACGGCAATATGCAGGAAGGCTCGTTCCGTTGCGATGCCAACGTATCGGTGCGTCCCAAGGGCCAGAAAGAATTCGGCACGCGGGCCGAAATCAAAAATATCAACTCGTTCAAGTTTGTCGAAAAAGCCATCAATCACGAAATCGAGCGGCAAATAGAGGTGATAGAAGGCGGCGGCATCGTGGTTCAGGAAACCCGTTTGTACGATTCGGTCAAGGATGAAACCCGCTCCATGCGCAGCAAGGAAGAAGCCAATGATTACCGGTATTTCCCCGATCCCGACCTGTTGCCTGTGCTCATCGACGAAGATTTTAAAGCGCAAATAAAAGCCCGATTGCCGGAATTGCCCCAAGCGAAAAAACAGCGATTTAAAGATGATTATGCGCTGGATGAAGAGAACGCCACCCTGCTGACATCTTCCCGTCGGCTGGCTGATTATTTCGAAATCGTGGTTAAAGAATCGGCTTGTGAAGCAAAAATCTGCGCCAACTGGGTGACCGGCGATCTTTTAGCCGCGCTTAATAGAGCCGACCTGGAAATTGCCGACTCGCCGGTCAGTCACGAACGCTTGGCCGGGTTGTTAAAGCGCATCAGCGACGACACTATTTCCGGAAAAATCGCCAAACAGGTGTTCGAGGAGCTGTGGCAGGGCACGGCGACAGCCGATGAAGTTATCGAAGCGAAAGGCTTGAAGCAGATCACAGACACCGGCGCGATAGAAGCTATTATCGATAAAATTATTGCCGACAACCAGGACCAGGTTGAGCAATACCGTAGCGGTAAAGATAAAGTCTTCGGTTTTTTTGTCGGACAGGTGATGAAGGAGATGCAGGGCAAGGCAAACCCCGGCGAAGTCAACAAAATGCTTAAAGCCAAGTTGAAGTAAGCGTAGAGGGTGGGCAAAAATGCGCTGTCCACCTCTATGCGCTGAACTATCAAAAAACAGAGGAGTAACCATGTCAACCATCACGTTCGACACCCACGAGTTTATCAAAGAGCTAAAGAATGCCGGGTTCAGTGAAGAGCAGGCCGAAATTATTACCAAGCTACAAAAGGCGGCGGTAACTTCGACGCTTGAGCAAGCGCGGCATGATTATGATCTTGATAATCTGGTCACTAACCAATCACTTGATAGCCGATTTCGGGAGACTGAATTAAAAAGCGAGGTTAGGCTTGCGGAAACCAAAAGCGAGCTTATTCGCTGGATTGTCAGTGTCGGCCTGTTACAAACTGCGCTGATTACGGCGTTGTTGATTAAATTGAGTGCGATTGTTTAACTATCTGGTAATTATTCAGACTCTCCGAATTTTTATGTTTGTGGGAGGGGCTTTAGCCGCGACAATCGGGGCTAAAGCCCCTCCCACAAATCATAAATTACTGCTGGGGTTGAATACTTACACTATCTGAAATACCCAAACTCAATAAAGATGATTAATGCCTATCTCGCAAGTTTTATTTTTATCGTCCCCGCGCCGGAGCGTCACTAGCTGCATCTCAGAAGCCATAAAACAGAAAATCCAACGCCGCTGTAATTTCAAACTGCCTGGACGCAAGCGATGCGACTGGCGTTTTTAACAAACGAAGCGGCACGGCGGCCAGCTTGGGTGTTTCCAGCAGGCATTCGACGCCTTCAATTTCGAACGTCGGGGTAAGGTTGGCGGGAAGATTGACGGCAGGAAAACAATCGCATCTGCGTAGCGGCACGACGATGCGGGTATCCAGGCCTTGTAATAAATCACTTTGAACATCCAGAAGGTACGGCGTTGCTTCAGCATGTTCGCCACCATTTCGATAGACATCAAAACGCGACATATTAAAACGACCGCCATGAGTCCAATGGCAAACCTTCATCCGCTACAGTTTGATTGTAGGCGGCGATAAAGTCGGCGTTATCCTGCTGCCAGCGCCGTTCCCGCTCATTACGCACCAGTTCGCGCAAGAATTGGTCGCAAGACTGCGAAATATTGATGCCCAATGCCTTTGCTTCGGCCAACACATCAGACGAGAGGGTAATGTTGGTTGCTTTCTTGGTGGTGTTGTTTAGAGCTTGCATTGTTTGAATCCGGTTAATGTTGGATTGGTATGCGCATTTTATAGCAACATATGGCCGGTTTGCACCTGTAAAGTATTTATTTTTTATAACTGCTCAGCAAAGTAGGAGTGGCTTAGCCTCGGCACACCGCTACGCTACTTTTGTATCCATGCAGTTGGAAAGTGCCTGCTTTTTTAAGTCAGACGTATCGACTGAATCTGTGCGAGCGCGATCGGATGACCCATCGAAGCCGCTTTTGTTATTACCCGTTGAAGCTGATTATTTAACCGCAAAGGAGTGCCTACTGTTGGTGTCCCCACTGCTTTCGGGGTAGGGCAATTTTTTGGGCGCGTGGTATAATTGAGTTGGTTTTATGAATGAAGTACTTAAAATGCCAAAAATAGAACGAATTAAAGCCGAAATTTCATGAAAAAATGTTTTTTGCTGCGTTAGCCGTGGTTATGGCGTTAGTGGGATGGGCGGCAGAACATTATTTAACGATTAGTTTCTGGATATTGCTGCTATGTGCATCAGGCTTTTTTTGTAGTTTAGCTTTTGCGTTGTGGAGTTACAAACAAATAAAACGATTATTGGAGGATTTGGAAAATGAATAGTATTTTGCTTGCTGTGATGATGATTGGTTTTGTAGGTTTTCTGGCGTATCTTGCTTACGATACATGGTTAGATATAAAAAAAAGCCAGGGAAAGCTGTAAGTCTGGATTTAATGTTTCCCACACTCAGACGTGGGAAACATGCTGCAAACTTTTAACTCAGGCGTATCGACTGAATCTGCGCGAGCGCGATCGGATGGCCCATCGAAGCCGCTTTGGCAATCCACATAATGGCAAGATTGTCGTCTTTAGGTAAGCCATTGCCTTCCAAATAACAACGCCCCAGCAAGTGCATCGCATCGGTAAGATTTTGTTTTGCAGCCAATTCCAGCCAATAAACAGCACTTTTGGGCTTATTTTTTCCTAAAAAAAGCAACGCCAAATCATTTTGAGATTTCGCATCGCCGTCGTCGGCATTCTTAATCAGCTCTATATCATCAGGATCAAGAGCAATGCAAGTGTCGTGTCTGATCGAATCGAAACAGATCATTGTTTTATAACGAGCCTCATTACCGGTAGCGCATTTTAAAGTGCCGTCGGCAATGCGGCGTCTTAGGGTGCGCTCGCTCCATTCGGTTAGTGTGGCGGCGGCTTGCAGGCTGAGGTGTTGCATGTTGCATCCCTAAGTTCAAATGAGCACAATGTGTTTGGCAGGGCTTTTTGAGGGGCATTCTATCATGGCAGGGCTTTATGACAGGCAATTCTGTCGCGACCGGTTTTTAGCTTAGCTTATTTTTGTTGAATAAAGGCAATTCCTTTGTTTTAACCGTGAGCATAGGCTGCTCTGAGGATCGGGTGGCCATTTGGCATGGATCCTGCTTATATCTTGTTGTAGTTTATTTTAATTTAAAGAGGATTGACTCATGAATTCATTGTCTATGAAAAAAGCACAACAAGGTTTCACCTTAATCGAATTAATGATCGTGGTGGCGATCATCGGTATTTTGGCGTCGATTGCACTGCCAGCCTATCAGACTTACACCACTAAAGCGCGTTATACAGAGGTTGTTATGGCGGCGACTGCACCAAAATCCGCAGTCGAGGTTTGTGCTCAAACAAATCTGTTACCTACAGCGACTACAATAACCGGTTGTGCCGGTGGCTCTAATGGCGTACCAGTAAATATATCAGGTGTGACCGTTGGTGCTGTTGCGTCTGTTACAACATCAGACGCTGGTGTGATTGTGGTTACTCCTGTTGGCGGAAGAGGTATTGCAACTACAGATCTATACACACTGACGCCTGCATTAAGTGCTGGCAAGTTAACTTGGACACCCACCTGTACAACTGCTGCACTTTGCTAATAGTCGGCTAGGTTGGTTCGTAACCCAACAATAATCGCTAACAAACCGCCCTTGGGAAACTGGGGCGGTTTTTTTATGCCCCAAGCGGAACGGGGTTTGCAACCCCGTTCCTAACGTTTTTGCGATGCCTGAGCTAAGTGGCTACACTCTAACCAACGCAAAACGTTTCTGACGGGGCAACATGCCCCGTCCGGCTGTGATTTGTAAGTAGGTAGGCAAAAGTTTTCCAGAATTTTGCATCCAGCCAGATCAATATCAAAGCGCCTTTTGCGATGCCTGAGCTAAGTGGCTACACTAACCAACGCAAAACGTTTCGGACGGGGCAACATGCCCCGTCCGGCTGTGATAGACATTGATCTCCCCGCGGTAACGCACCGGACTTAAACAAGGCAATACCATGAGAACCGTTTTTTCCCTACTTGCTTTATGTTTGCCGGTCGCCTTCCTTTACGGGCAATTTTTCTGGAACCCCGTCGTCTTTGACGACATCTATTTTTTCGATGGCTCGATACACGAGCAGTACCTGGATAAGGCATTCAGCTTCGATTTGCGCTGGTTGCCTTATGCTACCCTGGAGTGGACTCGTTCGTTGTTCGGTTTGGATCTGATCGGGTTTCGCCTGGGTAACTTGGCGCTGCACCTTGCCACGACGGTTACCCTGTTTTTATTTTTGCGCCGACTGTTTGAACAGATACTTCCCGATAATGTCGAAAGCGGCGAGACCCTGTCGCCGCACTGGCTGGCCTTTTTTGGCGCATTGATCTTTGCGCTGCATCCTGCTTCGGTTTATGCGGCTGCTTATTTAGTCCAGCGTTCCACTCTGATGGCGACATTGTTCGCCTTGCTAACCTGGCGTTTGTTTCTGGAAGGTTTGATTAGAGACAGCCGGCGTTGGCTACTGACCTCTGCAGCCACCTATTTTCTGGCGGTGTTCTCGAAAGAACATGCCGTTATGGTTCCTGCAGTAACGATAGCACTGCTGTTGCTGGTCGACAACCAGTCTCTCCGGCAACGATTGATGCTGATTTGGCCAACTTTCGTACTCTATGGATTGATTGGCGGGTTCGTAGTTCTCCAGATCAAATCACGACATGTTTTGGGGCAGGCTTATGAGCCTATAGCCGCAAATTATATATCCTTGCTGGGTCCCGACTTCAATGTGCGCCTTGCCTATCCTTTGTCGATACTGACACAGTCTTCCCTGTTTTTTAAATACCTGTGGATATGGATTGCGCCAAGTCCCGTATGGATGTCTGTTGATATGCCTCAAGTTTTTGCCAGGAGTCTGTGGTCTTGGCCGGAAACTGCCGGTTTGATCGGCTTTATAGTTTACCCGGTTGTTGCAATTCGCCTGCTGCTGCAAAGAGGGTTAAAAGGCTTGCTGGGCTTCGCCTTGCTTTGCCCGTGGCTGTTGTTTGCGACCGAACTTTCAACTATCAGAATTCAGGAATCTTTTGTGCTTTATCGCAGTTATTTGTGGATGGTTGGCGCTTTCGCCGCGTTGCCTTTTTTATGCCAAAAATTGAGCGCAAAACAGGCGGCTATCACATTGACCTGCGTTGCAGTATTCATGATGCCTTTATCATGGCTACGCCTGACCACTTTTTCTCATCCGCTGCTGCTGTGGGATGATGCAGCCTTGATGATAGAGAATACTGAAGATACACGTTTGGGCATTGATAGAATCTTATACAATCGAGGCACAGAATTAGTTAAGGCGAAACACTATGCCGAAGCGATAGAGGATTTAAGTAAAGTAATCGAACTAAAAGGCTACTATGAGGGCTATGCTTATCAAAATCGCGGTTCGGCCTATTTGGAAAGCGGAAAATATCTCCAGGCTCTAAACGACATTAACAAAGCCATCGAATTACTACCAACGAATAAAACAAAACTTTATCTGGGTAAAGCGCGCGCCCTGGATGGGCTTAATGATTCGACTTCCGCTATGCAGGCCTATAAACAAGCTTGTTTGCTGGGAGTGCCAAGCGCCTGTCAAAAAACGGGACAATCCGTGGCTCCGGTCAAGTCAATGACCGAATTCCTCCTGAGTCCATAGTGCTTGGAAAAACCTGGAGGCGATTTTTTTTGTCTATATGTTAAGCTGCCAGACATATTGAATTTGATGGAGAGAGTCATGGGAGCAATTACATTTGATACATTAAGGTTTGCCAATAAATTAAAATCTGCCGGGGTGCTTCCTGAGCATGCAGAAGCTGAGGCGGAACTATTTGAGGTTAATCTTAAGGAAGTTGCGACCAAGGAAGATATTAAACATCTTGAAGAGCGGTTCGATGGAAAATTTATTCAACTGGAACAGCGTATGACCATTAAATTAGGCGCATTGATGGTAGTAGCTGTTAGCGCTGTTGCAGCTTTGGTTAAGTTATTGCAGCCGACAAAACATCTCATATCCGTCCAAGCACACAACGCATAACCCTTATTTCTCGTACACTCCAACACAAACCATTCAGTTCTACATGGGGTTGGGAGGGGTTGGATGGTTTTTTTGTAGGGTTAAAATGTTTTATGCTATATTCTTTGCATGAAACTAAAGTTTGATCGTGAAGTCAGAAAATCAATTGCTGACGAATTAAAAAAAATTTCTAATTTCGGCGGCGTCGGATTGGGTTTCATGGGCTATTCAAGTAACAGTCCAGTAATCCTGTTGGGTGCGTTTATCTGGTAGATAGTTTGCCAAACTATCTCGCATTTGCTCATGTCTATTCAAGACGAAGAAGGGGAATAAAATGACTATTGAAATAGCCGCACTTTTAGGAATGGGGCTTATTGCTTTATGGGGTTTGATTGCTTTGTTGTTTGCTATTAAATCAGCCAAAATTCATCATCACATTGATACTGGCGCGATTCATTCTAATTAAGCCAGGTAGGCCACAACGCATAATTCTTATTTATCGTACCTCAACACAACCATCCAATTCTTTACGGGGTTGGGTGGTTTTTTGTTTGTGTCCTTTGGATATTCAATCACGTAATGGCATTGGCTGGACATTACATCAGCGGAAGTAACTGGTTAAGAATCTTCCTGTTGGTGACCAGGATATTTTTCGGGAAGAGCCCTTTATTTCCCTGGAAATCGGTAACCGTGGCTCCAGCTTCGCCAGCAATCAATGCTCCGGCGGCAACGTCATACAGGTTTAACTCCTGCTCCCAAAAAGCATCGACTTGGCCGTCCGCAACGAGGCATAGATCGATTGCCGCCGATCCGAAGCGGCGTTGCCCGGTTGTTATCTCGGCGATCCTGCAAAATCGTTGCAGGTTGTTTTCTTTTAAGTAGGAGCGCAAGCAGGCGAATCCGGTCGCGACCATCGCGTCGGCAAGGTTGCTTTCGTTGGAGACGGTAATAGGTTGGCCGTTTTTCCAGGCTCCCTTGCCCTTTTCGGCTGCATAGTAATCATCCAATGCGGGCGCGTAGACAGCTCCGAATATGAGTTCTTGATCAATCTCCAGTGCGACACTGATACCCCAAAAGTACTGACCTCTTGAAAATGAGTGGGTTCCATCAATCGGATCGACAATCCAGCGGCTGGATTGATTGGCGCTTTGCCCGCTTTCCTCTCCCCAAAAACCGAATTGCGGATAATGCTTGGCAAGGGATTCTTGTAGAAAAGCTTCAACCGCCACGTCGGCATCGGTGACTAAGTCACGTGGGCTTTTTTTAGTGACTTCTAAGTTTTTCAGGTCCTTAAAATGAGTCATGGCAATCAATCCGGCTTCACGGATCACATTTTCAAGAACGGCAAGCGAAATGGGCATTTATAGTAACCTTGTAAGAGGATGAGGGCGACGTTTGATAAAGTCAGGTGCGTAACCGGAGTTCAACGTAAAGCCTGAGTGGTTTTGCGCACCACAAGAATCAATCTTCTAAAATCAGGCACGTTCGGGATGCTGTGATCAGGAAATGAGAAACTTAAATGTAATGCGTTATTATTTTGCGCGAACCATATCTTTTGTTGATGATTTTTTCAAGATATATTAGTTAGCAGGCTAATACGGCCTTATATACGAATAAGAAAAATAATGATGACTACAAATAATAGGGACGTTGCAAATTCCTCCAGTCGTTCGGCGAACGGCGGTTTGCCATCCCCCATAATTATTTCAACTCGATTGGTCACTTGGTCACGCATGTGTATCCGTTGTTGCAACATGATATTTCTCCTAATGATTTTTAGTATAACTACGCATTTGGCCCACTAATACGCCTTGAATTTCCACTTGTTCCGGGGTGTAGCGCATCGCTTCCATTGTTGAATTAGCGGGGATAAGTAATGTTTCGTGCGGGTATTGCTCAATAAATTTCAACGTGGCTTCGGCTTTATTGACCAAGGCCACAACAATTTCGCCATTACGGGCATGGCAGCGTTGTTCAATAATCACCCAGTCGCCATCATAGATGCCTTGTTCAAGCATGGAATCGCCTTTTACCTTAAGAACGTAGCAGGGTTTTTGCGTTTTCAGCTGCTCAGGGATGGCCATATAAGTAATGTTTTCGACGGCTTCGATGGGTTTTCCGGCGGCAATAAATCCGACAAACGGCAGTGAGCTTTGATCATCGAAATGGTTGGTCATTTCTTTTGCGTATTCTGTCAGGCGAATACCGCGTTGCTTGCGTTCCGGAGCTTCGATCAGGTTTTCTTTAATCAAGGCCTTAATGTGATTATGCAAAGAACCGCGAGACTTTAAGCCCATGCTCGCACAAAGCTCTTCCAGAGTGGGCGGATGGGGAAAGTTGTTCTGATTTTGCAACAGGAAATCGAAAATTTCCTGTTGCTTTCTGGTAAGTGATTTAGTCATAATTTGTTCTCAATTTGTTTTTTAAAAATATAACAGCAGAACAAATAAAGAACAAGAGAATAATTAAAGTTATTTTTTAACTTAACTTATGGAGCGCTGCTTGGGGTATGATTCGTCAAACGGGTGAATTACACATCACCTAATTACTTTTTGAATAGGAGGATGCCATGCAACTCGTTCCTGCATTATTACCCGGCCTGATTCAGGCAATAGATCACGCAATCGAGACAAATGCCGAGGAAGTGACGGCTCTGGATCAAGCTATCGGCGACGGCGATCATGTGACTAATCTGCAACGCGGTATTAAGGCGCTGATGGCTCAAAGCGATGAATTGGCGACGCTTGATTGGGCGGCGGCCTGGCAGAAAATCGGTATGACCTTGATGACGGCGGTGGGGGGTGCATCAGGTTCTTTATACGGTACGTTGTTCGTTGCAATGAGCAAAGCGGCTCGCGACCGGCCTTTGGATTTGCAGGCTTTTGCCGAGATTTTCACCAGCGGCGTGGGCGCGGTAAAGCAGCGGGGCAAGGCAGATGCAGGCGAGAAAACCATGCTGGATGTGCTGATTCCGGTCGCGGCAAGCTTGCGGCAGGCGGCAGCGGATTCGGTTGCGTTACCTGTAGCATTGGAAAATGTCACGCGGACAGCCATTGCGGGTATGGAGTCTACCCGGGATATGCTGGCGACTAAAGGGCGCGCTTCTTTTCTGGAGGAGCGCAGCCGGGGGCATATCGATGCGGGGGCTAAAACCAGTCAGCTAATGATTTGTGCGCTGGTCGATGTACTGGCGAAGCATTTAACAGCCCCAGCGTAAGGCCGCGGTATGGACGGGCGCATCCCACAGGCGGAGCAGTTCTTCATCAAGCAAACTTAGGGTAATCGAGCAGCCCGCCATATCGAGTGAGGTGGTGTAGTTGCCGACCAGAGAGCGGCAGATGTTAACGCCGCGTTTTTCCCAGAACCGGGATGCCAGCTCATAAATAAGATGCAGTTCCATTAAAGGCGTCGCTCCGAAGCCGTTTATATGTAATAAAGCCGATTGGCCTTTTTGCGGCTTCAGATCGTCATCAATAATGCCGGACAGGTAGTCGACAATTTCGGTGGCGCTGCTCATGGCTATGCGCTCGCGCCCTCGCTCGCCATGAATGCCCACGCCCATTTCGATTTCGTTCTCGCCAATGTCGAAAGTGGGCTTGCCCAGAGCGGGTACCGTGCAACTGCTTAATGCCACGCCCATGGACGCAGTGGCAAGGTTGACTCGATCGCCTAATACCTTGCAAGTTGCCAAATCTGCGCCTGACTCTGCCGCCGCGCCGACGATTTTTTCCACAATCAGGGTGCCTGCAACGCCGCGTCGCCCGGTGCTGTGGGTTTTGGGAAAGGAAACATCATCGCTGACCAGGATGGTTTCGTGCGGACAATCAAGCATTTCAGCGGCGATTTCGAAGTTCATCACATCGCCTGCATAGTTCTTGACGATGAATAAAACTCCTCCGCTATTTTCCACGGCTTGTGCCGCAGCCAGCATTTGATCGGGAGTAGGGGAGGTGAATACTTGGCCCGGACAGGCGGCATCCAGCATGCCTGAACCGACAAAGCCCGTATGCAAAGGTTCATGGCCTGAGCCGCCGCCGGAAATTAGCGCAACTTTGCCGGGTGTGGTGGGCTTTATGCGTCTGATGAAGTGAGGCTGGGCGTTGAGTTGAATTATATCTGCATGGGCTTTGGCAAAGCCCAGCAGGCTTTCGTCAAGCAGATTATCAATGCTATTGATGAATTTTTTCATTGCAGCGGCTCCGGTGAGTGTGGGTTTTTTGATGATAGCGCGGGCAGTGAGCCTGATCTATTAGCTTTAATACGTAGCGGTCAGTTTTTCAATGCTTGTGTCACGGCGCGGATGTCCGGCATAACCCAGGTTGGTCGATAGTCTGTCGTTTTGAAATCGTCTTCGGTAGACACGCCCGATAAAACCATAAGGCTGCGTATGCCGGTGCGAACTGCGCCAAGAATATCAGTCTCCAATCGATCGCCGATAGCCACTGTTTGGGCCGGATCAACGTCTAGCAACGCTAGAGCTTGCTGGTATATGATAGGTTCGGGCTTGCCGATGATGGTTGGCGTTATGCCGGTAGCCGCCTGTAGTGCCGCCAGAATTGCGCCGTTGCCGTGGGTGAGGCCGCGTTCTGTGGGTAATGTGGTGTCGGCATTGGTGCCAATGAATTGGGCTCCGGCGCGAATATTCAACGTAGCAGTCGCCAACTTGTCCCATGACAAGGTGCTATCTTTACCGCAAACAACAATGTCAGCTCCCATATTGGGGTTGTCTTTGTCATCATTTAGTTCATACAGCTTGGTCAAGGTAAAGCCGTGATCAAGAAGCGGCTGTTTAGCGCCATCTTCGCCGATGACGAATACGCGGCTTTCCGCGGGATTGTTATGCTTGCTCAGGTACAATGCGGTTGCCATGCTGGAGGTCAGAATTTCATCGCGAGTTACCTGTACGCCCATCTGCGCCAGTTTGATCACATACTGCTCTTGAGTCAGGCTGGCGTTGTTGGTTGCCAGAATAAAGCGAATTTGTTGCTCACGTAAGGTTTGAAAAAAGTCTGTCAAGCCGGGCATTGGCTGGTCGCCGTGCCATAAAACGCCATCCATGTCGATGATCAGTGCGCGTATATTGATAAAAGGTTCCATCGGGTTGTTTCTCTCTTAATTGGGTTTATTATTTTAATTTACATGGAATTACATATGCATTCCGTTGGGTTTCAGTTGAGCATAGTTGCCGGTTTTGGGTGCAAGACAGCGGATAATGCGAATTGAATCCGCCAGTGCTTATAAGTTACGCGGGTATCGATACGCAAAATCTTGGTCAATAGGTTATCTAATCAATGGGAAGTAAAGGTTGAGCTGGATTTCGTTTGAAGCTTGACACAAAAAGCTTAATTTTGTCCAGATACACATCATAACGATTAACGATTTATGAATCGATTCAGTAGTGTGCGAATGGCTGTATTAAATGTAATGTTATAGGGCCTGAAGTTGTTAAGGCAACAAAGTCCCCTCTCCCCTCGGGAGAGGGCATTTCAAATGTCGCTTTACCAGCTTCGGCTACTACATACAAGCGCTGTGACTGTGACGGAGCGGGCTTCGTGACTCAATGTATGACTATTTCCTAAGGTTGCCTGATTATTGATGTATTGAAAGCTGTTCAAATATATCATTGTAAAAGGAACAAGATTGGGCTATTGCAGCATGAGTATATTCTGAACAAAAACACCTTGCTGGTGTTTGCGATTGTTTGAATAAAAAGGTCGGTCATATTGCTTTGGTAGTGATTAATAGGCATTTTTGCCGGCAAAAAGAAACGTTATACTAATGTTATGGAGGAGGTCGGATTGTCTCGGATGTATAAAATTAAGCCTATAACATTTTACTTGTATATTTCCCTCATTCAGCTGTTATCGATGTATCAACGCAGAACATTGAGCATTGGGCATTGACATCGATCCCCTTTCTACTTTAAAGTTGCATTCGCATAAAGAGTAAGTAACTAAAATTATAACTATTACTATAACCCATCGGAGCACGCATCATGGCAAAACCATTAATACAAATGGCATTAGATTCATTGGATTTCGACCAAACAGTAGGCCTTGCTACCTTAGTAGCTCCTTACGTTGATATATTTGAAATCGGAACCCCATGCATCAAATATAATGGACTTAACTTGGTTAAAGAATTAAGAGCAAGATTTCCAGAGAAACTACTGTTAGTAGATCTTAAAACAATGGACGCAGGCGAATACGAAGCAACACCTTTTTATGCAGCAGGCGCTGATATTTGTACAGTTTTAGGCGTATCCGGCCTTGCAACTTGTGCAGGTGTTATCAAAGCGGCAAATGCATACGGCGCAGAAGCTCAAATCGATCTGATTAATGTTGAAGATAAAGTCGCCTGTGCAAGAGCTACTGCTGAAGCCGGTGCTCATATCATGGGTATTCATACAGGTCTTGATGCACAAGCAGCAGGTCATACTCCTTTTGCTGATTTGAATGATATCGCAAGATTGGGCTTAAACGTCAGGATTTCTGTTGCCGGTGGTATTAAACCGTCAACTGTACAAGATGTGGTTCGCGCAGGTGCAAACATCATCGTGGTTGGTGCAGCAATCTATGGCGCTGCCTCACCTGCTGATGCAGCGCGTGAAATTCGCGAATTGGTTGACGCGGTATAATTATGCATCAGCAACTTATCATAGAAAAGATTTCAGGTGTTCTTGAAGCTACAGATGATACGTATGATGTAAAGTTGACCCAATTGCTTGATAGCGCCAAACGTATATTTATCGCGGGCGCGGGACGTTCCAAGCTTGTTGGCAATTTTTTTGCAATGAGGTTGGTTCACGGCGGTTACGATGTAAGTGTCGTGGGTGAAATTGTGACGCCGAGCATTAAAAGCGGTGACTTATTGGTCATTATTTCCGGATCAGGAGAGACTGAGCAATTAATAGCATTCACTAAAAATGCAAAAAAAATAGGTGCTAACATTGTCTTGATCTCTGCGAAAGGCAGTTCAACCATTGGCGATCTGGCAGATGCAGTATTCCAAATAGGTAGCCCGGAACAGTATGGTAAGGTTCTAGGGATGCCCATGGGGACTGTGTTTGAACTATCTACTTTGTTATTTTTGGAAGCAACCATTTCTCATATTATCCATGAAAAAGGAATTCCCGAAGAAGTGATGAGAGAAAGGCACGCTAATTTAGAATAGCGGCACCGGAACGAGTGGTTATGACCACTCGTTCTAATCCTTGTAAGGTATGAAATGCCGAAAGAACATTTCGTGACAGAGTCAATCAGACTAATAAAGGTCACCATTTAGTAATCTATCAATAGTAAGGAGAAGAATATGACTTCGCGTCGAGAATTAGCGAACGCCATACGCGCTTTGAGCATGGATGCCGTGCAGAAAGCAAACTCTGGGCATCCAGGCGCACCTATGGGCATGGCGGACATTGCCGAGGTTTTATGGAATGATCACCTGCGCCATAATCCGTCCAATCCGAAATGGTCAGATCGTGACCGCTTTGTTCTTTCCAATGGTCACGGTTCAATGCTGATTTATTCACTATTGCATTTGAGTGGCTATGATTTGCCCATGAGCGAATTGGCTTCTTTCCGTCAACTACATTCAAAATGTGCGGGGCATCCTGAATACGGTTATGCACCAGGCGTTGAAACAACGACCGGACCGTTAGGGCAAGGTCTTGCCAATGGTGTAGGTTTTGCAATGGCTGAAAAGCTGCTTGCTGGCCAATTCAACCGTCCAGGTCATAAAATCGTTGATCACCATACCTATGTATTCATGGGCGATGGCTGTTTGATGGAAGGTATTTCTCATGAAGCCTGTTCATTAGCGGGTACTTGGGGTTTAGGCGGCTTAATCGCTTTCTGGGATGATAACGGTATTTCTATCGATGGACATATTGAAGGCTGGTACACGGATGATACAGCAAAACGTTTTGAAGCTTACGGTTGGCATGTTCTGTCAGTAGACGGACATAATCCTGAAGAGATTAATAAGGCAATTGTCATGGCTAAAGCGATGACAGATATGCCTTCATTAATATGCTGCAAAACAACCATTGGTTTTGGATCGCCAAACAAAGCAGGCACTCATGAATGTCATGGTGCGGCTTTAGGTCAGCCTGAAATTAATTTAACTAAAGCGGCTTTAGGCTGGGACCACGAAGCGTTTATTATCCCAGAAAATGTTTATGCAGGCTGGGATGCTAAAGCAAAAGGCGCAAGAGCCGAAGCGGCATGGGATACTAAATTCGCAGCCTACGAGGCAGAGTATCCGGAATTAGCAGCAGAATTCAAACGTCGTATGGCGGGTGATCTACCGGCTAATTGGCAAGCAGCGACTGACGCATTGATTGCTGAAACCAACGCAAAAGCGGAAAATCTTGCCACACGTCAATCTTCACAAAAAGTAATTGGCGGATTAGCTCCCACATTACCTGAATTTTTAGGTGGTTCTGCGGACTTAACAGGTTCTAACTTAACCAGTTGCAGCAGCTTCAAACATGTCAGCGGTAAAGAGATGGGTAATTACATCTCCTACGGTGTGCGTGAGTTTGGCATGTACGCTATTATGAACGGTATGGCGTTACATGGTGGTTTATTGCCTTTCGGCGGAACATTCCACATGTTCTCTGATTATGCGAAAAGTGCTTTGCGTATGGCAGCGTTAATGAAAATTCGCACTATTGCTGTTTTAACTCATGACTCTATTGGTCAAGGGGAAGACGGTCCAACGCATCAGCCGATTGAGAACACTTCTGCTATGCGTTACATTCCGAATATGGATGTTTGGCGACCTGCCGATGCCACAGAAACAGCGGTTTCCTGGGTAATGGCAATTGAACGTATGACAGGGCCTACAAGCTTAGTGTTAAGCCGTCAAGGTTTGCCTTTCATAGTGCGTACAGATGAACAAATCGCAGCTATCCGTAAAGGGGCGTACGTTGTTTCTGAAGCAGCAGGCAATGCCCAAGTTATCCTCATTGCAACCGGTTCAGAAGTTGATTTAGCAATAAAATCACAAGCAGCCTTAGCAGAAAAAGGTATTCAAGCGCGTGTTGTTTCAATGCCGTCAACAAATGTATTTGACCGTCAAGACCAGACTTATAAAGACAGCGTATTAACACCAGGTGTAAAACGTGTTGCGATTGAGGCAGGTATTACTGATTTTTGGCGTAAATATGTTGGTTTGGAAGGCGCAGTTGTCGGTATTGATACTTTCGGCGAATCTGCGCCTGGCGGCATACTGATGAAACACTTCGGCTTTACTGTTGAAAACGTTGTCAAAAACGTAGAAGCGGTACTTTAATTTTAAAGGTCATATTTGCGTTAGTGAGACGACTGAATATATTGATTGGGTGTGTTTAACTCGTTGATAATTAGTATTATTAAGTCAAAGATACAACGCAGATATGGCTACTCTAAAAACAACGCATAGAGGGGGATTCACACGTGAAAATAAATAATTTGACGAATGGTTTAGTTGCTACGCTGTTATTGGCCAGTCCCATAGTAGGGGCAGAAACAGAATATCCGGCAGCGGACTTCAAGCCAAAAGTAATTTATCAAGATATTGACAGCAGCAAGCCTGCGCCGGCACCGGCCAAACAGGCCAAGTCTGTTGAGTCGGCAGAGTCTGATTCAAAATATCCAGCGGCAAACTTTGAGCCAAAAGTTCTATACAAGGACGCTGACTATAAGCCAAGTAAGTTTGCCGGGACATCATCAACGGCTGAGCAGGCTACAGCAGGTGACACAGAGATAAGCGCAACGGTAAAAGTCGAAGAAGAATCAATGATGAGTTACTTGTTGGGATTGGCTGTTTTTGCTGTGGCTGGATATATCTTTTTAGGTAAGCGCGAGTCAAAAGCTAAAGTTAGCAAACCTTCAGTTTATTCCGGCCATGTTAGTGGGCTTTCCGGAGTCGCTCGATATCTGAGAAAGCATAATATGGCTGCTGCGACTGGTGTTGCAAGATATTTGGAAAGTCGGGTTGTGTCTGAAAAAGAAACAGCTGCGGCGAGTGGAGTTGAAAAATACCTTGAAAAACAGGCTAGATCTGCAAAAGAAACAGCAGCTCAAGCAGGAACTGGAGTTGAAAAGTACATGCGCAACCGGGGGTGATAAGTGGATCAAAATTACTTGATCGATTTAGTGTCTGGATTTTTTGGTTTCAAAAGAGCAGTTGAAACACGAACCAGTCCTCGCGCATATGTTAGAGGTCCTGGTGAGCTTACTGGAGTTGCCAGGTATTTGAAAAGCCAAGAAGTTGAGCCGGTTTTAAGCGGAGTTGAGAGATATCTGAAAAATCTGGAAGAGCTGTCGGCAAGTAATGAAGTTGCTGATTTCTTGGAAAGTCAGGAAGAGATATCTACAGCGGGTGAAGTTGTTGATCTCTTAGAAAAACACGAAGAAGTAGTATCAGTGAGTAGTGTTGCCAAGTACTTGGAGAAACTGGATCAGTTTCCTGTAAGCAGTGTTGCCAAGTATATGGCAAGACAGGCTATACTCGCAAAAAAAGCACCGAAAATAAGCGGTGTTGCTAAGTACATGACCAAGCATGCTGTCGTTGCAAAAAAAGCGCCCGTAGTCAGTAGCGTTGCCAAGTATGTGGAAAATCAAGCGAAGTCACCTGTTATAAGCAGTGTTTCTAAGTATTTAATAAAGCAATCCATATCCGCCAGGAATACTGCAGCAGCAACCGGAGTTGCTAAATATCTTGAAGACGAATCTATCGCCGAGAGAAAAGCTGCTGCTGCAGCTATAGTTGCCAGATACTTGGAAGAACAACGTATGTTTGCAAAAGAGCAAGAAAAAGAAAAAGAAAAAGAAGAGCGGTTGGCAATGGAAAAGGCGAAGGCAAAAGCAAAGGAAAGGGAGACCGCGGCGGCCGCGGCAACTGGAGTGGCTAGATATTTGGAAGAGCAGGCAATTTTGTCGAAAGAAAAGCCACCGGTAAGCGGTGTTGCCAAGTATGTGGCAAAACAAATTTTGTCTAGCAAGGAAGCTCCTATTTTAAGTGGGGTTGCAAAGTATGTAGCGAGACAAACAATAAACGTAAAAGAGGCACCGATTGTGAGTGGAGTCGCAAAGTATATGGAAAGAGAAGCGATGGCAGCAAAAACAATGCCCAAAATAAGTGGAGTTGCGAAGTATATGGAAAAGCAATCTGTATTGCCGAGGGCAAGTGGTGTTTCTAAGTACGTGACAAGGCAAGCTATTTCTGCAAGAGAAAATCCAGAAAAAGTATGACTGAGTAGTATTAGTGAAAGTGCAGATGCCTTGTTCAAGCATGATCCGGGCTATCTGTACACGAGATAGTTATCATCGTTGTAATTAAAGCGACGCCTATAAGTCGCTAGCATGATCAGTTAAGGTTGTGTGAGATGAAGATACAGGTGGCATTGTTTAATTACTCCCATCTTACTCAGAAAACGTTCAACTTATGGTACGTAAAAACTGATTAAGCTAATGAATAACAATAACTTTATCTGCTTTTAAAAAGTAGACGTTTTTTCGCTCAGATGGGAGTA
>JAURZV010000062.1 GCA_030653175.1 Methylobacter sp.
GTAAGGGGCGAGAGCAGGAGCGGAAGCTTTGCCTACATGGATGTAGGTAAGGGGCGAGAGCAGGAGCGGAAGCTTTGCCTACATGGATGTAGGTAAGGGGCGAGAGCAGGAGCGGAAGCTTTGCTTGCCAATGCAGGCGAAGCCTGCACTATCAGCGACAATGTTGCAATGGTGACATAGCCTTTTAATAGTTACTAATCAAAATTGAAACCGCTGTAAAAGGCTAAAGATTTTAATCGCCTGTTTAGCGGCATTCAGAGCTTAGCCGATTAAATTCCAAATAACGACTGCGAGTAATGAGAAGTTACGCTTTATTTATAAAGTATTTAACGGTATTTATCGGATTTTGCTACGGTAAAGCGGATACCGGCAGATCGAAGAATTTACGCTCTAAACACAGGCCGCTGCGTAAACGAAAGGGTATCGGCTGTCTCCGCTTCAGGAGCATAGGTATCTACATAAGTCCGGCTCCTTGTCTCGTTCCCACGCGCTGCGGTCAACGCGCCGAAATGCGGAGTATATAGAGCAGGACGTGGCGCGTCCTATAACGCATTCCCACGCAGCGCGTGGGAGCGAGAGCGAATGTAGGCCGGAATAAGCCCGCCCGGCGTCAGCAAGGGCGGGTGTTTCCGGCGCTCCTGAGCTTCGGCATGCCGGAATGTGTATAACGATGAGCGCAGCGCGTGGGAACGAGACAAAGGGAGAAGGGAGGTATGTGTGTAGATACCTATGCCTCAGGAGAGGAACTCAAGCCTGGATTGGAGCCTTTCTGCAATGACCATGATCTCCGGTCCGGCTTCTAAAACTTATCGTAGCCATTTACCTGAGCGTGATCGATACGTTGAGATCTAACCTCAAAACTTCGAGCTGTTTTACAACGTCATTCACATAATTCTATCGGTACGGAATTTTAAACATGAATACGATAAATAAATCTGAGCCGGAAATACCGCATTTTGTCTTAAAAGATTGCGCATTGATCGCGATTGCCACTCATAGGCGCGCCAATACCTTAAAAGAGTTCCGCGACCATATCGGTAGCCTGAATCCGGATAGCTTGTATGCTTGTATTACCATTTTTGGGCGAATTTGTTATTGCCGCATTTTGAGGGGCGCGAGTACATCAATGATTTTGCCGGTTGGGTGCGTCATGGCCTTTCCGATAACAAATTGGCCGAACAATTGGCCGTACTTGACCCGACCTCATTCAATGATCTCGAGGAACTACGCTACCATCTGCTGGAATACATCGATGACCGCATGGAAGAAAGTGAATATTTGCAATGGACTCGCGCCACGCAACAGTTTGAATTTATTCGCTCACAGATTATGGTATTTGATACCCGCACCCGGATAAGCGAACCGCATGAGATGTCGGATCTGATTTCCCTAATGTCGGCAAACAGCATCTTTTACCATTTTATTGATGCCCGTCGCCGTGCTCCGGGATAAAATGGATGATTTTTGTCGATGGTTAACTTTTTTTGGTGAAACTTATCAGCCCTTAATTGTCCAGGGAGCTAAGGCGCGCGCAGCACGCCCTATATATACTATGCTTACTTCAGCAGCTGGAATGCGACCCGTTTCTATAACCCTATTGATACTGCTGCTGTATTTTGCGGCCCCCGCTGTCAGCGCAGACGTCTCTGTTAACGGACTTGCAAGCGAAGCTAAAAAAAATGTTCAGCTCATGCTGTCGCTGACAAAAGAGCAATGCCAAGCACCGGAATGGAAAATACGCGGCTTGTTTGATAAAGCCGATGAAGAAATATCGCAGGCTTTACGGGCTTTGGGTTATTACCATCCCGTTATCGACAAATCGCTGGCTTTCAATTCGAAATGTTGGCAGGCGGACTTTACGATTGATTCCGGCCCGCAGGTCGTCATTGGCGACATCGCCATTACCCTGGACGGCGATGCCCGCGATGATACTGAGTTTCAAAAACTGCGCAATACGCTGCTGACTGCAAACGGTAAGCCTTTGCGCCACGATCAATACGAAAAGATGAAAAGCCGGTTGCAATCATTGGCAATGGAACGAGGTTATCTGAAAGCCGCGTTTTCGGAAAAACAATTATTAATCGATAAAGCCAACAACAGGGCACTCATCACGCTGGTGTTTAATACCGGGGAACGCAGGGTGTTTGGCGATATTATTGTTGAACAGGATATTTTGAATCCCGAGTTTGTCAGTAAATTCATTTCAGTAAAAAGCGGCGATTTTTATTCCAGCGAACAACTGGCTAAAACGCATACTGCACTGTCGAAAAGCGGCTATTTCGATAGGATAGAGGTACGTCCGGATACCGAAAATACTAACCGAAACCAAGTCCCCGTTACCATTAAACTTTACCCTGGCAAAACCCATCATTACGGATTCGGCATTGGCTTTGACACCGACATAGGGCCTTTAGTCAATGCCGCTTATAAAAACCGTAGAGTCAATCGCCGGGGACATTTTATTAATGCCAATCTTGATCTTGCACCGGTGCTGTCAACCGCAGATGCTGAATACAACGTGCCGCTGGACGACCCGGCCCACGATTTCTTCAGTTTCGGCGGCGGATTCAAACGGGAAGATCTGGACGCTTATAAGTCTCTCTCGGCAAAGCTTTCCGCGCGCTTAAAACATGCCTTCGATAACGGTTGGAAACAGACGCTGTTTATCGACTCTCTTTACGAAGACTTTACCATCGGCGCCACATCCAATCAGGTCCTTTTATTGGTACCCGGCGGTAGCTGGCTGCGTTCTGTTGCCGATAGCACCATGCGACCTACCCGGGGTTACCGCCTGGAGCTTAATCTGGCCGGCAGTTATGAAAATCCTGTTTCCGAGGTCAGTTTTGTGCAAGGCTCCGTATCCGCCGTATGGACGCATCCATTACCTTGGCGCGGCAGATTTATCGCTCGAACCGAGCAGGGTGCAACGCTGGTTGATCAATTCGACAGGCTGCCGACGTCGTACCGGTTTTTTGCCGGCGGCATGAACAGTGTGCGCGGTTATGCTTACAGGGATCTGGGTCCCAAGGATAATCCGGGTAATGTGATCGGCGGCAAGTTCTTAAGTGTGGTCAGCGCGGAATACGAACATTACCTGTTCGATGACTGGGGGGTCGCGGCCTTTATTGACGGCGGTAACGCTTATAATCCCGGTAATATCAGGATCAAAACCGGTGTAGGTTTAGGCGTCAGGTGGTATTCGCCTATAGGTCCGGTCAGGCTGGATTTTGCATTGCCTTTGAGCGAATCGGATTCTTCATTTCAAATCCATTTTGCCGCAGGGACAAGGCTATGATTTTGGAAAAAGCGGCTTGCCCGCGAAAAACACGAGAGGCACGAAAGTGTTCGACAAGATGCCTGACTGACGATGTAGGGCGCGTTATGCGCGCCTTCATCGTGTCCATGCTCCGCGCTCGTCTTTATACACAATGTCTGAGATACCACTCGTTCCCACGCGCTGCGCTCGTCTTTATACACAAGTCTGATCAAGACCTTCAAGGGCATGGACGCTGGAATGGCTCGGAGGTAGGCCGGAATAAGCCCGCCCGGCGACAGCAAAGGTGGGTGTTTCCGGCGATCGGGATACCAGAAACGCCTGTCCTGCGCTTAACGCGCGGACAGGCTTATTCCGGTCTACTTCGAGATGTGTATAACGACGAGCACGTTGCGTGGGAACGAGAGCACGTCTGCGTATACGGGACGCAGCGCGTCCGGCACTGCATTCCCACGCAGCGCGTGGGAACGAGGGCAATCCATTTTGCCGCAGGGACAAGGCTATGATTCCGGATCAACCCCGTTTTAGAATGATGAAGCGCATTCTCCTGATTAGCTTGATTGTGCTGCTGATGATCCCTGTCGGCTTGATGAACAGCGCAATCGGCAGTCGCTGGCTGTTGCAGACGCTTTTGTCAAATTTGCCGGCACAGGTTTCAGTTAAAACCATTGAGGGTCGGCTGCTTGAACGTATTGTGCTTTCCGATCTGCACTATAAAAGCGATACGGAAACGGTCGCCGTTAAAAATCTTGTGTTTGCCTGGCAACCTTTCAAACTGTTTTCAGGCATTTTAAAAATTGTCGATATTACCCTCAATGATGTAAACGTAAGTATGACCGAGACAACACCCTCGGAACAAAGCGCTTTCGACTTTAATGCAGAGTTGCGATTGCCGGTGCAGATCGTAATTGAAAATCTGCTGTTGACGGATCTTACGTTTCAGCAAGGCGAGCAGCTGCAACAACTGGAAAAACTGCATTTGGCGGCATTTACCGAACACGACCGGGTTAATCTTGTCTCGCTGGACGTTAATGCCAAACCGCTGGCCGCGACAGCAAAAGGACAGATAGGCCTGGGCAAGGGCTTTCCATTGAATTTGACTGCCGATTGGCAGGCTACAACAGCAGACTATGGTTTATGGCAAGCGACAATTACAGTCACCGGCGACATTAGTCAACTGGCTTTCGACAATCAGTTGTCGTCACCGTTCAAATCAGCCATAAAAGGCAATCTGGATAATTTGCAGGATGCGCCGCGCATAAACGCACGCGGCGACTGGCAAAATCTTAACTGGCCTCTTAGCGGCAGCAAGCCTCAAGTAAGCAGTGAACAGGGATCGCTTGAGGTGGACGGTTTGCTCAGCGATTATCGGATTATGCTAAACGCACAGTTAACCCCGCAGTATTTGTCAAAAGCCCGGTTAACGTTTAAGGGTCAAGGCAGTACGGAGGCTTTGTCTATTAAAGAACTGGAGCTCAAATCACCGGAAGGAGTCTTTCAGATTGACGGCGATGTGTCCTGGAAAGACGTTACCGTTTTTGATCTGACTGCAACCGGGCAAGATTTTAATCCGGCCATCCTGTTGCCCGAGCTTCCCGGCAGCCTGAACTTTAACACCCGTATCAAAGGCAAACTGGCCGGAACAGCGTTACAACTGGATGCCGATATTAACAAGCTGTCAGGCAAGTTGCGCGGTTATCCGGTTAGCGCGGACGGCAAGCTGGCTTTGGCCGACGAACAGCTGAAAGTCGATGCCTTACAGGTTGTTTCGGGAAGGAATAAAATTGCCGTTAACGGCACGCTGGGACAGGAGCAAGCCGCTCTTATTGTTGCTATCGACGCTCCTGCGTTGGAATCGTTATGGCCGAAGCTGGGCGGCAGCTTGAAAGGGGATGGGCGTTTACAAGGCGCCTGGAAAAACCCGTCGGTAAAATTTCAGGCGAGTGGCAAGCGTTTGCGTTTTGCCGAACACAGCGCCGAGCAGTTAGCCGTCAACATCGACTATCAAGCCGATGCAAAACTTATCTCCAAAATGCAACTGTCTGCCGGCGCTATTAAAACCGGCGAGCTTCACATTGCAAAACTGCTGATTGACGGTTTGGGTACGCTTGAGCAACATCGCTTTAAAGCCGACATCAATTCTTCTTACGGTGATCTATCAAGCATGCTGACAGGCAGTTTCAAGACCGATGGTTGGCAGGGCAATTTTTCCAAACTGGATTTGAATACCCGCGATTCGGGACGGTGGCAGCTGACCAATAATATGACTGTCCGCGTCGCACAAAGTCCTGCCGGTGTGGATGTCTCTTTAGCGAAAGCCTGTTTAGCCCGGCAAGCTGCCGATCTTTGCGTACAAGGGCAGTATTCGGCCGGCGGCGATTTTCAGTTTAAAGTTAACGCCACCGCATTGCCTACAGGCTTGATACAAGTCTACTTACCCGAATCGATGCAGTTAAAAGGCATTATTAATGCCGATGCGGACATACAACAGCAAAAGAGTTTGCTGAGCGGCAATTTTCGGCTGACCATGCCTGCAAACGCAAAGATGCTGTTACAGACTCAGCAAGGGCCGATTGAGTTTACCTTGGGCTCATGGTTGTTATCAGGCAAACTGAAAGAGACCATGATTTCAGCCGATTTTGATCTGGCCCTGACCGGTCAGGATTATCTGCGTGGACAATTACAACTGGATACCGGCCAGGGTAAGGCCCTGGCCGGACGGATAACGGGATCAATGCTTAACTTTGCCTGGTTGAACCCTTTTGTTCCCCAGTTATCGAACATTAAAGGCGATCTTAAAGCGGATTTAGCGCTACAAGGCCGTACCGACCAACCCGTTGTTAGCGGAGCGGTACGACTCACCGGCGGAGCTGTCGACTTTGCCGAACTGGGACTCGGGATCCGCGATATCAGGCTTGAGGCGCTTCCATCTGCCTATGCCGAACGTATTCAGCTAAGCGGTTCGGCAAAATCGGGACAAGGTTTCATTCAGCTCGACGGTTTTGCAAGCTTGCAAGGGACTGCCGAGTTAATGCTGAGCGGAACGGATTTTGAAGTCGCTAAATTACCGGAAGCTCAAATAACAGTTTCACCGGAATTAAAAGGGACGTTTACCGACAAGCAACGGAAAGTGACCGGTAAATTAAAGATCCCCAAAGCCATCATACAGATGACTCAATTCCCTGAAAATGCGGTAAAAGTCAGCCCTGATGAAGTTATTCTTGGCGAACAGAAAGCCGAACAAAAGGCAGCGGCGGCAATCCCTGTTGATGCCGATATAGATATTGAACTCGGCAAACAAGTCAACTTTTCAGGACAAGGTCTGAAGACCGACCTGTCCGGCAAATTGAAGATGACCAAAACCGGAGAAACAACGGCCATGTATGGCAATATCAACATGGACAAGGCGCGTTATAAAAGTTATGGACAGGATCTTACCGTACGTAAAGGACAAATCCTTTTTAACGGTCCGATCGATAAGCCTTGGCTGGACGTGGAAGCCATACGCGTTTCAAAAAGCAAAGATGTTACCGCTATTCTCAACCTGACCGGTTCGCTGGATGCGCCGAAAACGCATTTATCTTCAGAACCTGCGTTGCCGGAAGAAGAAGTGCTTGCCTATTTGGTTACCGGCGGGCCATTGAATCAGGTAAGCCAGGCGGAAGGCAATGCGGTTGCCGCTGCCGCGTTATCGTACGGTGCAAGCAAAGCTTCATGGATTGCCGATAAATTCGGCATAGGCGAACTTGAAATTGAAGAAGGGAAAATGCTACAGGATACAATGGCTACGGTAGGCCAATACCTGACGCCGAATTTATATGTGGGCACCAAAGTCGGCTTGTTTAATCAACAAGTTGTATTGGTGCTAAAACGTAAGCTAACCAAGAACTTAAATGTTGAAACGCAGACCGGTACATCGCAAAGAATAAAGCTTAACTATGAGAAGGATACCCATTAAGGAACGTGCACAAAATAACTTGAGCAAGTTGCCAATAGCTGGAGTGCAGGCTTTGCCTACATGGATGTAGGTAAGGGGCGTGAGCACGACTGTCATGGATGCAGGAGGTAGAGCCATGCAGGAGCAATTGCCGAGGAGCGGAAGCTTCGCCTGCAAGCGCAAGCAAAGCTTGCACTCCCGCTGAAAACTTACGCCGCGAGTTGTTCAAATTGTTTCATGCTCATTCCTAAGGTGGTTTCCAGTAATGAATCCATCCCGAAATCGGTTAATAGCCATATTTCGCTCAAATCGAACAATTGCCCGGAAGACATTGATATTGATAGGTAGTGGTACGAATGTTCTCGATTTTACCCGCATGTTATAAATTTTCAGGCACTGATCTATGGCTTTTGATTCGGCTCAGGAATGTCTCATTTGTAAAGACCCTATCAATGAGGAGATACAACATGGCAAAAATTCTCGTTCTTTACTACAGCATGTACGGTCACATCGAAACCATGGCCAAAGCGGTGGCTGAAGGTGCGCGCAGCGTCGAAGGCGCCGACGTCATTATCAAGCGTGTGCCCGATCTGGTACCTGAAGAGGTGGCGCGAAAGGCCGACACCAAGCTCGATCAGGAGGCGCCGATCGCGACGGTGGACGAGTTGTCGGACTATGATGCGATCATCTTCGGCACGCCGACACGCTTCGGCAACATGTGCGCGCAGATGCGCAACTTTCTCGACCGGACCGGCCAATTGTGGGTAAAAGGCAGCTTGATAGGCAAGGTCGGCAGCGTATTCACGTCCACGTCCACCCAGCATGGCGGACAGGAAACCACGATCACTTCGTTTCATACCACTTTGTTGCATCACGGCATGATAATTATGGGCGTTCCTTATTCCTGCCAGGAGATCCTGAATATGAGTGAAATCACCGGTGGGTCGCCCTATGGAGCGAGCACGCTTGCCGGCGCCGATAATAGTCGCCAACCATCGGAGAACGAATTAAAAATCGCCCGTTTCCAGGGAACCCACGTTGCAAAAATAACCAAGAAGCAAGCAGCCTGACAACCGCTTGGATAGGATCATGTCAACTAAACAACCACCAGCTTTAGCTGGTGGTTGTTTAGTTTTTTGCTGATGGGCGGAATCGAGGCGCTGATCATGCGTCTGCAACTCGCACGGCCGGACCAAACCCTGTTGACGCCGGAACAGTACAGTCAACTGTTCACGATGCACGGCGTGACGATGATTTTTCTATACTCGCTGCCGATACTGTCAGGGTTTTCCAACTATTTATGGCCGCTTATGCTGGGTTCGCGGGATATGGCGTTCCCGCGTCTTAACGCGCTCTCTTACTGGATTTTCCTGGTTGCCGGTATTTTTTTATATGCCAGCTTTCCTCTCGGAGAAGCGCCGAACGCAGGCTGGTTTAACTATGTGCCTTTTGCAGGACTGGAGTATAACACCGGCCCCAACATCGACGTTTACGCACTCGGCATGGTGTTACTGGGTATTTCCACAACCGTCGGGGCGATCAATTTCATTGTCACATTATTTAGAATGCGGGCTCCCGGTATGTCGATCGGCCGTGTGCCGATCCTCGTTTGGGGAACGCTAACCGCATCAGTCGCGAATATTTTTGCTGTTCCCTCGGCCAGTCTCGCCTTTTTTCTGCTGTGGCTGGATCGCCAAGCGGGTACGCATTTTTTCGATGTGTTAAATGGCGGTAAGCCGCTGCTTTGGCAGCACTTGTTCTGGATGTTCGGGCATCCGTGGGTTTATGCGGTCGTGCTTCCTGCGATGGGCATTGTTTCCGACGCGCTGCCTACGTTTTGCCGACGTCCGTTAGTCGGATATTCGGCGGTAGCGCTGTCAACCATGGCGACCAGCCTTGCATGTTTAGCGGTTGCTCTGCTGTCCGGGGTTGCTGCATGGACTTCGTGGAAGCGGTTTGAACAAGGCCGCGCGGTCAAGGCTGGCGAGGATCGAAACCGGTTTTTAGTAAAGTTAAGCGCCGTGTCGAGCTTCATCTTTATTGTTGCGGTTATATTCAACATCTGTGCAGCTCATGGTTTTAATGATCATGCTATTGAAAGTTGTCTTTAGGGGTATCTTGGTGTGTGCGGCATTTTTGCCCAATCCGGTCACCGCGCAACCGATCGACCGGGCCGAGATTAACCGGGGAGCTTACCTGGCCAGGGTTGGGGACTGTGTAGCCTGCCATACGGCCGGACCACAAGCTCCGCCATTTGCCGGAGGGGTGTCGCTCAATTCCCCTTTCGGAAAAATTTACTCGGCGAACATTACGCCGGATCCGATCAATGGCATTGGCCGTTATACTTTGTATGATTTCAGTCGCGCAGTCCGGAATGGTATTAACAAAGATGGCAGCCGCCTCTATCCGGCGATGCCTTATCCGTCGTTTACAAGGATTACAGATGAGGATATTCGTGCGCTTTATGCTTATTTTATGAGTGAGGTGCAGCCTGTCGATTATAAGCCGCCCGAAACAGAATTGCCTTTTCCTTTCAATATACGCTGGGGCCTGATTTTCTGGGATGCAGTCTTTGTCAAACACGAGCGCTATAAGCCGCGTAATGATCGTGACGCTCAATGGAATCGCGGCGCTTACCTGGTGCAGTCTCTCGGCCATTGCGGTACTTGCCATACGCCTCGCGGCCTTGCTTTTCAGGAAAAAGCTTATACGGAATCATCTCCGATGTATTTAAAAGGAGCTGTGATAGACAATTGGTTTGCGTCTAATCTCACCGGGGATCTCGCTTCCGGATTAGGCCGTTGGTCTGAAGCCGATACCGCCTCATTTTTGGCAACAGGGTATGGCGGGCAGATAACAGCACTCGGCAGCATGACTTCTGTTGTTGAAAACAGCACCCAATATTTGCATAAAGATGATCTTAATGCGATTGCCCACTACCTGAAATCTCTTCCCGCTAATGATGAAAAGGCCTCGTATAAACCAGACCTGCCTAGTGTTGCTATAACATTATCGGCAATGGTAACCGGCGAAGTTGAGCGTCCCGGCGCAGGCCTTTACAATTCGTTCTGCGTGAAATGTCATCAGGAAACCGGAGATGGCGAACCGGGTAAATTCCCGAAACTCGCCGGAAATTCGATGGTTCTTTCCGAAAACGCCACTTCATTGATTCGTCTGCTATTGGAAGGAAGCAATACTGCGCAAACAAGAGAAGGATCGAAGCCACAAGAAATGCCCGCTTTTGCAGAAAAGTTTACCAACCGGCAGATCGCCGAAGTGCTTACTTTTATCCGTAATAGCTGGGGTAATAAGGCGCCTCCGGTGACGCCGCGCGAGGTATCATTATTGCGGCGTAGGGTGCAACGGAAACCGTAATCAGATCG
This sequence comes from Methylobacter sp., assembly GCA_030653175.1. GTDB lineage: Bacteria > Pseudomonadota > Gammaproteobacteria > Methylococcales > Methylomonadaceae > Methylobacter_A. The sequence continues at coordinate 10,595 of JAURZV010000062.1, forward strand.
AACGCAAATCCGGCCGATGACCGGTAATTTCAAGCCCTTGCCACTGTTTTTCAGGATTACAGCAGTTCAATGACAAGATCAACGCTATGCATAGAAATTTCAGGCCTCGTGTTCCAAATAATCCGTGATGCATTTGATAAGGCTCAATGACGGATTCAACTCAGCATTAGCAGTGGCTTAAGCGCCCGGTATCGAAATCCTCAATGGCTTGCCGGATTTCTTCCTGGGTATTCATCACAAACGGTCCGTAGCCGGCTATCGGTTCGTCAATCGGTTCACCGTTCATGACCAGTAGAGTGGCATCTTTGAGCGCGGTCAGGGTAATCGTTTTGCCTTCTCGTTCAAAAAATGCCAACTCGGCATCGTCCATTGTTGCTGAATTATTGATTGTTACGCTGCCTTTCAAGTTAAACAGCATTGTTGTGTAGTTTTCGGGGAAATCAAGTTCAACGGTTTGCCCTGCCAGCAAGCGCAGATCCCATAAGTTAATCGGAGTATAAGTGGTCGCCGGACCTTTAAGGCCTTGATAATATCCCGCAATCATCCGCACGACGCTGCCCTCGTCATCCAGCTTTACCACCGGAATTCGCTCATTAGTTATGGACTGATAGTGCGGCGCAATCATCTTGTATTGGGCGGGCAGGTTGACCCAAAGCTGTATCGCTTCAAAGGTGCCTCCTTGCCGGGTAAAAGCGGCGGAGTGCATCTCTTCATGCAGAAGACCTTTTGCCGCCGTCATCCATTGCACGTCGCCGGGGCCGATCAGGCCGCCATGGCCTGCGGTATCATGATGTTCGACTTCACCTTGATAAAGAAGGGTAACGGTCTCAAAACCGCGATGCGGGTGCATGCCCACGCCTCTGGATTTCGATGCGGGTGGAAAATAGGTTGGGCCGGCATAATCCAGCATCAGAAACGGGCTCACTTCGGCATCCTGGGTATTGTAGGAAAACAGCGTGCGCACCGGAAAACCGTCTCCTACCCAGTGCGTGTCATTGGTGCGGGTGATTCGATGCAATTGTTTCATGGCTTTATTCCTGTAATTTGATAATAGAACACGGATGCCACGGATCAACACAGAGAAAGATCAAATCCATCAGCCGTAGGGCATAGCTATCTACACAACTTTTTTGCATTATAAATACAATGAGTTGCAAGGCGACCCGGCTCCCTCTCCTGTTGGAGAGGGTTGGGGAGAGGAGAATAAAAACAACTACTTATATCCCCCTCATCCCAACCTTCTCCCTCAAGGGAGAAGGTGCAGGTACTTGTGTAGACACCTAAGGCGCGCACGGCACGCCCTACGCACATCGTCAAGTCTGTTTTAAATCCGCCTGATCCGTGTCATCCGTGGCTATTTTTCCATGAACTTGGCCGCTTCTTCGGAGCCGCCGGTAAGTAGTTGAGCAAAAGTTTTCTAACATTAGTGGGAGCGGCTTTAGCCGCGATAATCGCGGCTAAAGCCGCTCCCACTAATACCGATAATGTTAAGAAACTTATGATCACCTACTTATGGAAGAAGCCACTACAGGTTAGAAAAAACAAAGCATTCGTACAATATGCAGAAATACCTATGGGTGTTTAATCGGGCAGGGCAATGGGATCATCAAACGCCGGAATCGTTAACTCGCAAGCTAATAGCTCATATTGATATAGGTGGTGATACTGATACTATTGATTTTATTCGTATGTTATAAATTTTCATCGGTATTAAATTATCTGTAAACAGGAAATATTTCATTTGTTCCCGCCGAAGTCGCCGGAGTGATGGGGTCGAGGCTGTTTAGCCTATGGGCGAGCCTTTCATGACCCAATCCACAAAGCGAGACGTGTCGCCTATGACTAGCAAACGAAAAAGCACTGATCAAATCGAGTTAGGCAAAGGCGATGCCTTATTAGTCATCGACATCCAAAATGATTTTTTGCCCGGCGGCAGTCTGGCTGTACCGGAGGGAGATCAGGTCATACCCGCCCTGAATGGCTATATTGATCAATTCAGCAATCGTCAATTGCCTGTATTTGCAACCCGCGACTGGCATTCATCCAACCATTGCTCGTTTATTCGGCAAGGCGGGCCTTGGCCGGAACACTGCATCGCCGATTCCAAAGGTGCAGAGTTCGCAGCCGACTTGCATCTTCCTGTCTCTATTCATGTTATTTCCAAAGGTACCGATGCCGAACAGGATAGCTATTCAGGCTTCGCAAACCGGACATTCAAAGAGCAACTGGATAATGCGGGGGTCAGCCGTTTATTTATCGGCGGACTTGCTACCGATTATTGCGTTTTAAATACGGTGCGTGATGCACTGAACTTCCATTACAAGGTGTTGTTGTTAACGGATGCGATACGCGCCGTTAATGTTCGGCGGCAGGATGGGGAAAACGCAATAAATGAAATGATTCAAAAGGGTGCGATACCTATTACCTTGACTATGATCAGATAATGCCCAACAGCGCCTTGCTTGCCGATCTCTACCAGTTAACCATGCTTCAGGGCTATTATGAACAGAACATGGAAGAGCTCGCCGTATTCGAATTTTTTGTCAGAAAACTGCCTGAAAACCGGGGCTATCTGGTCGCGGCAGGTTTGGCCCAGGTTTTAACTTATCTGGAACAATTGCAATTTTCTGCGGATGAAATTGAATGGCTGGCAAGTACAGGGCGTTTCAAACCGGCAATGCTTGATCGACTTGAGATATTGAAATTTACCGGCGACGTTCATGCGATGCCTGAAGGTACGGTATTTTTCCAAAACGAACCGCTATTACGCATTACCGCGCCGCTTCCAGAAGCGCAAGTGATTGAAAGCAGGATTATTAATCTATTGCATTTTCAGACCTTAATTGCCTCTAAAGCAGCGCGTTCGGTACTTATCGCACCGGATAAGTTGCTGGTTGATTTCGGCATGCGCCGGGCGCACGGCAGCGAAGCCGCGCTGTTGGCAGCCCGGGCAAGTTATCTGGTGGGGTTCGCCGGTTCAGCGACAGTGGCGGCCGGGATGTATTTCGGTATCCCCCTATTTGGCACGATGGCGCATTCTTTTATACAAGCACACAGTAGCGAAAGCGAGGCCTTTGTCCATTTTGCAGAGGCCAATCCTGATCATATCGTGTTTTTGATCGATACTTACGATACCGAAGCCGGTGCGCAAAAAGTAGTCGATTTGGCGGCCGCATTGCACGCGCAAGGTATAAAAATTAAGGGTGTTCGCCTGGACAGCGGCGATTTGGCCGATCATGCCCGGAAAGTCAGAAACATTCTTGACCGTGGCGGCCTTAACTATGCAACCATCTTTGCCAGCGGCAATATTGATGAATATAAACTTGAAGAATTGATGGCTGAGCAAGTCCCGATTGACGGTTTCGGCATCGGTACGCATATGGATACCTCAGCCGATGCGCCTTATCTCGATTGTGCCTATAAATTGCAGGAATATGCCGGAATTGCCAGACGCAAGCGCTCAGAGGGAAAAGCGACCTGGCCCGGACGCAAACAGGTTTATCGTAACTATGATGATAACGGCGTTATGTCCGGCGATACCGTTACCGTCGACAATTCGCCTTGCGCAGGTCAACCGTTACTGCACTTGGTTATGCGGGGCGGAAAGACTGTAGCAAGGCAGCCGACGCTTATCGAGGCCGGAGAACACGCTCGACGCCAATTAAACGGTTTACCGGCGTCATTGCGCCAATTGAGTAATACGCCGGAATACCCGGTGATAATTTCTGCCGAACTTCAAGCGTTGGCGAAAATAGTAGATGAACAATGGGCTTTTCAGGTCTAAGTAGTTGAGCAAAAGTTTTCTAACATTAGTGGGAGCGGCTTTAGCCGCGATAACCGCGGCAAAAGCCGCTCCCACTAATGTTAGAAAACTTTTGCTCAACTACTTAGACCTGAAAAGCCCATTGTTCATCTACTATTTTCGCCAACGCTTGAAGT
>JAURZV010000063.1 GCA_030653175.1 Methylobacter sp.
AAAGCCGCTCCCACTAATGTTAGAAAACTTTTGCTCAACTACTTAGAACAACTAAGCTTTCCACTTAAGGCGGGGGCAAGTAGCAAGGCTTAACCTTAATCTGTTCCGTATTAAGTTGAAAGCCAACAACCCAAGTGATAGAGGGGAGATAATGAACAAAGATGACAACACCGGCGTTTCTGATACCAATAGCCCTGGTCAACCGGGCATGACTAGCCAATGCAAAGACAGGTCGGCAGGTGTGCTCGAAAAAAATATCACGTACAGCAAAAGCGCTGTCATTGACGATATAGCCGACGCTCTAAGCCGCGAAGAATTGGTCGCTGCACGAGAAAATGCTGCCGGTTTGCGTGAAAACGCTGTCCATCTGCGCGAAAAGAAAGCCAGCTCGCGTGAGCAGGGAATTCATACGGCAGAGACGATACAGGCAGCATCCGACGAGCACATGATTACGTTGCAGCAAACAAACGCACACTTGGTCATCGCTACAATTGAAGCACAAAAACTGGCCGAACAAGTTCAAATAGCTAAAGCTCAGCTGGAAAGTGCCAACCTCGCCAAATCGGATTTCCTTTCCAGTATGAGCCATGAGCTGCGCACCCCGCTCAATGCCATCCTCGGCTTCGCACAGCTGCTGGAGACAGGTAATCCGCCGCCAACGGTCGCCCAGAATAAAAGGCTACACCAGATTATCAAAGCCGGATGGTATCTGCTGGAACTGATTAACGAGATACTCGATCTCGCAGTGATCGAATCCGGCAAACTCTCGCTGTCGCCAGAACCGGTGTCGTTGATCGATGTCATACATGAGTGCCAAGCCATGATCGAACCGCAGGCGCAACAGCGTGACATCAAACTGACCTTTCTCCCCTTCGACCACAGCTGGTTTGCCAATGCCGATCGAACCCGGGTAAAGCAGGTTCTGATCAACCTGCTTTCCAATGCGATCAAATACAACCGCGAGCATGGAACGGTCGAGGTGAAGTGCATGGCGAGCACTCCGGAACGCATACGCATCAGCATCAAAGACAGCGGTGCGGGATTGTCTCCGGAAAAGCTGGCGCAGCTATTTCAGCCGTTCAATCGTCTCGGGCAGGAAACCGGCGCCGAGGAAGGGACGGGCATCGGCCTGGTGGTAACCAAGCAACTGGTTGAACTGATGGGCGGTACAATCGGCGTTGACAGCACTGTCGATGTGGGCAGCGAATTCTGGATCGATCTGATCAGGGACGTTACACCGCAACTTGCCGCCGGACATACCATGCCTGAGGAACTTGCGCCGCAAGCTCAAGGACACGCGGCACTGCGTACCCTGCTCTATGTGGAAGACAATCCGGCCAACCTGATGCTGGTCGAGCAAATAATCGAGAGCCACCCACAGGTACGTATGCTGAGCGCGCGTAATGGCAATCTCGGCATAGCGCTCGCGCGCGCCCATCTTCCGGATGTGATTCTGATGGACATCAACCTGCCCGGTATCAGCGGCATTCAAGCCCTGAAAATCCTGCGCGAAGGCCCGGTAACGGCACACATCCCTGTCATTGCCCTCAGTGCCAATGCCATGTTCCGCGATATTGAGAAAGGACTGGAGGCGGGATTCTTCCGGTACCTTACCAAACCCATCAAGATCAATGAATTTATGAACGCGTTGGACGATGCACTGGAATTTTCTGAAACGGCATTGACCGGCGCGGGATCGGCAAGGACGTGACCGAAACGATGCACGCCAAGGATGAATAAGTAGGTATTCATAAGTTTCTTGACATTATTGGTATTAGTGGGAGCGGCTTTAGCCGCGCTACGCGCTTGGATGGCCTTATCCCGGCCTACGCCTTGCTCCAATGAATCTGCTTGTCATATCCCTCCTCCCATTTTGTAAGCTTTCCTACAAACCAACACCCAACAAACCCCAATAATTTCAACGCTATACAAAATGGCACAATGGTTGCTTTAGCTAAGATACAAACAAAGCTATTGGTCAAGCCGATGAAATCAACTAAAGACATTGCCGCGCTGCTGGACGAACCTTCCTGTGAGCATAACAAGAAGGAAAAGTCCGGTTGCGCCAAGCCCAAACCCGGCGCTTCGGCAGGCGGCTGCGCTTTCGACGGGGCGCAGATTGCCCTGCTGCCGATTGCCGATGTCGCGCATATCGTCCACGGACCTATCGCTTGTGCGGGCAGTTCCTGGGACAACCGGGGTACGCGCTCTTCCGGGGCCAATTTATACCGCATCGGCATGACGACCGACCTGACCGAGCAGGACATTGTGATGGGCCGCTCGGAAAAGCGTTTGTTCCATGCGATTAAACAGGCGATTGACAGCTACCACCCACCCGCCGTGTTTATTTATAACACCTGCGTTCCTGCCTTGGTCGGCGATGATATTAATGCGGTGTGTAAATCCGCCCAAGAGCGCTGGGGCGTTCCGGTCGTGCCGATCGATAGCGCCGGATTTTACGGCACCAAGAATCTGGGCAACCGGATTGCCGGCGATGCGATGGTCAATCATGTGATCGGCACCCGCGATCCCGATCCCTTGCCTTTAACTGTTCAACGCGCGGACATAAAAATCCATGACGTTAACCTGATCGGCGAATACAACATTGCCGGTGAATTCTGGCATGTGCTGCCGCTGCTGGATGAACTGGGTTTGCGCGTGTTATGCACCTTGTCCGGCGACGCGCGGTTCCGCGAAGTGCAAACCATGCACAAGGCGGAAGTCAATATGATGGTCTGCTCGAAAGCCATGGTCAATGTCGCCAGAAAATTACAGCAACAGTACGGCACGCCTTGGTTCGAAGGCAGTTATTACGGCATTACCGACACCAGCCAGGCGTTAATGGATTTTGCCAAAGCGCTTGACGATGAGGATTTAACGGAACGCACCGAGGCGCTGATACTGCGTGAGGAAACCCGGATCAGGAAAGAACTGGAGCCGTGGAAAGCGCGACTGAAAGGCAAGCGGGTGCTGCTGTTTACCGGCGGCGTAAAAAGCTGGTCGGTGATTTCCGCGTTGCAGGATTTGGGCATGGTGGTCGTTGCAACCGGCACCAAGAAATCTACCGAAGAAGACAAGGCCAGAATCCGCGAACTGATGGGCGAAGATACGGTGATGATCGACGACGGCAGCCCCAGAGCATTGCTGAAAATCGTCCATGATTACAAGGCCGACATCCTGATCGCCGGCGGCCGCAACATGTACACCGCGTTAAAAGCCAAGGTTCCGTTTTTGGATATTAACCAGGAACGCGAATTCGGTTATGAAGGTTATCAAGGCATGCTGGAGCTGGTGCGCCAACTGGCATTGACGATCGAAAGCCCGGTATGGGAGGCGGTTAGAGCACCTGCTCCCTGGAAAAAATCCCCCCTGCCCCCCTTTGCCAAAGGGAGGGATGCGATCGAAGAGGTGGGCAATGGCTGACATCCTAAAAAGAAACAAAGCGCTATCGGTCAATCCGCTGAAAGCCAGCCAGCCGATAGGCGGTTCCTTGGCTACGCTGGGTTTTAACCGGGCCATGCCGATGCTGCACGGCTCGCAAGGCTGCACCGCATTTGCCAAAGTGTTTTTTGTACGTCATTTCAGGGAACCTATTCCGTTGCAAAGCACGGCGATGGATCAGGGCAGTTCGGTGATGGGTGCGGACGAAAATGTGCGCGAGGGCATTAAAACCATTGCCGAAAAATCCCGCCCTGCCCTGATTACTATTTTGACTACCGGCCTGGCGGAGACGCAAGGCGCCGATGTACACCGAAATGTCAGGGAATTCAGGGAAGCTAACCCGGAATTTGCCGATGTCGCCGTCGTCGCGGTCAATACCCCTGATTTTACCGGCAGTGTTGAAACGGGCTTTGCACTGACTCTCACCGAAATAATTCGTGCGTTGGTGCCGGATGCCAAGGAAGCGGGAACCTACCCCGGCAAACGCACGACTGCATGGATGCAGGACGACTGCATGGATGCAGGAGGTAGAGCAACGCAGGGAGCAGTTGCCGAGGTAGAGCAACGCAGGGAGCAGTTGCCGGAACGCCAAGTCAATGTCCTGGTCAATTACATGCTGACGCCCGGCGACCTGGAAGCGCTACGGGATATTTTCGAGCAATTCCAGCTCAGGCCTGTTTTCGTTCCGGATATTTCCGATTCACTGGACGGCTGTTTGACCGATGAAGATTTCAGCCCTGTCACTATCGGCGGCACCCTGATATCTGAAATGGCGACGCTCGGCGATGCGCTTGCGACGGTGGTTATCGGCCCGTCGCTAACCAAAGCGGCGGAATTGCTGGAACAAAAAACCGGTGTACCGACCTATGCTCTCGATCATCTTTACGGCTTAAAGGCCAATGATGCGCTGATGTCTGCATTGGCTAAAATCAGCGGCCATGACGTGCCTGAGCGCATTGAACGGCAGCGCTCACAGTTACAGGACGCCATGCTGGACACGCATTTCATGCTCGGTCAATTGCGTATTGCCATTGCCGCCGATGCGGATTTACTGAATGCGTTTGTCGAGCAGGTTCAGGAAATGGGCGCGGAGGTCGTTGCCGCCGTCACCTCCTGCAACGTGCCGCTGTTGGCGCGGATTCCTGTCGCCAGCATCAAAATCGGCGACCTTGAGGATATGGAACTTATCGGCAAGGCCCGAAAGGCACAACTGGTTATCGGCAATTCCCATGCTGTCGATACCGCCGAACGGCTGGGCGCGCCTATTTTGAGGGCCGGATTTCCGTTATACGACATTATCGGCGGTTACCAGAAAACCTGGATCGGTTACCGAGGCTCCCGGCAAACGCTGTTTGATCTGGCCAATCTGGTCATCAATTTTTCGCATGAAGAAATTCCGGTCTACCGCTCGATATACGGCCAAAAACCCGCCGGCGAATTAACGGACTACCCGCTGTCATGTCATTAACAAGACGCATGCACATAGTGCAAGGCATTGATGAGGAGAAGCTTATGGAAACCGCATTAAAAATAGCGTTTGCCACCACCGACATGGAAACGGTAAATCAACATTTCGGCTCGGCCAAGTCCTTCGCCATTTATGCGGTGGATATGGAAAACGCGCAATTGCTGGAAGCCGCTCAATTCGGCGAGCTCAGCCAGGACGGCAATGAAGATAAGCTGTCGGTCAAGATTGAATTACTGGACGGCTGTGCGGCGGTGTATTGCCAAGCCATTGGCGGCTCGGCCATTAACCAGCTAATCGTCAAAAACATACAACCGGTCAAAGTGCATGAAGGCGGAAAGATTAAAGACTTAATCGTTGACCTGCAAAATGAGATGAAAGCCGGGCCGTCCAGTTGGCTGGCAAAAGCGATTAATCAACATAAGAGTCCCGATCCTCAACGCTTTAATCAAATGGAAGATGAGGGTTGGGACGAATGATATATCCGCTCATTCCCAAGCTCCAGCTTGGGAATGCAGTTATCAACGCCGGACGGGGCATGTTGCCCCGTCCGAAACGTTTAACGTGGATTAAATAGAGCCACGAAGTTCAAGCATTGTAGAAACGTTAGGAACGGGGTTGCAAACCCCGCCCCGCCTAGGGGAAAACGGATTCCCAAGCAGGAGCTTGGGGACCAGAAACCAGAAAAATTACCACTTAACGGAGAAATAAACATGGCCATTGCTACATTAGTCGTACAAGAAGAAGACGCCAACCTGGGTTCAGATATTGTCAAGGACATGATCAAACAATTACGCGCGATTGATACTTACGATACCTATGAAGGTTGGTCGGAAGCAAAAATCATCGACCCTATCGTGTTAACCAAAGAACGCAAAAAAAACATCCCGGTGATTGGCGATCCCGATGAAATCACCATTGCCCGCCTAAAAGCCTACTACAACTCACTGGCGACACTGATTGAGAAAAAAACCGGCCTGATGGCGGCGCCTATGGTTCATATCAGCCACGAAGGCTTTGGTCGCGCATTAATCATGGTCGGAAAACTCATTGTGGTCGATAAAATATTGCGCGATACCCACCGTTTCGGCTTCTCAAGCCTGGAAGAGCTGCGCGAAAAAAGCGACCAAACCATCGAAAAAGCGCTGGGTTTAATCGAAAAATACAATGCAGCTGCAACTGACTGAGGAGGCGCGCATGTCGGAAGAATTGAAAAAACTGGAAAAAGAAGTCAAAAAGACCAAACGCTTGGCTAATGAGCAAGCGATGGTATTACACGACCTGATTGAAGACAGCTTACCTGAAGGATACGGCGAACTGTTAGGTATCGCTCAAGCGACTTACGATGCCTGTAAAGCCTGGGATGAAGCCAACCAAAAACTGATTGCCGCTCAAGCTGAAGCGGCCTGAGCAGGAGAACAACATGTCTGAATTTGTAACCGGCGTTACCTTTGGCGGCACGCAATGGACGCCTGCTTATGTAACCGACATCAACCAAAAGACCTGCATAGGTTGCGGCCGTTGCTTTAAAGTCTGCCCGCGCGATGTTTTCGATTTGATAGAAAAATCCGAAGCGCTTGATCCTGATGACTTTGATGATGATTACGGCGATTTTGAAGACGATGATGACAACAGCATGGTCATGAGCTTAAAAAACAGACTCGATTGCATCGGCTGCGAAGCTTGCTCCAAAGTGTGCCCGAAAAGCTGTTTTACCCACGAACATAAACAAGCCGCTTAATTTTTTGCGAATGTAGGATGGGTACGACTGCATGGATGCAGGAGGTAGAGCAATGCAGGAGCAATTGCCGAGAACGCAGTGAAACCCATCACTCGGGACATAGTGATGGGTTTCACTTCGTGCTTTTACAAGTCGCGATGCTCTACCCATCCTACAAAACTTGACTCGCGGCGCAGCGCGCCTTGACTGCATTCCCACGCAGCGCGTGGGAATGAGAGCAAAGCTGTTTTACCCACGAACATAAACAAGCCGCTTAATTTTTTGCGAATGTAGGATGGGTACGACTGCATGGATGCAGGAGGTAGAGCAATGCAGGAGCAATTGCCGAGAATGCAGTGAAACCCATCACTCGGGACATAGTTGTGATGGGTTTCACTTCGTGCTTTTACAAGTCGCGATGCTCTACCCATCCTACAAAACTTGACTCGCGGCGCAGCGCGCCTTGACTGCATTCCCAGGCAGCGCGTGGGAACGAGAGAGCAACGATAGATTTTTCTATAATTAAGGAACAAAACCATGCCCAGACCTGAAAAACATGTATTCATATGCACTCAAAACCGTCCGCAGGGACATCCCAGGGGTTCCTGCGCCAGTAGCGGTTGCGCGGAAATCATGAATGAATTCATGAATGAAATACAAGCCCGCAACCTGTTTGAAAAAATCGCCCTGACCAATACCGGATGCATGGGACCTTGCATGATGGGCCCCAGCGTTCTGGTTTATCCAGAAGGAGTTATGTACGGCAAGCTGAAAAAAGATGACGTCAAAACCATCATCGAACAACATCTGCTCGGCGGCGAACCGGTTGCCGAGCTGCTGGTTCCTGCCGAGATCTGGTAATGGGTTCAGTTGCGTTTGTAGCTCGTAGGAGGGGTAGAGGCGATAGCCGAAACCCATCACAATCAATCGCCTATACGATGGGTTTCACTTCGTGCTTTACAAGTCGCGTTGCTCTACTGGATCCCGAAGACCTTTCGGGCGCGTCAGTCATTATGGATTTAGCCGCGGGGATTACCGAGTAATGAATTTATCCGAACACATCACACTAAACCGTCAGCTGGCCGAATCTATCTGTCATCGACTGACCGAAGAAATCAACGAGCTGGGCTTTACTGAAGCAGATATTCAACACTATCCGCGTTACGATGATGCCGGTTTTGAACTGATCAAAGACCCTTTTACCGGAGAGCATAACTTAACCTGCTATTGGTACGATGAACCTAAAAAACAGCGCATCGGCAGGCTTCAGTTTAATAGCGACGGCACCTTTTACGCAGAGTACGATGTCGTCAAGCCGCATCCGACCAAAACCCGTCGCTTTGTTGAGGGCGTCACCGCTTGGGGCAAAGCCGAACAGATTAAATCCGAAGCCAAGTTGCTGGAAATGCCCGAATAGCCGATATGGAAAATCCGGCGCGAATTTATGAGCTGTTGCTGGATTATGCCGGTAGCGATACGCAAGTCACCGAATTAAGCATCGGTCCGGTTTGGACTGTTTGTAAAGCACAACATACAGGTCTGGCTATGAGCCCCGGCATTCCCACCCGAACCCTGTCATGGCCGGGTACCTTAGCCGGTAGAACATTGGCCGAACTGGCCGGATGGATTACCGGTTGGGAACCTTACAAAGCGACGGTGGCTATGGCAGCCATTAATTGTAGCTTAAACCGCTATGAACCGACATCCGGTATAACTCTGCTACCTGCTGCAGACAGCGCCAACCTGGCTGTTTTCGATCATTTCCTGCCCCGGCTGCAAGGTAAAAAAGTCGTAGTGGTCGGGCGTTATCCGGGCATTGAACGCTATGCCGAGCAGATCAATCTCAGCATAATCGAACGGCAGCCGCAGCCCTCCGACTATCCCGATCCCGCCTGTGAATTTTTATTGCCCGATGCCGATTGGGTATTTTTAACGGCCAGTTCCATTACCAATAAAACCTTCCCGCGCCTGGCTGAGCTTGCTCAACACGCCACCACCGTATTGATGGGGCCGACAGTGCCCTGGCTACCCGAATTGCACGAATTCGCTATCGATTATCTGGCAGGCGTTGAAGTTATCGATCCGATAAAACTGTATCAAACTGCGGCGGAAGGCGGCGGGGTGCGCATTTTTGACGACGCGGTGCGTTACCGGATTGTCGATTTAACGCCCGATAACAGCATGATGTGGTTGAGGAGCCAGATAGCTCAAGACTATACAGACAGGCAACAGCTAAACCTGGCGATGGAGCAATGGTACAGCACCGGCAACAAAGGACGGTTTCCTGAATTTAACCGGCTCAATCAGATAACGACCAAGCTTTCGCGTATGGATAGCAGTTATAAGCGGCTATGGGATGCATCTACAACGCCCATTTAAAATCAAACACAAATACTTGATTTGGACTTTTATTTGGCGCCGTTCCCACGCAACGCGTCACTGCTTGTTAAGTTAAGGATTTATATATCGTGGGCGCGAATTTATTCGCGCCCACGATATATTAGTAACCGGGACTATAAAGATTCATCTGTTCTTTTCAATTCTTGGTTATATGAGGCTTATGTACGCTAACGCACGGTTGGCAACTGAGGAAAAGTATACA
>JAURZV010000067.1 GCA_030653175.1 Methylobacter sp.
ACACATGTCTTTTTTCAGGCAAAAAGTGGGGCGCCGGCCCGGTTTCCGGCATCAGCAGACCGACGCTGCGCCGGTTTTGCCGAGAATTTGGCACGGAAGTGGGGTTTCCAGCTTGGTGTGTGTGACAACCGGATAAGCACGGTTGCTTCTAAAGCGTGGAATGATTTTCCCCAGCGCTTAGTTCAAACAATACACGCAAAACCTGAATGCGGTCGGTGCGGCAACGAACATAGTCCTGTAGTCCGGAATAAGCCAGCTTGAGCGACAGCGAGAACTGGCGTTTCCGGCAAACACCCTAGGATTCGCCGGAAACGCCACCTCGCGCTACGCGCTTGGATGGTCTTATTCCGGCCTACGTCATTTTGATCGGGTTGGGGGTGATGGGATTGCATCCCAACCCGATCATCATCCTATTTCTTCGCCGCTTGCATTTTCAGCAACGCCAGTTTTTTCTTTTTCGCCCGCTCCGCTTTTTCAGCGTCTTCTTTTTCCTTGCGCAAACAACGCGCATCGTAGCGTCGCTTTGCCTGTGCTGATTTTTGCGCCCGACGACTCCCTTCGGTATTGCTTGGCGGTGCAGGTTGCATGATGATGCAATCGACCGGACAAGGCGCTACGCACAATTCACAGCCGGTACATTCCGAGGCTACAACCGTGTGCATGAATTTTGCCGCGCCCAATATCGCATCAACCGGACAAGCTGCGATACATTTCACGCAACCGATACAGTCTTCCTCAATAATAAACGCAACGCTTGCAGGTTTGTGGAGGCCAAATTCGGTATTCAGCGGCTTGAGATGTACGCCTAATAAATCGGCCAGATCGCGTATGCCCTCGTCACCGCCCGGCGGACACTGGTTGATGTCCGCCACGCCCGAGGCGATAGCCTCTGCATAAGGACGGCAACCCGGGAAGCTGCATTGTCCGCATTGGGTCTGCGGCAGTAGCGCATTGATTCGGTCAATCAAGGTAGGGATTTCTGGTGAAACGGGCATGTTCCGGGTATTCTCGTCGCGCCGATTAGGCAAGCAAATTATTAATAGTTCCCACGCAGGAGTACTCATCGTTATACACATCTTCCGCTGATTCCCAAATCTCCAGGGGTACCACAGCGCAAAGGCTTTTTAAGGAGGCTGCTGATGCTGGAGTGCAGGCTTCGCCTGCAAGCGCAAGCAAAGCTTGCACTCCCGTTGCAATAAGTCGTCTTAAATACGTAACCGATAGGCATAGGCTTGCACAGGAGCGGAGACGGCTCGGGCATTCTTACCGAAATGACGGAGTCCCGCAGGCACTTGTGTATAACGACGAGCGCCAGAGCATGGGAACGATAATGAAGTTACTTAACCCGCATCCCCGGCTCGGCGCCTTCATCGGGACTCAATATCCAAATATCCTTGCCGCCGGGGCCTGCCGCCAACACCATGCCTTCGGACAAGCCGAAACGCATTTTCCTCGGAGCAAGATTGGCGATGACCAAGGTCAATTTTCCTTCCAAATCTTCCGGGCTGTAGGCGGACTTAATCCCGGCAAAGATGTTGCGGGTTTCATCGCCGATATCCACGGTCAATTGCAACAGCTTGTCCGCGCCTTCGACGTGCTCGGCCTTGATGATTCTGGCGATACGCAAATCCAGTTTGGCAAAATCTTCAAATTCAATGGTGTCGGCAATCGGCTCGCATTTTTTAGTCTTAGGCGGCTCGACGGTTTTTTCCAGGTTTTCTTTGGAAGCTTCTACAATCGCCTCGATTTTATCGGCCTCAACCCGCGTCATTAACGGCTTGAATTCATTGATCGCATGGCTTAATAAAGGCTTGGCATCCACCGGCCAGGCTTGCGCTTCGATGTTTAAGAAGCTTTCCGCATTGCTTGCCAAAACAGGAAGTACCGGTTTCAAATAAACGGCCAGCAACCGGAACAGGTTGAGTCCCATGGTACAAACTTCGTGCAGCTCTTGATCCTTGCCTTCTTCCTTGGCGATCAGCCACGGTTTTTTCTCATCGATATATTGGTTGGCCTTATCGGCCAGCGCCATGATTTCGCGCATGGCTTTGCCGAATTCGCGGGCCTCGTAAAGTTCGGCAATTTGCGCGTTGGCGTCGACGAATTCATGGAACAAGGCTTGTTCCGAACATTGTTCGGACAACTTATTATCAAAGCGTTTGGCGATAAAACCGCTGCAACGGCTGGCGATGTTGACCACTTTTCCGACCAAATCGGAATTAACCCGCTGGCTGAAATCGTCAAAATTCAAATCCAGATCATCGACCCCGGCGCTGAGCTTGGCGGCAAAATAATAGCGCAGGTATTCTGGATTCAGGTGATCCAGATAGGTTCTTGCTTTGATAAAGGTGCCGCGCGATTTGGACATTTTTTCGCCGTTCACGGTTAAAAAGCCGTGCGCAAAAATGGCACTGGGTGTACGAAAATGCGCGCCGCTGAGCATCGCAGGCCAGAATAAGGCATGGAAATAGATGATGTCTTTGCCGATAAAATGGTACAGCTCGGCGTCGCTGTTTTTGGACCAGAATTCATTGAAGTCCAATCCCTGCTTATCGCACAGGTTTTTAAAGCTGGCCATGTAACCGATCGGCGCATCCAGCCAGACATAGAAATATTTACCCGGCGCATCGGGGATTTCAAAGCCGAAATACGGCGCATCGCGGCTTATGTCCCATTGCTGCAAACCGCCATCCAGCCATTCGGCCAATTTGTTGCTGACTTCGGGTTGCAAGTGACCGGCGTGGGTCCAGTCGCGCAACATGTCGCTAAAGTTGGCCAGATCGAAAAAATAATGCACGGAGTCTTTATCAACGGGCTTTGCGCCTGAAATCGCCGAAACCGCGTTTTTCAGTTCGGTCGGCGCATAGGTCGCACCGCAGGCTTCGCAGCTGTCGCCGTATTGATCGGCCGCGCCGCATTTGGGGCATTCGCCTTTGATAAAACGGTCGGACAAGAACATGTTCTTAACCGGGTCGAAGGCTTGGGTAATGCTGCGTGAACTGATGTGCCCGGCATCGCGTAATCGCTCGTAAATCAGCGATGACAGGGCTTTATTTTCTTCGGAATGGGTGCTGTGGTAATTATCGAATTCCACGCCGAATTCGGTAAAGTCGGCCAAATGTTCCTCGCCGACTTGGGCGATCAGTTGTTCCGGGGTAATGCCTTCGCGATCCGCCCTGAGCATGATCGGCGTGCCGTGGGTGTCGTCGGCGCAAACGTAATAGCAGAGGTTGCCGCGTTGTTTCTGGAAACGCACCCAAATATCCGTTTGAATATATTCAACCAGATGACCGAGATGAATCGGGCCGTTGGCGTAAGGCAGTGCGCTGGTGACGAGAATTTTTCTATCTGACATAGTGTAAAAGCTCAAGCAATTCGAAGGCAAAATTAGCCGGTTATTATGGCATAAAATAAACGCAAGCTGCGATTATCAGCCAGCTATTAAGTGCAATATCAAGTTGAAATCGGTAAAATAGCCTATATCTTGAGTTTAATGCTTGGTTATTAATCAGGCGCATTTTTTTACATTTAGGGAGCATGGGCATGGCAAGCATCGAAAAAGCAGACGTAGAAGATCTTCTGCAAACATTTATCGATCCCAATAATGGGGCCGATCTGGTTTCGGCAAAATCGGTTAAAGCCATCTCGATTGATGGCGCCAACGTCAGCGTTAAACTGGAGCTGGGCTATCCTGCCAAAAGTTATATACCCGAACTCAAAGCCGAGATTGAAGAACATCTGAAAACATTGTCCGGCATCGGCGAAATCAGCGTTGAAGTCGGCGTTAAAATCCTTTCCCATGCCGTGCAACAGGCATTAAAACCGTTGCCCAACGTCAAAAACATTATCGCGGTCGCATCCGGCAAAGGCGGCGTCGGCAAGTCGACGACGGCAGTCAATCTGGCTCTGGCTCTGGCCGCTGAAGGCGCCAATGTCGGCATTCTGGACGCGGACATATACGGCCCGAGTATCCCGATGATGCTGGGGCTTTCCGGCTACCCGGAAAGCAAAGACAACAAAACCATGATGCCCAAGGTCGCTTACGGCGTGCAAACCAATTCAATCGGCTATCTGGTAGAGGCCGATCAAGCCATGATCTGGCGCGGCCCGATGGTCACCACGGCCTTGCAACAATTGCTCAAAGACACCAACTGGGACAATCTGGATTATCTGGTTGTCGATTTGCCGCCCGGCACCGGCGACATTCAGCTGACCCTGTCCCAACAAATTCCGGTCAGCGGCGCGATTATCGTCACCACGCCGCAGGATATTGCGCTGATTGATGCCCAGCGCGGCTTAGGCATGTTCGAAAAAGTCAACGTGCCGGTACTGGGTTTGGTCGAAAACATGAGCATGCATATTTGCAGCAACTGCGGCCATGAAGAAGCCATTTTTGGCGAAGGCGGGGGGCTTGCGATGGCTGAACGCAACAGGATTGAGTTTCTTGGCTCCCTGCCTTTGGACATTAACATCCGGCAATTTGCAGATTCCGGCAGACCGACTGTAGTTGCCGACCCGGACGGGCGGCCTGCGCAAATTTACAAACAGATTGCTCGCAAAGCAGCGGCCAGACTGGCGTTAAAGGCTAAGGATTTCACCACAAAATTCCCCAAGATCGTCGTGCAGAACACGTAATATAAAAAAGCTTTTCACCACGAAGACACGAACGACTGCAAGGATGCAGGAGGTAGAGCAATGCAGGAGCAATTGCCGAGAGCACGAAGTTTTACATTTTTCTTCGTGTCTTCGTGTCTTCGTGGTGAATAAAAAGACTCTTAATCGCCTGTTTACCAACATTCCGTGCTTAATTCTTGCGCCGCCTGTGGGAAATGAGAAGTTACGAAGTTCTGTGTTAAAATTTGGTTTTTTAAATCAACCGGGTAGCAGTACTTCATGAGCATTAAGTCGGACAAGTGGATACGCCGCATGGCGGAACAACAGGGCATGATCGAGCCGTTTGAAAGCGGCCAGGTCAGGGATTCGGAACGCGGCCGGGTCATTTCTTACGGCACATCCAGTTATGGCTATGATGTCCGGTGTTCAGACGAATTCAAGATTTTTACCAATATCAACTCCGCCATCGTTGATCCCAAAGACTTCGATTCAAACAGTTTTGTCGATGTTAAATCCGATGTCTGCATTATTCCGCCGAACTCGTTTGCCTTGGCCAGAACGGTTGAATTCTTCCGTATTCCTCGTGATGTCTTGACGATTTGCCTTGGAAAATCCACCTATGCAAGATGCGGCATTATTGTGAATGTAACGCCTTTAGAGCCCGAATGGGAAGGCCATGTGACGCTGGAGTTTTCCAACACCACGACACTGCCCGCAAAAATCTATGCCAATGAAGGCGTGGCGCAAATGCTGTTTTTTGGTGGCGATGAAGTGTGCGAAACCTCTTACAAAGACAGGGGCGGTAAATACCAGGGACAGACAGGCGTTACCTTGCCGAAAGCATAAAGCTGTTGTTATATGTGGGGGCGACTTTAGTCGCCCAATGTCGTTATCAAGCGTTGGATGATGTATCGGCATTTACCGTGGCGACTGAAGTCGCCCCCACAGCACTCTTGACATCAGTATTATTGAATTTTTAACGGCGCAGGCAGATTGGTCGGCGGCAGCTGCACAAAAAAACCTTTCGCCTTCAGGCTTTCAATCACTTTTCCAGCCTCTTCCTTGGCCAGTTTGCGTTCCGGCGTCAGCTCCAAATCCATAACAAATTCCATTTTGCCAAAGCTGCTGAAAAGCGCTTCCGGTATCCTCGAAAAATCGTCTTTTTTATCCACATACAAATAAAGATGTTCTTTTTTCAAGCTCTTATAAATAAAACACTGCATATTGTTAATCGCAAATAATGAATCAAAGCAACTATTTTAACCATTTTTGATTAGAATGACCTTTTCTTACTGCTCCGTTAATACAAAATGGCTAAATATCTGATCAAACCCGATGATTTTTTAAAAACGGCTTGTTCTTTTGAAGCGGCCCTGATTCCGGTCGCTGTCTTTTTAGGTTGGATTGCAAACATCAATCCTTTCGCTTACCTGCATTTTTCAGAATCAGCCATTGCTTATGGCGTGCTAGGGACAATGCCTTTATTTTTACTGTTTCTGATTCTGGAGCAGATACCGGCAGAGCCGGTAGTAAAGATTAAAAACGTGCTATTTGAGACGCTAGGCGCCGGCTTGCATCGTTATCACTGGACTGATTTATTGATACTTGCGTCAATTGCCGGACTATCGGAAGAGCTGCTGTTTCGAGGCGTTATTCAGCCCTGGATAGAATCTTCCTGGGGTTTGGCCGCCGGCCTGATCGTTAGCAATATTATTTTCGGCCTGGCTCATGCCGTGACACCGCTTTATGCCGTATTGGCGACTTTAGTAGGGATTTATTTAGGCTTATCCATGGATTATGGCGGTGACAGGAATTTACTACTCCCGATTGTTATCCACGGCTTATACGATTTCCTGGCGTTTATCGCTCTAATGCGTGGGTACCGGGCAAGTCGCTTAACCGATTCAAAAGAGTAACATTAAAAATCTAACGCCAAATTACATTAAGCCACTTGACAAAAAAACCGCTGCCCCCACATATCTAATGAAAACAAATAATCGTTTTTAAGTTTGTTATTGAATTAAGACATTAATTTTTAGGAGACAAGAAATGGCTATCATACGTTATGAACCATGGGGTTTACTGAATCAATTACAAAGAGAACTAACGCTTTCACGGGACGACAAAGCGGGCGAAGGCTCGATTGCAACCGCCGAATGGACACCTGCGGTCGATATAAAAGAAGAAGTCGATAAATTTGTTATTCATGTCGATATTCCCGGGGTTAAGCCGGAAAATATCGACATCAGCATGGAAGCGGGTGTTTTGACGGTAAAAGGCGAAAAAGAAGCCGAAGCAAAAACTGAAAAAGAAGGCTATAAACGGGTCGAAAGAACAACCGGGGCTTTTTATCGTCGTTTCAGTCTGCCCGATTCTGCCGACGGCGATGCAATCAATGCAAAATGCAAACTCGGCGTACTGGAGATAATCATTCCCAAACGGGAGGCCATTAAACCAAAACGCATCAATGTAGTATCAGAGGAGTAATTCAAGCCCTCATTACGGACATTAATCACGATTTTGTAAAATAGGACAACTGAGTGGTAGGCATGCCCTAAAGGCAATCCAGTAGGAGAATAAGATGCCAATGATCACTTTTACTGTTTTTTTAAAACGCCTGCTGCTATGTTTAGCCATTCTGGTTGTTCATTATATTTTCGCGTTTGTACCCATATCGGAGTTCTTTTTACTCTATATTATTTTTTTCAAGCCGAAATGGTTTGAGGCTTTTTAAACTTGAATGATCGGCGGCAGGCCTGACAAGCCTGCCGCTTTGGCTGAATGCTTGAAGCTCACCATAAACTGCTTTATGGTAGCGTGGAATATCAAATCTACCTGGATTTTCCAGGCCAATTCAATTGTAATCGGACAGGCACAGCATGCAATATAAAGATTACTACAAGATCATGGGGCTATCCAGAAACGCCACTCAGGACGAGGTTAAGCGCGCTTATCGTAAACTCGCGCGCAAGTACCATCCCGACGTCAGCAAGGAAAAGGATGCCGAGGTAAAATTCAAGGAGCTCGGAGAGGCGTACGAAGTACTTAAAGATCCCGAAAAAAGAGCCGCTTACGATAGATTGGGCGCCAACTGGAAAGCCGGTGAGGATTTCAGGCCGCCGCCAAACTGGGATGAAGGCTTCGAGTTCAAAGGCGGCGGTTTTACCGGTGGCGATGCCGGCGCCTTTAGTGATTTTTTTGAACAATTGTTCGGACGCGCCGGATTCCGTCCATCCGGTCACGAACCGCACCAATTCCATGCGCGGGGACAGGACACCCATGCGAAAATTTATATTGATCTGGAAGACAGCGTCCAGGGTACGACGCATAATATTTCCCTGAGTGCGCCGGAAATGGATGCGCAAGGCCATGTACAGGTTAAGCACAGAAGCCTGAACATCAAAATTCCCAAAGGCATTAAACCCGGACAACACATCCGGCTGTCAGGTCAGGGCGATCCCGGCTCAGGCGGCGGAAAAGCCGGTGATCTGCTGCTTGAAATAGCTTTCAACAACCACCCGCTGTACCGGATTTCCGACACCGACATTTATCTGGATCTGCCCGTCACACCCTGGGAGGCGGTATTAGGCGCCAAAATCAAAGTGCCTACGCCGGAAGGAAGCGTTGACCTGAAAATACCGCCCAATTCCCGGCAAGGCAGCAAACTGCGCTTAAAAGGCCGAGGGCTTCCGGCCAAAACGCCGGGTGATTTCTTCGTGGTACTGCAAATCGCCCTGCCTCCTGCAAATACCGAACGCGCCAAAGCAATCTACCGGACAATGCAACAGGAACTTGATTTTAACCCGCGCCTATCTCTGGGAGTATAAAACCTATGAGTTCACATGACTTATTGCCAGTGCATACCGGAACAGTCATTGAAGACGACAGCCTGACCCTGGAGCAACTGTGCCATGCTTGCGGCGTCCATGCAGAATGGGTTATCAGTCTGGTTGAAGAAAGCATTATCGAGCCGCAAGGGGATGAAATGCATCTGTGGCGTTTTTCAGGAGCAAGCCTGGTGCGGGTACGTTCCGCGCTAAGGCTACAGCATGATCTGGGAGTGAATCTGGCCGGTATCGCGCTGGCGCTGGACTTGATGGAAGAACTTGAAAATCTGCGTGCCCAGCTGAAAATAATGGGGCATGATTGAGAATATCGGGGTGTAGATAGCCAGTCGAGACCTTCGCACCGCAAACTCCTGGATTATGCGGTGCTTTTGCTTTCATTCCTTTACAGTTAAAAACTCTTTCCTAATCCAGCTTGTTTCAAAATGACATTAGCCATATGCCTGGATGCCAAGGCAATAGGAACGGTAAACGATTTATTTGTAATCGGGCTATACCCTATTTCATGGCTACCTTTGCCTTGACGGGAAATAGTACATCCTGATTTTAGAAGTCTTTCTTTTAATGCTTGATAGAGCGCTGCCATTTATGCAGTCCGCATAGTTACCGTGCTGTATTTCTGGCCAAAACGCAAAACCGAATAGGTTTATTATCCGATTCATCAATGATGTTATTTAAAATCAGCAAATCAGGAATAAGATCGGATAAACGCTTTTCCAATTCTTCGAAGGTTAAGGCTTCAACACAAAGTCCCGGTACGTCATCGCTTTCACTCCACCAAACTTTTGCTTCCTCATCCCAATGGGCTTTTACTTGATACTCGTTCATTTTTTAAGTGCCCCCTGTTTAGTTTGATTGCCAAGAATATTTTGAAGATTTTTGATTCTACCGGATTACGAAAAAAGTTAAATTACTTATAACCCCTCATTACTTTAGATTGATTTAGTTTCATCCAAAACACCACCAGATGGCTTTAATTCGGTGAATAGCATTCCAGCTCCAGACCGCTAACAGGCATAAAATGTTTGGCATTACCGGTGCAGAGCAATTCATGATGCTTCAGCGCCGTTGCAGCAATGAGCGCATCACCCATTTCAATACTATGGCTTAACGCGTATTGCCTGACCATTTGCCGGGCATGATAAGAAATAGAGTGGTCGATTTCATGAATGGTGAATTGCAACGCCTTGAGCATTTTTTCAAAAACAGCGAATTCCCGTTTATTGCGACAGAACGGTACATATTCCATATAGGTGACCGCTGATATTGATCGCTCCTGCGTATTCATAATCAGTTCCTTGGCGCTCAATACTCCGCGATCAGCATAAATCAAAATATTGGTATCAAAGATCACGCAAGGAACTCCGGCGGCCTTGACGAATAGTGCGTAATTCATCCTCAACGGAGTCAATATTTAAATCACGGTGCATGCCGAAAAAGCTTGCCATGGCATTTTCCTGTTCTTGGGTATTACTCGAAGGCCTGACCGGTTGAACAATACCGAGTGTTTGGCCGTGATAAGTTATTTCAACCGCTTCTCCGCGCTTTAGGGCATCAATAAGCGCTTTGTGTTGCGACTGTAATTGTGAGGCGGATAATTGCATGGCTTTAATATAACTATTTAAAAATAGTTATTCTAGCATAGTCGGCGTATGTTGAAAGGCATTCAATTTCATGTCGCATCCCTCGATTGTCACCGGTTGTAACCTATGTGTAGGGCGATCCGCACGCGGCGCGCCCTATATGAGAGCTTTACCTCGTTCCCACGCGCTGCGTGGGAATGCAGTATCGGCGCGCTGCGCCGCGTGAAGATTAGGTGTGCGATATGGGCTTTGGTTGCAAGGGCGTAGGGCGTACCACGCGCGCCTTTTTTGAATAATCTTACTATCCTTTGGCGCGCACGGCTCGCCCTACCTAACTGGATACCCGGTGCGGCTTGTTATTATGACATCCCTAATCAGCGCCTTGCCGAACGATTTTAAAACACTCAACGGTTCCGCTCATTTCATTGGCTGTAAGCAAATAATGCTCGCCGTCCACGACAAAATGGGCTATCCCTTCGGGCGACTTGTCTTCATCGCCGCCTATCTTGCCCAGGGCGACTACTTTAGGATGAAAGGGGTCGGCCAAGGAAATCAATGCAACCGAGCCGGCTCTTTCCATGCCGACGGCAATATAAGGCAAGCCATCCAGATCAAGGGCAACCAGCATTTCCGGTTCCGAGCCTTTTTTGGTGCTGCGCCGCTCCGGGTAGACTTGATTTGCGAATGCAATCTCATCAAGCTGGTTACCGGTATCGCCAAGCAATGTACCTGTTGCTGCATCAAAAACGCTGACCGAACGCCCACCGCTGGTCGGTTGGCCGGACGATGGCGTAGAAGTATCCGAGTCGGTGTCGCCTTCATCGGCAGTGACGAAATAACGGCCGTTGGCTACCGTGGTAATCCCGTCGGGTTCGCGTAACCCCGTCATCGATTGCTCGAATTTCACCCAACCGTCATAATGGGCATCGACTTTATGTTGCGTTATTCCCAGGCCGTAATAGCTGATAACCTGTTCGCTGATTAAATCGACGACCGCAACCGCATCGTCTTCCTGCAAGGTCACATAGGCTTTCTTTGCATCCGGCGAAATGGCTATATATTCCGGTTCTAATAAGGCTGGAGAATGGGTTTTTATCGGGATGAGTATTTTCTGCTCGCCTTTTGTTTCCGTGCCGCTTACGTCCTGTCCTTCAAAATATCCCAGCAAGACTTTTTTCTTTTCAATCTTGCCGTTGCCGTCAAAATCCATGTCCTTGCTGATGATGCCATCGCCATTCCAGTCGATTTCCCTTTCCATAAACCGGCCGCCTTTGCTTATCACGAAACCTTCATAATTAGCCATGTTGGCCAGCTCCAGGTTTTTGTGGCTCACAATATGCCCGGATTTACTCATGCGAACAATGGAAATACTGCCTTCCGGCGTAAAAAATTGTTTGCTGGACGGCTCAAACAAAAAATCCTCCCCTTCATTGGCGATCATCGCAAGCTTGCCGTCTTCTGAAAAAACCACCGCATCAGGCCCAAAGCCGACGACGATGCGATCTATCAATACACCCGTTGTTGCCGAACGAATCTCCAGCCTGCCGGGGCGGTTACCGGCATCGATAACCGCTGCAAACATGTCGAGTGTAGGATGAAAAGCAACCGAGGTCAGTTCTTCGCCCTTGCTTAGTTTAAGATTGAACCGCGCTTTTCTGTGCAAGCGCTGAGGTTGGCCGACATCCAGCACATCAGCTTCACCCGTTTCGAAATTGCTGAGCACCGCTCGCAACGTGGACTGCTGCACACTGACGATTTCCGTGCCTTTGTCATAACCCGAGTCATAGAGACTGACCGGCTCTATGCCCCAGTTACTGGTGGTTGGAGAAGGTACAGGCTCCAATGCACAACCCGCCAAACATAAAACCGGTACAAATTTAATGATGTGACTAATTTTCAACGCTAACCTCTTTGATGACAGTTTTGTAAGCCGGAAATTGTTCGAATGATCAAGCGGGACGGGGTTTTCAACCCCGTTACTCACGTTTTATAGGCTGCCGGCGTATTTAAACGTTTCAGACGGGGTTGCAAACCCCGTCCGGCTTAGAGTACCCATTTAATGATGTGACTAATTTTCAACGCTAACCTCTTCGATGACGGATTTTATACGATTTTTGGATTGACTCAAGCGGGACGGGGGTAGCTGTCCAGCGTGGTGCATCATGTTGCAAACAATTTGGTAAGGAGCGGCGAAGCCGGGTTGGCCGATGACCAAAGCCAATGTTCAGGGCGGTAAACATAACCTTTTCGTACCGGGTTTTCGTGGATATAGTTAAGCTTTTGAAGATAGAAAGCAGGGTTTTCGATCTTCTTCGGGGCATTAGTTTCCATCCAAAACCGATAACTTCCCTGTGCGTCAACAAACAGTTTCAAAACACTCGGCTCCGTGGTTTCGAGATTGGTCTTGAATTTAGCGGTAGTGAATCGCTTGAAGTCCCGTAAAAATCCCGCCATATCCGGCGAAGTAACTATGAGATGGATATGGTTCAACATAAAAACATAACCGTTCAATTCCAGCCCTTTGTTGTCTTGGCAATAACGGATCGAATCGGACATAATCTGCCAGCGGTTATAACGGTCAAACAGATAATACCAACGTTGAACGGTTAGAGTGAGATAGTAAGTTCCGGCATTAAGCTCGGCGGCTACGCGTCGGGACGGCATGGCGCTTCCTTTTTAATTGGGTCGTGAGCAATTGTACTAAGCGTGACGGGGTTTGCAACCCCGTTACTCACGTTTTATAGGCTGCTTGCGTATTTAAACGTTTCAGACGGGGTTGCAAACCCCGTCCCGCGTGGAACGAAAATTTTCCCCATAAAAAAAGCCGCACTGGATAACCCAGTGCGGCTTTGAGCCTTTAATTATGATTTCAGATACCTAAGCGTGACGGGGTTTGCAACCCCGTTACTCACATTTTATAGGTTGCTGGCGTATTTAAACGTTTCAGACGGGGTTGCAAACCCCGTCCGGCTTAGATCAAACGTATGGGAATTAACCTGAAATTAGTAATTCCATTGCAACTGCGCTCTTGCCATGTCTCCAGAAGCCTGACCAAGATTACTGGTGTTGGTTTTATCCATGGTTGCATAAGCCAGGGTTAATTCCAGCGCCTTCATCATCTGATATTCCAAGCCCACTTCAATTTCATCAAACATGACCCTGGGTGCATTGTTGGCAGCTTTATAGGCTCCACGGTAAGTTTGCCACTTGGCATAAGGGATCAGCACACCATCGGCGCGGAGCACGTTATCAATTTTGTAACTGGCTTGCACATATCCGCCTCTGAGATCCTCTCTTTTAATAGAACCTGTACCTGCTGTATTTAAAGTTGCACCCTTACCCCAGTTCCATTCCGCCTGCAAGCCAAAGGGTTGCGGGAAAAGGACAGCATGCACCCCGACGCGGTCTTCTCTGATGCCTGTGCTGGTAATACTTTTGTCAAGGTTCGCTTTTGTTATAGTTTTACCGGCATTATTAGCCTTACTCTTATCAAACAGGGTCATGTCAGCCGTGGTTGTATTCAAGTAACCCGACATGACATCAGCGCCCACTTCCAGCACCTGTCCGTTAAAAGGGTAGCCCAGGAAATTCAATTCAACCGGATAGCTGGTATGGGCGACCATATATAAATCGTCGTTGGTTTCAGCACGGTTGATAAACGAACCGTTGTAAACACCCACGCCGACGATGCCGTAGTCGCCCGAGGTTTTTAAGCC
Source organism: Methylobacter sp. (assembly GCA_030653175.1). Classification (GTDB taxonomy): domain Bacteria; phylum Pseudomonadota; class Gammaproteobacteria; order Methylococcales; family Methylomonadaceae; genus Methylobacter_A. Next base: position 13,759 of record JAURZV010000067.1, read on the forward strand.
TTTTTTGCTGAGGTCTTTCCAGAGCTTTTGTACATGCTCAGGCGTCCAATAGGCAAACAAACCCAGATCGCGCTCACTGGGTACCGCGCTGTTAATCGCATCGGCACGGTCAAGCGTCAGACGGTTTTGCGAAGACTGTAAATTTTCCCAGCCGAACGGCACTTTGGATTGGCCAGCACGGATGCGGTATTCATGTTTTTTATCAAAGGCCAAATCCGCATAAGCGTCGCGCAGTTGCGCAAAATTTTGCTGATTATCGTTAACGCTGGTAGCAAAATCCGGTTGCAGGTACAACGATACATACTCATTAATATCGCCGGAAAATACCAGGCGGACCCGGCGAAAGGTAAAGCCGCTATTATTTTTAATGCCGCCGTCGCCCGGCGACCTCAGCTCCGGATCCCCTGCCGTCCGGTCACCCGATATAGGTTGGTTATAGCGGAGCTGTGTGTAACCGCGCATACTGATTTTATTAAACCATTTCTCATCGTTCTTGGCTCTTTCTTCTCTATTAGCCACCACATGCTCTTCCAGAGCCTTGATTTCATTCTGCTTTAAAGCTAAATCTTCACGAATAGCGGCAATTTCCGCTTTGTCTGATTTATCCGCTGTTTTCGCAGGAGCATCCTGAACTTTCTCGAAAGAGCCCATCAGCTCACGACCACGACCGGGTTCCGCATAAATCTGTTTGGTTTTGGTATCAACATAAAGATCCATCGCAAAAGCGCCGGATGTTACGCCCGCCCCTAAAACGGTGGCGATTGCCAATGTAAGTTTAGATATTTTCATATTTTGCTCTTGGTTGTTATCGAAAAAGTTTGAGCAAGAATATGGAAAATAAATGACAGCTTAATGACAGCTTTGTTACAGTTTTGTTACAGAGCAACAAAATCGGCACACCGTTGCGAATCTACAAAAATTTAAAACCATTGTTAGGCCTTGCTGTAATTTCCAATAAAAAACCAACATGTTACCGATTATCTTTTTAGCAACAAAAATACTGAATAATTGACCAAAGCAAGCTTTGCCTACATGGATGTAGGTAAGGGGCGTGAGCAGGAGCGGAAGCTTTGGACTCCAAAAACCACAGATGCCGAAGTTCAAAGCTTGCTTTGAAACTTAAAAATCACGTAATGCTTAGTGCTGTAGGCTGGCTTTTTTTGTAGTTGTCACGTTGCACCGTGTAACCTGACAAGTTACAATTTAATTTATGATTAAAAATTTCACGCACAAAGGACTGGAAAAATTCTTTGCCACAGGCAATCAAGCAGGTATTCAGGCGATCCATGCCAAACGGCTACGCTTAATTCTGGCTTTACTGAACGATGCCAAGCAACTTGGCGATCTGGATGCCCCCGGCCTTGCGACTGCACGCTTTGAAAGGTAACCGAGCCGAATTTTGGGCAGTTACGGTGCAAGCCAACTGGCGCGTGATCTTTCGATTTGAAGACGGCGACGCTTATGTTGTCGATTATACGGACTATCACTAAAGAGGTGTGTTGTTATGCGTATGTTTAACCCGCCCCATCCGGGCGAAATTTTGTCTGAACTGTGGCTTGATCCGTTGGGCTTGAGCATTACTCAGGCCGCCATGCACTTGAATGTTGCGCGTAAAACAGTGTCCGAGCTGGTCAACGGCAAAACCGGCGTCAGCCCGGAAATGGCGGTGCGCTTGGAGCTGGCGTTTGGCAAAAGCGCCGAGTCTTGGCTTGCGGCTCAAGCCGCTTACGATTTATGGCAATTGGAAACCAAGCGAGAGAGTCTTGGTGTGCATGCGGTAGCCGCCTGATGCTTAATAAGCCAAGGGCCATGCAACGCTTACCTTTGTCGAGCTTGGGGTAGCGCGTGGAACTCGTTGGATTATTGTTTTTCGGTGTGTCCAGGCTGTCTGAAGAATAAACTCAACCCGACTTGTAAGGTAACTCGCAGAAAATAAAATACCCAAGCAATCAGTTGCAATCTTGTGTCGGACAACGAAAAGCTGTTGCCCGACATTAATGGTTTCTGGAGTGCAGGCGAAGCCCGCTGTGAAGGCGAAGCTTGCACTCCAGTCCTGTAGGCCGGAATAAGCCGGTTCAAGCGACAGCGAGAACCGGTGTTTCCGGCAAACACCGCCGGAAACGCTACCACGCGCTACGCTTGGGTAGCCTTATTCCGGCCTACAGGACTTGTAAGGTAACTCGCAGAAAATAAAATACCCAAGCAAATCAGTTGCAATCTTGTGTCGGACAACGAAAAGCTGTTGCCCGACATTAATGGTTTCTGGAGTGCAGGCGAAGCTTGCACTCCAGCAATTTCTTCGGTCAGAAGAATTAGGCTGTAGGGTAAGCGTAGCGTATCGACCAAATCTGCCGGATGGTGCGAGGCTTTTCCGCCTACAGGTATTGGGTATTTTATTTGTTGCGGGTTACCTAACTGCAAGCCGGTTTATTTCACGGTTCCTTAAAAATAAGGTCGATTCGGGTTCCGCCTGCCGCACCGGCGCGGTTTAACTCAAGCTGCGCCTTATGCAAATCGGCAATCTCCTTGACGATTGCCAGTCCCAATCCGCAACCGTCGCCGGGACTTCCGGGGATACGATAAAACCGTTCGAAAACCTTGCCCATTTCAACCTCGGGTATGCCAGGCCCATCATCTTCGACGATCAGACAGGGCGATGGATAACTCTCGACCTTCACCGTAATATTGCCCTGATCATGGCCGTAACAAATGGCGTTATCCAACAAATTAGCCAGCAACTCCCGTAACAGAACCTCATCGCCGCGCACAGTCAGCGACCGCTTCGAGCCTTCAAAACTAAGCTCCATATGCCGCTGCAACGCTTTAGGCACCCAGTCCATGCAGGTTTCTTTCGCCAGTTTGCACAAATCTACCGGCCGCAATTCATAATCGCCATCGATAGGTTCCGATCTGGCTAAAATCAATAATTGCGTGGTCAGATGCGACATGCGGTCCGCGCACCCCTGAATGTGTATCAGGGCGGGTTTCATAGCGGGCAAATCTTGTTCACGCTGTGCGCGTTCAACTTGCAATTTCAAGCCCGCCAACGGGGTGCGCAATTGATGCGCGGCATTGGCAATAAAACGTTGCTGGGTAGCGATGGCTAATTCCAGACGCGCCAATAAATCATTGATGGTATCGGTCAGCGCCCGCACTTCCAAAAAAACATGCTGCTCGGGAATGGGCCGCAAATCGCGTGACGAGCGCTGGGCAATTTCATCGGCCAGTACGTGCAACGGCTGCAAACCGCGCTTTACCCCCGCTACCAGATAAATACCCGCCAGAAAAACCAGCGCCATCTGCGGTACCAGGTCGGCCAGCAAAATATCCAACATCATGTTTCGTCGTTTATTCAAGGTCTCCGCAACATGGACAAAAACCTTTTCCGAGGTGTGCTCGGGCGCAATTAGCATGGATACCACCCTGACCGGTTCAGCATACATCTCGTCGTCAAAATAGACGGGCCGCGTCCAATCGGTTTCCACGTCGAACGGCTCGGGAACGAATTTGTCGCCCGCTATCGTGCCTTTTTGTTCCGAGATAACTTTAAAATAGGTTTTATCCGACTCGTCCCATTTGAAAATCTCCAAAGCGGCGGGGGGCAATTCCACGAACACCTCGCCTTCGCGCACCTTGATTTCCTGAGTTAATGACCGTGCGGAATCGAGTAACCAGCGATCGTAAGCGACGTTGACATGGTGCAAGGTAACAAAATAGGACAGCACGGACTCGACGCTTATAAAAAAAATCAACGGAATGGCCAAGCGTAAAAGAATTTCCGTTTTGAGGCTGCGCTGTTTAGTCATCGTTATTCATCAACTGATCGCGCTCCAGTAAATAACCGAGTCCGCGCACCGTTCTGATCACCGCGCCATAGGGTTCGATGCGTTTGCGCAACCTGTGCACATAGATTTCAACGGCATTATCGGTCAACGCGTCGCCGTCAACGGCCAAACGCTGTGCAATGCGATCTTTGCTGACGACTTTTCCGGCCTGAATCAGTAATATTTCCAATACGCCGTATTCCCGCGCCGACAGGTTAATCGTCTGACCGTCGACCAAAACCTGATGATTATGGGTATCCAGCGCCAGGCGGCCGATCACAATATCGTTATTAAAGCCGCCGTAACAACGCCGAATCAGCGCGTGAACCCTGGCTTCCAACTCCCGCAGTTCAAAGGGTTTGGTCATATAGTCGTCAGCACCCTGTTCAATACCGTTGATCCTGTCGTTGACACCGTCACGCGCCGTCAAAATTAAAATCGGCAACGGAATTTTCCGGCTGCGAAGTTTGCGCAACAATTCCAGCCCGTCCATATCCGGCAGCCCCAAATCCAGCACAATCAAATCGAAGTCTTGCGCCGGCAGCAACTGTTCAGCGTATGCGCCGGTCGTAGCGGAGGTCACCGAATAGCCGCTGGCGCTCAAGGTATGAGTCAAGCCGTCGGCCAAAACGGCATCGTCTTCTATTAATAAAATGTTCATGCACTCCGGGTATTGCGAAAGGTTATTGAAAGGTTAAGGGGCTAGGATGAACGTACTCAACGGTTGTCGGCCAAAGACTCGCTTTTAATAGCTGCCTTCAAGAATAACACTATGGGCATCAATGCATGCCCTTTTTAGAACTAAAGGATTATTAACATGATACACAAACACACTCAATATTATTTCCGCCATCTAAAAGATGATATTCCTGCGGGAGTCGTAGTGTTCCTGGTCGCTCTGCCATTATGCCTGGGCATTGCATTAGCGTCGGGCGCACCGTTATTTTCCGGACTGATTGCAGGTTTAACAGGGGGGCTGATCGTCTCCTGGCTGAGCGGCTCGCAACTTTGTGTTTCAGGCCCTGCTGCCGGTCTTACCGTGATCGTTTTCAATGCTATTGAAAGCCTCGGCAGTTTTCAGGGTTTGCTGGTTGCTGGTGTTTTAGCGGGCCTCATACAACTCGCCTTGGGCTACCTGAGGGCAGGGATTATCGGTGCTTTTTTTCCATCTGCTGTCATTGAAGGCATGCTGGCGGCCATCGGTTTAATTCTGATTATCAAGCAGATTCCTCATGCCACCGGTTACGATACCAGTTATGAGGGTGATGAAAGTTATATGGCTGAAACGGCTCGTTCAAGCTTTATGGAATTGGTTGATGCGTTTGGCGGTATTTCTCCAGGTTCGGTCGTTATCAGCGGGGTGGCCTTGTTGCTATTGATCCTATGGGGGACGCCATGGTTTAAAAAACAAAAACTGTTAAAGCTGATTCCAGGACCATTAATCGCAGTGCTGTGGGGTGTCGGCTATAACCTGACTGTCACACAATTTGCACCGGCCTGGGCGGTCAGTGCCGAACATCTGGTCAGTTTGCCGGTCTCGGAAAAAACAACGGATTTTTTCAAAAATTTCATGTTCCCGGACTTTAGCTATCTTGCCAATCCTCAGGTTTATGTGGTCGCTGTAACAATTGCGATCATCGCCAGTCTGGAAACCCTGTTAAGCCTTGAGGCGACTGATAAACTTGATCCTTTAAAACGTATCGCGCCAACCAACAGGGAGCTTAAAGCGCAAGGGGTCGGCAATATAATCAGCGGTCTGCTCGGCGGACTGCCGATCACCGCCGTCATCGTGCGCAGTGCGGCCAATATTAACGCGGGCGGCCAAACCCGTATTGCCTGCTTCACTCACGGCCTGTTTTTATTACTGAGCGTTATGTATTTGGCGTATTACCTGAACTATATTCCACTGGCTTGTTTATCGGCAATTTTACTGCATACCGGTTATAAGCTGGCAAACCCCGCCTTATTCAAAAAGTTTTACCAAAAAGGCATGAGCCAATTTCTGCCGTTTGCGATCACCGTGCTTGCCATTCTGGCGACCGATTTATTAAAAGGCATGGCAATCGGCATGGTTATCGGTCTGTTTTTTGTCATCAAAGCCAATTATTCTGCGGCGATTACCTTGATTCAGGACGGATCGCATTATGTGCTGTCATTCAACAAAGACGTTTCTTTTCTGAACAAGGCACTGCTGAGAAAATTCATCCTGCGTATTGAGGCAGACAGCACAGTGACCATTGATGCAAGCAAAGCCAACTTTATCGACCATGACATCCTGGAAACAGTCGAGGGTTTTCTAGCCACGGCACCGGATGACAACATTACGGTTGAAGTCATCGATTTATACGGCAAAGAAAAAATCAAAAAACACGAGGCTGTAGTGGTGCTGAATGACCGTGCTAAAATTTAATCAACACAGATTAAACAGATTGCTTTTTACCTGGTTCCCACGCAACGCGTCACTGCCATTAAGTTAAGCCGAAAATAGTTATGGTTGAATGTCGTGGGCGCGAATTTATTCGCGCTTTTTAGCACTTGTTGCGCGAATAAATTCGCGCCCACAATAGTTTAAATCCTTAACTTAAACTTAATCGCAGTGAAGCTGCTTGGGAACGAGCCAAAACGGCTTCCGCTCGTTCCCAAGCTCCAGAAACAATAACTCCTTTTATTACAACCTTCTCTCGGTATGTGCTTCACCGTACCGACTGCAGTTTATTTTGCGGCTAAAGTATTTTTCGTTACGAACGGAGAAAACCATGAGCGAAAAAACACGCGTTTGTAGTCCTGTTTACAGCCTTCTGCCTATCCAGATCGAAGGGTTTGATGCCTTGGCTGAGCTTGCTCTGAATATCCGCTGGTCATGGAATCATGCTACCGATGAAGTGTGGCGACGGCTTGATCCTGAACTATGGGAAATCACGCATAACCCCTGGGTTGTCCTACAGACCGTCTCGCGCGATCGGATCGAATGCGTGTTAGCCGACCCCGTTTTTCGCAAAGACGTTGATGATTTATTGCAGACCAAGTCACAAGCGGTGGAAGCGCCTGCATGGTTTCAGCAGAACCAGCCACAGAGTCCATTGAGCTGCGTCGCCTATTTCAGCATGGAATTTATGCTGAGCGAAGCTTTGCCCATTTATTCCGGCGGGCTTGGCAATGTCGCCGGCGATCAGCTCAAAGCCGCAAGCGATCTTGGCTTACCGGTAGTCGGTGTGGGGCTGCTCTACCAGCAAGGCTATTTTCGCCAAGTCATTGACAAGGATGGAACCCAACAAGCCCTGTTCCCGTACAACGATCCCGGACAATTGCCGATTACGCCTGTGCGTCAAGCAAACGGCGAGTGGTTGCGGCTGTCAATTGCCTTATCCGGTTACTCGGTCTGGCTGCGCATCTGGCAGGTTCGGGTCGGCAAATTGAAGCTTTACTTACTGGACAGCAACGATCCGGCAAACTTTCCTGCTCACCGAGGCATTACCAGCGAACTGTATGGCGGCGGGCCGGAGCTGCGCCTCAAGCAGGAGCTGCTGTTGGGGATCGGCGGCTGGCGACTGCTGGATGAGCTTGGCATTGAACCGGAAGTTTGTCATCTGAATGAAGGGCATGCCGCCTTTGCGGTGTTGGAACGCGCCCGCAGTTTCATGCAAAAAACAGCGCAGCCTTTCGAAGTCGCGCTGGCCGTCACTCGCGCGGGAAACCTCTTCACGACCCATACCGCAGTGGCGGCAGGATTTGACCGTTTCGCTCCGTGCCTGATCAATCAATACCTCTGCCGTTATGCCGAGCAGAAGCTCGGCATAACCATCCACGATTTACTGGCTCTGGGTCGTCAGGACCCGAACGACGCGTCGGAAAGTTTCAATATGGCCTATCTGGCAATCCGCGGCAGCGGGGCAGTCAATGGTGTAAGCCGCTTGCACAAACAAGTCAGCCGGAATTTCTTTGCACCTCTTTTTCCTCATTGGCCGCTGGCCGAAGTGCCGGTCGGACACGTGACCAACGGGGTCCACATGCCGACGTGGGACTCGGCATCGGCCGATGATCTGTGGACGGAAGCCTGCGGCAAGGATCGTTGGCTGGGGACGATGGAAACCCTGGAGCAGGACATTCGCCGCGTCTCCGACACCAGACTCTGGCAATTTCGTACCGCCGCCAGCAAATCTCTTGTTGAATACGCCGGTGAGCGCCTGGCCAGACAACTGGCGGCAGCCGGCGAACCGCCCGAAGCGGTTGAACAAGCAAAACATCTATTTGATCCCTATGCGTTGACATTGGGCTTTGCGCGGCGCTTCGCGACCTACAAGAGGCCGAACCTGCTGCTGCACGATCCGGAGCGATTACTTCGTCTATTAACCAATGTTCAGCGACCGGTACAACTTATCATTGCCGGCAAAGCCCATCCGGCAGACCGGGCGGGCCAAGACCTGATACGGGAATGGATACATTTCATCCAGCGACACGAGGCTCGAACGCAGGTGATATTTCTCAGTGACTACGATATGTATTTGACCGAGTGCCTGGTACAGGGAGTGGATGTCTGGATAAACACGCCACGACGACCTTGGGAGGCGTGCGGAACCAGCGGCATGAAGGTGCTCGTCAATGGCGGCCTCAATCTCTCGGTACTGGACGGCTGGTGGGCGGAAGCTTACAAGCCTGAACTGGGCTGGGCGATGGGCGATGGCCTAGGGCATGGCGACGATCCCGCCGGGGACGCTGCCGATGCCGATGCGCTCTACGATCTGCTTGAGCGGGAAGTGATTCCGGAGTTTTATAACCGGGACGAGAACGGTATCCCAACAGCATGGATCGACCGGATGAGGGAAAGCATGGCGCAATTGACTCCGCGCTTCTCCGTCAATCGCACGGTGTGCGAATACACTAAGCAACACTACCTTCCGGCTGCCGCCGCTTACCATTTACGTGCCGCCGATGAATGCGCAATCGGCAAACAAATGGTCGATTGGAAGCGCGATCTGGACCAGAAATGGGCTGCACTGCACTTTGGCAAAATAAAAGTTGAGACGCGTGGCGAGCATCATCTATTTGAGGTTCAGGTTTATTTCCATAACCTCGACCCCAAGGCAGTGCGGGTGGAACTTTACGCCGAAGGCGTCATGAACGATATTCCTGTGCGTCAGGAAATGACCCTCCTTCATCAACTGGTCGGTTCATCGGGCGGCTACGTTTACTGCATTGCAGTGCCTGCGGCGCGTCCCTCAACGGATTATACGGCGCGATTGATACCCTACTGCGACGGCATGGCGATTCCGCTGGAAGACGTGCGAATCCTATGGCAGCGATGATCGGTTCGATGGAAAATAAAACAACTGCAATTACCTGCCTGTTTGTGGATATCGGCGGCGTCCTGCTCACCAACGGCTGGGATCATCATATCCGTAAACTGGCGGCGACGGATTTCAAGCTGGATTGGGGCGAGATGGAGGATCGGCATCACTTGAACTTCAATCTCTACGAGGAAGATAAGCTCACGCTGGAAGACTATCTGGATCGGGTGGTGTTCCATCAGGAACGGCCGTTTACTCCGGCTCAGTTTCGGGATTTCATGTTCGCGCAATCGCAACCTTTTCCGGAGATGATCGAACTGGTCGCTCAGCTCAAGATCCGGCACGGCCTGAAGATCGTCGTGGTCAGCAACGAAGCGCGAGAAATAAATGCGTATCGGATTCGAAAGTTCAAGCTGGACGCGTTTGTGGATTTCTTTATTTCTTCCTGCTACGTCCATGTCAGAAAACCCGACAAGGATATTTTTCGGCTTGCGCTGGACATCGCCCAGGTGCCCGCAGAGCAGATAGTCTATATCGAAAACACCTCGTTGTTCGTCCAAGTCGCGGAAAGCTTGGGGATCCGAAGCATTCTGCACACCGATTACAAGTCCACCTGCGAAAAACTGGCTGCGTTAGGACTGGAAAATGGCGAAGAGATCATTCCATGAAACCTGTTTGCCCAAATATGCAGGCGGTTGGTCAAGCCTTAGTTCGTTCTCAAGCCGAGGCTCACAGCCATTAATTTAAGCGTTGCAGGAGTGGGCCATTATGCTTAGGAACGTGGACAAAATAACTTGAGCAAGTTGCCAATAGCTGGAGTGCAGGCTTCGCCTGCAAGCGCAAGCAAAGCTTGCACTCCCGCTGAAAACTTACGCCGCGAGTTGTTCAAATTGTTTCATGCTCACTCCTTAAGTGAGCTCCAACCTGGGAACGAGCAAGTGGTTACCCTCGACGTAATGATCTACAGCTTATGTTTTTAAATATTTTTCCAAATTCGGCTAATTTAACATAAGGAACCAAACCATGAATACAAAGGCCCTGACTCCTGAATTACTGAAAAATATTGATGCCTACTGGCGCGCCGCCAACTACCTGTCGGTCGGCCAAATTTATCTTTACGACAATCCGTTGCTGAAGCGACCGCTGACAATCGATGACATAAAGCACCTGCTGCTGGGGCACTGGGGCACGATCCCCGGGCAGAATTTCATTTATGCACATTTGAATCGGGTCATCAAGAAGTACGACCTCGACATGATTTACATCTCCGGCCCCGGACACGGCGGTTCGACCGTCGTCAGCAACACGTATCTCGAAGGCAGTTACAGCGAAATCTATCCCAACATCAGCCAGGATGAGGCCGGGCTGCGAAAACTGTTCATGCAGTTTTCGTTTCCGGGAGGCATTCCCAGCCACGCCTCGCCGGAATGTCCGGGCTCGATCCACGAGGGCGGCGAGTTGGGCTATTCACTCAGCCATGCGTTCGGGGCGGTGTTCGATAATCCCGAGCTGGTCGTCGCCTGCGTGGTCGGCGACGGCGAAGCGGAAACCGGACCGCTGGCCACTGCATGGCACTCCAACAAGTTTCTCGATCCGGTCACCGACGGTGCGGTGCTGCCGATCCTGCATCTCAACGGTTACAAGATTGCCAATCCGAGTCTGCTCGCCCGTATCAGCCGGGAGGAATTGGAACAATTGCTGCGCGGCTGCGGGTGGACGCCCTATTTCGTCGAAGGTCACGAGCCCGAGTTAATGCATGAAGCCATGGCCGCGACGCTCGACACCGTGGTGGAGCAGATCAGGAAAATCCGACAGGACGCCCGCGTCAATAACAACTTGGCGCGTCCGCGCTGGCCGATGATCGTCCTTATCTCTCCCAAAGGCTGGACCGGGCCGAAGTGGGTCGATGGCTTGCAGGTTGAGGGTACTTTCCGTTCGCACCAAGTGCCGCTCTCCGACCCCGTCAACCATCCCGAGCATCTCAAGCAGTTGGAAGAATGGCTGAGAAGCTACCGTCCGGAGGAGCTCTTCGATGAACAGGGCCGTCTGAAACCGGAACTGGCCGAGCTTGCGCCCGAGGGCGAACGACGCATGGGTGCGAATCCGCATGCCAACGGCGGTATTTTGCTGCGCGACTTGCGCCTGCCGGACTTTCGGGACTACGCGGTCGATGTGCCCCAGCCAGGCGGGCGCGGCATCGGCGATACGCGTGTGCTGGGGAATTTTTTGCGCGACGTGGCGAAGCTGAACGACGAACAGCGCAATTTCCGGGTTTTCGGCCCTGACGAAACCATCTCCAACGGCCTGAAAGCCCTCTTTGAAACGACTAACCGGCAATGGGATGCCTCGACCGAGCCGAACGACGAATTTCTGGCGCCCAGCGGACGCGTGATGGAAGTGCTCAGCGAGCACCAATGCGAAGGCTGGCTCGAGGGCTACCTGCTGACCGGACGGCATGGACTGTTCAACTGCTATGAGGCATTCATCCACATCGTCGACTCGATGTTCAATCAACACGCCAAATGGCTGAAAGTTACCGCGCAGCTGCCGTGGCGACATAAGATTGCCTCCTTAAATTACCTGCTGGCCTCGCATGTCTGGCGCCAGGATCACAATGGCTTTACCCACCAGGATCCCGGCTTCATCGATGTCGTCGTCAATAAAAAAGCCGAAGTCGTGCGTGTTTACCTGCCGCCGGATGCCAACTGTCTGCTGTCGGTGATGGACCACTGCCTGCGCAGTCGCCATTACGTCAACGTAGTGATTGCAGGCAAGCACCCTGCCCCGCAATGGCTGAGCATGGACGCCGCCGTTAAGCATTGCACCAAGGGTATCGGTATCTGGCAATGGGCCAGTAACGACCATGACGTTGCGCCCGACGTAGTCATGGCCTGCTGCGGCGACGTGCCGACGCTGGAGACGCTCGCCGCCGTCTCAATTATGCGCAAACATCTGCCCGAGCTGAAAATCCGTGTGATCAACGTCGTCGACCTGATGAAGCTGCAACCCCAAACCGAGCATCCGCACGGTTTGAGCGACATGGATTTCGACGAGCTTTTCACCAAGGACAAACCGGTCATCTTCGCATTCCATGCCTACCCTTGGTTGATCCATCGGCTGACCTACCGCCGCACCAATCACGATAATATCCACGTCCGCGGCTACAAGGAAGAAGGCACTATCACCACGCCTTTCGACATGACGGTGCTGAACGACCTGGACCGTTTCCATCTGGTCATGGATACCATTGACCGCCTGCCGCAGACCGGCAACAAAGGTATTTACCTGAAACAGCAGCTCAAGGACAAACTTATCGAGCACAAGCAATATATCGACCGGCACGGCCAGGACCTGCCGGAAATCCGCAACTGGAAATGGAGCAATCCCCAATGAATGCACAAGAGCTTATAGACACTGCAAAGAAGCTGGTTGCAGGCGATAAGGGCCTGCTGGCGATGGATGAAAGTAATCCGACTTGTAACAAACGCTTTGCCAAGGTGGGAATCCCCCAGACCGAGGAGGCACGGCGCACCTACCGGGAATTGATTATAACCACGCCCGGGCTTAATGAAAGTATTAGCGGAGCGATCCTCTCCGACGAGACGATCCGCCAGCATAACAAAGACGGCGTCCCCTTTGTTAAAGTCATCGCCGACACCGGAATCATTCCCGGCATCAAAGTTGACGCCGGGGCAAAAGACCTGGCCGGGCATCCCGGAGAAAAAATAACCGAAGGTCTGGACGGATTACGCGAACGCTTGGCTGAATACGGCCAAATGGGCGCCCGGTTTGCCAAATGGCGCGCAGTGATGGTCATAGGCGACGGCATTCCCAGCCGGGGTTGCATTGAGGCCAACGCGCAGGCGCTGGCCCGCTACGCCGCACTATGCCAGGAAGCCGGACTCGTCCCCGTCGTCGAACCGGAAGTACTGATGGACGGCGATCATACTCTGGAGCGATGCTTCGAGGTAACGGAAGAAGTTCTGCGCACGGTTTTCCACCGGCTTTACCGGCAAAGGGTAATGCTGGAAGGCATGCTGCTGAAGCCTAACATGGTGCTTCCGGGATTGGCCTGCATCAAACAGGAAACGGTGGATGAGGTGGCCGACGCTACGGTGATCTGTCTTTTGCGAGCCGTCCCCGCTGCCGTTCCGGGGATTACGTTTTTATCGGGCGGCCAATCCGCTGAACTGGCCTCGGCCCGTTTGAACGCCATGAATAATGGCAGTCTCAAGTCGCGACTGCCTTGGGCGTTGGCGTTTTCATTCGCCCGCGCCATCCAGCAACCGGCATTGGAAATTTGGCAAGGCCAGGAGTCTCACGTATTGGCGGCACAGCAAGTTTTGTATCATCGCGCCCAATGCAACCGGGCTGCGCGCCGTGGCGAATACAGTGCCGCTATGGAGAAGGCATGAACATCTCACTGCCATTAAGTTAAGCCGAAAATAGTTATGATTGAATGCCGTTGGCGCGAATTTATTCGCGCGATAGAGGGTAAAAAGCGCGAATAAATTCGCGCCCACAATATACCGGGGAGTCGCTATTTTTGCGAAAGCTTTTATGGGCATCCCTGCCCAACAAGCGGCAAAAATCACGCGACCGCTTATGCCTGCGGCTGCCGCAGCCGTCCTGCTTCATTCGTTGGATACCCAACAAGGGGATATCCAACATCATTCTCGCAATGACTCGACGCGATTTCGTAAAGCCTGCATTTTCACTACGCAAAAAGACGCTTCGTGAAAACACATGCACTATCGCTTCT
>JAURZV010000069.1 GCA_030653175.1 Methylobacter sp.
GATCAACACAGATTAAACAGATTGCTTTTTACCTGGTTCCCACGCAGCGCGTCACTGCCATTAAGTTAAGCCGAAAATAGTTATGGTTGAATGCCGTGGGCGCGAATTTATTAGCGCTTTTTAACACCTGTTGCGCGAATAAATTCGCGCCCACAATAGTTTAAATCCTTAACTTAATGGCAGTGACGTAGCGCGTGGGAACGAGAAAACAGGCTGATTCCAGGAAGTCGCCACCTAACTCTTTGTAAACCTGATAGAAACTCTTGATAATAAGACGAGTGAGTTCTTTATATTTCAGTTTATCAGTGTGCATCTGTGACTGAAAAAATAACAGGGCAAGGATTAGCATGAGCATCAACGAAAACGACTTAAAGCTTACTACAAAAATAATAGTGCGATTTATGCGGCATGGCCGGCGCATGGTTATTATTATAGGGTCCGAAGTTGGTAAAGCAACAAAGTTCCCTCTCCACTCGGGAATGGGCTAGGGTGAGGGCATTTCAAATGTCGCTTTACCCGCTTCGGCTACTATATTCTCCACTCGCTTTAGTAAATAAAAACCGCCCCAATGGGTGAAAGGTTGCCCATGTTCACCCCGTCTGGCTAAGTGCGGATTAACCTGAAATCCCTACATTATTCTGATACAAGACAATTCTGGGTTTTGTTCAAACGCCATGATAATGGCGGCTTTGTTTCTCAGTAGCATCTGAATTTGTCGATTTGAGCAGTTGCCGCGCCTAATCCAAATAACTTTTGGCGGGTGTCCATACAATGCACTTTTGTCGTAGAAGTCAGAGTCCTTGCTTGCCAAAATGAAGTCGTGGGCTTTGGCGTATTCCCAAACGTTATTATCTGACTCGCTGCCCAGTCCCACACGGTCTACATGCGCGGAACCCGGAAAAACATCCACTAAAGCAGCAACCAGTTTAGGTGATAGGTTTTCATCAAATAACAGCCTCACGAACTAATAACCATCGAGTGCTTTTCACGGTCGGCAGCATAGGCAAAGCAAGCCCTGATATCGTCTTGGGTCAGGTAATCAAAGTCTTCGAGTATTTCTTGCTCGGTCATGCCTGAAGCAAAGTATTCGAGAATGTCATAAACGGTAATCCGTAAGCCACGAATGCAAGGCTTGCCGCTACGCTTGCCGGGTTCTATGGTGATGATGTTGTGATAATCAATAGTCATAGCTTTGGGTGCTCCTGTTTAATTCGTCTTGGTTGTGGTTGCGTCGTTGATTCATGGGTTTACGCTTGCTTCCTAATTGGTGTTACGTTCCAATCTTTGCCGGTTTCGCATGACTCCAGATAATTTGCCCAAAGTTGCAAAGCCTTTTTGCGTTCATCAAAAAAATCATGCCGTCCATAAACGCCTTGCTTATGATTTAAGCAAATTTCACTAATTAACTGATGTTACGCAAGCTTTCAGAGGAATCAACAGGTGTAGCAAATTGCAGAATTTGTAACTCATTGATTTTTCATTATGGGTGCGTAACACCAGTTTTTAAAATGAGTATTAAGCATTTTCATTGGCTGACGACTTTGCCTTGCAACAGCTGGTGATTTTCAAATAAAACATTATAACGCTGTCTGGCGATTTTTCCCCAACCTATGCGACATGCTGTAATGACCGGTAAATATAATGACTGAAACAAAGAAGCATAACCTGGAATTTTTGAAGAAATGGATGAAAGCTAAGTTTGTTGAAAGCTGGAAATTGAAATATTCATTTATAGCCGAGAGGCAAGCACATGAGTCAAACAACACTACTTGGGGCTTCAGCGTTCCAGTAATTATGATTATCCTGAATTAAATAAAACATCTGCTAAAATGGGGCAAGGAGGAAATTTAATGCTGAAAAAAACTTTACGCTGGCTGCTGACCTTGATTTACAAGGTTGAAATCAGGGGGCTGGACAACTACAAAAAGGCCGGAAAACGTGTCCTGATTATATCCAATCACACTTCCTTTCTGGATCCGTTACTGCTGGGTGTATTTTTACCCGATGACATCACTTTTGCGATCAATACCCAGATTTCCGAGCGCTGGTGGTTAAAGCCTTTTCTGAGCTTATCCCGCGTATTCCCGATGGATCCGACCCATCCTATTTCACTGAAGGATTTGATTCATCATTTACAGCAAGACACCCGCGTCGTTATTTTTCCTGAAGGTCGCATTACCGTAACCGGCTCGTTGATGAAAATTTACGACGGCACCGGCATGGTCGCTGACAAATCCGAAGCGGCCATACTGCCTGTACGCATTGATGGCGCTGAATACACGCATTTTTCCAGGCTGCGCAATATCGTCCGCTTGCGGTTATTTCCTAAAATCACTATTCAGATTTTGCCTCATACTTTCGTTTTGCCTCCTCCTGAGCTAAGAGGCAAAAACCGTCGTAAATACAGCGGACATATTTTGGCGGATATTATGACTGAAATGATGTTTGCCACCAGTCATTACCGGCAAACCATTTTCGCCAGTCTGCTTGAAGCGCGCAAGATACACGGCGGTAAACATATTGTTGGCAAAGATTTGGAGCGCGTTCCATTATCCTATGACAATTTAATTACCCGCACCATTGCGATCGGCAATGCCTTAAAGAAGACTACGGTCGAGGGGGAAAATGTCGGGGTTTTTTTGCCCAATTCGACCAAAACCCTGTCGGTTGTCCTGGGCTTGCAACTGCATGGCCGGGTACCGGCCATGTTGAATTATTCAACCGGATCAGCCGGTATGGTTTCCGCTTGTAACACGGCGCAAGTCAAAACCGTTTTGACTTCCCGCCGTTTTATAGAGTTGGGCAAGTTAACCGAGGAAGCCGAGCACTTGGGCGAACAGGTTAAACTTGTTTATCTGGAAGACTTGGCCGAGCGCCTGTCGGCATTAGACAAATTTCAGGCGCTGGTGCAATGCAAAACCGCTAATATCTGGTACAAACACACCCAATACAGTCCTGACAGTCCGGCGGTGGTTTTATTTACCTCCGGTTCCGAAGGTACGCCCAAAGGCGTGGTGCTGTCCCACGCCAATATTCTGTCCAATCTTAAACAACTGGAAGCCCGGATCAATTTTAATGCGCGGGATGTGGTGCTCAACTTTCTGCCGATGTTTCATTCATTCGGCTTTACTGTAGGCACTATGCTGCCGATACTGCACGGCATGACCACCTTCTTTTATCCGACTCCTTTGCACTACGCGGTGATTCCTGAAATCGCTTATGAAATCAGCGCCACCATCATGTTCGGCACCAATACTTTTTTGGCCGGTTATGCTAAAAAAGCCCACGCCTATGATTTTTTCAATATGCGTTATGTGGTTGCCGGTGCGGAAAAATTGCAGGAAACCACCCGCCAGCTTTGGGCGGATAAATTCGGCATACGCATACTGGAAGGTTATGGCGCTACCGAGACAACGCCCATCACCTCGGTCAACACACCCATGGATTTTAAAGCGGGTACTGTAGGCCGGTTTATGCCGGCTATGGACTACAAGCTGGAACCGGTCGAAGGCATTGAAGATGCGGGCAGGCTTCACGTCAGCGGGCCCAATATCATGTTGGGTTATCTGTTGGCCGACAATCCAGGCAAACGGGTTCCGCCTAAATCAATCTACGGCGAAGGCTGGTATGACACCGGCGATATTGTACATGTCGATAATGAAGGCTTCCTTAGCATATGCGGTCGCAGCAAGCGTTTTGCCAAAGTCAGCGGTGAAATGGTCTCACTAACCGCCGTAGAACAGATGGCTACCAATGCCTGGCCGGATGCGCATCACGCCGCAATCAGCCTGCCCGATGCAAAAAAAGGCGAACAGGTTATTTTGGTCACCACCCATAAACAGGCGACTGTTAATGACTTGGCGGCGGCATCTAAAGGTGTGGCTCATATTTGTCTGCCCAAGAAAATTTTGATCGTTGATGCGATTCCGGTGATGGCGACCGGTAAAACCAATTACATAGCGGTTACAGAGTTGGTAACCGGCAAAGTCTAAGTACGGATCATCCTAAAAACTGCAATTGATCCACGAAAAACACGAAAGACACGAAATAAAACAGTGCGTTGTGTAGATTTAGCGTAACTTCTCATTAATACAGGTTAAAAAACTTAAAAAGATTATCACCACGAAGACACGAAGGACACGAAGTTTTATTTCTTCGTGCCCTTCGTGGTGAATAAAGGCTTTTAATTACCTGTTTGCTAGCATTCCGTGCGTAGCCGATTTGATTCCTAATGTTGCCGTGGGTAATGAGAAGTTACGATTTAGCGATTCACCCTTTGGGTGACGATCTACAGTTTGTTATCTCTTTGAATATTTTCGTGCTTTTTGTGTCGCCTACTTTTGGTTTTCGTGGACGAAATGATTTTTCTAGGATAATTCCATTAACCCGCATCGCCCATCATAGCGCCGGAGCTGATTGCCGCGGCTTTACCTCTGCTCTCATTGACTTTGAACAACAAAACCAGGCCGACGATAAAAAACGATAAAGTCGACAGCAATGACATCCGGTGATTTCCATTACTCCAGTAATTGATCAGTCCGTAACTCAATGGTCCTACTATGGCCGATAAGCGATTGACCAATCCCCATAAACCTAAAAATTCTCCCGCCCGCTCGGTTGGTGATAATTTACTGACTAAAGCGCGCCCGACAGCCTGGCTTGCGCCCATAGCCAGACCAATAATATTTCCGGCTAACCACATAAGTGCGGGCTTGCCGGCAAATAAAGCCACCATCACCGCAACAATCCAGATGAGCAATGTAATTGCCAGCGTGGGGATCGATCCTATTCGATCTTGTAAGTGCCCGCAAATAAAAGCACCAACAGCGGCGGTCACATTAACGACCATAATGAGCATAATCAATGACTGGGTATCAAAGCCCATGACTTCCTGCGCATAAACAGCGGCCAGAACCACCACGGTGCTAACACCTGACTGGTACACGCCCAGTGTTATCAAAAACCAGAGCAGGTCGCGAAAGCGGGCCGCTTCTTTAAATGTATGTGCCAGCCGGGCATAACTTATCTGGAGATTTGACAGGCTCCGGTTTAGCGTAGCGGGTATTGCCCGCTCATGTAGCCAAAGAAAGGTAGGGGTGGCCGTTAATGCAAAGATTGCGGCGGTGATCAGCAACGTAACAGGAACAAAATGAGTTTCCGGCAACCCGTGCTGCTTGGCCCAGGTAATGTAGGCCAGACAAATCGCTAGTGTCAGGAGGCCGCCAAAATACCCCAGACTCCAGCCATAACCGGACATTTTGCCCATATTTTCCTTAAGCACAATCTCCGGCAGAAATGCGGCAATCAGGTTTTCGCCGCCGGCAAACATGATGGCTGAAAGAGTAACCAGCACCATTCCCAGCCATATATCGCCGGGACCGACCAGTGCCAGCGAGGCTGTCGATAATATGCAACCCACTGAGGAAATCAGTAGAAAAAGTTTCTTGCAAGCCCGATGATCGGCAATTGCACCTATGAGCGGTCCGCTGATCATGACTATAAAATTAGCGATACCGATAGCCAGAGACCAAAGCAGGGTCGATAAACCGGGTGCGACGCCTTGTGCAGCACCGGCAACCACACCAACAAAATAGGCGCTGAATATAGTGGTCTGCACCACCGTGGTATAGCCGGAGTTGGCAAAGTCATATAAAGCCCATGCCAGTAATTCCTTGCGGCTTGCATTACCAATTAGTCGGCTATCTTCGTCACTAGACGATTTATTCTGATCGCTATTCATATCCGGGAAGTCCGCCACAATCGCTATAGTTGTCATCCTTCAATATTGAGGATGAATATTATTTTTAATTTAAAGTGTATCAGTTTATCGCCCCTGATGGGTAGGTCGAGCTTTAGCCTTGACATTGACTGGAGCTCGGACAGGCTAAAGCTCGACCTACAGGGGTATTATCACATTTTAATTTCCGCATTAAGCTCTGTTTTTATCGCCGATGATGGGCGGTATGTTTATCGTCTCCCGTTAACGCCGGGTTACAGGAACCGGGACAAAAAAACATCGGCCCTGTAAGGTTTTTTTAAAATCTTGTTATGTTATTGGCAGTTGGCGGCTATACTTTGTACACTTTGACTATCGTAAAAAAGTAGACCTTGTTCTTGAGATACTTAAGCTGAGCTTGCCGGTACCCGGAGTCATTTTTCCAGTATTTTTGTATCTGCAGGATAATCGCGAAAAATAAAAAGCGGTTAACGACTATAAGTAAGCATTAGACTACAACAATAATGAGGGGCGTATAAAATGAAGCTGTTTGAACTCGGGAAAATCACTATGACGCCATCGGCCATTTCGATTATAGCCAGCTTTAAGATACCCATTGGAGATCTGCTGGACAGGCATGAAAAAGGTGATTACGGGGATGTGTCAGAGGTGGATTGGCGTGAAAATACGCTTGCGCTGCTACCTGAATCGGTGGAGAGAATAATGTCGGTCTATAGCATTGAAACCGAAAAACTATGGGTTATCACAGATCCGGACAGAAAGGTAACAACGCTGTTAACAGAGGAAGATTTTTAACAAAAATATTTAACTGCAGAGTTGCGCAAAGTTTTTCGCAGAGTCTCACAAAGTAACGCTAAGAAAACTCTGCGGAACTCTGCGGTTATAGGGTTTCAAAATGGAGTACAAGACTGAATGTTTGCGTGGTTTAATGATTTACTAGTCGGCACTAGCGGTTTTATGCCTCACGGTGCTTGTTATCTATGGCTACCGTCAATCTTGTGGTTACATATTATCAGCGATAGCATTATCGCACTTGCCTACTTTTCCATTCCGTTTGCATTATTGTATTTTGTCAAAAAACGCACCGATTTGGCTTATCGCTGGGTGTTTGTGCTGTTTGGTATTTTCATTTGTTTATGCGGTACCACCCACTTAATCAGCATCTGGACGATTTGGCATCCCGACTATTGGCTGGACGGTCTGGTAAAACTTGCCACGGCGCTCGTTTCGATAGTAACGGCCTTGCTGATTTGGCCGTTGATTCCAAAATTGTTGTTATTACCCAGCCCCCAGGCGCTACAAACCAGCGAAACCTATCTGCGCGCTATCTTCGATGCCACGCCGGACGCCATGCTAATCAGCGATGAGCACGGTATTATTACCATGGTCAATCAGCAGGCCGAGCGCTTGCTGGGTTATCCGATTAACGAACTGCTCGGGCTATCGATTGAAGTCTTGGTGTCGGGGCGTTTTCGTGCGGCGCATCCGGCACTGCGGACACAATTTTCCGCCGTGGCAGTCGCTCGTCCGATGGGAGCAGGGCGGGCGGTAAAGGCGCTACGAAAAGACGGCAGCGAATTGGATGTGGAAATCAGCTTAAGTCCGATTCAAACAGAGCAAGGCCTGTTTTTCGCCGGCGCCTTGCGGGACATCACCGAACGGAAACAAGCCGAGGCTACGCTGCGGGCAAGTGAGGAGCGTTTTCGCCTGATGGCCAACAGCTCGCCCATTATGATCTGGATTACTGATGTCGAGGGTGAACCCACTTTTGTCAATCAATCCTGGCTTGATTTCGCAGGTATTGATTCGGTACAGAGTATGACACATGGGGGCTGGATCAGTGCCATTCATCCCGATGACAGAGAAACCGCCTTCGTGGCGTACTATCAAAATACCGAAGTTCAGGTAGCCATTACTACAGAATACCGTCTTCGCAACGCGAATGGCGACTGGCGTTGGATTTTAGATAAAGGCATGCCGCTTTATGATGAAAGCGGCGTGTTTACCGGTTACATCGGTTCGGCAATTGACATTACCGAACGTAAACAAGTGCAGCAAATGTTACAGAACAAAGAGCAGGTGTTGTCCGAATCGCAGCGCATCGCTCATGTCGGCAGTTGGTCTGTGGAACTGGCGACCGGTTGCGTTAGCTGGTCGGACGAAATGTATCAAATTTACGGCGTTACACAGAAGACATTCGATCCTTCCGCAAGAAAGTATCTCGATCTGATCCACCCCGATGATCGTGCCGCGATGAAAATGTGGCTCAGTGACTGTCGGGCTGGAAAGGGAATGCGGGAACTGGATTTTCGTATTATGCTGCCGGACGGTACAATTCGATTTATCCGTGGCAGCGGCGGATTGCAATACGATGAAATGAACAGACCGCTACGCATGGTAGGCAGTGCGCAGGACATCACCGAGCGTAAGCGGGCTGAGTTGGTATCAAATCAAATCAAAGCGATGATTGATATATCCCTGGACGGGTTTTGGATAGTTGATTTGATGGGAAATCTGCTGCAAGTTAATGAGGCTTACGCAAAAATAATCGGTTATTCGAGTGATGAGCTAGTGAACATGCATATCAGTCAATTGGAGGCAATAGAAGGGCCGGAGCAAGTAAAAGCGCATATTGCAAGAATTGTTGTCCAGGGTTATGACCTGTTCGAAACCCGTCATCGCCATAAAGACGGGCATACCATTGATATTGAAATCTCTGTCGCCTTCCTACCTGAATTTCAGCAATTCTGTGCTTTTTCGCGCGACATTACCGAGCGCAAACGAATAGAGCTGGATCTACGCATTGCCGCCGCTGCGTTCGAATCTCAGGAAGCAATGGTCATTACTAATATGGCCAGCGTCATTCTGCGGATCAACAAAGCCTTTACCGAAACGACCGGCTACACGGAAGAGGAGGCCGTGGGACAGAAAATAAGCATACTCAAATCCGGGCGTCATGATGCGGCTTTTTATGCGGTGATGTGGAAGAGTATTCTGAGCGTCGGCGCTTGGCAAGGGGAAATCTGGGATCGACGCAAGAATGGCGAAATTTATCCCAAGTGGCTGTCTATTACTGCGGTAAAGGGGAATGATGGTGTAGTCACGCATTATGTCGGCACACATACTGACATCACCGAGCGTAAAGCTGCCGAGGAGCAAGTCAAGCAGCTGGCTTTCTATGATCCGCTCACCCGGCTGCCTAACCGCCGGCTGTTGCAGGAGCGACTAAAGCACGGCATTAATGTGGAACGACGTGACGGCAAGCAACTGGGGTTATTGATGCTTGATCTGGATCGCTTTAAAGCGATTAACGACAGCTTGGGGCATCTGGCAGGCGACGACTTGTTGCAACAAGTCGCTGAACGTATCACGGCAAGATTGCGCGATGTCGACATGGTAGCCCGTTTGGGGGGCGATGAGTTCATTGTGCTGCTGGAAGATATTGCACAACCGGAAGATGCTGCACGGGTAGCTAAAGAAATCATCGTCGATTTAACTAAACCCTTTTGTTTGACCCAGAGCGACAATGTCCAGATTGGCGTCAGTATCGGCATTAGTTTGTATCCGCAACATGGCGACACTCCCGAGCTACTCATGGATCATGCCGATGCCGCGCTGTATCAGGCTAAAGACGCCGGGCGCGGCTGCTTTGCCTATTTTTCGGAAGATTTGACGATTGCGGCTCGTGAGCGCATTGCCCTGGAATCGCGTCTGCGGCGGGCGATTGAACAACAGGATCTACGCATTTTTTACCAGCCACAGGTGGATATTGCCGGCGGCCGAATTGTCGGCGCCGAGGCGTTGGTACGCTGGCAAGATCCGGTTGAGGGACTGATTTCGCCGATCCGATTTATCCCTATTGCCGAAGAAACCGGCCTGATTCTCGCGATTGGCGAATGGGTATTGCGGGAAACCTGTCGGCAAGGTCGGCAGTGGCTGGATGCGGGTTTGCCGCCGTTAACCCTGGCGGTCAATGTGTCCCCGCACCAGTTTCGTCGCAGCGATATTTGCGACTTGGTTGCTACGGTGTTAAGAGATACCGGTTTTCCAGCCAACCAACTGGAACTGGAAATAACCGAAAGCGGATTGATGGAAAATCAGGGCAACGCGACAGAGATTCTCAACTGTCTGCGCGGTCAGGGCATTCGGCTGGCCATTGATGATTTTGGCACCGGCTATTCATCTTTGGCTTACCTTAAACACTTTCCGCTGGATCTGTTAAAAATCGATAAGAGTTTTATTGATGATATTCCTCATCTGCAAGACGACATGGAAATTGCATCCACTATTATTGCGATGGGGCATATTCTGGGTTTCAAGGTTTTGGCCGAAGGCGTGGAAACACCGGAGCAACTGGCATTTTTACAGGAAAAAGGCTGTGATATGTATCAGGGCTATATTAAAAGCCGCCCCATACCGGCGGAAGAGTTTGCCGGGTTATTGCGTGAGCAACAGTATTTGTAGCAAAAATATTTAACCGCAAATCAGGTATCGGCCAATGTTCGCACCCAGCCGCCTATAAAGCTTTTCACCAGCAATACAACAGCGTCTTCAACATCTTTAATACCTGCTGCATCCGGCTCGCGGGTCAGGGACAAGATGCAAATTCCGTGAACACCGCTCCAGAGCGCCTGCGCCGCCTGTTTGCCTTGTTGCGCTGAACAGCTCGGCGCAAGTTGCGCAAACTGCGCCTCTACCGGGCTAAAAAGTTGCCTGATTTTCTCTTGATACCATTCGGGGATCTCGGTATCCCGAACAAAAATCATACTCCACCTGTTAAAGTTTCGGCCGGCAAACTTTAAATAAGCTTTGGCCAGCTCTGCAATATATTGTTCAGGAACGCAGTCGGGGACTTGTCGCAACTGTTCAGTAAGATCATCTACAGTGCTCGCGTTAATATGCATGACCAAATCGGCCATGTTGGCAAATACCATATAAATGCTGCCGACCGTATAGCCAATTTCCATCGCAATCCTGCGCACTGTTAACGCCGAATAGCCTTCATTGGTGATTATGATTTTCGCTGCATCCAACACCATTTCCCTTATTTCGTCCAAACTGTGTTTGTTTCGTCTTGCCATGTTATGTACCTTGTAGATGAATTTCAGGTTATTTGGAGTCTATTGTTTTCTGCAAAGTACTTAATTAAAAAATCCACAAACGTTGCCAATTTGGCGGGCAAAAAGCGTCGTTGCAGATAGGTGGCATAAATTTCCAGCGATGGAATACGAAAAGCCGGCAAAATCTCTATCAACTTACCCTGTTCCAAATAATTCATCACCGATAATTCAGGCGCCTGGGTTATACCCATGCCCAATGCGGCCGCCTGACATAGAGCCCTGCCATTGTTTGAGGCAAAGTGCCAGTTCGCCTTGATTTTAACCTCCTCGCCATCGTCATTAAATACCCAATAATCTCTATGCGGGGTATCCATATAATGCAGGCAGCGATGCGCACTCAACTCATCAATAGTTTGCGGCTCACCGTATTCGGCAATATAGTCGGGAGATGCATAAGTACACAATCGGGTTTGTGCGATTTTTCGGGCAACTATGCCCAAATCAAGCATATCCGTCACCAGAATAGACAAATCGAAATGGCCTTCGCTTAAATTAACCTGGCTGTTGTGCAAGGTCATCAGAATTTTGACATCGGGATATGCGCGTTGATACGCGTCAATGACAGGCACCATATAAAGTCCGCCAAAATCGATCGGCGCGCTGATTTTTAAAGTACCTTTTACTTGCCGGCCCAACTGCGAAGTGTATTCCTCCAGTTCCGAGAAATCGTCCAGCAGCTGCTTGCTGCGATAATAATAGATTCTTCCGGCCTCCGTCATACTCAGCTGTCGGGTTGTCCGGTTTAACAAGGCAACCCCTAAAGACTCTTCCAGCTGAGCCATGTACTTGCTGATCATCATTGCCGAAAGATTCATTTCGCGGGCAACTGCCGCAAAAGTGCCCAACTCAACAATTCGGCAAAATACCTGTGTGTTGTTTAATTTAGCCATATCTCTCTCTTTATAAACTTTAAGTTTACATTGTATAACCTAGATAGCTATTTGAAACCCTGATTTATTGGAGTAGACTTTGAGCCGGAGATAGTTCTTACTGCCGCTTGGTCTTTGTCATTTCCCTTAGTGATCAGGAGCAAGCGGTTTTTTTTTTGCCCGACAATTATAATAAGAGGTACTTATGAGCAAAATTCTTAATGAAGTTTTAGCAGCAAACAGAGAGTATGTGAATGATTTCGGTGACAAAGGCGATTTGCCTCTGCCTCCCGGAAGGCATTTTGCGATCTTGACCTGTATGGATGCCCGTTTAGACCCTGCAAAATATGCAGGTTTATCCGAAGGTGACGCCCATGTCATCCGTAATGCCGGTGGCCGTGCCAGTGACGATGCGATCCGTTCTTTGGTCATCTCTTATAAATTATTGGGAACGCGGGAATGGTTTGTCATTCATCATACCAATTGCGGCATGGAACTATTTAACGATGAGATCATGCGCGACTTGTTAGGCAGCAGCTTAACAACGGCATCCCTGGACGAAAAAGGCCTGTGGTATGACACCGGTGAAGGGCCGGGTTCACACGAAGCCAAGCATATAAACTGGCTGACCATTAAAGATCAAGAAGAAAGTGTGCTGGAAGATGTAATTCGCATTAAGAACCATCCTCTGGTTCCTTCCGACATTCCTGTTTACGGCTATATCTACGACTGTAAATCAGGTCGATTAATTGAAGTGCCTGCCGCAACAGAAGCCGGTAGCGTCAGCTAACACCCTCGTTCAAATATGCTCACGTCCCAGGATGTGGGCATGGCCTTAATTCTCCGCAGCTCGTAGGATGGGTACAACTGCTTGGATGCAGGAGATAGAGCAATGCAGGAGCAATTGCCGAAAGGCGTTAGCCGAAACCCGAAACCCGAAACCCATCATAACCACCCATCGCCGATGCGATGGGTTTCGCATCGCCTAAAGCGCCTACTTTTGGTGCTCTACCCATCCTACGGCTCATGAATACCGAACTACTCTCCATCGTTGATGAAAAACGACTGCATCATCGACAGTTGCGTGCGTCATATCAACCTGATCGCGTACCATTTGCCGCTGGACGGACACCCGGACATAGGCAATGCCGCGCCTTGGGACTGATGATAAATTGCAAACAGCAACAGCTCTTTGGCGATTACAAAGGCTCGACGACCGGCATTAAAGGCGTACTCGAACAGCCGCTAACCGCCGCCGCGCTGCAACAAAAACTGGAAGCCGTGCTCAAGCACAACGTCATTCCGGCAACGCCCGATAACAAGGCCTTGATCAGGTCGATCGGCATCATTACCGGCGGAGCAAACAGCGAATGGCGCTTGGCCGAAGAAGAACAGCTGGATGCCTACATTACCGGCGAAATTAGTGAGCACGACTGGCATGAAAGCCAAGAGGCAGGCATACACATGTTTGCCTCTTGGCTTTCATGCCACTGAGCGGTTCGGTATCCGGGCGTTAATGGAAAAACCCCGGCAGCAATTTGCGGTGGAATGTTTCTTTATCGATAGCGAAAGTCCTGCGTAGGGCATGCCCTACGCTTAGACGATTTATAGTAAACTAAAGCGCTGTCCACTTTGCGAGGCTGAAACGATGACCGGTAACCAAGCAATGATCCCCCGCGCAACATCCGAAAATATCATTGCCGTTTTAAGTCTGCTTGGCATCGGCGGCTACTTGGTGCTGCGCTATGCGCTCGATATCGGGCATCAGGTCTACACGCTATCGCTGAATGCGGCTTTAAGTTCGGCGGCTGCCGAAATCTACCAGGGGCAATTCGTTTTCCCGATTGAACTGGTGTCTGTACCGCTGCTTGCCGTGCTGGCGCTGGGCGGTATTCCGCTGGTTTATCAACTCGGAGTGAAATTGGGGCAGGGCGATTGGGGCGCCGATTTACTGGCAGGTCTTTCCATAGTGACGGCGGTCTTGCTGGACGAATATCTGGCCGGCAGTCTGGTGGTGTTGATGCTGTCCGGCGGCGTGGTGCTGGAAACCTACGCGGTGCGCAAGGCCTCTTCGGTGCTTGAAGCATTGGCCAAGCGTATGCCGTCAGTCGCGCATCGAAAATCGGGCGATCTACTTGCCGACATTACCACGGAGCAGGTTAATATCGGCGACACCTTATTGATACTGCCGCATGAAATCTGCCCAGTTGACGGCACGGTATTGGAAGGTTCCAGCACCATGGATGAGTCCTATCTGACCGGCGAACCGTATATGATGTCGAAAGTCAGCGGTTCGCAAGTGCTTTCCGGCGCGGTTAACGGCGATTCGGCGCTAACCATACGCGCGGACAAGCTGGCTGTCGATTCCCGTTATGCCAAGATCATGGAAGTGATGCAGTCGTCCGAACAGTACCGCCCGAACATCAGGCGGCTGGGCGATCAACTGGGCGCGCTGTACACGCCGCTGGCCGTGATCATTGCGCTGACTGCCTGGATGATTAGCGGGGATGTGATTCGTTTTCTGGCGGTGCTGGTCATCGCTACACCGTGTCCGTTGCTGATCGGCATTCCGGTCACCGTTATCAGCTCGATTTCGCTGGCCGCGCGGCGGGAAATCATCATCAAGAATCCGGCCATACTGGAAACCATCGGTACGTGCCGCACGGCGATTTTCGACAAGACCGGCACCCTGACTTATGGCCGTCCTTCGCTGACTGAGTTGGTTCCCGCTCAGGGGTATAACGGGCAGGACGTGTTAATGCTAATCGCCAGTCTGGAGCGCTATTCCAAACATCCGTTATCCCGCGCCATCGTTACCGCGGCGGAAAAGTCGGCGCTATCTTTATTGAGCGTGACCAATATCACCGAGTTGCCGGGGGAGGGACTTAAAGGCAATGTGGCCGGAAAACAGATTCAGATCACCAGTCGCAAAAGGTTTGTCGAACAACACCCGGATGTCGCCGAGATGTTACCGCCCGTCACCGGCGGTCTGGAATGCGTGGTATTGATTAACGACGCTTATGCCGCGACCCTGCAATTTCGGGACGAGGTGCGCACCGACAGTTCATCATTCATCAACCACCTGCGACCCAGTCATATGTTCGACCGGGTGATGCTGGTATCCGGCGACCGGGAATCCGAAGTGCGTTTTCTGGCCGATCAAGTCGGCATTGAACACGTTTATTTCAGCCAAAGCCCCGAGCAGAAACTGGAGCTGGTGCGCAATGAAACCAAAGCGGCAAAAACCGTGTATCTGGGCGACGGCATCAATGACGCACCGGCGCTGACAGCCGCGACTATCGGCATAGCCTTCGGCCAGAACAGCGACATTACCGGCGAATCGGCGGATGCGGTGATCATGGACAGTTCGTTGTTAAAAGTCGATGAGCTGTTTCATATCGGCGAACGGATGCGTAAAATTGCCCTGCAAAGCGCGGTGGGCGGCATGGCGCTGAGTTTGATAGGTATGGTGTTTGCCGGATTGGGTTATTTGACGCCGGTAGCCGGAGCTATTACCCAGGAAGTCATAGATGTTTTGGCGGTATTGAACGCCTTGAGGGCGGCCATTCCGCCGAAAACGCTTTCGGATTTTTAAATATATAGGGTCCGAAGTTGGTAAAGCAACAAAGTCCCCTGTCCCCTCGGGAGAGGGCTAGGGTGAGGGTATTTCAAATATCGCTTTACCAGCTTCGGCTACTATACTCATCATATTTTAAAAATCTACGGTTTAGGCTGAGTCGCGGTGCTGAGAGAGTCAGGAAATGCTGTTGAATTGAACCCTCTCCAAAGGGAGAGGGGATTTAAATAAGCTTGGTTTTGATATGCAAACACTTTAAAAAGGAAACCCAATGATCCCGCATCATCCCGAAATACACCGGACTCACCGCATCGGCTGGCTGCGTGCGGCGGTGTTGGGCGCCAACGACGGCATCGTGTCCACCGCCAGCTTAATCGTGGGTATTGCCGCCTCTCATGCATCGCATAATAATATAATATTGGCCGGTGTTGCAGGCCTGGTTGCCGGGGCGATGTCGATGGCGGCGGGCGAATATGTATCGGTCAGTTCGCAAGCCGATACCGAACAGGCTGATTTAAAGCGTGAGCGCAAAGAGCTGGATGAAGATGGGCATCATGAGCAAAAAGAGCTGGCAGCCATCTATGTATCGCGCGGACTCGATCCGATACTTGCCGAGCAGGTTGCAGTACAGTTAATGGGTCATGATGCATTGGGAGCACATGCCCGTGACGAACTGGGTATCTCGGTAACGGGTACGGCAAGACCCATTCAGGCGGCGCTGACGTCGGCCGCCACTTTTGCGGTTGGAGCGGTGTTGCCTTTATTGATAGTTCTTTTTGCCCCGGAAACCGATTTAATCGTGCTGGTGTCATCCGCATCGTTGTTATTTTTAACACTGCTGGGTATCTTGGCAGCCTATACCGGGGGATCAGACATCATTAAAGGGGCTGTTCGTGTCGCTTTTTGGGGCGCGTTGGCTATGGGGCTAACAGCAGCCGTCGGTTCCGTTTTCGGAACAGTCGTGTAACGCCGTGAATTGGCAGGTTTACATTATTCTTTGCACCGATGATTCGCTTTATACCGGCATCACCATCGATGTCGCACGACGCTTTAATCAGCATGGCGACAAACAAGGCGCTAAATATTTTCGCGGCAGGCAACCCAAGCAGCTGGTTTATGTTGAGACCGGCCATGATCGCAGCACTGCCAGTAAACGGGAAAGCGTCATAAAAAAACTGCCCAGGCTAGAGAAGCTACAGCTGTTGGCTTCTGATAGCAACAAGGTGGGTAATTTCCAGTTATGAAAATTATCAAGCGTTGGTTCCCAATCTCCAGATTGGGAACCCCGAAGGCGAAGCTCTCGGCAACTGCTCCTGCGTTGCTCTACCTCCTGCATAATCCACATGGATGTGGTGAATGCAGATATTGCAGGAGCAAATATCTGTCCATGCAAGTCGTAGCTTCGCGAAACGGGAAGCTGGAGCCCTTCGACTGGCTCAGGACAGGCTTCCAAACTGAGTTCCCAAGCTTGAGCTTGGGAACTGGCGAAAACCAACATTAACAAAAATATGTATTCAAGACAAATATTCGATCAAGATTGCAGGCAGTGTAAACGGCTGGATGATTTTCTGTGTGAAGTGAAACAAAAGCACACCGACTACCATGCGCGTCCGGTTGCACCGTTTGGTGATAGCGCCGCCCAATTGCTGATAGTCGGACTGGCTCCCGGCATGCATGGAGCCAATGCCACAGGCAGGCCGTTTACCGGCGATTATGCAGGGCTGTTGCTTTATGAGGCGCTTTACGAATTCGGCTACAGCAATCAAATAAAATCCGAATCATTGACGGATGGCTTGGCGCTTAAAAACTGCCGTATCACCAATGCCGTTAAATGCCTGCCGCCGCAAAATAAACCGACCAATGCCGAGATCAACCAGTGCAACGCTTATTTGGCCGCCGAGCTAAAAACCTTGCCGCAGCAGGCGGTCATATTGGCTTTAGGTTTGGTCGCTCACCAAGCGGTATTAAAATCCTACGGGCTGAAACAGAGCAGTGCTAAATTTGCCCATAACGCCCGGCATAGCTTGCCGGATGGTCGCACGCTGGTTGATTCGTATC
Organism: Methylobacter sp.; assembly: GCA_030653175.1. Classification (GTDB taxonomy): domain Bacteria; phylum Pseudomonadota; class Gammaproteobacteria; order Methylococcales; family Methylomonadaceae; genus Methylobacter_A. Next base: position 17,362 of record JAURZV010000069.1, read on the forward strand.
ATACCAGTCGATACAACGTACAGACCAAACGGCTGACTAAAGAAATGTTTGCTGATGTTTTTCGGACAATTGGGCTGCATAGCGGAGTAGGCCGGAATAAGGCCACCCAAGCGTAGCGCGAGGTGGTGTTTCCGGCGAATGCGGGCGGTGCGCCGGAAACACCAGTTCTTGCTGGCGCTCGAACAGGCTTATTCCGGCCTACAGGACTATCAAATTAATTTGGTATCACGAGAGGTATCATGAAACCGCTATTTTGCCTTTTTACTAAATTGCGAATTTTGCAACCCTTTGTTTCAATTGGTCGGGACGATAGGATTTGAACCTACGACCCCTTGTCCCCCAGACAAGTGCGCTACCAAGCTGCGCTACGCCCCGACAGTGAAATAAAGAATTTAAAGCTGAAAGGATTGTGAACACAATCCCCAATAATTCAATGCGGCTAGTGTACTACATTTCGCCGCATCAAATGAAAAAATCTACTTTAGCAACTCCAGAATTTCTTCCAGTTCGCTAACCATTTGATGAATCAACTGCTTGGTGCGGGTTGAATCTTCTTTGGCATCATCACTGCTCAAATGAGCTCTGGCGCCGCCAATAGTGTAGCCTTGTTCATACAGTAAGGATCTTATTTGCCGTATCATCAGCACATCATGGCGTTGATAATAACGACGATTGCCGCGTCTTTTTACCGGGCTAAGTTCTGTAAACTCTTGTTCCCAGTAGCGAAGCACATGAGGCTTTACGCCGCATAATTCACTGACTTCACCTATTGTGAAATATCGCTTTGCCGGTATGACCGGCAGTTCATTATTGTTACTCGGCTCCAGCATACGCTTCCACTCTGGCTTTTAGTTTTTGACCTGATCTGAATGTTACCACGCGACGGGCTGTTATGGGGATTTCTTCGCCTGTTTTTGGGTTTCTGCCGGGGCGACTGCTTTTGTCGCGCAGTTCGAATTTTCCAAAACCGGAAATTTTTACCTGCTCACCATGTTCCAGTGAGCCTTTGATTTCCTCAAAAAACATTTCGACCATATCTTTTGCTTCGCGCTTGTTCAAGCCAAGCTCGTCAAACAGCCTTTCGGCAAAATCTGCTTTAGTTAATGCCATTGTTAATCCCTCAGCTTTGCACTTATTTTTGTGGTCAATGTTTCTAACAGTCTGCTAAATATAGCATCTATTCCAGAATCTGTTAGGGTTTGTGAAAAATCTTGTATGATTAAACTTAAAGCGACGCTTTTACTGCCTTCTTCGACACCTTGTCCGCGATATATATCAAAGACCACTATGTCTTGTAAGGTGGGTTCTGCACAGCCTTTAATGCAATTTATTATCTCGCTGGCGGCTATTTCTTCCTTAACAATCAAGGCTAAATCGCGACGTACCGAAGGATATTTTGATAGCGGCTTGAATTTCGGGATTTGTTTGTTCAGCAACAGATCCTGATCCAATTCGAACAGGAAAATCTGGGTATCAAAGCCCAACTGTTTTTCCAGTGTTGGATGCAACATGCCTAGCCAGCCGATTTTTTGGCCTTGCTGCGACAAGATTTCAGCCGTTTGTCCGGGATGCAATGCGGGATGTTTGGCCGGGACAAATTGCACGTCTGCACCGGTCAACGAAAACAGGGCCTGCACATCGGCTTTAACATCGAAAAAATCAACTTTGCGGGTTGCGATGCCCCATTGCTCGGAATAGGCGCTACCTAAGGCCAGACCGGACAGCATTTTTTGCTGCTGCATGTCGTCGTCTTTATTGACAAAGCGTAGGCCGGTTTCAAAAAAACGAACTCTGTTTTGCTGGCGATTGGTATTGTGTAAGGCTGCCTTCAATAAACCGCACCATAAGGTGGTGCGCATCACCGATAAGTCGGATGAAATCGGGTTTTTTAACCGGATAACGTCATCGTCAGGGGCGACCGCTTGTTGTATCTCTTCATCGACAAAGCTATAGGTAATCGCTTCCTGATAGCCTCTGTCAACCAGCAAGTCTTTAACGCGATCCAGATCCAGCACCGCTTCGGTGGCTTTACCCAGTTCCGAGCGCATTAGCAGACTGCTGTTCGGCAGGTTGTTATAGCCGACAATGCGCGCTATTTCCTCGATCAAATCGGCTTCAATAGCGATGTCGAAACGAAATCCCGGCGCAGTCACAGACCAGCCATCCGGCTGTGTTTGTACGGACATTCCCAGGCGTTGGAAAATATCGACGACTTGCTCGTCCGCCAGGGCAATACCCAGGGTTTTTTCCAGGCGCTGCTTTCTGAGCAATACCGCAAAGCGTTGCGGCAGGGTTGCTGCCGTTGTCACTTCGGTAATTGCACCGACGCTGCCTCCAGCAATGTTGATAATCAATTGGGTGGCGCGCTCTATGGCGCGTTCCTGCAACGTCGGGTCAACGCCGCGTTCAAAACGGTGCGATGAATCGGTGTGCAAGCCGTAGTTCCGCGCTTTACCGGCGATGCTTTGCGGGGTAAAAAACGCGCATTCCAGAAAGACATCCTGCGTTTCATCGCTAACCGCAGATTCGCTGCCGCCCATTACGCCGGCCAATGCCAACGCTTGTTTATCGTCGGCGATAATCAATGTTTCATTATCCAGTTTAATGGTCTGGCCGTTTAACAGGGCAACGCTTTCATCTGTTTGAGCATAGCGGACGCTAATTCCGCCGGTTAATTTAGCGGCATCAAAGGTGTGTAGCGGTTGGCCAAATTCGATAAGGACATAATTGGTGATATCGACCACGGCACTCAAACTTCTTACGCCCGAGCGGCGCAGACGTTCCTGCATCCATAACGGGGTTTCGGCTTTAGGATTTACGCCTTTAAGCAATCGTCCCAAATAACGCGGACAAGCGTCTGTCGCCTTGACGGACACAGTCAAGGTGTCGGTATGGCTGACTGCGTATTTTTCAACCTGAGTGGCCGACCAGTCCATTTTATTGAGCGCCGCCACTTCACGCGCTATGCCTTCAACGCTCAGGCAATCGGCTCTGTTGGGGGTTAAATCGACTTCGATGATGTTGTCGTTGAGGGACAGGTAGTTGCGTATATCAACGCCTACAGGGGCATCGACAGCCAGTTCCATTAAGCCGTTGGCATCGGCGGCCAGGCCTAACTCTTTTTCAGAACACAACATGCCGTACGATTCTACGCCACGGAGTTTGGATTTTTTGATTTTAAAATCGCCCGGCAATACCGCGCCGATCAATGCCGCAGGGATTCTCAAGCCGACCCGGACGTTGCTGGCGCCGCAGACGATTTGCAACGGTTCCGCTTCGCCTGCCGCGACCTTGCAAACTCTCAAGCGGTCGGCATCGGGATGTGGCTCCATTGCGAGAACTTCGCCGACGACCACGCCACTGAATACCGCGGCCGCAGGCGTTACCGAATCGACCTCAAGGCCTGCCATGGTCAATTGTTCGACCAGTTGTTCTGTGTTTATTGCCGGATTGACATATTCTCTTAACCAGGCTTCACTAATTTGCATAACTCAAACTTTATCTACAAGGATGGGGTGTGTGCCGTAAGCCTGCCGGGAGCAGGCGCGGCGCCTGTTTAATTAAATTGTTCCAAAAATTTAAGATCGTTCTCAAAAAACAGTCTCAAATCGTTAATGCCGTAACGCAACATTGCGAGGCGCTCCACGCCCATGCCAAACGCAAAGCCGCTATAAGTTTCGCTGTCGATATTAACCGCTTTGAAAACTTCGGGATGTATCATGCCGCAGCCCATCACTTCCAGCCAGCCGGTATGGCTGCATACGCGACAGCCTTGGCCGCCGCACATCACGCATTCAATATCGACTTCTGCTGACGGCTCGGTAAACGGAAAATAGGACGGTCTAAAGCGTACTTGGATGTCTTTTTCAAAGAAAGCGCGCAAAAATTCGTAAACCACGCCTTTTAGGTCGGCAAAACTGACGTCGGTATCGACCAGAAAGCCTTCGACCTGATGGAACATCGGCGTGTGGGTAATGTCCGAATCGCAACGATACACACGGCCCGGCGCAATCACTTTCAGGGGCGGCTTTTCCGATTCCATGACCCGGATTTGTACCGGCGAGGTATGGGTTCTTAATACGGTGTGGGCATCAAAATAAAACGTGTCATGCATCGCCCTGGCCGGGTGATGGGCGGGAATATTCAGTGCCTCGAAATTATGGTAATCGTCTTCGATTTCTGGCCCTTCAACGACTTGAAAGCCGACGCTGGCAAAAATCTTGGAGATTCGACGCAATGTGGTAGTCACCGGATGCAAACCTGCAACAGCTTGACCTCTACCCGGTAGGGTGACGTCAATACCTTCGCTGGCCAGTCTTTCTTCTAATGCGGCATTTTGCAGCACATCTTTTTTGGCTTCCAGTTGTTGCTGAAATTGATCTTTGGCTTGATTGATGACTTGACCGGCGGCGCGTCTTTGCTCAGGATCGAGCGCGCCGAGTTCTTTCATCTGGAGGGTAAATAAACCCTTTTTGCCGAGATAGTGAACGCGAACCAGATCGAGTTGGTTAAGGTCTTGTGCGTCGCGAAGCTGTTGTAATGCCTGCGCGAGAATTTCTTCTAGGGTAGCGGACACGGTTTAGCTCGCTGTGTGTAGGTGGTGAGGATGTTTATTAAGTGGGAAAGGCTTAAGCCTTAATCCCGCCCCTCCCAAGGAAAGGGGAGGGGGGAATAGTCGGATTTTAGTTAACTAAAATCCGGGTTCCTTAAGGTTTACTTTGATGTTCCTTTGCAATTTTCGCAATTTCCGCAAATGCGTTAATGTCGCGAACTGCAATGTCAGCTAGAACCTTACGGTCAATCTTAACATTGGCTTTGGTTAAGCCATTGATGAAGCGACTGTATGACATCCCGCTTAGACGTGCCGCCGCATTGATACGGACGATCCACAAAGCGCGGAATTGACGCTTTTTCTGTTTGCGGTCACGGTACGCATACTGACCCGCTTTGATTACCGCTTGTTTGGCAACGCGATAAACCCGGCTTCGTGCGCCGTAGTAACCTTTCGCTTGCTTTAATACTTTTTTATGTCTTGCTCTGGCTGTTACGCCGCGTTTAACTCTAGGCATGATTTATTTCCTTAGATTAGCTGTACGGCATCATACGTGCAGCCATGCGCACATCTGACGGATGAATAGTTGCCGGCGAGCGTAACTGTCTTTTTCTCTTAGTCGATTTTTTAGTCAGAATATGACGTCTGTGGGACTGACCACATTTAAAACCGCCGTTGCCTGTGCGTCTGAAACGCTTGGCAGCTCCACGGTTAGTTTTGATCTTTGGCATTTGTTTGCTCCAATTAATTAAAGTAAATCCCTGAGTTGTAACCCAGCAAGGCAAAATGCATGGCCCTGAAGAATTAACAGCATCACTACATGATGCTTAGCGGCTCATCCTGTGCCGCTGTAGAGACGCTGAATACAATGTCTCTATGATCGTTTATGCGCCAACAGTAGGCGCTATAGGCGATTATTTTTTCTTTTTCGGCGCCATAACCATAACCATTTGGCGGCCTTCCATTTTAGGAAATTGCTCGACGATGGCTATCTCTTCCAAATCCTTTTCTATCCGTTTTAACAGATCGACACCGATTTCCCGATGCGCCATTTCGCGTCCACGGTAACGCAAGGTTATTTTGGTTTTATCGCCGTCGTTAAGGAACTTGGTTAAGCTTCTCAATTTAACTTGATAGTCCCCTTCGTCGGTTCCAGGCCTGAATTTAATTTCCTTGACCTGAACCTGTTTTTGTTTCTTCTTGGCAACGGCCAGTTTTTTGTTTAACTCAAACTGGTATTTGCCGTAGTTCATCACCTTGCAAACCGGAGGATCCGCATTTGGCGATATTTCTACTAAGTCCAAGTCTGCAGCGTAAGCAATCTGTTTGGCTTCATCTAATGATATAATGCCTAACGCCTCACCATCTGCACCTGTAACTCTCACCCGTCTGGCGGTGATTGCGTCATTCAGGCGCGTTTCGTCTTTTTTAGCAGCGATATCTTAATCCTCCAAAATCATTTATTTTCTACCTGTAATCTCTTGTTTCAACCGTTCGGTAAATTCATGGATTGACAGGCTACCTAAGTCATCACCTTTTTGCGTACGTACCGTAATATTTTGTTGTTCTAATTCTTTGTCACCGATAATGACAAGGTACGGTACGCGCTGCATAGAATGCTCGCGAATTTTAAACCCGATCTTCTCATTTCTCAAGTCAATTTTTACCCTGATGCCTTGTTTTTCAAGGTCTAGCATGATTTGCGACGCATATTCGGCATGTCGATCGGTAATATTAAGCACTACTACCTGTACTGGCGACAGCCAGAGTGGGAAGGTTCCCGCATGTTGCTCGATCAAAATGCCGATAAAGCGTTCAAGTGAGCCGAGTATCGCTCTGTGCAGCATGACCGGCACTTGTCGTGATCCATCTTCGGCAATATAGGTTGCATCCAGCCGACCCGGCATCGAAAAATCCACTTGAATCGTGCCGCATTGCCAGACCCGTCCGATACAATCTTTTAATGAGAATTCTATTTTAGGCCCGTAAAAAGCGCCTTCGCCCGGCTGCAAGTCCCATTTCAATGCTTTGGTATTAAGTGCCAGCTCCAGGGCGTTTTCCGCCTTGTCCCAGACCGAATCATCACCGACTCTGTTTTCAGGGCGGGTCGATAATTTAATGATAACTTCTTCAAAGCCGAAATCTTTGTAAACATCGAACAGCATATCGATAAAGGTCGATACTTCGTCCTGAATCTGGCCTTCGGTACAAAAGATATGCGCATCATCCTGAACAAAGTTCCTGACCCGCATCAAGCCATGCAAGGTGCCGGAAGGTTCATTGCGATGACAGGAGCCGAATTCCGCCAGACGTATAGGCAAATCACGGTAGCTTTTAAGGCCCTGATTATAAATCTGCACATGGCAAGGGCAGTTCATCGGTTTGATCGCATAATCGCGATTCTCGGAATGCGTGGTAAAAATCATCTCGCCGAATTTTTCCCAGTGCCCGGATCTTTCCCATAAAGAGCGATCCACGACTTGCGGCGTTTTAACTTCGCCGTAACCGTTTACCCGTAATTTCTCGCGTATATATTGCTCAACCTGCTGATAAATGACCCACCCTTTTTCATGCCAGAACACCATTCCGGGAGCTTCTTCCTGGGAATGAAACAAATCCAGTGTTTTCGCCAGTTTGCGGTGGTCGCGCTTTTCGGCTTCTTCCAGGCGATGCAGATAAGCCTGCAAATCCTTTTTATCGGCCCATGCCGTACCGTAAATACGTTGCAGCATTTCATTGTCGGAATTCCCGCGCCAATAGGCCCCGGCAATCTTCATCAGCTTAAAGGCTTTTAACTTGCCGGTGCTGGGTACATGAGGGCCGCGGCACAGGTCGGTAAATCCGCCCTGCTCATATAAAGATAAATCTTCATTGGCGGGAATGGATTCGATGATCTCGGCTTTATAAGTCTCGCCCAGATCCCTGAAAAACCTTACCGCCTCATCCCTTGATAACACCGAACGATGGACGGGATAATCTTCAGCAGCCAGTTGCTCCATCTTTTTCTCAATTGCGCTCAAGTCTTCCGGCGTAAAAGGTCTTTCATAGGAGAAATCGTAAAAAAAGCCGTTTTCGATAACCGGCCCGATGGTCACTTGCGCTGAGGGGAATAACTGTTTGACGGCCTGAGCCAATAGATGCGCGGTTGAATGGCGAATAACGGTGATGCCGTCTTCGTCCTTTGCGGTAATCAGTTGCAGAGTTGCGTCTTGGTCGATTAATGCGCCTGCATCGACCAGAGCGCCGTTAACTTTGCCTGCCAAGGTCGCCTTGGCTAATCCCGAACCGATAGACAGCGCAACGTCCATTACTGTTACAGCGTGGTCGTATTCTCGCTTGGAGCCATCGGGAAGGGTAATTAACGGCATTTTTTATCTGTGTTTAGTGTCTACAATAAAAAAAGCACTGCGGTGCAGTGCTTTAAATGTTTGGTAGGCACGAGTGGACTCGAACCACCGACCCCCACCATGTCAAGGTGGTGCTCTAACCAACTGAGCTACGCGCCTGAAGTTATTCAACTTCGAGCAGGTCATTATACCTATAGATTTTTGTTATGCAACTCTCTGTTAGCTTCTTCAGGGCAACCGCATCAAAACGGCTTTAAAAATAGGGTGGTAACCGCAACGATATTGGGTGTTTGATGAAGCCCATGAGTTGTAGTTTTATAGAACACTTTTTCCTTCTCGATGCAGATCGGCATACAGTGCGTTAACGTACAGACCCGCCCGGGAATTTGGCGTAGCATAAAATTGCAATAGAGAATAAACACCGGCAAGAGCACTGCGGCAAAGAATGTATCCAGCCGTCAGTCCTAAACTGGTCGACCGAGATACGATAAATGGACGTACGGCCTGTATTCATGGCGCTCTGACTGACATCATGCCTTGGGAATCCGGTAGTGGTGTTTGATGAACTTTTTCTGGAAAGCCGAGCTGCTTTCCAACTGCACCGCGATACAAACAGTTGAAATACGAGACGCTTCCTAAGTCACGCGCAACGCTGTCAACGTCCGGAACACCGAGGTCATCAGATCGCCCGGCAGGGATAGGGTAACTTTGGCATATCGGGTATAAACACCCGGCTGCGCCAAATGCTACAGGGATTAACCATACCTGAAAATTCCGGCGGCCTGAATTTCCCCGACAGGAGAGAATAATGTCCTATCAAACAGTTCAACACTACGATGCCACGTTCAACGACAAGAATCTCCGATTGATTGCCAGTGCAAAACGCTTGTTTTGGAAAGTCATGATAGCGTCCAGCGTTACTATGTACCTGCGCAAATGGCTTTTAGGTGTCTCGCAAGTAACTTTGATCGGCGTCTTGGCTCTTTCCGGCTGCACCTCTGAACATTCCAGCGAGCAAGGCAAACAAACGCCGCAAGAGAAAGAAAGTGCCGCCACCAAACCGGTTCACAAGGAGGTCGGCGAGGCCTCATGGTATGGACCGGGGTTTCAAGGCCAGGAGACTGCCAGCGGCGAGACCTTTGACCAGAAAAAGATGACGGCCGCTCACCCAAGTTTACCGATGGGGACTAAAGCTGAAGTGACCAATCTTGAGAATAACAAGAAAGTCGAGGTCAGGATCAATGACCGTGGACCTTATGCCGAGAACCGCGTTATCGATCTCTCCAGCGCAGCGGCTAATAAGCTTAAACTGAAAAAGGATGGCACCGCTCAGGTCAAGATTGAGGCTAAACCCGCCAAGAAAAAGAGCAGCACCGTTCAGTCCGGAAAGACAAAAAAGAGACCCAAAAGAGCCACACTATCGAAAAGACAGTAATGGATTTAATCTGTAGTTTGTTGTGTTATTAACTCCATGACATGCTATCAAGAAAGCATCGTGCTTATCCGGTTGTCACACACACCAAGCTGGAAACCCCACTTCCGTGCCAAATTCTCGGCAAAACCGGCGCAGCGTCGGTCTGCTGATGCCGGAAACCGGGCCGGCGCCCCACTTTTTGCCTGAAAAAAGACATGTGT
>JAURZV010000073.1 GCA_030653175.1 Methylobacter sp.
GGATTTAAAAATCACAGCCACATAACATATTGATTTTAAAATAAATTAATTTTTTATTGCTTTTCGTTATAAAAAATAGTTTATATATATTTCAATGACTTAGTATTTTTAGTGAGGCATAATCCGACAGCCTCCTAGCAAATTATGCTTATACGGAAGTGGACGGTGATGTCGATCTTAAATATTTCAGCATCGAGCATGACCGGCAATCCCTGATTCCGATGATTCGCGAGGCCATTGATTTGTCCGGCGGCAAGTTAAAGCTTTTCGCTTCGCCATGGAGCCCTCCGGCCTGGATGAAAACCAACGGGATGATGAATAACGGAGGCAAGCTTAAGCCGGAATATCGCCAAGCCTGGGCGGACTACTACGTCCGTTACATTCAGGAATACGGGCAGGAGGGCATGCCGATTTGGGGGCTGACGGTGCAGAATGAGCCGGAAGCCACGCAAACGTGGGACTCATGCATTTACACAGGCGAAGAAGAGCGGGATTTTGTCAGGGATTATCTTGGCCCAACCCTCCATGATGCAGGGCTTGGCAATGTTAAAGTGATTGTCTGGGATCACAATCGCGACCGCCTGTTTGAGCGTGCCAAGGCCGTGCTGGATGATCCAAAGGCTGCCCACTATGTCTGGGGCGTCTGGTATTGCGGGGATCACTTCGACAACGTGCAGCTGACTCATGACGCCTATCCCGATAAACACCTTATTTTCACAGAGGGTTGCCAGGAAGGCGGGCCGCATCTGGGTTCGTGGGATACCGGAGAGCGCTATGCCCACTCGATTATAAATGATCTTAACCGCTGGACCGAGGCATGGGTGGACTGGAACATGGTCTTGGACGAAACAGGCGGCCCCAACCATGTGAACAATTTCTGTAGCGCGCCGATTATTGCCGACACCCAAGCGGGAAAAATACTCTACCAAAGCTCTTATTACTACATCGGCCATTTCTCCCGTTTCATCCGGCCGGGGGCTCGCCGGGTGGCTTGCGCCAAAACCCTGGACAGCCTTGAAGCAACTGCATTTTTGAATATTGATGGGACTGTGGCCGTAGTGGTCTTGAACCGCGCCGAGCAGGCAATTGACTTCATTCTAAAGAGCCGGGGATTACAGGCTAAAACCTCAATACCGGCTCTTGGAATTAAGACTTTTGTTTTTTAATAGCTGATGGGGGAGCTGTTTATGTCCGATATTCACATACATCAAAATGCCGGGCAATGAAAAGCTGTTTCCTGACCTACGGGACTGATATTGACTGGCTGAATTCGACCCATAACTGCCGGTCGGCTATGATTTTACGCTTCCCTAAACGGGACAGTCGTAATGTGCTGCTACCTAAACCTGCCCCCGACTATTTTTCATTTGTTCGTCCTATTTTTATTCAAACCTGCCACTGGAGAAATAATTTCAAAAATTGACAAACATGCTGTTGCTGCATATCCAAATAGGAAGCTGAAATGACAAAAATTATGCGAAAAGACGAGCTGCTTTTTCAGTACAACGTATTAAGGCTATTAATTTCAATGAGACCCTATACAATTAAGGTCTCTCCGCATCGCGTAGCCAGTCTTGCAAACCATTGACTCCAATAGCAAGGAACGCGTCTTGAAGAGCAATTACCTGGCGTAGCATAACCCCATTATCAGATTCCTCTCTTTCCTCAGCCTCCCTGAATAATCGCGTCATTAATTGGGAAATATCTTCAAGGTCATATAACTGATACTTGGTATCTCGTACAAAGACAGCAAATCTTTCGGCAGACGCCAGTGCTTCATCGGGTCTGCACTGCGACATAACATTGAGCCATTCGTCGAAGCCATGCAGATGAAAGCGGTTGTTACTTTGATCCTGTTCGATGGCAGACAAATACTTATCGATAATATCCGAAGGAATAAGCGTGGGTGGCAGGTCCTTCCCAAACAGAGATGACATTTTCCTGGCTACGGATGATGCAATATCACCAGACTCTTGCAACCCGGCGCTTATGCCAAAGATACACTGATCGAAATGTTGAGCCAAGTTCCCCTTGTGAGACCAAACCGATGCAGCCCCTGTCCATGCATCAACACTACCGAGCGCCTGCAATTGGGGAATGAAATCATGCAGATCAATGCGTCCCAAAAGTCCCGCAAGGGCAGAAATCCGTGCCCACGTTTCAAGCGCCTTACCGGTTGCAGTGGAAACTATGCGCATAAGAACCCGAGAGACTTCCTCAAAACGGTTGTGATAGGCGTAGTAAAGACAAGGCTCTGCATCTTGCCAAAGCCGCTCGTCATCGCCCTCCAATGCCAGATAAAAGATTTCCCAACCCAACTCCGGGCTGTGGCTTTGCAAATAAGGTAAACGACGCAGAATCAAGGCGCGGATAGCAGGATGCAGGTCGCGAGCCAAGCGTCTCAAGGTTGGCACCAGCAATTCCGGGAAAGGCTGTTGTTTTTCCGCCCAATGCGTAGCCACGATCATCACGGCTTCGGTCACATTACCGCGTATCATGTTGATTCCGGCATCAATGAGCTCCCTATCGTCGTTGTAGCTGCGCTCCTGCAAATCAATAAAGCCTATAGCTGCAAATGCCAGGCGAAATGCATCCTGCTCGCTTTCGATCACGTTGGCACAGGCTTCGAGAGCCTTGGCTGCGGCCCGGCGATGCCGCCAGCGGGGTGGATGCCGTTCAATCTCGTCAAGTATCAAGGTTGCCAACTGTTGCGGGTCGGCTTGTTCAATGGGCCGCCATTGATTGTCGGCAGGCTGACGATTGCCATAACGATAGGCGAGATAGTCTGCCGCGCCATCCAGAATGTCATCGGTAAAGCGTTCGGGAATATCGGCCCAGCTTTCGGCCAATAGGTGCATAAAACGCAGTGGACTGCGCGAAACGGCTTCGCGTAGCTGCCATTCCACTTGTTCCGCACCGCCGATCAGAAAATCGTCTCCCCAATCGCGGCCTGCATCATTTCTATAGTGCGTCAGAAGCTTCAATACACCTGCTTCGGAAAACTCGAGAAACCGCTCATAGGAAAATGGTGCGCCTACACAGCCTCCACGAGAACCAATATGCGGTTGGCGGATGCAGGGGCCAAAGGCTTTTTCCCAATCAAGTAAGGTTTCTTGCGCTGTCGGCGAGCGCAGGTAAACTGGCATTGAATGCCGTATCGGCGTTAGAAACCATAAAACGCAGCCGTTCTTTCAGAAGCTCTTTCTCACGGTCAAACTCTTTCGAAACTTCAAACGATGTTCGCCGGAGCCAATCGTAGGTTGTTAGGCCGGATGTTCCCAAGAGATAACTTGCCAAGGTTGCATTGGTTTTTTGATGATCGACCGTTAGGCTTTGCTGATAGGCTGTAGCATCAGGCGGATTTTGCGCATGTTCGCGCAACTTGGCGAGGGGTCCAAAGTCGTTGCGCGAATAAAATTTAACCTGGGATCTTTGGTTAGCCGCCAGGAATCGTGCGGCTTTGGTCAATTCATCGCCTAAATCGGCAATCGACCATGGCTTAAAATCGGGCTGATTCTTTTTGCACTGGCAAGCAATCAAGTTGCCGTCAGCACAACCGATCACGACATCGTCCACGGATATAGGGTTTCCGCAGGCATCCAGCGAAGTCGAATCAACCTCCAGCCATTGATAGGTGTCATTTGCCAGAATACTCAACGCCCAGTCAAAGGCGACTAAGGTTTGGTAATGATCTCCACGATTGGATCGAACGCCTGCAAGACTCAAGAGTTATCCTCGTTTATTCAAGTGCCAATGGCTTTCAACGTGATCAGTTCATTCCCCATGCAATTGCCAAAAATCAGCTGGAGTAACAATTGGATAAAGCGCCGACAATACCAGTAAATCTTTGTCACCCGTAACAAGGTAATTGGCATTTGCTGCCAGGAATATGCCAAGAACAGGCTGATCAGCTTGGTCACGCAAAAGTGGCTCGGAGACTTGAATAGGATCAACTAAGTCAGCAAGAAAAGCTAAACTATCGACAAAATCTCGAATTTCCAGGCTTGACCAGCCGAGACGATGATTAAGTCTTGGTAGAACCCGCTGTAATTCATCCAAAATATATTGCGAAAGGATGACCTCCAAGCTTCCTGCTCGCCAGGCAGAGACTATTTTTCCTGGCATCGAGTTTGGATAAGCAGTTCCAGAAAGTAAAACATTGGTATCCAGGACAATGCGAATTTGCGGCATAGCTAGAATTCAGAATGTCTAGTATCTGAGACAAGGGCATCAATTTCGCTTAGCCCTTCTTCTTGAGGTACGTTTGCATAAGCATCGGCTATTTGTTGGCTTAGCCTATCAAATCTATTTTTAAAACGGCGTATTCGATCAAATAATTGTGCATCTACTAACGCAGCCACTGGTTTGCCATCCTTCTTAATTAAAATAGAATCATGTCGATATTGAACTTGATTCAACATTTCCCCTAGATTTTGTCGGAAAGCGACAGCATTTACTTCATTAATCATAAGAAGCCTCTTATTTTAAAATTTAAACCATACTGATCATAATGATTTATTAAGTTAATGGCAAGCTGATAATTACCTTTATTCTATGTCTGGTGAGGGGCAGGAATTTGATGATCGACAAGGTTGTTTTTTGATCAATTAACGGCCGCTTATGGCAATTGCCAACTTCATTCTGCTATATTCAGTGCCATAAAGCAGCCTGTCGTGGCGGGCAGGTTTTGGCCGATTTAAGCCGATCAATTTTAGTCACGTAGGTCGAGCAAGCTGTTTATGCCCGACATTCGCATACATCAAAATGTCGGACAACGAAAAGCTATTGCCCGTCAGGACTCATCAAGGGCAAGTGCTATTTCCCAAGATGCAGGGCGTTTTCAAGCGTCTGCCGGATAAACCGTTGATAGGGTACGCCTGAACGCTCGGCTTCCTCTTTGATTGCTTCAAAGAGCGTTTCAGGCAGGCGCATGGTAATGCTCTTGTCCTTTGGCTGAAACTCAAAACTAACAGGCTTCATGCCTGACAAGTCATATTGGGTTAAATCGGCCTCGTCTACAAAGGTCTCGGCGGCTTCATCGGTGCTAAGTTTTGGAAATTTCTTTTTCATAATGATCTACCTCTTTTTGGTGCATATAACGGGCGCTAATGGGACGGATTAAAACTTCGTCGCTATGAGTGCGCAAGGTAAAGGCAATAAATACGCTTCGGCCTTGGTGGGTTTTGCCAATGCCGATAAACCGATCTTCTCCTTGGGAATGGGTGGGATCAGGAAAAACCGCCATGGTCTGGCGAAATACGGATTCTATTTCCGCAATTTTAACGCCGTGTTTTTGGCACTTTTCCAAGTTGCCATGATTCCAATCGAATCCTGCTACATTGTGTATGATCATATTTTATAGTGTGCGTTTGTATGTACATTTGTCAAGCTATATCGCTTGTCGATCAATGCTCATAAGTCACTTGCCAGAGTTTCATCCGTATTCGTTTACGGCAATGAATATGAATTTAGTCTTGTCGGGCAACATTTTTTCGTTGCCGACATTTTGCGCATGTTTATGTCGGCCATAAACGGCATACCAGACCTGCCTGGCTGAAAAATTGATTTATGCAACAACGCGGTTATAATCCAGCCCGGTAGCCAAGTAGGTCGGGTTAGCGTAGCGTAACCCGACACATCGAAGCTAACCCGACCTACGGAACTGATGACGTTCTGGCTGAGGTTACTTGCTGATCAAGTTGCTTTTTCGTTTTACTCCTCTAACACTCGTTGCCGCCGTTGCAATTTGGCTACCCGTTTTTGCACCAGCGTCTTGGCGGCATCTGCGCCGATATGCGCTTCGCCGCGCTTTCTGGCTAATTCCATTTGCTTTTCACGCTCCATGAAACGGGTTTTCTGTTCAGGGGTGATTTTATCGTAACAATGAGGGCAGCTAACGCCTTGCTGATATTTATCGCCGGCTTTATCCGCTTCGGTGATAGGCAGGCGGCAGGCGTTACATTGGTCGTAGTTGCCTTTTTCAAGCTGAAGATTAACCGTTACCCTGTCGTCAAAAACAAAGCATTCGCCTTCCCAAAACGTTTCCTGGGCGGGGACTTCTTCCAGATATTTTAATATTCCGCCTTTAAGATGATAAACCTCCTCAAAGCCTTGTTCTTTTAAAAAGGCCGTGGATTTTTCACAGCGGATACCGCCGGTGCAGAACATCGCCACTTTTTTGTGTTTTTCGGGGTCGAGATTTTCTTTAACGTACTCGGGAAACTCGCGAAAGCTTGTTGTATTCGGGTTAATGGCGTTTTTAAAGGTGCCGACTTTGAATTCGTAGTCATTGCGGGTGTCCACCAGTATCACATCAGGATCGGAAATCAGTTTGTTCCAATCTTTAGGGCTGACATAAGTGCCCACCACGCGTTTAGGGTCGATGCCTTCCACGCCCATCGTCACGATCTCTTTTTTGAGTTTAACTTTGGCGCGGTTGAAAGGTAGTTTGTCGGTCAGCGATTCCTTGTGATCGGTATCCGCCAGACGCGGATCGCTGCGCAACCAGTCCAGCACTGTGTCGATGGCTTGACGTGATCCGGCTATCGTGCCGTTGATGCCTTCGCTAGCCAGCAACAAGGTGCCGCGAACCTGATTGGCTTCCATGACATCATGCAGGGGCTGACGCAAAGCCTGATAATTTTCCAGGGTGACAAATTTGTACAGAGCACAAACAACTATTTGAGACATTATTATTCCTTGTTGCGGGCCGGAACGTAAATCCGGTGCAGATAAAAACGATAGATTTTCAGGAAATTAACTTCCTGAAAAGTAGAAAATTCCTTTGAGAAAAGGTTCTCAAAGAAGTAGTTGAATGATAACACTAAATCTTTTCAAAATTAATTTATGGGAAACGCAGGGAAACATAATAATAGCTCTGACGTTAAGCGATATTAATGTTCTTGGATTCAACTCATAAGTGCAATCGTAGTAAATGTAAAAATATACCTTGACAGCATAGTGTCGAGAAGACCATACTGCACTCAGCTTGAAAATAAGATTTACCCTCTGCTTACCATTTCGATGTATCTTCTGTAGTTCCTCGTCCTGTTTTTCATTTTGTAATTTTCAAATTTACCGGCTTGACCCGCCTTTTTAAGGCTTTTTATATTCAAATATTTATAGGACTCATTATGTCTACAATTACTACCGGCATCGTTAAATGGTTTAATTCTGATAAAGGCTTCGGCTTTATCGAGCAGCAATCAGGCCCCGATGTTTTCGTACATTTTCAACAAATCAATAACTCTGGCGGCTACAAATCGCTGGATGAAGGCCAAAAAGTACAGTTCAGCGTAGCGCAAGGCCAAAAAGGCCCGCAAGCTGAAAATGTAAGCGTCATCAGCTAAGTTATAAGTTACATGCTGCGGCACAATTACCCGTGCCGCAGTTTATATTCAAAAATTCAATCAAAGCCTGTAATAAATTAAAGTCAACTAACTTTGAATGTTATTGGCAAGGCTTCTTAATCATCCTGTTCAATCGGATGGTTTCAATCTGCTCGCTGTCGCAACCTTAAATATTTGTCGGTAAAGAGCATCAAAATCCACCCTGTAATAAAGCTTTCTCGCATGGTTTTTAAGGCTCTACTTGTAGTCAGTTGACTCCTTGATAGCGTATACATCGCCTTATACAAAACGGCAGAATTAATCCAGCAAAAAATTAGCCTGTTTCAGCCGATCATTCGGTTCAGCATCAGTGGTTTCATCTTTTAAATTAACACCCGAAAGCTGTAATTTTTCGGCCTCATTGAGCAAAAACAGCAATTTTTTTAACGCCTGCTGATAATTCAGTCCGTTGTTATGAATATTGGAAATGCAATTGCGGTCGGCATCTGTGCTTATGCCTGATCTGGCCTGATAGGTGAAGTAAATACCCATGCTGTCGGGCGAGCTTAAGCCCGGTCTTTCACCGATCAATACAACGCACAGACTGGCTGCATAGTGTTCCGCGATAGCATCGCCAACAGCTACACGCCCGCGTTTTACCAGACACACCGGAGGCAGTCTGTAGCCCTTTTGTTGCAGTTCGGGCAGCAATAAACTCAAGAACGGTTCAGCGTGATGTTCAATGGCGGTAGACGATAAACCGTCGGCAACAACGACAACAGCATCAACCGGAATAGGCACGGTATGCTGCAAACAGGCCGTAGTCGATGCGCTTAACAAGCGTCCGAGATCGGGGCGCTGCAAATATACAGACTGATTTTCCGCCTGTGTTTGCAAGGTCAGTGTTTGATAGCCCTGCAGATTCAAGCGTTGTTCGAGTCTTGCAAAATCCAGCGGGATGTTGACCGCATCGCGGGCCAACGCATGCGCCAACTGAAAATCCAGACAGGCGCGGGTCGGCAGGCTCATTCCCGCCCGCCCTAAAGCGATACGCGCCGGAGTGAATTGTTTCAGGCTGTGCCAGGGATCTTGGGCAATTATCGATTCATTATCATTGCTCATCGCCTTACTCGTTCAGATTTTGTAAAGACGGTTTAAATAATGCCGGTACATCGGGCCGTTGTTGCAATTGATTTTCGGCATTAAAAATTCCGTGTTGTTGCAGCCACTGCTCAAACTCGGGCGCGGGTCGCAATCCCAGCACTTGGCGCAGATAAAGCGCATCATGGAACGACGTCGATTGATAATTGAGCATCACATCATCAGCGCCGGGAACGCCCATAATAAACGTACCGCCGGCAACGGCAAATTGAGTCAGCAGCATATCCATATCATCCTGATCGGCTTCGGCGTGGTTGGTGTAGCAGACATCGCAGCCCATAGGCAGGCCCAGTAATTTGCCGCAGAAATGATCTTCCAGACCGGCGCGGATAATCTGTTTGCCGTCGTAAAGGTATTCCGGGCCGATAAAACCGACCACCGAGTTGACCAGCAGCGGTTTAAACTTGCGCGCGACCGCATAAGCCCTGGCTTCACAGGTTTGCTGATCCAGTCCCTGATGGGCATTGGCGGACAATGCACTGCCTTGGCCGGTTTCAAAATACATGCAGTTATCGCCCAACGTGCCTCGATTCAGTTCCAGCGCGGCCAGTCGGGCTTCGTTTAATAACTCCAGGTTGATGCCGAAGCTGTCGTTGGCTTTTTGCGTCCCGGCAATGGATTGAAAGACCAAATCGACAGGCGCACCCTGTTCGATAGCTTTCAATGTCGTCGTCACATGCGCCAGTACACAGGATTGCGTTGGTATTTGATAACGTTCGATCACATCATGCAGCATATGCAGCAGGCGCAAAGTTGCCTCAAGATTGTCGGAAGCCGGGTTAATACCGATAACGGCATCGCCGCAACCGTACAGCAAGCCGTCCAGCAGACTGGCGGCGACACCGGCCGGGTTGTCGGTAGGATGATTCGGCTGCAAACGTGTAGACAAGCGGTTTTCCAGGCCGATAGTGTTTCGAAAGCGGGTAATAACACGGCATTTTTTAGCGACCAGAATCAGATCCTGGATGCGCATGATTTTGGACACGGCGGCCGCCATTTCAGGCGTGACGCCTGGGACTATGGCGGTTAGCGCTGCTGTTGTCGCCTGCTCGGACAGCAACCAGTTACGAAAATCGCCGACGGTCAAATGACTGATGGTCGCAAAAGCAGCGCTATCATGCCCGTCGATAATCAAGCGGGTGACTTCATCCTGTTCATAAGGCGCCAGCGCTTCATTAAGAAACTGCTTTAGCGGCACATCGGCAAGCACCCACTGGGCGGCGACCCGCTCAAGGTTATTGACCGCACCCACACCGGCAAGATAATCGCCGGAACGTGCCGGTGTAGCCTTAGCCATCAGGTTGCGTAGCGATTTAAAGTCGTAGGTCTGATGGGTTATGCGGGTCTTATACATGATTGACTTATCCAGGGGTATTCGGAATGTTCAAGATAGCATGACATTATGAAGGCGATGTTACACATGGATACAGGAGGTGAATCCATCCGCATGAATCAATGCGGAATGTGGGAGTTTATGCCACGTCCTTTTCACTCCGTACGGGCCGGCTACTTGTCACTTGCTGTGGACATAATAAGTCCACGCATAACAAGCCAATCATCCCGACTATGCCGGACACCCGGTTAATTCAATTGAAAATATTTAAGCAAAATAATCGGTAGCGCCAAACCAATCTACCGTATTTTGATTTGCAGGCGTCGGCTTTTCACTAACCAACTGGTCAAGGATATATTCCAGTCCATAAAAATTGCCATTATCAAAAGCCTGATTCATGGGGGCGATAATATCACTATGCGTATCGAAATTTTGGTTAACCATCTTTTACCTTCCTGTTTCGCTGACTGATGTACAAAATTAAGTGTAATACAGATAAATTTTTTGTCATGAAAAGCAATAATTTCTGTAATCCTTGGCTAAAAATACGCTTTGTTCGCTGAACAGAAACTGAAGCAGCGAGAAGGGATAAGCGGTCAGTTCTAACATTCCAGCATGTTGGAATGTTAGAACCCATTTTTGCATAGAGGGAGTCAACGCATCGCTCGTGATGGATGTTGCGTGATGTTGATGTGCCATTCGACAAACTCAGGACAGGCTTCAGCATATTCTATGCACTGAATTTGACATTGACTGGCTATTTTCGACACACAGGAGTCACTCAAGCCAGATTTCCAACTGGCAGCATGCCCACGGAAAGCGGGCAGTCGATTCTAGTGAACCAACTGTATCTGCCGGTAAACAGCGGAGGGCAATGATTAGATATTTATACCTACTTATTTTTAAATTATCTCTATGAAACAGCTAAGATAAAAAAGGAATTTATTGTTGACTTAACGGTTATATAGTAATTATCTGTCGGAAGAGGGTTATTATGTCCACCTCCATTTTTAAGCGACTTTGCAGAATCGTTGCCGGTATCTGTGGGAAAAGCTTAAAGAGCCAATAGTACTAACCTATATTCTTAAGCTCGACATGACCGGTTTTACAATATTTCATAGCAGCCACAAAACCCCATATGATCATAAATCCAACTGAACCCAATACCCTGCGGACCAAGGCTGAGGCACATCTATCTCATGCTCCTGCAACAGAGTCTCTGGTTCACGCCAACGAAAAATTGCTCCTTGAACTCCAGGTACACCAGGTCCAGCTGGAAATGCAGAATGAGGAGTTGCGCCGCATGCATATCGCTCTGGAAGAATCCCATGCCAGTTATGTTGAGCTCTATGAATTGGCTCCGGTTGGTTATCTTACCCTCACGCACAATGGACTGATCGATAAGATTAACCTTACCGCAACGCAATTGCTTGGAGTGAGTCGCAACACAGTACTGTCCCGTCGTTTTGCAGCGTTGATTACAGCCAAAGACGGCGACAACTGGCATATTTTTTTCTCCAAGGTAATGAAGCACAACAAGCGATTGAGTATCGAACTGATGCTGAAAGGCTTTAGCGATACCGAGATACCTGTCCAGTTGGACTGTGTATGCGTAGATTCGATGCTGCGTGTCACGATGACCGACATCACCAAAATCAAGCAGGCCGAGGCACTCGCAATAATTACTGCTGAACGCATGCAGACAGAAAAAGCACGAGAAAAAGCACTGAATCGACTTCAGAAAATTGCTAGTCAGCTGCCCGGTGTGGTGTTTCAATTTCGTTTGCGTGCAGATGGCAGCTCCTGCTTTCCTTACGCAAGTGATGCCATCCGAAATATATACCGACTCAGCCCGGAGGAAGTTCGCGAAGATGCATCCAAAGTATTTGCCCTTATTCACCCAGACGACTACGACGACATCATCACCGCCATTCGGAAATCAGAATGGGACTTGAGTCCGTGGCGCCATGAATATCGAGTAAAGTTTGACGATGGCACAGTGCGCTGGCTGTCGGGCAACGCACTACTACAGAGGGAAGCGGACGGCTCGACGCTGTGGCATGGCTTCATCACTGACATCACCGAAAGCAGGCAGGTGGAAATTGCACTGCGCGAAAGTAATAGACTGCTGGATTTGAGCATGCAAATGAGCCACATGGGTAGCTGGGATTACAACCCGGTCGATTGCACCGCGAAGCGCACGCTAGAGCATGATCGTATCTTCGGTTACGAATCGCTCCTGCCCCAGTGGAATTACGAGATATTTCTCGATCATGTGCTTCCCGAGGACCGTTTCGAGGTAGATCGACTCGTCCAAAAAGCCATCTTGACACGGGAAGGCGTTAATTTTGAGTGCCGTATATGCCGTGCCGATGGAGAGATGCGCTGGATATTGCTCGTCGGCGGATCTCATCTCGACGGCCACAGAGGAGTGGCGAGCATGTACGGAATCGTGCAGGACATCACCGAACGGAAATGCCTGGATCAGATGCTACGAGATAAGAACACCGAGCTGGAGATTGCCAAGTCTATGGCAGAAGAAGCTAACCTCGCCAAATCGGCTTTTCTTTCCAGGATGAGTCATGAGCTGCGGACTCCGCTCAATGCCATTCTCGGCTACGCCCAATTGCTGGAGACCGGATTACCGCCGCTAACAGATGCTCAGCTTAGCAGGCTGCAACCGATTATTAAAGCGGGATGGTATTTATTGGATCTGATTAATGACATCCTTGATCTCGCGGTGATCGAGTCCGGCAATATATCGCTGTCGCAAGAATCGTTGCCGCTGCTCGATGTTATGTACGAATGCCATGCGATGGTTCAATCGCAGGCTGACGAAAAAGGCATCCAGCTGAACTTTATCGAATTCGACAGTACCTGGACGATCTATGCCGATCGAACTCGGGTAACGCAGGTTCTGCTCAACTTACTTTCCAATGCGATCAAATATAACCGCAAACAGGGAATGGTGCAGGTGAAATGCACTCGCACCTCGGAACATATATGTATCTGCATCACAGACAACGGCGAAGGATTGTCTCCGGAAAAGCTGACGCAATTATTTCAGCCCTTCAATCGTCTCGGTCAAGAAACCGGTGACAAGGAAGGAACGGGGATTGGCCTGGTGGTAACCAAGACGCTGGTCGAACAGATGGGAGGCGCCATCGGTGTGAAAAGCACTGTTGGCGTGGGCAGCGAATTCCGGATTGAACTGCTCCGTGTTATTGCACCGTAATTTGCCGCTAAAAATACAATCTCTCAGCCACTTGCACAACAGGCTATAGACAGGGCCACTCCATTTGACTTTTAAATTTAACGTAAAATCAATAGGTTAAATCTTTTGCACGGTTTTTTGATGTTTTTTATCGATTTTAACCAATTGATCATAAATAGCTTTTATTTATATGTGCTCACCCTGAATTCATAAGGCCCTGCATTACCTTCTCATATTTGGAAAAACTATTCCTTGTTTCCTGTTTTTGCATTATTGATGTAAAAATAATGCTTGTTCGGGCGCCCACTAAAACCAATTCCCATAAGTGCGAGTAACATTAGTGTCAGTGTGGCTGGTTCGGGAACGGTTTGTCCGCTGACGGTACTAGTGTTTTCGTTACCGCTGAAGCCGACGCTGCCGAAGTCACTGCGACCAGTGCTATCATTGAAAATGCTGCATTCGTTCGAAATGGTATTAGTATCCATTGTCACCGCAGCATGCAGCGCGATCGCCCTACCGCACAGAATTTTTGCAGTTGTATTCAGAGTGATACTCTGATCTGCAAGAATATTCCCGGCAAAAACCGTACTAGTGCCAAGAGTCGCGGAACTTCCGACCTGCCAAAATACTCCATTATTTGCACCGCCATTGAGCACGCTGACAACCGAGTTGCTTGCGGTCGTAAGCGCGCTCATGATTTGAAAGATGAACAGCGCATTGGGATTGTTTAGAGCGTCGAGAGTAAGTGTCCCCGTCAATTGAGCTGATGACGAAAAGGAATAGACACCGGGAGTGAGCGTGAGTCCACCAAGATCCTGACCAGTCAGGTCGCTAGTGACCGATTGCCCGGCAAGAACATTATACGCATTGAGAGCATCAATCTGAGCCTGCTGCGCAACAGCATCAGTTTGGTGTACCGTTCCTGTGATAGATACGCTCCCTAACCCAGTGATCGAAGTGCCTGGGTAGACGCCCAGGTCGCCCCAAATAGTGGTCGATCCTGTATTGGTCACCGTGGATGCACCCAGAACTGCGTAACTCTGCGCACTACCCAGAAAAGGCGTTGCCAATGCCGAGGAGATTCCGTAAAGGGCTCCGATCACTATTAATGACAGTATCGACAAATATTTTGTTGTTCTCATTACATTCACTCTTAAATTGTTATTCGTTATATATCATTAAAGTTTCGCCAGCTTACCGATTAATTATATGCACATTATATGCCAAAAAAATATACTATTAAGGTATAATATGTTATCTATCAATAGCCGACCTTAACATGAATTGAAAATGAATGAATTGGCACGAATTGTAAGAAATGCTGACAGTGCTATGGGATTTGAAATCAAACGCTACGAAAAGTACCGATAGCCCCCCATTCTCATTCTGGAAGGCTTTCACAAATTAAATTTCTATTTTTGTCAGTTAAAGCCCTTTAAAATCATGGCTGTTCTGTAAAAGGCTTGGAAATTATTTATCTGAAAGTGTGTATTCATGAAAAAGCAATCGTTTTATCTAAAGTTACAAAGCAGCATTAGCTAAATCCTAATTTAGGTTGATATGTAATTTGAACTTATGTTACATATCAACACTGTTAGTAGCTTGCAATTGTTTTATAAAAAATTTCATAAGCGACAGAATACCGAATGTGTTACTTAGAATGTGAGGCTTCTTGATCGATTAGCTTAGTGTAAAAAAAACTAACACATAGTGTGAGCAATCCACGACTGTCTGTTCCTGGTCGTTAGCTGACTGCCAAGACGCTGCAGATCATAAATACCTTGATTGGCGAGCCCGTTAGAGCTTGTGTAATACAGCATTTTGTGGCTCCGATGCCCCACATTTCATTGCACTTCATACGAGCTACCCGCTCACTCCGGCCCAGCTGCCAGGGCAATCGCCGCCCGTTGATTTTTGGTAAACGACAGTGGCGGAAGACGATCTTCGAGCAGGGTATCAACGATGGTTGCCGAGGCATTGGGTTTGGCAAAACGCAAGGCATTGAGTTTCATTCGAGTCAACCTGTCAGGATCTTCCAGCAAGCGCTCCAGTTTGAAGGGGAGGGTGGTCAGGTCGTTGCACTTGACCGCGATACCTTCTTCCAACAGATGATCGCTGTTTCTTTCCTCTTGCCCCGGGATGGGGGACACCACACACATGGGCAGCCCGCAGGCGATAGCCTCGGAGGTCGTGATGCCGCCGGGCTTGCCGATGAAAA
Source organism: Methylobacter sp. (assembly GCA_030653175.1). Lineage (GTDB taxonomy): Bacteria > Pseudomonadota > Gammaproteobacteria > Methylococcales > Methylomonadaceae > Methylobacter_A. Next base: position 15,255 of record JAURZV010000073.1, read on the forward strand.
TATCGGCCATTTTCATCAGCTTGTGCATTTCGTCGGTGTAACCCAGAACCTTAAACGTGGCGCTTCGGGTATCGACTAATTGCAAGATGCGCTGTTTCAGTTCATCGTTGCGTCCGCAGACAACCACCGTCTGCGCGTCGCTATTCAGGTTCAGCATCCGCTCCACCATGTACTCGGTGGGTCCTACGCCAAAGGCTCCCGCCGACAGCAGCAGAACCGGTTTTTCAGGATTCAATCCCAGGCGAAGCCGTTCTTCTATGCGGTTGACGGGTTGTTGAAAAACGGGGTCGATGGGTATGCCGGATACGGTGATTCTTTCGTTGGGAATGCCGAGCATTTCAAGATGAGCTCTGGTTTCATCGATAGCGACAAAATAACGGTGGAATGAACGCGACAACCACATGGCATGAAAATCGAAATCCGTTACCACAATGGACAGGCGCGCTTGCAACTGTTGGGTCGCAATCAGGTGGGAGATGATTCCGGCGGGCATGAAGTGGGTGCAGACTGTGATGTCCGGGTTGAATTCCCGGATAAACCGCACCAGCGGCTTGGTATTGAGCCGGTCTATCATGTGCCGCATTCTGTCCGTGTGCCAAGGTTCATCGCTGGTTTTATACCACCAGCCGAGGAAGTTCGGCGCAGATCGCACCAGCGACGTATAAAAGCTGGAATAGAAATCCCGGAAAAGTTTATTGGTGTATTGCAGCGCATCATTATTGATGACTTCAGCAACCCGGCCGTCAGCGGCAAAGGAAAGCTCCAAGGCTGCGGCAGCCTTGATGTGGCCGGTTCCCGCCCCCGCCGACATAATTAAAACCCGTTTTTTCATCAGTGTATTAACAGCTAACATCCCTTACTACTAATCCTGATCATGACCATGCTTTTTGAATAACCAACCCATTGTAGCCGACAAAAATAGCCCAAACACGATCACAATGGTATGCACCGAAAGTCCGGCATCAATCATCAGCGCATAAGCGCCAAGCATCAATAAAATGCTAATATTTTCGTTGAAGTTTTGCACGGCGATGGAGTGTCCCGAACCCATGAGTTGATGACCTCGATGCTGTAGCAATGCATTCATGGGTATCAGAAAACTGCCTGCCAGAACGCCGACCAGTATCAGCAGCAGCGCCGCCGGTCGCCAATCGGTCACTAATGCCATGCCTAATACAACGAAGCCCATGGCTATTCCCAAGGGTAATACTTTCACGGCATGTTCCAATGGCACAGCCTTGGCCGCTATCACGGAACCGATGGCAAGACCCACCGCAACTAAGGCAGTCAATTGAGTTGCCTGCTCCAGATCGAGCTTTAGCGATACCGCAGCCCAGGCGAGAATAATGAAACGCAAGCTGGTTCCCGCTCCCCAAAACAGTGAGGTTACCGCAAGAGATACTTGCCCCAATGGGTCTTTCCACAGGAGCAGGAAAGATCGCCAGAAATCCGCCAACAGAAACCCTGGCGATCGATTCGACAGGGTGTGCTCAATGGGCAGCTTGGGAATATAACAATTGAGTATTGCCGCTACGATATAAAGACCAAAAATAATAAAAATCGCGAACTCGGGAGCGGTATCAATGCCTCCATTGAACTCAAGTCCTCTCAGTTGTTGAACAACTTGATCCTCAACACGATGACCGATCAATAATCCTCCGAATATGGCTCCCAGGATGATGGCTGCAACGGTCAGACCTTCCATCCAGCCGTTTGCCCATACCAATTTATCGGTTGGAAGATATTCGGTCAGGATGCCGTATTTAGCCGGTGAGTACATTGCTGCGCCAATGCCGACAAAGCCATAGGCGAGCAGCGGATGCAAACCCAGTAACATGGTAGCGCAACCGACTATCTTGATGCTGTTGCTAATGAACATGACCTGTCCTTTCGGCAGCGCATCGGAAAATGCGCCAACAAAGGGGGCGAGCACGATAAAGGAGAACACGAAAAATTGCTGTAATACAGGAGTTTGCCAGGAAGGAGCGTCCAGGCTTTTGAGCAGCGCGATAGCAGCGAAAAGAAGTGCGTTATCCCCCAGTGATGAAAAGAACTGTGCTGCAAGAATGGTGGTAAAACCGCGATTCATAGAATTATTTGCCCTGTGCGACTCTGTGGAAACCGGAATCGGTGCACTGTAAATGGTTAAAAGGTTTATTTAGGTTATCGGCTGCAAGCTTAAATCGAGGCAAGCGAAAGGTTTAACCGTTAAGCCATCTATCTATTCAATGTTGACTTCCAGGGTCTCATTATGGGCGATAGTCGACTCAATCTTGTGCCACCTTACGAGTTCCAACGTTCCATTGAAGTGCTCCACTATTGCTGTGCAACTTTCCACGAAATCCCCCGTATTGATATATAAAAATCCGTCTATCTCCTTAATTTCAGCGTGGTGTATATGCCCGCAAATAACGCCATCAAGACCTTGGTCTTTAAGGGTGCTGACGATACTTTCTTCATAATCGGAAATAAACTGAACCACATTCTTGACTTTGAATTTGACAAAGGCGGCAAGGGAGAAGTTCGACTGCATGCCAAACCAACGCCTGATCATTCGTAGCAAGCGATTAACCTCAATCAAAAAATCATATCCATCGCTGCCTAGCTTGGCAAGCCACTTGTGGCATTTGGCAATGGTGTCGTATTCGTCGCCATGGACAACCAGAAATTGCTTCCCGGCGGATGTGACATGCACATCTGAATTTTTAACGATGATGTCGCCAAAGACGTAATTGTCGTAGTGCCTGATGTTTTCGTCATGGTTGCCCGGTATATAGATGACCTGAGTGCCATGTCTGGCCTTGCGCAGGACTTTTTGAATCACCGTATTATGATCTCTGGGCCAATACATTTTCTTGGAAAGCGCCCAAAAATCGATAATGTCGCCCACCAGGTAAAGTTTTTCACTCTCATTGTATTTTAGAAAATCGAGTAAAAGGTCGGCTCGGCATTGGGTGGAACCAAGGTGCAAATCGGAAATCCAGATGGTTCGATAGGTGATGGTATTCATAATCAAACTTTTAATAGGGTATTACCAGCAAGATGGGTTATGTCGATGATCGTTTAACCGGTATTTGTTGAGTTTTCGCGGCTTGCCAAAGAAATTGAATTGTTTTTGCAGGGTCATGATCATCGGTAATTCATCCCAAAAGGCGGTGAGGGTTAGGGAACAACATTCGCCGCACAGGAAAAGGGCACCCAGGAAAAGTCTACATTATTTGAATGTTAACAAACGCAGATGAAAGTTATGTTACAAGTCGGCAAAATGACTGTCTTGAGCTGTTGGCATAAAGTTCAAGGTTCGGTTGAGTCATTCAGGAACCGGTTCGCGCTGATGTATAAAGGAATTTTTGACTCGCCGGTGTGAAATAAGGCGCTCGATACCAAAAGCATGCAATTTCCGGTAGACGTTATTTTGGGTGTGTAATAGCACCTTTCTGATATTTATCGTTTTTAGAACCCATTTTAATTAAATTACCCGCAGAACAAACAGGGAAGATTAACCCGTATTTATATAGCTTTCAGCGTTTTATTTACAAATTTTTTATTAAAAAACAATGTGATGATGGTTTTTACGGTCAAATTCGAGGCTGAAATAAATCAGACAAAGCAGAACTAACACGCTCGGCAGTTGTTGCGGTTATTGTCGGCACTCTGTCGATATTTAAACAATAATTTCTTGCTGAATAGCGACCGATTATTCTGTTGCTTTTACACAAAAAGCATACAAAGCTGTCAAATTCATCTGTTTGTTTAACTGCATGCGCTGCCAATAGTAAGCACCTTCTTGGCGGCTAAGGTCGATACTGAATGGGCTGTTGCGGACTAACAACGGGTAGGCGGGACACGAGGCAAGGCACTGAAATACTTAACTTCCTTTTACTTAATTAATAATTAAATCACTTGTTTTGCTTATTTAACGGGAGGATTATTCGCGCTCAAATTAAACAAATATCGGGTAACTAATTATGAAAATTATCACAGGAATAGTTTTACTAGCCTCTCTTTTTGCAATAGCCGGAACTGCTTTTTTCCAGCTTTTTGTTTTACTGACAAATAATCTATTTTTTCAGCAAGATTATAATCGGCATATCTCACGGCAAGGTTAAGTTCATGGCGAGAAGTTCGTTTGCATTCTTTAATGTGGGTAATGAGTTGGTCATCAAGTATTGATGACCAACGAACCTCACGGGGATTACTCGGTAATTACAATACGAAGCTCTATTGCCGATTACAGGGACTTGTTCAGCAAATTGACCTGAACATCCATGCTGTTCAAAACACAACCCAAGCCGAATTGATGAAATATCGAAACATCGGCAGCATCGCGCCCAAAAGCAATAATCACCCTGCCGCCGCGTAAATCGCTCTGGGTAGGATCGAAAGTATACCATCGACCGCCGATATAGGCCTCAAACCAGGCATGCAGGTCCATCGGTTCAAGCTGATACAAATAACCCACTACCAGCCGTGCAGGTATGCTGATACTACGGCATAATGTAATGGCCAGTTGTGCAAGGTCTCTGCATACGCCATAGCCACGGTTATGAACCTCAATCGCCGATAGCGGAGAATCGCTGGAACCGGGAATGTACTTTATGGAACGACGAACCCAATCAGTAATTTTGCCGACCTGATCGTAACCCGGCAGTACATCGCTTACTACTTCTCTGGCAAGATCGCCAAACCTGTCCGATTCGCAATAACGGCTGGGTAACAGATAAGGCAGAATTTGGTGAGGAAGATTCTGTATTTCAACAAAATAAGCACCCGGTGCACTATCAATATTTTCAGTAGTGATGACCTCGGCAGAGGTGTGAATAATAAATTCTCCGGGAGGAGCAACCAGACGTTGACGAAAATTGCCATAGCTGTCTTTGCTCGCAGTTATCTGTACATCAGGCTCAACGATATAGCTGGATCTTGTAATCTTTTGCTGTGCACCGCTCAATGGGCGCAGCATTAAAATCAAGGCTGTTGGGGCGTCTACCTGGAAACGAAGATCGCAACTAACTCTCAACTTCATACTGATTTTACTCTTAAAAAATAACTGCTGATTGCTGCTGTGAGCGATGACGATCCGTGTCAAAACCGATAAACGGTATTTCATTGTCTATCATGTATTGAGCCAGAACACGTGCTACAACAGATTTGCCAACGCCGCCTTTTTCGCCGCCGATAAAATGAATAGCGCTCATTGTTTCTCCATTAAGTTAAAGTTTCAGGTTCATGGTTTTATTTTTTATTGAAATCCGGGTTATTTATTCAAGCCGTAACCGAGCTATATCAATTTAACAATGCTCATTCAGTCATTAGAAAGCAATAATCAAACCAATAGTCTTTTATTCATAGCCGACACCGGCACATGCAGCGCAGTACCGTATGACTGTTCGGAGAAATGTATTGTTGCGAATCGATCAACAATATTTTTGGGCATTTTTAGTGCAAGAAACAGGTTTTTATCTCAAATTGGTGCAAATCATTGCAAAGATAGATAGGCGGTCATGTTAACTATTCAGGCTCTATCGTTTTACAGCAATTTCAATTTAAATTTGGTTACTTACCATTAAGTCGCAATCAACGGCAGGCGAGCAAAGTTTCAAGTTACACGTCAATCATTTGCTTAACAAAATTCAAGCCCCGGTTTATAGACAATTAACAGTAGAAGCTCTTAAAGCAATCGCATCTATTTTTCGTGAAAACGTATCGTTACATATTGACGATACGTTGTTGACGGATATTATTATTGGTCATGCGGTAAGAATTATCCGGTTACAATCTCATCCTGAAAGCAAAGAAAATTACGAAGAGTGTGTGTCGCTGGCATGGCAGGATTTTTATCGATTACCCCGCCGCATAAAGTTGCCAATGGCATCCTCAATGCTTTAATACATCTGCTTAACAATAACGAGAGGGGGGCATTATGATCCTGGCCGGAGATATAGGCGGAACAAAAACGGTATTATCTATTTTGACCAAAGACGCCAACGGCTCACTGACATGCGTGCAGGAACAAACTTACTCAAGCCGGCAATTTCCGGAATTTGACGACATTCTGACCGCCTTTTTACCCGCTGACGTTAATATCAGGTCGGCGTGTTTCGGTGTTGCAGGCCCGGTCGTCAATCAACGTTGCCAAACTACTAATTTGCCGTGGTTACTGGATGCAACAGCGCTGAAAATAAAACTGGGCACGGCTAAAGTAAAGCTTCTGAATGATCTGGAAGCCATGGCGCTGGGCATGTTGTATCTGCCCGAACACGATCTGGTAGAACTAAACCCTAATGCAGAAACCCAGGCGGGCAATATCGCAGTCATAGCGGCTGGAACAGGCTTGGGCGAAGCCATTCTCTATTGGGACGGCAACAAACACTATCCTATGGCTACCGAAGGCGGTCACAGTGACTTTGCCGCTCAAAATGCCCGGCAGGATCTGTTGCTGGCGTATCTTAGAAAAATTTACCCCGATCATGTCAGTTGCGAGCGCATCCTGTCGGGTATCGGTTTCAGTCATCTGTATGATTTTCTCTGTGAGCAGCAATTTGCGCCGCCTTGCCCTGATGTTCCCGATAACAATAGCGATATAGACAGGAATGCCGTCATTTCCGGGCTGGGGGTTTCCGGTGAAGATCCTTTATGTGCAGAGGCAGTCAGGCTTTTTGTTGAACTTTATGGGGCTGAAACAGGCAACCTGGCATTAAAGTCGCTTGCCGTGGGCGGGGTATTTATCGGCGGCGGTATAGCTCCAAAAATATTACCTGCGATGCAGGACGGTAACTTTATTCAGGCATTTAAAGCTAAAGGCCGTTTTCTCCCCTTGCTCGATAAGATCCCGGTGAAATTGTCATTAAACCCGCGCACACCTTTAATTGGCGCGATTAACTATTTTGATCTATGAGGATTGTTAATCCCGGCAGCGCAGATTAATCTTGAAAGCGACCAAAGCAAGCTTTGGACTCCAGGAAATTTCGATATCGGAGTTCAAAGCTGGCTTTGAACCTTAAGATTCTAAACAGTACGTTTTGTGATGCGCCGGAGCGGGCGTCAGTCAGGGTGAGTAGTTACAAAAAACTACCCGCTATGCTGAATCTACAAATCAACCCGCATGGCTCTCACGGTCTTTATATTAAGGCCGGGCAGAGTGGCTATCGCTTCCCGAAGCTTGTTTTCCCAGCTGCGTCTGAGTTGCAACAAATAATCATCATCGTCATCAAAGCAATAGTATTCATCAAAGCTAAAACTGTTTTTGCGATAAATGAGCATTTCTACCGGCGGCCCGACACTGGCGTTACTGCGGATGGTCGAGTCCATCGACACCAGGCAGCAGCGCGCCGCTTCGTCGATTGATGTGTTCAATTTAAGAAAACGGTCCAGTATCGGCTTGCCGTATTTACTCTCGCCAATTTGTAAAAATGGGGTATTGGTTGAACTGGTTATGCTATTGCCTTCTGCATAAACCATATAGGCACCGTGCGGCTCATCACCGATTTGACCGGCTAAAATAAAACTGGCCGATGGATTAAATGCCGATTGCCCTTCGGAATTGATATGTTGTTTTTGTTTTTCGATACTGACATGGCCCAGATAGGCCGCCGCCTCGGACAAGCATTCCACATTATTGAGATTGACGCCGGCATTCTTGATTTTATCGCGGTGCAGCTGCTCCAAAACCGCTTGAGTGGTAGCAAGATTACCGGCGCACATTAAAACAATCTTGCGGTCATCGTTGGTTTTAAATGCATGCATTTTGCCGTAAGTACTGACATTATCAATACCGGCATTGGTTCTTGAGTCGGAAACCAGAATAAGTCCTTCATCTATAGAAGCTGCAATGCAATAAGTCATAAAAACGTTCGGATGTTGTGTTTAAAGATACTTTCAGGCCATTATCCAACAAAGCAACGCCAACGTCCATGCTGCTCAAAACATGCCCGGCCCCTAGATATGGTCGACAGAGACCTTATGTTATTCCAATCTAAGCACATCCACCGACACCGACAAGGTATGCCGGCCTCCACCAAAGGCAATGCCTTTTAGCGGAGTGACATCGGTGTAGTCCCGCCCCCACGCCAAGGTGATATGTTGATCGAACGGCACAGCATTATTGGTAGGATCAAACTCCAGCCAACCGGTACCCGGCACATACACGGCAAACCAGGCATGTGACGCATCCGCCCCGACCAAGCGCTGCTTGCCCGGCATAGGCTGTGTTTCCACATATCCGCTGACGTAACGCGCGGCAATACCCAAGGAACGCAAGCAACCGATCGCCAGGTGGGCAAAATCCTGACATACGCCGCGGCGAAATTGAAGCACGTCGGATAACGGCGTGGCAATCGTGGTACTGCTTGGGTCATAAGTAAAGTCGACATGGATTCGCTGCATCAAATCCGTCACTACTTGCACCAGCGGCCGATTGGGCAAAAATGAGCTTTGTGCGTAATTAGCCAGTTCGGCGCTGGTAATGACCATCGGTGAGTCCAGCAGAAACAGCTTGGCATCCAGTAGCTCATCATAGTGATTTTGCTGCTGATACTGGCTTTGCGACTGCGACTGCATTTGCGATTGTCCGGGGCCTCCTTGTAGCTGGTCGCGCACTTGCTCCCAGGTTATTAAATTAACCAAATCGTCACGACTTTGCCGGGGAAATATCGTGACTTCACTGACAGCAGTGACCACCAGGCGTTGATGCGCTTGTTGTATGGCGAAATAAGCGACGCGGTTACCGAAAAAATCCCTGCGTTCGTGAAAATCGTTAGGCTCGGGGCTAATGTCAAAGCGGCTGCTTTGACATTGCTGACGCCAGAAATCGCGGGGCTGCAATCGCGCTTCGTTCTGGCACAGGCCGACCAACTGGCTGTATTTGTAAAGAGTGCTGTGGGTAATGCGGTATTTCACAGGTCATCCTCCGGTTGCGTCGGCGTCATCAATTGCGGCACTTGAGAATGGCTGAAGTAGGCTTGCGCAAGCACTTCATAAAGCCGCCATAACAGTTCCGTCATCGCCGACAAAACGCTTTCCAGCTCACTGTAAACGCCGACATTGTCAGTAACGTTAACCAACTCGGACACTTTGACCAAGCGTAAGTCGGTGTAGGCTCTGAGTATTAAACGTTCTTCCTCACTCAATTGTCCCTTGCCGCGTTCTCTTGGCAACGCACCGATATGGTCGGACAATTGATGTAACTGATAGGCCAGCGAACGTGGATGCGTTTTATCCATCAGCAATAATTCCAGCACCATCGGCAACTTGATAAATGAGCGGTAGCGGCGTCGGTAAATGCTCAAACTGTCGGTGGATATCAACACCGCTTCCAGCAGCTGGTTTTGCAATGCCGGCTCATGACGCTGCACCACCGTGGCGCGCAGCAACGCGATCAATGCCAGTGCATGCTCCAGGCGACGGCCGCTATCCAGCATCAACCAACCCGCTTCGCGAGTCATGCTTTCAGTGGTTAAGCCGATAAATGCGACAAAGCCGGTAATTAAATCGTCCAGGTGTTTTTGCAGTTGTTCCGGGTCGCAATCGCCGTTCACGACCCGTTGTTGCCAGCGCCGTTGAATATTATCGACGCAGCGCCAGGTATCCTGCGACCAGACATCGCGGATACTGAAGGCGGTTTGGGCAAACGCTTGAATGTTGGCCGCCAGCGTGCCGGAGCGCTGGACGTTTTTAGCGAGTGCCAGTAATTCATTTTGGGGCTCTTTTAACGCAGACGCATTACTTGCAACAAACCCCGGATAGGTGCCGGTTACCTGAGTCAGGGCGCTCAATAATACATCGAGGCACCGGCTGTCGAGCGGATCGTTAAGTTCCGGGGCTTCCGCTAACTTGAGCAATATCGTGCGCATCAAGCGAGTAGCCGCTTTGATACGCTCCAGGTAGCGCCCAACCCAAAACAGGTTATTGGCTGCGCGGCTGGTTAAGGGTTCGGTGTCCGCAGACAAGACCACATCCCGACCGGGCTGAAACCACAAACTGACCTGCTTGTCCGGCTCATCAGCCAATACCCAGGTGTCTTTACTGATTCCGCCCGCCTGATTTGAAACAATAAAATCGTCTTGCTGCCGGGCAATCCGGGTAAGTCCGCCGGGCATCACTTGATAGTCATCGCCGCCGGCAACCGCAAAGCTCCGTATTACCGCAAATCGCGGCTCGATATGGTGGTCGATAAACGAGGGTACCGTAGAAAAACTGATATGCTCCTGACCGACATAACAATGCGGTTTGGCGATAATGGCGGCACGTAAAAGTTCTTTTTCCCGGGTACTTAGCAGACCGCCGAAAAGGACATAACTCCCTGAGCTACGATTGATCGGTTTAATAACCAGTCGATCAAGATTTTGTAACACAAAATCCCGTTCACGGCGCTGACCGCACCACCAAGTGGCAACCGAAGGCAGCATCAATTCCTGATTTAAAAAATACCGCGAGAGTCTGGGTAAAAATGCCAATAAACCCGGATTTTCAAGAACACTGCTTCCCAACGGATTGGCAATCGCCACATTATTCCGGCGCACGGCTTCAAGCAATCCTGCAACACCCAGCCGGGAAGCGCTGCGCAATTCCAATGGATCACAGAAAGAATCGTCAACGCGACGCAAAATAACGTCGACCGGTTGCAGACCGTCCAGCGATTTAAGCCAGACGCGGCCGTCGCGTACCGTCAGGTCGTCGCCCTGAACCAGGGAAAAACCGAGATAAGACGATAAATAGGCGTGCTCAAAATAGGTTTCGTTAAGAGAACCCGGCGTGAGTATGACAATCCGCGGATCTTCTTTATTATGCGGCGAAATATCAGCCAGCCCCTTACGCAGGGCCTTAAAAAAACCGGACAGCCGATGCACTTGCGTTTCCCGAAAAATATCCGGGAGCACCCGTGCCATCACGGTACGATTTTCCAAAGCATAGCCGGCTCCGGAAGGCGCCTGGCTGCGATCATCCAATACCAACATGCGGCCGTTATGGCCACGGGCAAGGTTGGCCGAGTAAACAATCAGTTGGCGTTGCAGGTGGGGCAGGGCGCCCACACAGGGATGCAAAAAACCGTCGTGCGCCAACACCAGCTCACTGGGCAACAGGCCTTTTTTCAACAGCTGCTGTTTGCCGTAGATATCTTTTAAGATCAGGTTGAGCAGCTCGGCCCGTTGTTTAAGACCCGCTTCAATAAGCGACCAATCTTCACTGCTGATCAGTAGCGGAACAGGGTCGAGCCGCCACGGCCGGGTAAGTTTTTGCGCATCGCCGTAAACATTATAAGTGACGCCGTTTTCTCTTAACAGGCGCTGGGCTTCGCGGCGGCGCAACTCCAGCTGTTCGCTGCCCAGCGTTGCAATGGCGTCCATAAAGCGCTGCCAGTAAGGCAGCACTTTATGTTCTTTGGCGAGCATTTCATCGTAAACGCCAAGTTGGGTGGCGTAAAACTGCGCGTCAATATCGCCGGTTGATTCGTTCATGCCTACTGCTCAGTGGTTAGAAAATGGAACGCGGATGACGCGGATAATTATGATTAAATAAGATTTATCTGTGTTCATCATAATTATCCGCGTCATCTGCGTTCCATTGTATTTGTTGGCGCTGAGTCGTTATCTTTACTATTTGCGACATCAAGGCCGTTGTTCAATATCTTGATAGCGACGCAACGGCTCACCTACATAGATCTGACGAGGGCGGGTAATAACCACTTGCTCGCCGTGCAGCATTTCCCGCCAGTGAGCCAACCAGCCGGGCATCCGGCCGATAGCGAATAATACCGTGTACATATTGGTGGGTATGCCTGCGGCCCGGAGAATTAACCCGGAATAAAAATCGACATTGGGATACAGTTTTCGGGATATGAAATAGTCGTCTTTCAAAGCGATTTCTTCCAGTTTCCGGGCAATATCGAACAAAGGATCGCTGACACCGGCTTTGTCGAATAATTTGTCGCATTGCTTTTTTAATACCATTGCGCGGGGGTCGAAATTCTTATAAACGCGGTGACCGAAACCCATCAGTCGGCTTGAGGAATTTTTGTCTTTCGCCTGATTGATAAATTCAGTGCCGTCGCCGCCGTCGGCATGTATTTGTTCAAGCATCTGTATCACTTGCTGATTGGCCCCGCCATGACGAGGTCCCCAAAGCGCCGAAATGCCTGCCGAAGCCACCGCATACACATTCGCCATACTTGAGCCTGCGGTGCGCACCGAAGAGGTGCTGCAATTTTGCTCATGGTCGGCATGCAGGATCAGGAACATATCGATGGCTCTGACAATATCATCATCCAATTGATAATCCCGCACCGGCGATGAAAACATCATATTTAAAAAGTTGCGCACATACTTAAGCTTATAGGACGGATAGACCAAGGGTTCGCCAATCGATTTCTTGTAAGAAAAAGCCGCGATAGTGCGCACCTGGGAGATTAAATTGATAACAATTTGCTGTTCTGTTGCGCTGTCGAGCCGGTCGGGAATCGGGTAGAACGTGGATAATGACGCCACCATGGTCGCCAAAATACCCATCGGATGCGAGCCGCGCGGAAAGCCGTTAAAAAAATGATGCATGTCTTCATGAATAATCGAAGACTCATTAAGGTTGGTAGAAAACTCCAATAATTGTTGGCTGTCAGGTAGCTCGCCATTCAGCAGCAGATAGGCTACTTCAACAAAACGCGAATTTTCGGCCAATTCCTCAATGGGGTAACCGCGATAACGCAGTATGCCTTCATCGCCGTCAATATAGGTGATGGCGCTTTCACAGCTGGCGGTATTGCCATAGCCTTCATCCAGGGTCACGTAATTGCTTTGACTGCGCAACTTGGAAATGTCGATGGCTTTTTCGCCTTCGACCCCTATCAATGCAGGCAATGAGTAACTTTTATCATCCAGCGTCAATATGGCCGGGGGTAGTTGTTTTAATTTATCGGTCATTTGAATCAATCTCCAAAGCTGGTGGAACTACCGTCCGTTAATTTTATTTGCCAGTTCTCAAGCTCCGGCTTGGGAATCAGCCATATCTGCACGCTTCGGTGTCGCAAGTCCATTGTAAACGGATATTTGCGCTGCGCCGCGAGCCACGACCGACGTCTTGCTTATACGGGACGCAGCGCGTCCAGCACTGCGTTCCCACGCGGCGCGTGGGAACGAGGGGGTACGCTGTGCGTACTCTACGGCACTACCCGCTTCGGTGCCGCAAGTCCATTGTAAACGGATATTCGTGACTTAGCTCTTCAATAGGCGGCGCCATGGGTCTCGGCACGGCTTCGCTGACGCTGAATTTTGCGTCTGGCGAGGCAACAGTCGGCATTATCATTGGCGGGCGCGCAATAACGCCGGGCGTATGGCCGAAATCCCAAAAGCGGGTGACGCGCCGCGCCTCGGCTTCATAGCTGTTCACCGGAAACGCGTCGTAACTTCGGCCGCCGGGATGGGCGACATGATAAGTACAACCGCCTACCGAGTGCCCGTTCCAGGTGTCAATCACATCTATCACCAACGGCACATGCGGACTGATCGTGGGATGCAGCGCGGAGGGCGGTTGCCAGGCGCGGTAACGCACTCCGGCTACATATTCGCCTTTGCGGCCGGTGTTGCGCAACGGCAAGCGCCTGCCGTTACAGGTCAACACATAACGCCCCTCGGTAAAACCGGTCACCTTGACCTGCACACGCTCTACCGATGAATCCACATAACGCGCGGTGCCGGTGCTGCTGACTTCCTCGCCCAGCACATGCCAGGGTTCAATGGCAAAACGCATTTCCAGGTCAATGCCGTCTATCAGAGTGTTGCCGTAACGGGGAAAGCGGAACTCAAAAAACGGTTCCAGCCATTCCAGTTCAAACCCGTATCCGGCCCGTTGCAAATCTTGAGTGACTTGCCTCATATCTTCGCGGACATAATGCGGCAGCATAAAACGGTCATGTAATTCCGTACCCCAACGGATTAAATCGTGTTTGTAAGGTTCACGCCAAAACCACGCAATCAGCGCACGCAATAGTAAGGTTTGCACCAGCGACATCCGGGCATGCGGCGGCATTTCAAAGGCGCGCAATTCCAGAATGCCCAAACGTCCGGTCGAACTGTCCGGCGAATACAGTTTATCGATGCAAAACTCGGAACGATGCGTATTGCCGGTGATGTCGGTCAGCAAATGCCGCAACAGGCGATCCACCAGCCAGGGCTCAGGCACTTCACCATCCGGCATTTGTTGGAACGCAATTTCCAGTTCATAGAGCTTTTCGTCCCTGCCTTCATCAACCCGCGGCGCCTGGCTGGTCGGGCCGATAAACATACCGGAAAACAAATACGACAAGCCCGGATGATGCTGCCAGTAAGTCACCAGACTGCGCAATAAGTCGGGACGGCGCAGCAGCGGGCTGTCGGTCGGCGTCTCGGCCCCCATGGTGATATGGTTGCCGCCGCCAGTTCCGGTATGACGGCCATCGAGCATGAACTTTTCCGTACCCAGTCTGACCTGATGCGCTTGTTCATAGAGAATGATGGTTTTCTGCACCAACTCCGGCCAAGTTTTGGAGGGATGAATGTTGACTTCGATCACGCCGGGATCAGGCGTCACCATCAAGCGCTCTATGCGGTAATCCCGCGGCGGCTTATAACCTTCCAGCACCACGGGAATCGACAGGTTTTCTGCGGTGGCTTCAATGGCCGCAATCAGCTCCAGATAATGTTCCAGTGAAGTCAGCGGCGGCAGGAATATATGCACGCGGCCTTCGCGGGCTTCGACACAAACTGCGGTGTGAGGTACTTCCACCTCGACGGTTTGATCATCGCCTGAATCCTGCTCAGCGAGTTCGGGATGGCTCTTGAGTTTTTTCTCGATATGACTGTAACGGTGCGTGACTTCGCCGTAATAATCGCCGAGTTCGGGCAGCGCCTCAAACAGGCTTTGCTGTTCCTGGCTATCGCGTTTGTCCGGGGCAACCCAGGGCAAACTGGCTAATGGCAAGCGCATACCCATCGGCGAATTGCCGGGAATCAAGAACATGTGCCCGCGGCGAAAATCCCAGGGGCCGCTTTGCCATTTTTGATTCATCCAATCCCATTTAATCGGCAAAGTAAATCCTGCTGCCTTGCCTAAATCGGCATCCAGCAGTTGAGTCAATGTTTGGCGTTCAATCGAATCTTTCAGGTTACTTTTTAACGGATCGATATTTTCCGGCAGCGAACCTTCCTGCCAGAGATAGTAAAAACTGTCTTCAAAAGCCGTCTTGATATAGCGCGGTTGCAGACCTAAGCGTAACGTCAATTGCTTGATGAACGATTCAGCATGCTCAACGCTATGGCCGTAATTTTGGTTAATATCGGCCAGTAATGCGGAATTTCGCCAAACCGGTACGCCGTCTTTACGCCAGAAAATACCGTATTGCCAGCGCGGCAACGCTTCGCCAGGATACCATTTGCCCTGTCCGTAATGCAGCATGGCGCCTTTTGCAAACTGATCGCGCAAACCTTTGGTAAGCACATTGGCCCGTTCGCGTTTGTGCGGACCATCGGCATCGACATTCCACTCCGCGCCTTCCATGTCGTCAACGGAAACAAATGTGGGTTCGCCGCCCATGGTCAAGCGCACATCGTCAGCCAGCAATTGCCGGTCAACCTGCCGACCCAGCGCGTCAATGCGGTGCCATTGTTCATCGGTATAAGGCTTGGTGACGCGCGGGTCTTCATGCAGACGCAATACCGTGTTGCTGAATTCAAATTCCACTTCGCACTTATCGGTGCCGCCGGTTACCGGCGCGGCACTGGCAGGATCGGGCGTGCAGGCCAGGGGAATATGTCCTTCTCCGGCCAATAAACCGGAGGTCGGATCAAGTCCTACCCAACCGGCTCCCGGGATATAGACTTCAGTCCAGGCATGCAAGTCGGTGAAATCCTGTTCCGGTCCGGATGGGCCATCCAGCGATTTGACATCGGCGGTCAGCTGTATCAGATAACCGGAAACAAATCGCGCAGCGAGTCCCAAATGGCGGAGTATTTGCACCAGCAACCAGGCCGAATCCCGGCACGAACCGCTGAGCGTGGTCAGCGTGTCCTCGCAGCTTTGAATGCCTGCTTCCATGCGGATGTTGTAGCTAATCGCCTGAAAAACTTTACGATTAACGTCAACCAGAAAGTCGTTGATATTACGTTTGGCTGGATCGAAATCGGCTACCCACCGCTTGAGTAAAGCGCCTTGCTCAGCGATTTCCAGATAAGGCTGCAATTCTTTCAGCAATAACGCATCGTATTTAAACGGGTAATGTTCCGCATACTCTTCAACAAAGAAATCGAAGGGATTGATCACCGTCATATCGGCAATGACTTCGACCTCAACGCTGAGTTTTGAGCATTTTTCCGGAAACACCACCCGCGCCAGCAGGTTGCCGAACGGATCCTGCTGCCAGTTGATAAAATGGTTTTCAGGCTCAATGCGCAAGCTGTAGCCTTTAATCGGCGTTCGGCTATGCACCGCCGGACGCAACCTGAATACATGTGGCGACAGGGATACCGATCTATCAAAGCTGTATACAGTTTTGTGACGGACAGCTACTCGAATGGTCATGATCTTTCCTATTGCCTAAGTGTTGGGCGTTGCAATTTATGCGCTGGTTCCCAAGCTTCAGCTCGGGAACCCCAGTCCTGAAAGCTCCAGCTTTCTGTGTTTCGGGAAGCTGGAGCTTGGCGCTTGGGATCGAGCGAATATTCCCAGTGTTCTCGTTCCCACGCGCTGCGTGGGAACGAGGAAAAACAAAGCAAGTGCCATACCAAGTGGCCAATCAGTCAGCATCATATAAGCGATACTCCTATGAGTCGGTTGGATAAGACCTTTAACAACATACAGCGATTTCAACTTAAATTAGTTACTAACCATTAAAAGGCTATGTCATCATTGTCGCTGGAGTGCAGGCTTCGCCTGCGCCGGCAAGCACCAAAAGTAGGCGCTTTAGGCGAAGCTTCCGCTCCTGCTCTCGCCCCTTACCATCCATGTAGGCAAAGCTTGCACTCCCGTTACGCCATAGTTTCAATAAGCATCGTAGCTATTTTGGTAATTAACTGAATTTGAAAACGCTGTAAGTTGCACCAAATTGAAGCGGATAAAGTCCAAAATAGGCTTATTTTGCTCTCGTTCCCACGCAGCGCGTGGGAACGAGGAGTAATGACGGTGTTCCGCAGACACTTGTGTATAACGACGAGTGCTCCGCGCGGGATTATAAGCGGAAGTTATTTTTGGCGAAATCCCTACTTGGATAGAGTAGCTGTGCTTTAGGACTTAAACCTTCAATCGTATAAACAATCCAAGGCATATAAAAAATGGCACAAATCATGCTCGCATTTCATAAAGCCAACTAGCCTTATGAAATGTCATGAAATCAATCTGGGAAAACTACAAGACCGATAGTGCTTACGATGAATTGATGTGTTCGGAGTTCCAACCCAGGCAAATCAGTTACCGCTTGTGTCAGTATTTAAATTCACTCAACAAGAGCGATATTGATAAACGCAAAATGGCTGCCGAACTGGCCATTTTAGAAATGGGCATCAGTTTCACGGTCTACAGCGATGAGGGCAACATAGACCGGGCTTGGCCGTTTGATATTATCCCTCGCATCATTAGCTCTACAGAATGGAGAAAGATAGAAATAGGTTTAAAGCAACGCTTGACCGCCTTAAATTGTTTTATAGCGGATGTTTACGATCAACAAGCATTCATTAAAGCGGGCAAAATGCCTGCCGAGATTATCCACAGCTCAAAAAACTTCCGTAAAGAATGTATCGGCATGAAACCCCGCCACAACGTTTGGGCAAACATTTGCGGCACCGATTTGGTACGCGATAAAGACGGCGTTATGTACGTGTTGGAAGATAATTTACGGGTGCCTTCGGGCGTTTCCTACATGCTGGAAAACCGCGTCATTACCAAGCGCGTGTTTCCCGAGCTACTGCAAAATATAGACATTCTGCCTATCGACGATTACCCCGGCCGATTGCAGGATATGTTGGCGTCACTGGCGCCCGAGCACATCAGCAAACCGCAAATCGTGGTATTAACGCCCGGCATTTATAACTCGGCCTATTTTGAACATGCTTATCTGGCTCAGCAAATGGGTGCGCAACTGGTCGAGGGCGGGGACCTGGTGGTCGATGACGATGATTGCGTCTATATGCGCACTATCGAAGGGCTGGAAAAAGTCGATGTTATTTACCGGCGCATCGACGATGACTTTCTTGATCCTGAAGTATTCCGAAAAGATTCCGCATTGGGTGTTCCAGGCTTAATGCGCGCCTGGAAAGCCGGTAATGTGTCGTTGGCTAATGCACCGGGCGCGGGTGTCGCCGATGACAAAGTGGTTTATGCCTATGTTCCGGAAATGATCCGTTATTACCTGAATGAAGAACCGATCTTGCCTAATGTGCAAACTTACCTGTGCGACAATCCGGAGCACCTCGAATATGTGTTGAAGCACCTGCCGGAACTGGTTGTCAAACCCGCCAATGAATCAGGCGGGTACGGCATGCTGGTGGGGCCGCATGCAACAAGCAAAGAAATAGCCGCGTTTCGGGAGATTATCCAAAAAAATCCCCGTAATTACATTGCCCAGCCCACCTTGGCGATTTCTACCGCACCTACTTTGTGCAAAGGTAAACTGGAACCCAGGCACATCGACCTGCGACCTTTTATTTTACAGGGCGAAAATACCTTTGTGACTGCCGGAGGCTTAACCCGGGTAGCGCTAAAAAAAGGCTCACTGGTGGTTAATTCCTCGCAAGGCGGCGGCAGCAAAGACACCTGGATCATCAACATGGAGCGCAACTAATGTTATCCCGTTCAGCAGAACGCCTGTATTGGCTGGCACGTTACCTTGAACGCACTGAAAATATCGCCAGATTGGTCAGCGTGCATATGAATTTATTGATGGATTTACCTAACGGCGTTGAAATGGGTTGGCAACAGCTCATTCGTATCAATGCTTCGGAGCCGCAGTTTTATGAAAAATATAAAGCTGCCAACGAACACAACGTCACCCGGTTTCTTTTAATCGACGAAAGTTATCCGGTGTCTTTGTTTTCGTCTTTAAGTGCTGCCAGAGAAAACATCCGCACCTCCAGAGACTTGCTGCCCGATGAAGCGTGGGAGCAGGTCAATGAAATGTATCTGTTTGTAAAAAACAATATAGATTCGGTCTACAACCGCAGCAACCGCGTTGTCTTCCTGAACGAGATTCTCAAAGGCTCTCAACGATTCACCGGGCTATTGTCGGGCTACATGAGTCACAATCATCCTTATCGGTTTATCCGATTGGGAAAAAATATCGAACGCGCCGACATGACCAGCCGGATTCTGGATTTGGCCTCCTTGCTTCTGGCTGATTCGCGTAGCGATGAAATGCGCCAATACGAGACTATTTTGTGGGTGAATATATTAAAGGCGCTCAACGCCCAGTTAATGTATCGGCAACATGTCAGAAGCAGTGTTAATGGCGACGATGTACTCAATTTTTTATTACTGAACACCAACCTGCCCAGGTCGGTCAGCTGCTGCATCGCTGAAATTACCGGTTGCATCAATGCCCTGCCGAATACCGATGCCTTGCCGGAAGAGATCGTGAAACTGGAAGCTTATGTGCAGGCCATCGATACCCGGCAAACGACCCAGGCGCAATTACGGGAAATTCTCGATGACCTGCAAAACAAGTTGGGAGAACTGCACGACCGGATATCCAACAACTGGTTTAAGCAAGGCATTGTGGAATAAATCGGTTTTCAGGCATGCAAGCTGGTCGTTTGTCATCGGCATAACAGGGCATGCATCAACCTAAAAACCGCAGTTAGTCCACGAAAAGCACGAAAGACACGAAAGAAATCAGATGTTGTATTACATAGCCATTCGCCCCTGGTATCTCCTTGAATATTTTCGTGCTTTTCGTGTTTTTCGTGGACCAAATGATTTTTCCGGAATCAAGCAACAATAGGCACTGCAATGGAAATTACTCCTGCAAAGGCTTCAGACATCCCGGCACTTTGTGAATTGCTGGATATATTGTTTTCTCAAGAAGCGGATTTCAAACCGGATCATGAAGCACAAAGCCGCGGTTTGGCTCGTATCATCAGCAATCCGGAGGTTGGGCTTATCGTCGTCGCCCGCCAAGACAGCCGGGTTGTGGGTATGGTTAATCTGCTCTACACGGTATCTACTGCGCTCGGCGACCGCGTTGCGCTACTGGAAGACATGGTGGTTTCTCCGGCCGCTCGCGGCTCCGGCGTGGGCTCCCTGCTTCTGGAACAAGCCATTCAATTGGCGCGTTTGAACGGGTGCAGACGCATTACCTTGCTCACAGATCGCACTAATGAGTCGGCGCAACGTTTTTATCAAAAGCACGGTTTCGGTTTTTCGGCCATGATTCCTCTGCGTCTTTCACTGAGTGAATAGGTCGTAAGTAGCTCTTCAGAGCGATCAGCATCAGGTTTGGAGCAGTTTATTTTATCCCTTTGATAATTACGATGAATACCAGTAAACTGTAAAAAAACACGACACAGTCAGATAATGATTAGACAGCGATTTTTATTCTTGTTAATACTCATAATGGTTATAACGCCAGTTACGTCTGTGTTTGGCTATTATTCGGGTATGGCGAGTCAATTATCTGCTGAACCATCTTTTGAACAAGGCATCGCTGTAGCTGACATGGCAAATGACACAGGGGATGCAGCAACACAAAATTCCGATCAATGTCATCAACATAATCAACATAATAAAGTTAAAACAGCTTGTCACGCGAGTAGCAGTTGCAGCTTCCATGTGTGTGGCGATGGTGGAGTAACCGCCGTTTTTTTGTTTCCTCAGGCATATGGCTCATACTGCTATGGGCATTTGGAAAAGTCCGCTTCCAGTTCTCTCTCATTCTCCCCCGATATAAGACCTCCCATTAGTAGCCTCTAACACTCGTAAGGGTTACTGCCTTTAGTTATTTATAATGCTCCTGCGGTGCGGATATACCCGCACCCTGCGAATGATCCGTAAGAGTGCGTTAGCGAATTCGCACTTGCAAGCTGTCAAATAACTTTTAACTGTGGTTAGTGACCCTACGCCGACTTAACATAAATATATCCGTTGTACGGATTTTATAACGTGTGGGTACGAAGCTATTATGTCGCTACAAATCATTTTTAAGTGTATTGCTTTAACTTACGCTTTGTTTGCCTGCAGCATTGCTGCCGGTGCAGACCAGACTATTTTAACGCTTCAAGCCGCAACCGAACTTGCCTTAACCGGCAACCCCGGACTGGCGGAAATCAGGGCGCGAGCCGAGGCGATGGCTGCCGTGCCTTCCCAAGAGGGCACTTTGCCGGATCCGGCGCTCAGAATCGGCGCTCTTTACCTGCCGACCAACAGTTTCAATCTGCGGCAGGACGACTTTACCATGATGGAAGTGGGCGTTAGCCAGGAGATTCCATTTCCCGGCAAGCTGGCTTTACGGGAAAAGATCGCCGGGCAGGAAGCGCTGGCCGCCGCTGATTCGGTTGACGAAGCGCGTTTGCGGCTGGTGCGGGAAGTAAAACAGAGCTGGTGGCGGCTGTTTTATTACCACCGCGCCTTGAACCTGCTGGACGAAGCCGAACACTTTTTCCAGCAACTCATCGACATCGCCCAGGCCAAATATAAGGTGGGCAAAGGAACGCAGCAGGACGTGCTGCTGGCTCAGCTCGAACTGTCCAAACTCAAGGACGAAAAACTGAATCTGATCATTCTGCTTCACAGCCAGAACGCCAGAATCAATGCCCTGCTGGATCGCACGCCGGAAATGCCTGTGCAAATTCCGGCGGAGGCTGAATTCAAGTTGCCGGTCATTGTCGAATCCGCCTTGCAGGACAAGGCTTTGCAAATCCGTCCTTTATTTGCCCAACACCGCAAGATGCTTGATGCGGGGCTGGCCAGGGTCGATCTGGCGCAAAAG
Source organism: Methylobacter sp. (assembly GCA_030653175.1). Taxonomy (GTDB): domain Bacteria; phylum Pseudomonadota; class Gammaproteobacteria; order Methylococcales; family Methylomonadaceae; genus Methylobacter_A. The sequence continues at coordinate 37,189 of JAURZV010000073.1, forward strand.
GGTTTCTACCCTGACTTTACCATTGGCGCCTTTTACGATGTCCGGCAGAACACGCCGTCAGGGCAGTCGCGTAGCGATTTCGCCAGTGTACAGCTGAGTATCAATGTGCCGATTTATGCCGGCCGCAAGCAAGCCAAGGCGGTTGATCAGCGCCAGAGCGAACTCCTGCAGGAACAATATGCATTACACGACGACCACCGCAAAATTCAGGCCGAGATAGCGGCCAAAGCCGCCGAGTATCAACAGACAAAAGAAAAGCTGTTGCTGCTCGAACATGAAATCATTCCGCAGGCTCAGCAAACCGTTAATTCTCTGCTGGCCGGCTATCAGGTGAGTCAGACGGACTTTACCGATCTGCTGCGCACGCAACTGAGCTTTTTCCAATATCAGACGCAGTATTGGCAGGCCTTGAGCAGCACTCAGCAAATCCTGGCCGAGTTATCCGCTGAAGTGGGCGAGGAGTTGAGCCATGACTAGATATTTTCCGGCATCTTTGATTTTGATACTGGGCTTAAGTCTGGGATTTTGGGTGGGCCGTCGGGAAGTAACGCAAAACCCGGACGCTACCGCAGTCAGCGAAAAAATGCCGCTGTATTATCGTCACCCGATGAATCCCAAAGTCACCTCGACTACGCCCGCCAAGGACGAGATGGGTATGGACTATGTGCCGGTTTATGCAGAACAGCCGACTGCAACCATATCGCCGCCGGAATCAGGAAAAATTCTGTATTACCGGCATCCGATGGGAGCGGCGGATACTTCACCGGTGCCGAAAAAGGACGAAATGGGCATGGACTACCTTCCGGTTTATGAAAGCGAACCGGAGACATCCGGGCAAATTCAGATCAGCCCGGAAAAAATCCAGAAACTGGGCGTAACAACAGCAACCGTGTCCAAGCGCGTGCTGATTCGCAGCATACGCGCGCTGGGCAGCATTCAGGTCGACGAACGGCGCATTCACGCCGTGACAGCCAAATTCGAAGGCTGGATCCAGCGCCTGTATGTTAACGCGACAGGACAAGCCGTCAAACGCGGCGAACCGCTGTTCGATGTTTACAGTCCGGAACTGGTGACCGCGCAGCAGGAATATCTGATCGCCCGGCAAGGACAGCAAGCGCTGCAACAGGGTAGCGCACAAGCGCGCGACACTGCGGCGCGTCTGGCCGAAAACGCCTTGCAACGTTTACATTATTGGGATATTGCTCAAGTACATATAAAGCATTTGCAAAGCCTGGGAAAGCCTCTGGATGCCCTGCCGCTGATGTCGCCGGTCAATGGAGTGGTGCTGGAAAAACCTGCGCTGGAGGGGATGCGTTTCATGCCCGGCGAGCTGTTGTTTCGTATCGCTGATTTAAGTACGGTGTGGCTGTTAGCGGAGGTATTTGAGCAAGATATCGGTGGGGTGCGCTTGGGCCAAGTCGTGCAGGTGCATATCAACGCCTATCCGGATCAACTGTTCAGCGGCAAGGTCGGTTTCATCTACCCGACGCTGGCAACGGAAACCCGCACAGTTAAAGTGCGCATCGAACTGCCCAACGGCGAAGGATTGCTGAAACCCGGACTGTATGGCAGCGTGACGCTGGCAGCGCTGGAGGATAAAGACGCGCGCTTGGCGGTTCCCGATTCGGCAGTCATTGACAGCGGTGCGAGGCAAGTCGTTTTAGTGCAAAGAAGTGAAGGGCGGTTCGAGCCGCATGTCGTAAAACTGGGGCAACAGGCTGACGGATACTACGAAGTGCTGGAGGGATTGGATGCCGGCGATGAAGTAGTGACTCGCGCCAATTTCCTGATCGATGCCGAGAGCAATCTCAAGTCGGCTCTGGGCAGCTTTGGCAATAATGGCGCTGACTCTGGTCAGACAACGCATGAAACACAGCAAGGAGGCCATTAGCCATGTTGAATCATATTATTGCCTGGTCGTTGCGCAATGTGTTTCTGGTGCTGCTGGCAACACTGGGCATTGTAATAGGCGGGATTTATGCCTTGTCGCTTATGCCGCTGGATGCGCTGCCCGATTTGTCCGACGCGCAGGTCATTGTTTACACCGAATATCCCGGACAAGCGCCGCAAGTCGTCGAGGATCAGGTAACTTATCCGCTGACGACCGCGATGCTGAGCGTGCCTCGCTCGAAAGTCGTGCGCGGTTTTTCTTTTTTCGGCGCGTCTTTCGTGTATGTCATCTTCGAGGACGGCACCGATATTTACTGGGCGCGTTCGCGGGTTTTGGAATATCTGACAACGCTCACCGGACGCTTGCCGCGCGGCGTGGTACCACAACTGGGGCCGGATGCCACCGGCGTCGGCTGGGTTTACCAATATGCGCTGCTGGCGAAAAACCAGTCACTGGTGGAATTGCGCACCCTGCAAGACTGGTTTGTGCGCTATCAATTGACCAAAGCCCAAGGCGTGGCTGAAGTCGCCGGCATCGGCGGTTTCGTGCAGCAGTATCAGATCACGGCCGATCCGCATAAGCTGCAAGCTTACGGTATCTCTTTACGTACCCTCAGCGACGCCATCCGCAACGGCAACCGCGATGTCGGCGGCCGGACTATCGAACTCGCCGAAACCGAGTACATGGTGCGCGGACGCGGTTACTTACGCGGTCAGGCGGATTTGGAGCGGCTGGTGTTGAAAGTCGGGAATGGCATTCCCGTATTGGTGCGCGATGTGGCGCGCGTGGAGCTGGTTCCCGATGAACGGCGCGGCATCACTGAATGGAACGGCGAAGGCGAGGTAGTTTCCGGCATTGCGCTGGCACGCTATGGTCAGAATGCACTGGAAGTGATCAGCCATGTGAAAGACCGATTGCGCGAAATTACCGCCGGTTTGCCAACCGGCGTCAGCGTACAAACGGTTTATGACCGCTCCGAGTTGATTCATCGGGCGATTGACAATTTGCGCCATACCTTGCTGGAAGAAAGCGCGGTGGTCGCCGCTGTCTGCATACTATTCCTGCTGCACATACGGAGCGCCCTGGTGGCGATTTTGATGCTGCCGGTCGGCGTGCTGATCGCCTTTATCGTCATGCAGGCGCTGGGGATGAATTCCAACATCATGAGCCTGGGGGGTATCGCTATCGCTATCGGCGCGATGGTGGATGCCGCCATCGTCATGATAGAGAACGCCCACAAGCATCTGGAACGCGATACAGGCCGCCTGCCGCGTGCCGAAATATTGCTCAATGCCTGCAAGGAAGTCGGCCCGCCGTTGTTTTTCAGTCTGCTGATTATCACGGTTTCTTTCCTGCCGGTGTTTGCGCTGGAAGCGCAGGAAGGCCGCCTGTTCCATCCCCTGGCCTATACCAAGACTTTCGCAATGGCGGGCGCGGCGCTGTTGTCGGTTACGCTGGTTCCGGTATTGATGTCGCTGTTTGTGCGCGGAAAAATCCTGCCGGAGCAACGCAATCCCATCAACCGGGTTTTGATCCGGATTTATCGCCCGATCATCGCCGGGGTCATGCGCTACAAAAAGCTGACGCTCGCTTTCGCGTTACTGATGCTGGCCGCTTCCTGGTATCCGGCCTCGCGCTTGGGCGGTGAATTCATGCCGACTCTGAATGAAGGCACACTGTTATTCATGCCGCTAACCCTGCCGGGTTTACCCCCGACCAAAGCCGCCGAATTGCTGCAAACCCAGGACCGCATCATCAAAAGTTTTCCCGAAGTCGAATCGGTGTTCGGTAAAGCCGGGCGAGCACTGACCGCCACCGACCCGGCGCCGCTGGAAATGTCCGAAACACTGGTCAATCTCAAGCCCGAATCCGCCTGGCGGCCCGGCATGACGGTCGATAAGCTGATTGCCGAGATGGATCAGGCGCTGCAAATCCCCGGTGTCAGCAACTCCTGGACGATGCCGATCAAAAACCGCATTGACATGCTGGCGACCGGCATCCGCACGCCTATCGGCATCAAACTGTTCGGCAAGGATCTTGCGGAAATGGAACGCCTGGCGCAGCAGATCGAACAGGCCGTCAAAAACGTCCCCGGCACCACCAGCGCCTATGCCGAACGCGTTACCGGCGGCTTTTATCTGAACATCACCCCGGACTACGAGGCTCTGGCGCGCTACGGGCTGTTGATCGGCGATGTGCAGGACATCATCGCCACCGCCATCGGCGGCGAGACCGTCACCACGATGCTGGAAGGACGCGAACGTTTCGCCGTCATCGTCCGTTACCCGCGCGAACTGCGCGACAACCCGCAAGCCATTGCCGCGCATGTGCTCGTCCCGACACCCGGCGGGGCGATGATTCCCTTGGGACAACTGGCGCATCTGAGCCTGGACAAAGGTCCGCCGGGTATACGCACCGAGAACGCCTTGTTGTCCGCTTATATCTATGTCGACATGCGCGACCGCGACATTGACGGTTATGTGCGGGATGCCAAGCAGGCGGTGCAACAGGCGGTCAAATTCCCTGCGGGCTACTACATCGCCTGGAGCGGCCAGTTCGAATACATGGAACGGGCCAAACAGCGTTTACAACTGGTTGTACCGCTCACGCTGTGCATTATTTTTATCCTGCTTTATCTCAATTTCGGCCGTCTAACCGAGACATTCATCGTCATGTTGTCGGTGCCGTTCGCGCTGGTCGGCGGCATCTGGCTGTTGTGGTTTCTGGATTACAACGTCAGCGTGGCGGTCGGCGTCGGCTTCATCGCCCTGGCGGGCGTCGCGGCAGAAACCGGCGTGGTGATGCTGATGTATCTGGATCAGGCATACCGGGAAAAGCAGCGGCAATGCCTGGAAGAAAAGCGGGCTTTCACCGAGACCGATCTTTACACCGCGCTGATGACCGGCGCGGCGGAACGTTTGCGACCGAAAATGATGACCGTTACCGCGATTATGGCCGGGCTCCTGCCTATTTTGTGGAGCACCGGCACCGGCTCGGAAGTCATGCGCCGCATCGCCGCACCGATGGTGGGAGGCATGGTGTCGTCAACGCTGCTGACCTTGATCGTCATTCCGGCGCTTTATGCCTTGTGCAAGCAATATTCCATCAACAAACAATCCCGAAAATTGAACGATACGTTAACAAGCTGAAAACAATGTCATTTTAACTATTGAATTATTCCGGAGAAAACCCATGAAGACTAAAAAACATGTTGTAATATTAATCACACTTTTATTACTCACTGTTTCTGCGTGTGCATCAAGAACTAAAGTCATTAAAAATGTCTACTCGTCACATCCGGGTGGACAGGGTCATCCCTGGGATAAGGGGCGATCGTTTTAAATAATTCTCTAGTTCCCAAGCTCAAGCTTGGGAATTCGGTTTTGGAAGCTCCAGCTTCCTGTCTCGCGAAGCCGGAGCTTCGCCTTTCTAGGTTCACAATCTGGAGATTGGAAACCAGCAAAAAGGAGGTAAAACTAATAACAAGCCAACAACCTGAAAAAACGATGTTATTTTAACTATTTTGGTAACTGCTCATACCTTATTTTAAGCGCAAAGCTGATTTTGAAACGTCCAAAGCTAGCTTTGGACTCCAGAAAACGTGAATGTCGGAGTTCAAAGCTAGCTTTGAACCTTACGGTTTTAAACAGCACGTTTTATGGTGCTCAGGATCGGGCGTCTGCTAGGGTGAGCAGTTACCTATTTTGAATTACTCTGGAGAAAACCCATGAAAACAAAGTTACTGATTACCCTGCTTTTAGCTATTGGTTTGTTGTCCGCATGTGCCGAATTTGACCCGCATTCTATGGATATGAACCTGGCGGTACATAACGCAAAAACCAAAGCCGATCATGAGGCGCTGGCACAACACTATGAGGAAGTGGCGCAAGAAATGCAGCTTAAGGTTGAGGAACACAAGAAAATCCTGAGTGAATACGAGCGCGAGCCGTGGTTGATTGGTAAGCAGCAGGCAACCGGGTTCGGAGTCCATTGCCAAAGGCTGATTGATGTCTATGAAAAAGCCGCCGAGGAAAACCTGGAAATGGCGAAAATGCATCGCCAGATGTAACGCTTCACACAAGCCAGGGGATGGAAATGCTACCATCTCCTGGCAATGATGTAAGAATCCTTTTATAAAAACAGCACATCTGTGCTTTGGGGAAAATCCATGAAAACAAAGTTACTAATTACCCTGCTTTGAGTTCTTGGTTTGCTGTCTGCCTGTAGCGAAATGAACCCTCATCCGATGGATAATGAGGCTAGCCGTGCAAAACGCAGTATCCAAAGCCGATCATGAGGCGCTGGCGAAACACTATGAGGAAACGACGAAAGAAATGCAGCTTAAAGTTGAAACTTCTTAGCCAGTATCAGTCAATAGGCTATCTCTACGGAAGACCGCCGGATGATTTTGTGGAATATTTTAAAGATCATTGCCAAAGGCTGATTAATGCCTATGAAAAAGCTGTCGAGGAAAATTTGAGCATGGCAAATTTGCATCGCCAGATGTAAACGCGTCACTCTCTCGGGCGGTTGTTACCTGTGACTAATGAAAAATCAAGGGTGGGCAAAAAAGCCTGCCCACCCGTGGCTATGCTGACGCGACCTTTTGCGTCGTTGCACTCGTTGGGTTAGCTTGACAACCCATCATGCGGGTGGTTAAAGCTTAGCGTACGATTTTTTCCGTTTCGTGAGTTGCCCCCTTTTATGCCAAGCATGGTGCATTTAAACCCATAATTTCAGCCAGTCGTCAATGCGTAACTTCTATAAAAGAATAAAAGATGAACAACTTCTTACAAATAATTACACAATATAAAACCGATACGCAGAGTGTTTACAATACTTGGTTTATTGATAATGACCAACGGCTCAAAGCTTTTCGCACCATTCGCAGAGGGGTTTTGCAGGTGGTGGAAGATATTAAAAACAAAACTTTTCCAAATGATTTTAAGGGAAGTTCTTTAGAATTTGTTTTGAACTGCATTGCTGAGCAAAAACAAGTATTTGTGGGAGTATCACACCCTTTTTATTGGAAACCTAAATTACGCATACCCGATATTTACGAAAATCCAATAAATAAAATTGCCTTTGGTCAATTCTTAGAAAACTGCATCAATGCTAAATCGGAAGAACAAATTATTAAAGAAATAGTACGATTAGATGCTCTAAAAATAAAAGGTTTGGGTCCAGCCGTAGGAAGTATTTTATACTTTTTGCATCCTACTTTGTTCCCGCCTTTCAATACTGCCATCGTCAATGGGTTTAACACTTTATTTAACGACAAAAAGAAATTAGGGTCTTGGACAGAATACCTAAAAATCAGAGAAATATTGATTGAAACCAACAACAAACACAAAGCTCAACTTTCTAACGATTTGGGAGCGATTGCGGGTTTGTGTTTTGAAATTGGTACACAAAAAATGCTTATCGGCAATGATGAATATTTAAGTGAAGACGAACGAAATAAGTTAGAGAAAAACATTGAAAAACGCCAAAAAGAAATTCAAGACGAAAAACAGGAAGAAAACCTACATTCTGAAATGCAGTTTCATCTTTTGAAAATCGGTCAAAGCTTGGGTTATGATGCTTTTGTGGCTTCAAATGATCGATCAAGGTCTTATGCAGGAAGTAGTTTTTCGTTTATGAGTCCCGATAAATTCCCCGCTATCGATTGTGATAAAGAAACCGCCAGTACTATCAAATTGATAGATGTATTATGGTTTGAGAAAGGGACAAATAATGTGATTTGTGCCTTTGAAGTTGAAAAAAGCACCAGTATCTATTCAGGAATTTTACGACTGACCGACCTTTCTTATTCCATCGCTATCGGCAATGAAACTTTTTATTTGGTTGTACCCGATAGTAGAGAAAGGGACGTAATTATGCAACTCTCACGTCCTTCAATCAAGCAAATCAAAATTCCAATCAAATACATTTTATTTTCAGAACTTCGGCAGCACTGCGATGCTCTTTGTAAGTTTGGTGACAGCCACCAAATTATGAAAAAAATTGCAAAAACTGTATGAGGTATAAGATAGAAGTCAAATGCGCAATGCTTTTCTGCCCACCACATTGATGAATTCATACTTTTGGTGTTATGAACGGTGGGCAAAAAAGCCTGTCCACTGGCTATGCTGGCGCGACCTTTTGCGTCATTGCACTCGTTGGGTTAGCTTGGCAACCAATCAATGCGGGAGCTGGAAGAAAAAATGGATAAAGAACTTGAGCTTGGATTCTTTGTGGCGCTTGAAAAGACCTTGCATACAATTGATTTAACCAGAGGAGATTAAATGATGGTTCAAGATCCGGTTTGCCTAATGCAATTTTCTCCGCGCGAGGCAAAAACAACCGCTGAATACGAAGGGAAACTGTATTATTTCTGCTCTCCTTCCTGCCGGAATACTTTTCTCAGCCAGCCAGCCAGCCTTATATCAAAATAAAGTCACCTCGATGCACTTAACTGTAGGGGTCATGGGTTCAGCCGGTAACGAAGCAGCAGACGATGTCAAAGAGAAATCCATGATTCTGGGTCAGAGTATTGCACAACGTGGCTTCGTATTAATAACGGGTGCGTGCCCTGGCTTGCCCTATGAATGTGCCCGTGGTGCGAAACAAGCAGGAGGATTATCCATTGGTATTTCGCCGGCTTTGAGCTTGGATGAACATATACACAAGTACCGGTCGCCAGCTGACGTTTATGATGTCCTTATCTATACAGGTAGTGGCTTGATGGGGCGTGAAGTGACGAATATACGCTCAAGTGATATGGTTGTAATCCTCGGAGGACGTTCCGGTACATTAGGGGAGTTTGCTATTGCTTTTGATGAAGGCAAGTTGATCGGGGTATTACAAGGCAGTGGTGGAATTGCTGATCAGATTCAGGATCTTGTGGCTAGTTTTCAGTTTTCAGTTTTCAGAAAGATAGCGGTGCACGTTTAGTATATTCAGCCGATCCATTGAAGTTAATCGACGAAATGGCAAAGTTATATACAGAACGTCATTATCAACGTCCTTCCTGTTTCTGCGACGAGATACCTGCAGGCGCAGGCTGAATTGATCCACTCAATTGTACTAAACCGGTTTATGCAGTAGTTTTTACCGCTCATAAGCATTGACCAAACCCTGGAAGATTACGGAAATGTAATGTCTCGGTCAGCCTCCCGTAAGGAACAACCGTTTAAACTGGCTACATTCAAATAATCGCCCCGGAAACAGACATGAAATCAGTTCCAGGCGGACGGCAGTACCCGCGTTTTTGCCAGACACTAAACCTAGGAGAAAATCCATGAAAAGTTTGATTACCCTCGTCCTTGGCACCCTCGTCGTCGCAGGCTTTTCCGCGCACAGCATCGCCACTACAGACCTTACATTCCCATTTTTGTATGATATAAATTCTTTGGTGAATTCATCATGAGTTTCCTCATCTATTGAACTTTAGGCGGTTCTCAGATTGGGAGACTCACGATGATTCCCGGAATTGTCCAACTCTGGGAGTTCCCCCGGCAAACCCGGGGGTTTACATTTGATTAATCAGACAAAAAAGGAGAGCATCATGACTGATGAGCACGAGATGCACCACATCGCCAAGGGCAGATGGGTGTTTTACGGGTTTCTTTTAATTGCCGGATTCCTGCTGTTTACAGAGCACCGTGCCCATGTGCTTGGCATCCTGCCTTACCTGTTCCTGCTGGCATGTCCACTGATGCATTTGTTCATGCATCACGGTCACGATGGCCATGGCCATCATGCCCAGAACCACGACACAATCGAAGGAGACAGGAAATGAACACTCCACCCCCGGCCTACGGACTCTGGTCGCTGGTCATCATCAACTCGCTGGTATTCATCATCTTCGCCTTCAGCTTCGCCAAGCCGCAAAGCAAGCGCGACTGGCGCTCTTTCGGCGCCTTCTCGGCCTTCATTGTGGCACTGTTCACCGAGATGTACGGCTTCCCGCTTACCATTTATCTGCTTTCCGGATGGCTCGCCAAGCGCATTCCCGGTATCGATCCGTTTTCGCATGACGCCGGCCATCTGCTGGAAGACCTGTTCGGCTGGCGCGGCAACCCGCACTTCGGACCATTTCACCTGATTAGCAGCGTTCTGATCGTTGCAGGGTTCTTTCTGTTATCCAGCGCATGGCGGGTGCTGTACCGGGCGCAACGCCAGCATACCTTGGCCACAACCGGACCCTATGCAAAAATCCGGCATCCGCAGTACGCCGGGTTCGTGATGATCATGTTCGGATTTCTGCTGCAATGGCCGACAATCGTGACAGTGGCGATGTTTCCGATTTTGCTCTACATGTACGTTCGACTTGCCCGAACCGAAGAGAAAGAAGCCTATGCTGAATCTGGGGAGAAATATTCAAAATATGCAGATCGTGTACCGGCATTCTTTCCACGATTCAACATTTAAATGGCGGATGATGTGGCGATGTCATTACCAACTGAACACTGAACTATACGTTAACAATCTGAAAAACAATGTCGTTTTAACTATTGAATTACTCTGGAGAAAACCCATGAAAACAAAGTTACTGATTACCCTGCTTTTGGCTCTTGGATTACTGTCTGCTTGCGCCGAGATGAACCCGCATCCGATGGATATGAGTCAAGCCGTGTAAAACGCGGAAACCAAAGCCGATCATGAGGCGCTGGCGCAACACTATGAGGAAGCGGCGAAAGAAATGCAGGATAAAGTTGATGAGCACAAGAAACTTCTTAGTCAATATGAGTCAGAAAGTTATCTCTACGGTAAACAGGCGCAATATTTAAAAACGCATTGCCGAAGATTGATTAATGTCTATGAAAAAGCTGACGAGGAAAACTTGAGCATGGCAAATCTTCATCGACAGATGTAACGCTTCACACCAGCCAGGGGATGGGAGTGTTACCATCCCCTATACAATTGTACGTGCTGGTACCTTGCTCACCCTGGCTCACGAAACCCGTAGCATAGTAAAGAGTTGTCGGAGCACTTTACATGTGGGCGTGCTGAAAATAAAACATTAACAAGACGTTAAATACGGGCACCATTTGGATTGCCAGATGGTGGATTAGTCGCAGTGCAACGAAAGGAATTTTTTATGATGAATTATACAGATGGTTGGATGAGTGGCGGGATGGGCGGAGGAATGTGGATTTGGACGGTGTTCGGCGTACTGGTGGTGGTTCTGCTGGTCGTCCTGATTATCAAGCTGTCCAAGAAATGACTGCTGACCGCCACAACGCACCGCAGCACAATCTCCACGCCAACCAAGCTGGAAACGCCGGAGACTGCATATCCAGCGCACATTCCAGCCTGCCTTGGTGGCGGTTGGGGCGGTTCTTTGCGACCACGGTGTTAGCGAGTTTCGTTTTGAACGGAATCTGGGAAATGGCACAGATGCCCGCCTACGTCGAAACGGCGGGATATTCCTGGACGAGCACGCTCGGTTTTTGCACGCGGGCGGCGGTGGGTGATGTGGGAATCATCTTGGGCATTTACGCGGCGGGCGCGCTGGCCGCTGGCGATCTGGGCTGGGGCCTGCGCGGCCGCTGGAACATTTACGCCACAGTGGCTGTTCTGGGGTTGGCTTATGCGGCGCTGGTGGAACATGCGGCGCTGAGCGCCGGGCGCTGGTCATACACCGAGCGCATGCCCATGGTGTCCGTGCTTGGCGCGGGCCTGTGGCCGCTACTCCAAATGACGCTGTTGCCTCCGCTCACATTCTTGTTTGCCCGGTGGTGGGCTGGTCGTAGCGCAACGAAAGGAGCTTTATGATAAATCATACAAACGGATGGATGAGTGGCTGGATGGGCGGAGGGATGTGGATTTGGACGGTGATCGGCGTACTGGTGGTGGTCCTGCTGATCGTCGTGATTAACAAGCTGTCCAAGAAATAATCGTGCGACGACATGCCGGAGTCAAGGGCGGGCACCAAACACGGCGCTTTAGACAACGCTTTTCTGCCCACCGCATTGATGAATCCAGTGTTTGGTGTTGTAAACGGTGTACCCAAGGGCATAAAGGCAAAAAAGCCTGTAAGCCATTGCCCGTATCGTCTTCGGATGAGTCCGGATGTTTACTATCTGCTTCGATGATGATTTGAGAGTTACAGAAAAACCCATTTTCAGTTATCCATGGCACCTTCGTCCATTCTTTTGGAATCAAAAAAGAAAATACGGACAAATCCTTAAGCCTGCATTGCCTACAGGGATGTAGGTAAGGGGCGTGAGCAGGAGCGGAAGCTTTGATTTGGGCTAGAGTCCCCGGGTTGTTTGCAGCGATAGCCATACTCTATGGGGTGCTGGATAGAAAAAGCAGCCCTATAGATCCGGTTCTACGATCCTTGATTACGGTGAGAGTATCGCAAATAAACGGGTGCCGTTTTTTGATTGATATTAACTCTGCCGTGTTGGCAAAAAGAACGGGCTCCATGAACAAGGTGGAGACCCTTGAACGATGGCGAGAAAGCGAGTTGTTTGATAACAAAGAAAAGGTTGTCCTGGAATATGCCGAGGCTGTAACTTATACCGCCGGCAGGTTGATGATGCTTTGACTCAGCGTCTGTATGAATACTTTAACGAAGATGAAATAGTCGAATTGACCGGACTCATTGCCTTTCAGAATTTATCCAGCAAATTTAACAGTGCCCTGGATTTGCCTGCACAAGGATTTTGCCGTCTGCCAAAAAGTACAGATCGCAACAATGAAAATCCGAACGTTTAATACAAAAATGGCATTGCCGATTCTCTGCTAATGGAAGGAACACCACTATGAATACATGGCCCAAGCTATCGATTACCGAAACCGCAAGCCTTCTTGCGACCGATGTGGAGCAGTATGAGAGAGGTTTATCGTCATGAAGAAACACCCCAATTACATCCCGGCGTTTCATTTCCGCTGGTTGACGCCCTGGTACGATCCGATGATACGGCGCTTGTTTCCGGAAGAGGCATTAAAGTCTGCATTGATCGCGCAGGCCCGTATCCAGCCAGGCCAAAACGTGCTTGTGGTACGGGCACACTCACCCTGCTAATCAAGTACACCCACCCGAACGTCTCGGTATACGGGCTAGACGTGGATCCGCGGGTGTTGGGTATCGCACGAAGGAAGGCCGAACAGGCGGGAGAGGCCGTCGTTCTGCAACAGGGGTCGGCGACGTGTTTGCCCTATCCCGGCGGAACCTTCGAGCGTGTGTTTGCCAGCCTGATGCTGCATCACCTGACGCAGGAGGATAAACGGTTGGCGATCGGGGAGGCATTTTGCGTACTCAAGCCCGGTGGCGAACTGCATGTGGCAGATTTCTGCAAACCGCACGATTTGTCCATGTGGTTGATTTCACTGGTGGTGCGTTGGGTGGAAGAGGTTCACGATAACATCCTGGGTCTCTTGCCGGTTTTCATGGCGGAAGCCGGATTCTGTCCGGTAGAGGAAACCGTCTGTTATCGTACGGTTTCCGCTAACCTCGCTTTATACCGAGCCTGCAAGCCAACGGGAGAAGTTCTATGAAGCCATCTCAGAGGAAAAACGTCATGAAATTCACTTTGCTTTGGGCTAGCCTGTTTTGGCCCATTTTTGCGACCGCCGAAGAACTCGTTTCACAAGTATTTTTGGAAAAATTAGTTCAGGAGGCGCAAGACAACAACCCGGATATTCAGGCCGCACGTCAGCGCTGGGAGTCCGGCCAGGCGGTTATCCCCCAAGTGCAAACCCTGCCCGATCCCAAGGTGATTCTCGGCTACAAGGATATGGCTCCGCAGAAGGAAATGATGTACGGCATGAGTCAGGAAATCCCGTTTCCCGGCAAACTCGGCCTCAAGGGCGAAATCGCAACGCGTGATGCCGAGCGCATGGAACAGGATTACCTGGCTACCCGATTGGCAGTTGTCGCAAGGCTTAAGGAGGCGTTTTATGACCTGCACTTTGTCCACGATTCTATCGAAGTACTCGGAAAAACCAAGCTGTTATTGGAAGAGTTCGAGGAAACCGCCAGAGTCCGTTATTCCGTTGGCCAGGCGGCTCAGCAGGATGTCTTGCGGGCACAAACCGAAATATCGCGCCTGTTGGCTCGTCTTGCTTCGCTGAACCAGCGTCGACAGACCCTGCATGCCGACATTAACCGCTTGCTGAACCGCTTGCCCAACGACACGCTGGCGCCTCCGCAGGACAAATCCGCCGGGAGCGGATTTGCACGCGAAGCGCCCGAAGGGGGGCAGGCAGGGACAGCCTGGCCTGAAATTCGGTTCACGCCCCTGCGTCACACACCCGCCGAATTGAACGCGCTTCTGGATCAATCCTCGCCGTTGTTGCATGGGCAGCAAAAGACCCTGGAACGTGGCGATCAGAATATTGCCTTAGCCAAGCGGGAGTATTATCCGGACTTCGAGCTGGATGCGCGGGGACTTCGCGATACGGCCATGAAGACGGACGGCTACCAGGTCATGCTGAATGTCAAGGTGCCCCTCTACTTCGCCACCAAACAACGGGAGGGTGTACATGAGGCGGTGGCCGGACGCGAAGCCTCGTTCCAGGATTTGCAGGCCCTGCGGCAAGAACTGCTAGCCCGTATTAGGGACAATCTGGCGCAGACCGAGCGTGCGGAAATGCTCGTCAACCTGCTGAAGGACGCCATCATCCCGCAATCGCGCCTTACCCTGGCCTCGGCCCAGGCCAGTTATGCGGTCGGCAAGGTAGATTTTCTGACTTTGCTAAACAGCCTGCTGACCCTGCAGGAAAACGAGCTTGAATTCCATAGCGAGTTGGCCGAGCATGAGAAGGCCCTGGCACGGCTGGAAGGCATCACCGGAGAGACACCATGAATCAACGATCGCGCGATTTATTCCTTGGGGTGACCTTGGGAGCACTGGTGACCCTGACCTTTTTTTTGGTCTTGCGACCGGATCATTCGACGACCGTCTCATCACTCGCCGGCAAGGCCGAAATACCGGCTCATAAGGATCATGAGACAGCGGTCGAAACTCAATCGGCGCAAGAAGATCACTCGGCTCATGCGCAAAACCAAGCTCCGGCGCCATCCGATAATTCGATGATCATCAGCCCGGAGCGGCTGCAATCCATCGGTGTTAAGTTCGAGCCGGCGGAGCGGCGTCTTCTGGAACGGACGATCCGTACTGTGGGCCGGGTGGAAGTTGACGAACGGCAGCTCGCCCGTGTTACCGTCAAGCTGGAGGGCTGGATCGACCGGCTGCTCGTCAACTATACGGGGGAGTCGGTTAAACAGGGCCAGGTTCTCTTCACACTGTATAGCCCGGAATTATTGGCCACCCAGGAAGAATACCTGATCGCCCTGCGTAGCAGCCGCACGCTGGGGAAGAGCGAGTTCCCGGAAGTCGCGGCCGGTGCAAATGCCCTGCTGGAAGCATCACGCCGCAGGCTGTTGCTTTGGGACATCCGGCAAAGCCATATCCTCGACCTGGAGCGCACCGGCCAGGTGCTGACCACCTTGCCGATCCATGCGCCCCGTAGTGGCACCGTCATCAACAAGATGGCCGTGGTCGGTTTGCAAACCAAGCCGGGAGACGAGTTGTACACCATCGCCGACCTGTCCCGCATCTGGATCGTCGGCGACATCTACGAAAATGAAATGCCCCTCATCGCGATCGGCCAGACCGCCAACATAAGCCTGTCCTACGCGCCGGACGTATCTCTGCAGGCGCGCATCAGTTTCATCTATCCCACCGTCGACCCGCAGACTCGCACCGCCAAGGTGCGCTTCGAACTGGATAATCCGGGCGAGCGGCTCAAGCCCGGCATGTACACCAACCTGGAACTGAAAGTTCCGCTCGGCATGCGGCTGGCCGTGCCCAAGGACGCGGTCCTGGAATCCGGCGAGCGGAAGGTCGTCTTCATTCACCTCGGCGGCGGACGGCTCGAATGGCGCAATGCCAAGATCGGCCTGCGCAGCGGGGACTGGGTGGAAATCCTGGAGGGGATTCGGGAAGGCGAACATGTGGTGACCTCGGCGAATTTTCTCATCGACTCCGAGAGTCAGTTGAAATCGGCGGTCGGCGGCATGCCGGGCATGAAACACTGAGGCAGGGCCATGGTCGAAAATCTAATCGAATTTTGCGCGAAGAACCGCTTCATCGTCTTTCTGCTGGTATTCGGCCTGGCCGCCGGCGGCTTGTGGGCCATGAAGAACACCCCCATCGACGCCCTGCCGGATTTGTCCGACACCCAGGTGATTATCTATACCCAGTGGCCGGGCCGCTCGCCGGACCTGATGGAGGATCAGATCACCTATCCCATCATCACCGCCCTGCTGTCTGCGCCCAATGTGACGGTGGTGCGGGGATTTTCGGATTTCGGTTATTCCTACGTCTATGTGCTGTTCAAGGACGGCACCGACATCTATTGGGCGCGATCCCGCGTTTTGGAATATATGAACCAGTTATCCGGCAAACTGCCGGAAGGCGTGACGCCGCAGCTCGGGCCGGACGCCACGGCGGTCGGTTGGGTGTTTCAGTACGCCCTGGTGGATACAACCGGGCAGCAGGATTTGGCTTCTCTCCGCTCGTTCCAGGACTGGTATCTGCGCTATTGGCTCCGCGCTGTGGACGGCGTTGCCGAAGTCGCCGGCGTGGGCGGTTTCGTGCGCCAGTACCAGATCAATCTCGATCCCACCAAGGTGCTGGCCTACCGGCTCAACCTGAATGAGATTATCGACAAGGTGCGCCAAAGCAACCTCGACGTAGGCGGGCGAGTCGTCGAGTTCTCCGGGGTGGAATACATGATCCGGGGACGCGGCTATATCAAGTCCACCGCCGACATCGAGCAAATCGCGGTGGGCGCCAGTCCGAGCGGCACCCCCATCCTGCTGCGCGAGGTCTCGACGGTTAGTTTGGGGCCGGATATGCGGCGCGGAATCGCGGAACTGAACGGCCAGGGCGAGGCGGTGGGCGGCGTCGTCATCATGCGCTTCGGCCAGGATACCCTGGAGGTGATCGATCGCATCAAGGCCAAACTCAAGGAGATCGAGCCGTCCCTGCCCGCCGGCGTCAAGATCGTCACTGCCTACGACCGCAGCGACCTGATCAAGGAGGCTGTTTCCACCGCCAACGAAAACCTGATCGAGGAGTTGATCACGGTCAGCGTCTTGATCATCGTCTTCCTGCTGCATTTCCGCTCCGCCCTGATACCCATCATCACCTTGCCCATCGCCATCCTGATCGCCTTCATCCCGATGTATTTTCTTGGGGTCGGCATGAACATCATGTCCATTGGCGGCATCATCGTCGCCGTCGGCGACATGGTGGACGCCTCCATCGTCATGGTCGACAACGCCCACCGCCGCCTGGAAGAATGGGAGCGCGGCGGAAGCGTAGGCGACCGCAACCGGGTGCTCATCGATTCCGCCAAGGAAGTGGGGCCGCCGATTTTCGCCTCGCTGCTGGTGATTGCCATCGCCTTCATGCCGGTCTTCACCCTGGAGGGTCAGGAGGGCCGATTATTCAAACCGCTGGCGTTGACCAAGAACCTGTCCATCGCCATGAGCGCGGTAATTGCGGTGACGCTGATCCCGGCCCTGTTGTCCATCTTCATCCGCGGACGTATCATTCCGGAGCGGCGCAATCCGGTCAGCCGCCTGCTGCAGTGGGCCTATGCGCCCATTCTGAGGCTTGCGCTGCGCTACCGGACGATACTGGTCGCACTTGCCATCTTGCTCATCGCCAGCATCGCTCTGCCGTATCAGCGCATGGGCTCGGAATTCATGCCGCCGCTGTACGAAGGTACGATCCTCTACATGCCGACCACGCTGCCGGGCATCTCGGTTACGGAAGCCGGTAAACTCCTGCAACAGATGGACCGAAAGCTCAAGGCGTTTCCCGAGGTCGAGCTTGTGTTCGGTAAGTCCGGCCGCGCCGAAACCTCCACCGATCCGGCGCCGTTCAGCATGATGGAAGTGGTGGTGGAACTCAAACCCAAGGAGCAGTGGCGGGAAGGCGTCACTTACGAAGACCTGATCGCCGAGATGGATCGTGCCTTGCAGTTTCCAGGCGTGACCAATACCTGGTCCATGCCGATCAAGGCGCGCATCGACATGCTCACCACCGGCGTGCGCACGCCGGTCGGGATCAAGATCTTCGGGCCGGACCTCAACAAGATCGAGGAGATCGGGAAAGCCATCGAGATGATCGCCAAGGACGTTCCCGGCACCCGCAGCGTTTACGCGGAACGGGTTTCGGGCGGCTATTTTCTGGATTTCGTCATCAAGCGCGATGAAATCGCCCGCTATGGTTTCACGGTCATGGACGTCAGCAAGATGATCGAATCCGCTATCGGCGGGGAAAGCATCACCACCACCATCGAGGGACGCGAGCGCTACCCCGTCAATGTTCGATACCTGCGCGAGCTGCGCGACGACCTGGATAAATTGGGACGGGTGTTGGTGATGGCGCCGAACGGCGCGCAGGTGCCCATCGCCCAGCTCGCGGAGCTGCGCATGGTCAGCGGCCCCGCGATGATCCGGGACGAGGACGGCATGCTGGCCGGTTACGTCTATGTGGACATGACCGGGCGCGATGTGGGCGGTTATGTGGAGGATTTGAAGCGCGTCGTGAATGAAAAGATCGAGTTGCCGACAGGCTATACATTGAGCTGGTCGGGACAATACGAATTCATGGAACGGGTGCGGGCGCGGCTCAAGATTTTCGTGCCGCTGACGCTCGCGATCATTTTCGTCCTGTATTACTTTACTTTCCGTTCCGTCGCCGAAACGTTGATGGTGATGCTGGGCGTGCCGCTGGCCCTGGTCGGCGGCATATGGGCGCTGTATGGTCTCGGGTACAATATGAGCATCGCCGTTTGGGTGGGTTTGATCGCACTCGCGGGCGTCGCCGCCGAAACCAGCGCCGTGATGCTGGCCTATCTGGACGAAGCCGTTCGGCGTCGGCAGGAAGCCGGACAACTGCGTTCACTGGCCGATTTGCTGGAGGCCGTGCAAACCGGCGCGATGGAGCGCATCCGGCCGGTCATGATGACGGGCCTGGCCAACATCGTCGGCCTGTTTCCGGTCATGCTCGCAACCGGCACCGGCGCCGACGTAATGAAACGCCTGGCGGCACCGATGATCGGCGGCATCGGTTCGGCCATGCTGCTGACGCTTCTGGTGATCCCGGCGCTCTATGTGATTTGGCGTTGGCATAAAGACATCAAGTTTCTGGCAGGCAAGGCAAAGGAATGACCGGGCCGGAAGCTACGACGAGGAAGGCCGATGGCGCTAGGGCAGACTCGCAAACCGCCCTTGACACGAGCCGGTTCATCCACCGGAAAATCCTGCTCCGGCTGTTTTTGGGGTGGCTGTTGCTCAGCGTGGCGATCGGCGGTGCCGTTTTGTGGCTGGAGGTCAATCGCATCCGGCAGTTCGTGCATGAACTCGCACTCAGGGAGTCCGCGACCTTCAGCGGGGAGTCCGCTCATAATCTGGAACGGCTGGATTCCTCGGCTCAACAACATCTGGCAGAGTTGGCACAGCAATTGGTCAACCAGCATTTCCTCGTCGTCGAGTTGTATGATCGCAACAAACAACTCCGGCTCGAAACCATTCGGCAGGGACAGGAGGTCGCCGAATATGGTATTGATCGCTACCGACACCGATTTCCAAAGGCGGGTGAGTTTACCCATCAGTTCCACCTTATCCGTGGCGAATTGCTGCTGGTCATCCTGGTTCCGCTGAAAGGCGCCCAGGATTTGCTGACCGGTTATTTCGAGGGTATCTATCAGGTCGATCGGCAGATCCTCGATTCGATCAAGGAGGATCTGCTTCGCTCGTTACTGTTTGTCACCCTTGGCATCACGTTTACCACTCTGCTGATGTACCCGATTGTTCTGACGCTCAACCGGGGACTGATCAAGCTGTCCGGCGATCTGCTGAAGGGTAACCTGGAGCTGATGAATGTACTCGGCTGCGCGATTGCCGAACGCGACTCCGATACCAACAGCCATAATTACCGGGTGACGTTTTATGCGCTGCGGCTTGGCGAGGCGATCGGGCTTTCCCGTGAAAACATCCACGACCTGATCGCCGGCGCATTTTTGCATGATGTCGGCAAGATCGGCATCCGCGATCCGATCTTGCTCAAGCCGGGAAAGCTGACGCAGGAAGAGTTTGAGATCATGAAAACTCACGTATCGCTGGGCGTGGATATTCTGAGCAAATCGAGTTGGCTCAGCGGCGCACGGGACGTGGTGGAGTTTCATCATGAGAAATGCGACGGCAGCGGCTATCTGCAAGGGCTCAAGGGTGAGGCAATTCCCCTGAATGCGCGAATATTCGCCATCGTGGATGTGTTCGACGCGCTGACTTCCAAGCGTCCGTACAAGGAGTCGTGGACGGCAGTTGACGCCATCGCTGCTCTCAAACGGGATAGCGGCAGCCACTTCGACCCGCAGTTGGTGAGTGCTTTTGCGCTGATCGCACTCCGTCTTCATGAGGAGATGAGCGGCTTTGAGGAACACCGGATGGAGGCAATGCTGCAACATCTCATCGCTCCTTATTTTTTGGCCATTGCCGGCGGCAGTCGGCGCCAAGACACAT
Source organism: Methylobacter sp. (assembly GCA_030653175.1). Classification (GTDB taxonomy): domain Bacteria; phylum Pseudomonadota; class Gammaproteobacteria; order Methylococcales; family Methylomonadaceae; genus Methylobacter_A. The sequence continues at coordinate 57,621 of JAURZV010000073.1, forward strand.
AGCAGTGGTCGGGTTACGACTGCAAGGACAGATATTTTGCTCCTCGGTAATTGCTCCTGCATTACCCTACTACACGCCATCCATGGCGTTAATGCAAAATCTGCATTCCCCACATCCCTGTGGGTTATGCAGGAGATAGAGTAATGCAGGGCAGCGTAGCGGTGTGCCGAGCGTAGCGTAACCCGACAAACCAATGCCGCACTACGAGCTGATGTGGGAGCGACTTTAGTCGCCACAGGGCGGCTACCAAAAGTAGGCGCTTTAGGCGAAGCCACCCCCACAACACAGCTACCCATCATTATCGTCCTGGGCTTTAACCTCTTCGCCCGGACGTGCAAACGGCAATAGTTCGTCGATACGACTGTTGGGCCAGGTGGGCAGTTTCTCCAAGGTATCCCTAAGCCGGAAGTTGACCAGCTATTCTACGTGGTGCGACTGGGCGCTAACGTTTTATCAGAAAAGACCGGCTGAATAATACCAAGTTTCATTCTGAATGTTGCGGTGTTGAACAGCATGTTGCTTGATAATGCCGAATACAACAGTTGAAGTATCAAGCTGTTTAGTTGCAGGACAGGCAAAAAGCAGTGTTATAAATATTCATACCCTTAGAAAGTTAAAAAATTGGGCGCATTAATAATTTTATATAGTCTGAATATCATGTATTTTTTCTGCTTTTGACAAATGTTATTTATTTTTGACCAGTTCGCGTAAAATCAAGCAATAAAATTCCATTAACACCACCGGGAAATACCATGAAAAAGATTCTTTTCTTAACTGTTTTATTGTCGGCAGTAACCGCTTTTGCTGATGATGCTAAAAATGAATGGCATAACACTACCCTGTCTGATGCCACAATTAAGAAAATTCAGGATGCCAAATATCAATATAAAAAGTGTGTTTCGGATGAAATGCAAAAACCCGCTCATCAGGAACAGGAGAGTCGCCGGGCAACAGAAGAGATTATGAAACAATGTGAGTCGGTTTTATCCCAAATGCGCGAAGTTTATCTGGCTGAAAAAGTGCCGGACATCATTGCTGACCGCCATTTAAAACAGATGCGCATGCAAACTACCCGTAATGCTCTGCAAGGAATGATGTTTGGTGAAGCGGCCCGTAAATCCGGTCAACAATAATAACTAAAAGAGCCTCGTGTAATGAATACTTATGCAATCGATTTATCCTTGAAACCCACTACATTCGATTTATGGCATGTTTGTTTGGCGGGCACTGTCGCCCTGTTATCGCTGATTCTAATCGTGTTGTTGCTGTCGATGGTGATCAGTCGGATTCGTTGCAAAAAAAAATCGACTATTCAACAAGCCGCACCAACGCCTGAACCGGTAGTAAAAATTGTCGAGAAAATCGTCGAGGTTGAAAAGCTTGTCCATGCACCCGCACCGGAACCCGTTGTATTAAAAGAGGCAACTCCGGATGCCGCTTTGCAATTACTGGGTTTGCTGCAAAAAGAAGCGCGCTTTATCGATTTTATTAAAGAAGATATTGCAGCTTTCAGCGATGCCGATATTGGTGTTGCAGCCCGCGTCGTGCATGAAGGATGTAATAAGGCAATTAATGAACACTTTACTTTAGCAGCCGTCCGTAATGAGCAGGAAGGCAGTAAAATTACCCTGTCGGAAGGTTTTGACGCCGCTACTGTGCGCTTAACCGGCAATATCGTTGGTACTGCTCCTTTTACCGGTACACTGGTTCATAAGGGCTGGCAAGTTACCGGTATCAGACTGCCTAAACTGACCTTAGGACATAACGCGGCTATTGTTGCGCCGGCAGAGGTTGAGTTATGAGTGATCATATACAACCGGAAAAACTTGCAGAGGAAGCGCCTGTGGCGGAGACAAAAAAATTACCGGACCAACAAGTTACAGCTGAATATCCGCAAAATGGAACACGGTTTGCTGTCGGTATTGATTTGGGGACGACGCATTGTGTTTTGTCTTATGCCGATCTTGATAATATCGACGATGAAGCGTTTTCGCCTCAAGTCATGGCTATACCGCAACTGACATCTCCCGGCTCGGTTGAGGAAAAGCATCAGTTGCCGTCATTTTTATATCTGGCTCACGAAGCAGAACTTGCAGAAGACTCGACCTCGTTACCTTGGGCTGCAAAACCGGATTATCTGGTCGGCGAAATCGCCCGTAATCTGGGCAGCAAAACTCCGATACGTCTGGTATCCAGCGCTAAAAGCTGGTTATGTCATGCGGGCGTGGATTGCAAAGCGCCTATTTTGCCTGCCGAAGCTCCTGATGAAGTTAAGCGCGTTTCGCCATTTCAGGCAACTACCGCTTATTTGCAACATCTGTGTGATGCCTGGCAAAGCTTTCATCCAAATGCGCCGCTGAATCAGCAGGATGTCGTTATTACCGTGCCGGCTTCATTCGATCCCGCTGCACGCGAGTTGACGGTTGAAGCGGCGCGCGCCGTGGGCCTCGGTCAGGCAATTCTTCTGGAAGAACCGCAAGCCGCGTTATACAGCTGGATAGAGAAAAGCCACGGCGACTGGCGTAAACATGCCGAGGTGGGTGACATTATTCTGGTGATAGATATAGGCGGTGGAACCACCGACTTATCATTAATAGCGGTCACTGAAAAAGACGGCAATCTCGAACTGACCCGGGTGGCGGTTGGCGATCATATTCTGCTGGGCGGCGACAATATGGATTTGGCTTTGGCCTATACCGTTAGAGCCAAGCTTGAAAAAGACGGTAAACGCTTGGAGCCTTGGCAGATTCAGGCTTTGACTCATAGTTGCCGCGATGCCAAGGAGAAAATCTTCAATAATCCCGAAGTTGACAATGTCCCGCTGGTGGTTGCAAGCCGGGGTTCTTCTCTAATCGGCGGCACACTGCGCACCGAATTAACCCGTGAAGAAGTCAATCGGGTATTGGTCGAAGGTTTCCTGCCTCAGGTGGCAGTCAGTGACAGACCGGCAAGTCGTCCCCGTACCGGTTTAAGAACCGCCGGTTTGCCTTATGCCCAGGATGCAGCCATTACTCGTCATCTGGCGGCATTCCTGGCCAAGCAGCAAGGCGCTACGGACGAGCTTAAAGACATTAATCTGCCGGAACACGCGAGTTTCTTGCATCCCACCGCGGTGTTGTTTAACGGCGGCGTGTTAAAAGCAGGAGCCTTGGCTGAGCGTTTAATGGATGTATTAAATTCATGGTTGAGTGCGGAGCAGGCTCCCGAAGCCAGATTATTGGCCGGTGCCGATCTTGACCTGGCGGTCGCCCGTGGCGCTGCGTATTATGGCTATGTTCGAAAAGGCAAGGGTGTGCGTATTAAAGGCGGCACGGCAGCCTCTTATTATGTCGGCATAGAAAGCGCTATGCCCGCAGTGCCCGGTATGACGCCGGAAATTCAGGCCTTGTGCATTGCCCCGTTTGGTATGGAAGAAGGCACCCAGCAGGAGTTGCCGGATGATGAGTTCGGTTTGGTGATCGGGGAGCCGGTACGGTTTCGCTTTTTCGCCTCCAATACCCGGCGTGAGGATAAAGTCGGAACTCGTCTGGATTATTGGACTGACGAAGAGCTCGACGAACTGGATGAGATTGAGGTTACCTTGTCGGAAGAAGGCCGCAGACCCGGCGAAGTCGTACCGGTGCATCTTTGCGCAGCCGTGACCGAAGTCGGTACACTGGAACTGCAAGCTGTTTCCCAAAAAGACAATGGTCGCTGGAAGATTGAGTTTGATGTCAGGACAGGGGAGTAGCACTTTCCAGTTGGAGAAATACGACTGCATGAATGCAGGAGGTAGAGCAACGCAGGAGCAGTTGCCGAGAACACGGATGCCAAAAGTAGGCGCTTTTAGGCGACACGGATTAAACGGATTTACACTGATTTTAAAGCGTCAAGGGTTCTTCTCATTTATTGATTTATCAGTGTTTATCCGTCTATCCGTCTATCCGTATCATCCGTGATCCATTATAAAATTAGCATCTTGAACCGCGTAAAAAAATGAATCAAAAAAAACGTTTAATCATAGCCATGACCGGTGCAACCGGCGCGGTTTATGGGGTAAGGATGCTGCAAGTTTTGCAAGCGCAGGAACAATGGGAGACGCATTTAGTGATTTCTTCGGCCGGTGTGGTGAATTTAAAGCATGAAATGGGCATGAAGCGGGCTGAGCTGGCCGAGCTGGCCGATGTGACTCATGGCATCAACGATATTGCCGCCAGTATCTCCAGCGGCGGGTTTAAAACTGAAGGGATGATTATCGCGCCCTGTTCGATGAAAACCCTGTCGGCGGTTGCGCATGGTTTTGGCGATAACCTGATTTCACGGTCGGCTGATGTCGTGCTAAAAGAGCGTCGGCGCTTGGTAGTTATGCCCCGCGAAACGCCGTTAAACCTGGTGCATATTCGAAATATGGCGAGTGTGACCGAAATGGGCGGCATCATTTTTCCGCCGATGCCCGCTTTTTATAGCAAATCTGATTCACTGGCGGCAATGGTTGATGAAACCGTTGGCCGGGTTTTGGATATGTTCGGGGTCAATGTCGACGGCTTGTATACGCCTTGGGAAGGCTTGGCTGAATAACCTAAAATACAACAAAGCTTATTAAAATCATTATAATAGCCCCCCGTTTTGACACACACTCAATACTGTAACGGTTCTTATGAATAAAAAAATACCCATCAAGGCTAAACCCGATAACACAGATGATGCGTTTATGGCTGCTATGGCGCTGTCCAAACAAAACGCCGGGCAGTATAAGGAAGCTATTGAGTTGTACAAGCAATTATTAAAACGTGCCGATAATAAAGCATGGTGGCAGGCGTTGGCGCAATGTTACTTGCAAAGAGCCTTGTCGTTCGCAGAAAAAGGCATGGTTAAAGAAGCGGTGGTGCTGTGGGAAAATTATGCGCAGAATGCTGAAGCACCGTATCAAGGCTACGATTGTTATATTGCTTGGCTTTTCCAAATCAACAATATCGCCAAAGTAAAAACCTGCTTGAGCCGGTTATCCGTGCAACAACTGGACGAACACTATCCTGATCTTGCCGGTTTGTTAGGCTTACTTATTGTTACCGAAAAACCTGAACTTGAGGCTATGCTGCCGAAGGATTCGGTGTTCATAGCCCATCTGGGTTTTGCACGGGCGGCGCTAACGGCTTATCAAAACAACAAGGCCGAGGAGGTTGAACAGGCGTTGAAGCAACTGCCGTTTCGATCCGCATTCCGGGATTTTCGCACTTTAGTGAAAGCCGCTCAGTCACTGCCCGAATCGGTAGAACAAGCGCAATCTTTGTTAACAAAAATCCCTGCCGTGTCCGCGTATCATCAAGCCGCCAAATTATTGCTTGCCGCTACGCATAACGGTTCGGTGTTGCTTAACGATTTGTTGCAATTCGAGCTTAAACAGCGGCAGGTTATCGGCGCAGTAAAAAAATTCACTAAAAAACAGTTTGAACTGCTGGATCTATTGGTCAACCAAAAGGATTGCTTATCGGACAAAATAAAATTTAACTGCGCCATTCAATATCGGGAGCTGTTTGGTTTAAATTTGGCGCAAGCTTATTGTCGTGCAATGTTAATAACGTATCCGGCGGGGCAGCGCGACTTTAACAAGCATTTCGGCGGGATAGATGACTTTGAACAATTTCGGCTAAAGGCGCTGAAAAGCGAAGTTGATAGGGACTATGACAGCGCTGAATATTATTGGAAACAAGGCATCGCACTGTTGAAAAAACAAGGCGGATCCGCTGCTTTCAAGATTGCATTGATTATGCGTCATGTTGCGACATATCAACAGACACCCAAAGAAACTGTGCAATGGATAGTCGACAGTCTGAATCACGATCCGGATGACCGTGAGAGTTATTTGAAAATCCTCCAATACTACGAGTATCAGCAACAACAAGCCGATGTCTATAAACAATGGCTGGACAAAGCTATTAAGGCGTTTCCGAACGATATTGATATGTTGGTTCTGGTGATCAAGGCTTCGCTAGCTAATAAAGCCTTTAAAAAAGCGACGCAGTATGCACAGGCTATATTGAAAATCGATCCGGTCAATACGTTTGCCAAACAGGTTTTATTTGCCAGTCATCTGTCCCATGCGCGCAAACTAGTCAAAACTAAGAAGTTTCATCTGGTCGAGAAGGAAATTCAACAGGCGGAAAAACTGAACATCGGCAAACGTTATCAAACGCAAGCGCAGTTAGTGCGCGGTTTTTTTATCTGGGTTGCAGAAGATAAAAAGCAAGGCTTGCAGCAAATTGCCGATGCAGTGCAAAAAATGAATGACGGGAGCGTATGTGCGCATTTTGGCATCGTCATGGAAGCCCTGTTAATGGGCTTGACGCTGTCGCCCATCCTAAAAGACTTGCCGCCGCCGGCAAAGAATCACCTGTTATCGGAGCAGGAAACAGTTCGGCTTGTTCAGCTTGCTCAGCAATATCACAGCGATGACAAAGACAATCAGGCCGTGCTGCATAAGGCGGTGGAAAAAGTCAAAGCGATTATCAAGCAATCGATTAAGCAACAAAATTACAGTGAGGAGACACTGTTGATGCTGTGTCAATGTCTGGATAACATCGGGCATTTTGAATTGTTACGCTATTGCTCCAAGATTGCTTTGTCGCGATGGATAAAGCCGATTTGGGTGTTTTATAAAATTTATGCCGAAGCGAATGGGCAAGCTGGTCAATGCTCAAATTTTGATATTATTAAATTAAAATATCAACTTGAAGAGGCCCATAAGCAGTCGGATGAACGTACTGCTATGTTGATCGCCAAATTCCTGGAGCAATATTATAAAGCGCACAATCCATTGGCAGGCGGTTTCTTTGATGATGATTTTGATGACGATGATGAATCTGACCAGTTGGATGCTTCGTCGATTGATCTATTTGCCCACCTGCCTCAAGATATTTTTAATAAAATAGAAAAAAAGATGGACGAAATCATGCGGAGAAATCCACTGGAACGGGTGATGAATATGCTTAATAAATTGTCGTCTAAGAAGATGGATGCAAGCTTCATTCTTACAGATCCGGATACTTTTTTTGGACTGTTAGCGTTGCATGCCGCAAGTGAGTTGGGCATAGATACTGGTGTTTCTGTTGGTGAAATTCTTGACTTTTACAAGGATGGCGCAAGCTCTAAGCCGCCTTTTTCTCCGTTTTTTTAATAAGAGGACTTGCCCTTATGAAAACACCTTACGATATTCTCGAAGTGGTCGAACAGGCGACGGATGCCGAAATCAAGCAGGCTTATTTGCAGAAAGTTAAACAATTCCCGCCGGATCATTATCATGAGCAGTTTCAACAGATACATCAGGCTTATGAGACAATTAAAGACTTAAGCAGCCGTACAAAATATGCATTGTTTACTGTCCCGGAAGCTGATTTTAATACTTTACTCGAGCATGCGTTTAATTTCGAACAAGCCGTATCAATCAGTGCCGAGCATTTCGATAAATTATTGCGCGCCGGTATCAATGATAAAACTTTTAAAATCGCCGCGTCTGACATGACGAAAACATTATGAGCGATACACAAAAAAAACGTTTGCTGGAAGAGTTCCAAAGTTATTTGGAACATGCCGGGCTGGATCAAATGCCCAACGTGCAGCCGGATTTGAACACCTTGCTCGGCGAAATGGCCGGATTAAAAGCCGAAGTCAAAGCCGAATCCCGTCATTTCAAAAGTACTTTGGATGCGCTCAGTGATGCATTGACTGCCGTTCAGGCTGATAATAAAGCGCTTAGTGATGAACTTGCCGCTCACGGAGCGCACTTGCAACAGCAGCGTAGCGAAGTCCTAAGGGCGGTGCTTTTGGATATTGTCGATATTTATGACCGGTTGACGGTTGGTTTCGGCATGTTGCAAAAATACCACCCGGTTGCATCGTTGTTTAGTCATTCTAAAAAACAGGATGTCGATTTTATTGCGACCTTCAAAGAAGGTCAGACCATGACTCTTAGGCGCTTTGAACAGCTGTTGCAACGTTATCGTGTTTACCCGATAGAATGTGTCGGCAAAATGCTGGACCCGCACACGATGAGTGCGGTTGAAATCGCTAATAACGCTACGCTTGATAACGGCGTAGTGCTTGAGGAACTGCGGAAAGGTTTTCTTTTTGAAGATCAGGTGTTGCGACTCGCAGAAGTCAAAGTCAATAAACTTTAACGTAACCCCTCATTAATAACAGGTTAAAAAACTTAAAAATACTATCACCACGAAGACTTTTAATTACTGTTTGCTGACATTCCGTGCGTAGCCGATTTGATTCCTAATGTTGCCTGTGGGTAATGAGAAATTACACTTTAACTACCTGAGATATATCTTATGAGCGAAATAATTGTCGGAATTGATTTGGGCACTACCAACTCGGAAGTTGCTATTGTAGAAAATGGTCAGATACTCGTCATTACCGATAACGGCAGAAAAATTCTGCCGTCTTTTGTCGGTATTGACGATCAGGGCGATATTCTGGTCGGTGAAACCGCCAGAAACCAGTATCTGGTTTACCCTGAACGTACCGTTAAATCTATCAAACGCTTGATGGGCCAGGATATAAAAGTGGATTTGGCCGGGCATGGTTACGCGCCGCAGGAAATTTCCGCGATTATCCTAAAACGCCTTAAAGCCATTGCCGAACAGTACGTCAAGCAACCTGTCACTAAAGCCGTGATTACCGTACCGGCGTATTTTTCCGACGCACAGCGCCAGGCAACGCGTGAAGCTGGGGAAATTGCCGGGCTGGAAGTGGTGCGCATGATCAACGAACCGACGGCCGCCGCGCTGGCTTACGGCGGCACTCAAGCCGAACAAAAACGCATGCTGGTTTACGATTTGGGGGGCGGCACTTTTGATGTCTCGGTGGTTAATGTCGAAGCCGGTGTTGTCGAAGTGTTGTCCAGTCACGGCGACAATCATCTGGGCGGCGATGATTTCGATCAACAGATTATCGAATACATACTCGATCACCTGAACGAAACTAAAGGCGTCGATGCCCGTCAGCACAGTAAGGCCTTGGCGCGCATTACCCGAGCGGCGGAACATGCGAAATTCGTGCTTTCCGATCAACCGTTTGTACAAATTGATGAAGAATACCTGCTGGAGCATGAAGGTGCGGCGGTTCATTTGTCTTTAGAGTTATCGCGCATCGATTATGAAGACATGATTGAGGACTATATCAGCGCTACCATTGATGCCGTGCATATTGCCCTGAAAGGCGCCAAATTAACGCCGGTCGATATTGATGAAATCGTCCTGGTCGGCGGCTCTACACGTACACCGTGCATTCGCGAACGGCTTTTCGACGAATTCGGTTTCGAGCCGCATAGCGAAGTCGATCCTGATTTATGCGTCGCTATGGGGGCGGCCGCCCAGGCTGCTATGATCAGCGGTCAAAAAGTGGATGCGGTGCTGATCGATGTTACGCCTTATACCTATGGCACCAGCGCGTTGGGTTACTTGGACGATCAGTATTATCCCTATAAGTTTGTGCCTATTATTCACAAGAACAGCGCTCTGCCGATTCGTAAAACCGAAGCCTTCTCAACGACTCATGATGGACAGGAAGCGGTTAATATTACCGTCTACCAAGGCGAAGACCCTGATGCATTGAACAATATAAAAATCGGTGAGTTTTTGGTCGAGGGCTTGCAGGATGTCGAGGCGGGCAACATTATAACGATCACTTTGGCGTTGGATCTTAACGGCATATTACAGGTTTCTGCGCTGGAAAAAGCTACCGGCTTGGCAAAGTTCATTACCATTCAAAACGCGCTGTCCCGTTTTGAGTACGAGGCACTGGATACAGCGAGACACCGCATCAATAAATTATTCGGGCAGAGAGACGATGGCAGTGTTGTTCATACTGAACCGCCTAAGACTGACAACCCGGAAGCTGTTGAGGCGCATAAACTGATCGCTAAAGCGGAAGCTTTATTCGATAAAACATCCAATGAAGACAAAGAAGATATGATCGATTTAATCGAAGATATTCATACCTGTATTGCAGAGGGTTATAGTGACAGACTGAAAGAGGCTACTGCAAAATTAGCCGATATTATTTATTACCTGGAGTCTTGATGGAACGCTGTCCTTGCTGCATGGCGCGATTAACGGGGGCAGTTGTTTGTCCTCGTTGTCAGGCGGATTTAGGCAGTGTTATCAGCAGCGAGCAATACGCACAGCATTGGCTAGTTCATGCCGTGCGGTTTTGGTCTGAGCGTGAGCCAAAACTGGCTACGCTGGCTTTGACTAAATCGCTAAATCTGAAACGAACGCCGGCAGCGCTGGTTTTTTGCAACTTTATTATCTGCCGGCAAGTACAGGAGGTGGTGGCGTTATTAACACAAAAAAAAATCAGCGAGGCAAAACACAGGCTCCACGCATTGCGCGAGCTACAGCCGGATAATGAATTATTAAGACAATTGCAGGGCTTTACCCGTTCATTGTTGGTTGAATAGAGACGTTGTCTTACAGCGTCTCTATGTTCTCAAGACAGCCTTTTTGAGTTTTTGCTGTTACGGAAAATCAGCGGTTTTTCATTGTTGGCTAAGGCGCTGGCTTTTGCCGAGTCTATTGCTTCCTGAATAACATGATGATTTAGCGACTTACTGCATACCGGGTCGGCAGCGTACATGTCGCCGCTTAATAAATAAGCCTGGCAACGGCAGCCGCCAAAATCTTTTTCTTTTTCATCGCAGCTGTTACACGGCTCTTTCATCCATTCAAAACCACGGAAAAAATTGAAGGCTTTCGATTCGTTCCAGATTTGTTCGATGCTGTAGTCTTTCACATTGGGGCAATCCAGCCCCGGCAATTCGCGGGCGGAATGACACGGCAAGGCTACGCCGTCCGGCGCGATGGTCAAGAATGTCGTTCCCCAGCCGTTCATGCAGGCTTTGGGCCGATCCTCATAAAAATCCGGCACCACATAATAGATCTTCATTTTACCGGCGACTTTTTCTTTAAAAGCCTGCGCGATTTGTTCGGCTTGTTCAAACTGTTCTTTAGTGGGGAGCAATAAATCACGGTTGGTATGCGCCCAGCCGTAATATTGGGTGTTCGCCAGTTCCAGGTAATCAGCGCCCAGTTCCTCAGCCATTTCCAGAATTTGCGGCATTTGGTGGATATTTTCGCGGTGTATGACTACGCACAGTACCATCGGATAGCCGTGTTTTTTGACCAGATGAGCAACTTCTTTTTTGTGTTGGAAAGATGTAGTGCCGGCGATATGGTCGTTGAGTTCCTGGCTGCTGGCTTGAATACTGACCTGAATATGATCCAGTCCGGCTTCCTTGAGGTGAATGATTTTTTCTTCAGTCAGTCCATAACCTGAGGTGATCAGGTTGGAATAATAACCCAGATCTCTGGCATGTTTAACCAGTTCAGGCAGATCTTTGCGGGTTAACGGTTCCCCGCCGGAAAAGCCCAATTGAACTGCGCCCATTTTGCGGGCTTGCGTGAGTACGCGCTTCCAGTCTTCGGTGTCCAGTTCGGATTGATATTTTGCATAATCAATTGGGTTAGAACAGTAAGGACATTGTAACGGGCAGGCATAAGTCAGTTCCGCCAATAACCAGCGGGGCGGGGTAATGTTAATTTTGTTGGATCCAGCCATTTTTTAAAGCGACCTCCAGGAAAGCGGTAATGTCATTAACGAGACCGGTAGTTGCAAATTTTTGTTCCAGGTCGGCGACGATTTGGTCGAGCTTGCGCGTGCCGTCGCACATCTTTAGAATTTCCGCAGAGCTTTGGTTAAGTTCTACCATGCCTTCAGGATAAAGGATAACATCTTTTTGTTGTACTTCTTCCCACTGCAGGCGGTGCATGGGGGAAAACTTGATGGTTTGATCTGGGTTAATGCTCATTTTTGTGTGTTCGCTTTTTTTCTATGCGGCGTGGTTTTTAGTGTCAGCCAGTAACATGCTTTCGATGCTCAGATGGTAATCTAATTCGGGCCATTCAATGCCGCTGCCCTGACAAATAAATTGATAGCTGGATAAGCTTGTTTTAATGAGGCTTCTTGCAGTTCCTTGTACCATGACATAGGCGTCAAAATGACGCGGTCATCCTCACAACCTGCAAATATCGATCATCAAAATGAACGGACTTACCTTTGGCTAAAATACTCATCCCATCTCCTCTCAAACTCATCCTTGTGAATTGTCCAAGTGCTAACATTTTATTGGAATTGTAACGTTGATGCTGTAAGCCGACTGCTCTAGTTTCCCGGTCTTATCATAATAATCGACAATGCCATTCTCCCACACAATCCAAACTTCCTCCGCGCCCGCTTGCAAATAGAGCTGGGCCTTATTGGTCATCTCTTCTTTTGAATTGCAAGGCGAGACGATTTCAATGCAAATTTCAGGCGCATGAGAATAAGGCGTTTCATAGCCGTATTGCTTGATAAAGGCCTTGGAACACCAAGCGACATCAGCGACTTTTACACCCTCAGTGGTTTGAACTGAGCATTCAGTGAGTACTTCACCTTTTTTGAGTTTGCGCTCCAGTAATGTGCCGATATGGAATTGCAAGCGTCCGTGTTTATTGGAGGCCGGGGTCATTTCAATTTTCCCGTAGCGATTTAACTCGATTTTAAACGGTAGATTTTCAAAATACGGATTATCAACAACTTCTGCCCATTGCATCGCCTGACCTCCTGCTTGTGTTGCCAAAACAAAATTACGTTTTAATATTAAAATAAGGCGGCATGTCGTGAATATAAGCCATGTACATCGCATCCGCCATTGTCCACAATACATCCAGCTTGAATTGCAGGATTTGAATCATGCGATCTTGTTGTTCGCGGGTTTTATACCAATCCAGCGTGATGGCGAGGCCGTGTTCGACATCGCGTCGCGCTTCGGTCAGGCGTTTGCGGAAATAGATATAACCTTCCTGTTCTACCCAAGGATAGTGTTCCGGCCAGTTATCCAGGCGTTGTTGGTGAATTTTAGGAGCAAACAGTTCGGTTAACGAGGAGCTTGCCGCTTCGTGCCATTCCGCTCTGCGGGCAAAATTGACATAGGCATCGACCGCAAAACGCACGCCCGGCAACACATATTTCAATGAGGTAATGTCTTCGCGCGTCAAGCCGACTGCCATGCCTAATTGTATCCAAGCCTCAATGCCGCCCGGATCGCCGGGGTGTCCGTCATGATCCATAATACGCTGTATCCATTTTGCGCGGGTTTCGCGATCCGGGCAATTGGCCAGAATGTTGGCATCTTTAATAGGAATACAGACCTGATAATAAAAGCGGTTGGCAACCCAGCCCTGCAATTGTGCTTTGGTGAGTTTACCTTCGTTCATCAGGGTATGGTAAGGATGATGAATGTGGTAATGGCTTTCCATGCCGCGTAGTTCGGCTTCAAATTGTTCTTTGGTCCAGGCTTTATTATCGCTGCTCATGGTGCATCCTTTATAAGTCGATTTCCAAACCGTCGTATGAGACTTCGATGCCGGCGTCATCGAGTATTTTACGCTGTTCGGAATCGTCGTCTAAGATCGGGTTGGTGTTGTTGATGTGGATCAATATCTTGCGGGCTTTTGCAACCCCGTTCAGGACTTCTATCATGCCGCCTTCGCCGGATTGAGGCAAGTGGCCTATTTCGCGGGCTTTTTTATGGCTGATATTTTGCGTGCACATTTCGTCATCGGTCCAGAAAGTGCCGTCTACCATTATACAATCGACAGCTTGCATGGCTGCCATCACATGCGGTTCTATTTCTCCCAGGCCGGGGGAATAAAACACCTTTTTGCCGGTAGAGATTTGTTCGATAATCACGCCGATATTGTCGCCGTCATGCGGATCATGTCGATGCGGAGAATAGGGCGGCGCCTTGCTTTTTAAAGCTTGGGTATAAAAGCGCAAGTCATCAATGCCGGGAATGGTAAAACTGCTGCCGTCGAAAGGAATCGGGTGATGATTGACGGTACAGTAATCTGCCAGCATATTAAATAACGGGAAGCCGGTGGTCAGGTCTTGCTTGACCATTTCCGTGCAGTACACGTCCAGCGGTTTGCCTTCCCGGAGCATCAACAAGCCCGTGGTATGGTCAATCTGGCTGTCGATCAGCATGATGGCTTTAATGCCGGTATCGCGAACACCTTCTTTAGGCTGGATAGCGGGAAAAGCTTCCAGTTGTGCGCGAATGTCGGGGGAGGTGTTAAACAGCAGCCAGTTTTTGTTGTCAGTGCTTACCGCAATCGATGACTGGGTACGGGCTTTGCCGTTCATTTCCTTGTGCCGCAAGCGGTGGCAATTATGGCAGTTGCAGTTCCATTGAGGAAAACCGCCGCCTGCACCTGAACCGAGAACTCTGATCTTCATAGTTTGAAAGGTAACTTATAATAGAGAATAAGGATTAAATGATACGGGAATAAAGAACATCAGGCAAAAAAAAGGGGCTCATCAAGAGCCCCTTTTTTGATCCAAATCGAATTAACGATTGTAGATGTACATTGTTACTTCAAAACCGAAACGCAGGTCTGTGTAGCTTGGTGTTTCCCATTTCATTGTGAACCTCCAGAAGTGTTTAAATTATTATGCCAGCTTGATCAAGTAAGCTCGATTGAAGTATACGATGAACTATTTTTTTACGCAACTTTTGACATCGCCGAAACCGGCAATCTTTGTTTTTTATATGGTTCTTACGCTGTTTAGCGGCAAGACAGAAGCAGAAAAATCAATGGTAACCGGTTAAATTACAAGATGTTTAGATGGGTTGTGAAAGATGTTTTTTTGACAGGAAGAGAGTATTATCTTATTTCACCTTAAAAATAATACACATATAAAAATATGAGGAGGGGTCATGGGTGGAGTTACTGAGTTGTTTTTTATTATGATACTTATTGCTGCGTTTGCGTTCGCACCATTAGGCTATTTTATTTATAGATTTACGAAAGAAAGCGGCAAACCTTTCGGTGAAATTGAACCGCATGGCGATAGTCCGTCTGTGGTGAACGATTTTGCAGAAAAAGCAATTAAATATGTCCAGGGATTATTTGCCAAAAAATAAGAATATGTTTGTTGATGAGCTTTCCAGGTGATTTTATTCGCCTGGAAATTTCTCATGCCAGTAAATCTATAAACTGCCGCAGGTCGGGCAGTTAGGGTTTTTTCGCAGTTTCATCGTATTCCATTCCATCGTTAATCCATCCAGCAGCAATAACCGTCCGGTTAAAGCTTCTCCGATATTCATTAGCAGTTTCATTGCTTCCAGTGCCTGAATACTGCCGACTATGCCGGTAATAGGCGCTATGACGCCGTTGGTGGCGCAATTTTGTAATTCTTCGCCATCGCTGTTGTACAGACAGTTGTAGCACGGGCTGTTGTTTTTGCCGGGCGTAAACACAGTCACCTGGCCTTCAAAGCGAATCGCCGCTCCGGAAACCAGGGGTGTTTTCTGTTTGACGCAGGCGTTATTGATCGCAAAGCGTGTTGAGAAATTGTCGCTACAGTCCAAAACCACGTCCGCTCTTGTCACCTCCAATTCAAGTTGCTCACCCTCCAGCCTTTGTTTGACAGCCCTGATCTTGACGTCGGGATTTAGTTGATTAAGCGTTTGGCGGGTTGAAATTACTTTATCAGTCCCAATATCAGGCGTGTGATGAGTAATCTGCCTTTGCAAATTGGATAAGTCTACGACGTCATTATCATAAATAGCGATAGTGCCGACACCGGCCGCAGCAAGATAAATAGCCGCAGGGGAGCCGAGTCCTCCGGCGCCGACAATCAGTACGTTGGCAGCAAGAAGTTTTTGTTGTCCCTCAATATCAATTTGAGGAAGCATGATTTGACGGCTATAGCGTAGTAGTTGGTTGTCATTCATAAGTCATGTTGATGCGGTATTGTGGAACAAGATAATGCCAAAGAACTTGACACACTGCAAAAGCTCATTATCATTAGCACTCATTACTAGCGAGTGCTAATAACAAAGTTTACCCTTTAATTTTAATGTTAGGAGATATTGATGAAAATACGTCCGTTACACGACAGAGTGATAGTCAAACGTGTTGAAGAAGAAACTACAACTGCCGGTGGTATTTTACTACCAGGTTCTGCTGCTGAAAAACCAAGCCAAGGCGTGATTTTGGCGGTAGGTAGTGGCAAACAACTGGACAATGGCACAGTGCGCGCATTGGAAGTTAAAGTCGGCGATAAAGTGCTGTTTGGCAAATATTCCGGCAACGAAGTTAAAGTTGACGGCGACGACCTCATCGTTATGCGTGAAGAAGACATCATGGGCGTTTTAGGTTAAGCCTGAACACGTTAATCACATTCACATACAAAATAGAAAGGAATAAAAATGGCAGCAAAAGACGTATTATTCGGTGATGACGCTCGTGTCCGTATGGCGCGCGGCGTAAATATTTTAGCAAACGCAGTCAAGGTAACTTTAGGTCCTAAAGGCCGTAATGCGATTTTAGATAAAAGCTTCGGCGCTCCAACCATCACTAAAGACGGTGTTTCGGTTGCAAAAGAAATCGAATTAAAAGACAAATTCGAAAACATGGGTGCGCAGATGGTTAAAGAAGTGGCTTCGCACACTTCCGATGTAGCCGGTGACGGTACAACTACTGCAACCGTATTGGCGCAATCTATTGTCAACGAAGGCTTGAAAGCCGTTGCAGCGGGCATGAATCCTATGGACTTAAAACGCGGTATTGACTTAGCCGTCATTAAAGCCGTTGAAGCCATTGTTGCCTCCGCAACCCCTTGCACCGATAACAAAGCGATTGCTCAAGTGGGTACTATCTCTGCAAACTCTGATGAGTCTGTCGGTAAAATCATTGCAGAAGCCATGGAAAAAGTCGGTAAAGAAGGCGTCATCACTGTTGAAGAAGGCACAGGCCTGGACAACGAGTTAGACGTTGTTGAAGGTATGCAGTTTGACCGTGGCTATTTGTCACCTTACTTCATCAACAAACAAGAAAACATGAGCGTCGAATTAGAAGAGCCATTGATTCTTATCTACGACAAAAAAATCTCCAATATCCGCGATATGCTCCCAGTTTTGGAAGCCGTTGCTAAAGCCGGTCGTCCTTTATTGATCGTTGCTGAAGATGTTGAAGGCGAAGCCTTGGCGACTCTGGTTGTTAACACTATTCGCGGTATCGTTAAAGTTGCAGCGGTTAAAGCACCTGGTTTCGGTGATCGTCGTAAAGCCATGTTGGAAGACATCGCGGTACTGACAGGTGGCGTGGTTATTTCCGAAGAAGTTGGTTTGAGCCTGGAAAAAGCTGAATTATCGCAACTGGGTACAGCTAAAAAAGTACAGATCACCAAAGAAAACACCACTATCATTGATGGTGCGGGTTCTGAAGAGCAAATCAAAAACCGTGTTGCTCAAATTCGCGCACAAGCTGATGATGCAACGTCCGATTATGACAAAGAAAAACTGCAAGAGCGTCTGGCTAAATTAGCCGGCGGTGTTGCTGTCATTAAAGTGGGCGCTGCAACTGAAATTGAAATGAAAGAAAAGAAAGCCCGCGTAGAAGATGCATTGCATTCAACACGCGCAGCGGTTGAAGAAGGCGTTGTTGCCGGCGGCGGTTCAGCTCTGGTTCGCGCTATTTCTGCCCTTGATAAACTGGAAGGCATTAACCACGACCAAACAGTCGGTATCAACATTCTGCGTCGTGCAATGGAAGAGCCTTTACGTCAAATTGTTTCTAATGCCGGCGACGAGCCTTCAGTGGTTTTCAATGAAGTACAAAAAGGCACAGGTAACTTCGGTTACAATGCGGCAACCGGCCAATACGGCGATATGATCGAAATGGGTATTTTAGATCCTGCGAAAGTAACCCGTACTGCACTGCAAAATGCAGCTTCTGTTGCCGGCTTGATGCTGACTACCGAAGTGATGATTGCCGATGCGCCTAGCGATGATAAAGGCGGTCACGGCGGTCATGATATGGGCGGCATGGGCGGTATGGGTGGCATGGGCGGCATGATGTAATCTTGCTGTCTTAAAGCTCAGTCGCTTTAAGTGAAATGAAAGCCCCGGCTGTTTTTGAAACAGCCGGGGCTTTTTTTATTGCAGGATGTGTTGAACGCAGTGAAACGCATCATTTGCGATTGATGGGCTGCACGTCGCCTAAAGCGCCTACTGGGTGTTTAGCCCATCCTGCGGCACTGGTCTTTTCGCGCTTCGATCTGAAAGTTATCGGTATTTATTTTGGGCTGTGCTAAATTTAAACGGCTAATACCGTAAAGTGGGCGGTAAACTCTGTGCAATGATGCCAAAAGTAGGTGCTTTAGGCGAAGCTTTCGCTCCTTACCTACATCCGTGTAGGCAATGCAGATATTGCAGGAGTGTCGAGTCGCAGCTCATTAGACTCCGGAAAAATTTATAGCTGACTACAACTGACCAACTACCCCATGGATATTACCAAAAAAATTCGTATCGGTGACCTGCTGGTTCAAAACCAGATTATCACCGAGGAACAGCTCATGACGGCATTGGCCGAACAAAAGAAAACCGGGAGACAACTGGGCCGCACCCTGATCAATTTAAACTTTGTCACTGAAACGGAACTGCTTAATTTCCTGTCAAAGCAATTAAACATCCCGTTTTTGGATATTTCACAATATCCCCGCAAACCTGAAATTATCAAACTATTGTCCGAGACGATAGCCAGGCGTTTTCGTGTGTTGCTGCTGGAAAATAACGAATTAGATGTCCTGTTGGCCATGGCAGACCCTACCGACTTAATGGGTCTGGATGAATTAAGTCGTATCCTGAAAAAAACCATTCGCCCGGCCGTAGTCAGGGAATCGGATCTGTTACTGGCGATAGACCAGTCTTACCGCCGTACCGATGAAATCAATGATCTGGCCGAGCAATTGCGTAGCGATATGTCGGAAGATGATAATATCGATCTTAACTCACTGCTGACCTCGGCTGAAGCGGCCGATGCCCCCGTTGTAAAACTGCTGAAGTCGGTATTTGAAGATGCCGTACAAGTGCGGGTTTCCGATATTCATATAGAGCCGCAGGAAACTAAATTGTATATCCGTTTTCGCATTGATGGCGTACTGCACCAGCAAACTGAAGCCGATCTAAAAATTGCCACAGCGCTGGTATTGCGACTCAAACTGATGTCCGGTCTGGACATCTCCGAGAAACGCTTGCCGCAGGATGGTCGTTTTCAGATCAAAGTGCGGAAACAGTCAGTCGATGTTCGTATATCCACCATGCCGACTATCTACGGCGAATCCGTGGTAATGCGTTTATTGATCCAAAATGCCGAAGGATTTTCGCTGGAAAAATTGGGAATGCCGCCCGAGATGCTGGTGCGTTTTCGTAAACTGTTACATCGTCCGGATGGTATGATACTGGTTACCGGGCCAACCGGCAGCGGTAAAACCACCACCCTTTATGCAGCCCTCAGCGAACTTAACTCCACCGCCAACAAAATTATTACTGTGGAAGATCCGGTTGAATACCGCCTGTCCGGCATTAACCAAGTGCAAGTCAATGAAAAAATCGAACTCGACTTTTCACGGGTATTGCGCTCCGCCCTGCGTCAGGATCCGGACATCATTCTGGTGGGCGAAATGCGTGATCATGAAACTGCCCAGATTGGCCTGCGTGCCGCGATGACCGGCCATTTAGTGTTATCTACACTGCATACTAACGACGCCGTCAGTTCGCCAATTCGCCTGATTGACATGGGTGTGCCCCGTTTTATGGTCGCCATGTCCTTGCTGGCCGTCATTGCCCAGCGGCTGGTGCGAGTAGTGTGCGAGAGTTGTACTCAGCCCTCTACACCGGAACCCTTCGAACAGACCTGGCTCAAACTTGAATTGGGCGATACCTTGGGTCAGCATGGCTTTGTCCGGGGCAGGGGCTGCACCCAGTGCAATGGCACCGGCTATCAAGGTCGGGTAGGTATTTACGAATTACTGGAAATGAATACCGAACTTACCGATGCGGCCAATCATAATGACACTAATATTTTTATCAAACTGGCGCGCCAACAGATAGCAGGGAGAACCCTGCGCAGTAGCGCGGTGGCAATGGTTGTTGCCAAACGCACTACAGTTTCAGAAGCAATGCGCATCAGCAATCAGTTTGAAGAATAATTGGGTAGGCTTTTCAATTTAACATACGCATCAACTTAAAGCATAAAACCACGAAGAACACAGAGGACACGAAGTTATGAAGTTTGATGGACTGTCGAGTCAAGTCATTGGCTGTGCTGTGGAAGTACATAAAACATTAGGCCCCGGTTTATTGGAGTCGGCTTACGAGCAATGTTTAGCGCATGAATTACATACAGCAGGACTTTATTTTGTAAGGCAAAAGTTGGCCCATTTAACTGTCGGTTTGCTCATCAATTTTAATGCAGTCATGCTAAGGATGGAATTAAACGTTTTGTTCTTTAAATCTTCGTGTCCTCCGTGTTCTTCGCGGTAAAAATTTCTTAGCCATTACATAACCAATCACTAAAAACGATAAATGCCATTCTTCTCATACAAAGGCCGTAACAATAAAGGCGAGCTGGTAAAAGGCGCGTTGGAGAGCTATGACAGTAATGCACTGGCAAAACAGTTGCTCAGTATCGGCATTACACCGGTCGAAATTATACCCGGCCCAGCGCCTTCCGCCGGGAATAGCCTGTCCATCAGTCTGTTTGAAGAGCGTATACAACCGATTGATATTATGATGTTCAGTCGACAGATGTACACCCTGCTCAAAGCAGGCATTCCTATTATGAGCGCCCTGAGCGGCCTGCTGACATCGACCAAAAACAAGGCATTTGTCAAGGTAATTTCCGAGATTCGCGCGAGTCTTGATAGCGGTCGAGAATTATCCGCTGCGCTCAACCTGCACCCGAAAGTGTTTAACAGTTTTTATGTCAGCATGATACGCGTTGGCGAAACTACCGGTATGCTGGATAAAGTATTTCTGCGCCTGTTTGATCACCTTGAGTTTGAAAAATTTATGCGTGAGCAAATCAGAGCGGCGCTACGCTATCCCTCATTTGTGATGATGGCGATGGCCGTGGCGATAGTCATTATTAACATATTTGTTATCCCTATCTTTGCTAAAGTGTTTGCAAGCATGGGGGCGGAGCTACCTTTAATGACGCGTATTTTATTGAGCTTTTCCGGTTTTATGGTGAGCTGGTGGCCTTATTTGCTGGCCGGTTTCGCCGGGATCGTTTTTCTATTTCGTTCCTATACTTCATCGGACAAAGGCAGGTATCAATGGGACAGTTTCAAATTAAAAAGTCCCATTGCCGGAGAAATTATCCATAAAGCGACCATGGCGCGCTTTGCCAGGAGCTTTGCCTTGTCCAGTAAAAGCGGCGTACCCATCATGAGTGCGTTAAATCTGGTGGCGCAAACCGTCGATAACGATTTTATCGCGCACAAAGTGGAGCAAATGCGTTTTGGTGTCGAGCGCGGCGAAACCATACTGCGTACGGCAACCAATGCCGGCGTTTTTAACCCGCTGGTTTTGCAAATGATTGCTGTTGGCGAAGAGTCGGGCGCATTGGATGATTTAATGGAAGAAATTGCCGATATGTATCAGCGCGATGTCGAATATGATATCAAAACCTTGGGTTCCAAGATTGAGCCGATTTTGATCATATTTTTGGGCGTACTTGTGCTTATTTTAGCCTTGGGTATTTTCCTGCCAATATGGGATCTCGGTAAAGTGTCGTTGCATAAAGGCTAACTATGAAGCCAAAAACCAAAACATCACAATCCGGTGCAAGCCGGTTCGATTTTGCAATTTCCGTCAGCGTTATCGCTATACTTGCATCTATCTTGCTGTTTAGCCTTAACCGCGCCCAAAGCCAGGTTGAAATGGTAACGATGGAAACCGACCTGACCAATATGCGCTGGGGGTTGCGCGAGTTGTGGTCTCACCGTAATGCGACCGGGCAAGCGCTTGCTAGTAGCGAAATAG
Organism: Methylobacter sp.; assembly: GCA_030653175.1. Lineage (GTDB taxonomy): Bacteria > Pseudomonadota > Gammaproteobacteria > Methylococcales > Methylomonadaceae > Methylobacter_A. The sequence goes on from JAURZV010000073.1 coordinate 79,537, forward strand.
AAAATGCAAATCCGCTACGCTTGCTGAGCGATCAACCGAAAAATTATAGCGGCGAGTACGCAGAAACACCCTCGGACGCCCAAGCTGCATGGTATTTTGATACCAAAGCCAAGCGTCTGGTGTACATTTTTAGCGATGGGCACCAAGCACGCTACCGATTGACCGGCACCGCCAAGCTTAATCGGGCTTCACTGGGGGCGATGGGGGGAATGGATTTGGTGCTTGAGTAGAGCTAGTAGAGCTAATATGAGGAATCTTAATATCACCGCTTAATGGAAACTCAAAGCAGTGTTAGAATCAAACCTATAAAATCCATTCAACTAAAGAGTAACGTTATGGTTGAGAATGTAGAAAATATAATACTGGAACATTTAAAAGCGATTCGTGCCGAAATGACAGGTATTCGTAATGATGTGGGTGATCTAAGACTGCGAATAGGTTCGATTGAAGAACATATAGCGGGCATGAGGCGCGATCTGTCAATTTTGCACAGTGATATCGCGATTACTCATAAACGATTGGATCGCAATGAAGATCGACTTGAACGCATCGAACGTCGTTTGGAATTAGTCGCGTAGAGATAATATTGTGCCAAACTCAAGCCAGGCGGGGTATGTGCTCGTCTGTAATGATTGGTAGTTTACTGTTGTCTTTAATTACACCAAACCCTGCGAGCGCAACTGAAAAACATGAATAAATCAAAAGGCTTCACCCTGATTGAATTGATCGTTGTTATTGTCATTCTGTCTATTTTGGCGGCAGTGGCATTACCGCGCTTGACCAATTTGCAGCTCGATGCCCGTATTGCCAAACTTAATGCGGCGCGCGGCAGCGTTGCCGCAGCCTCGGCGATGGTTCACGCCACCTTGTTTGCACGCAATGGCAGGGCCGATACGGCAACATGCCCGGCTGGCGGCGGCACGGCTAATAACGCTACCGGCGCAACAGGCACCCTGTGTAGTGAGGCGGGCATTATTAACTTGGTTAACGGGTACCCTGCCGTTACTGCGATCGGCACATCCGGCATACTGACCGCCGCAGGCCTGACTACCGTATTTAATCCAAGCCAGATCGAATTGCAGGCAGAGGGCTATGACTACACCACGGCAGGATCGGTAGCCACTTTTCAGGTTCGCGGCGGCAGTTTCCCTAGCAATTGCTCATTTACCTACACCGAACCAGTCGCTAATGCAGCCCCCATTATCAGCATTATTACCACGACAGGGTGTTAGGGCGAGCCTTATCGTTCGCGTAAGATGGGCAGCACGTTGTTTGATCCATTTTACGGCTTTGGTGTTGTCCTCTTTATTTAAGTATTGACAATGTTAATACATTACTTAGAATGGAGATCATGGACTGAAGTTTCCCAGTTTTTGAGTCCGCAGCGTATAAAGGAAAACGTATTAAATTGGGGTTTGCCATAAACGACGCAAACCCTGCGTTAAATACCCACCCCGTATAAGTAGCGGGATTAGGGATTTTAAAAATCGGGAAAC
>JAURZV010000080.1 GCA_030653175.1 Methylobacter sp.
GTAGGACGCAGCGCGTCCCATACCGCATTCCCACGCAGCGCGTGGGAACGAGGGCGGGGGGCAAAGTCAAAAATCCCGCTCACCCCATTCGACAAGCTCATGACAGGCTTCGACAAGGCTCTCCTGAGCGTAGCCGAAGGGCTCGGCACGAACGGTTTCCACACACTCCAACTGATTTTTTTTAGGTTCAAGCAGCAGGACATTAGTTTCTTGGTCGTCTACGATCAGAATACGGGAGTTAAGAATATCCGCGGCACTAACCGCTAGACAGACCCCGCATTAATTGCGTCCTCTGATCCGGTTTTCGCAAATTCCAACGCCAAGTCCAGCGTGTCCATGAACTCGCTGACTTTGATCGGCTTGGTGAGATAACGGAAAAATCCTGCCTTCATACCTCTTTCGATGTCAAGAGGCATGGCATTAGCACTGATAGCAAGCACCGGGATGTGCGCCGTTGCCGGATCTTCACGCAGGATTTTGAGCGCTTGGATACCGCTGATGTCGGGCAGGTTGATGTCCATCAGAATCACCTCCGGCTGATGGATGTGCGCCAGCGCGATGCCGCGTGTGCCATCACCGGCACTCAGCAAGCGCAGATCGGGACGACGCGCGATGAGTTGCTCGACCAGCTGCATGTTTGCTACATTGTCTTCTATATACAGCAGGGTTCGTAACGGTACACCGTGCTGAGCTTGATTTTGAACACACGTCATGGGTTCGGCTCGGTCAGATACAAGTTGTGGTGCAGCGGCCGCATTCAGTTCGATCCAGAATATACTGCCCACTCCGACAGTACTTTCCACGCCGATTGCACCTCCCATCAGTTCGACCAGTCGCTTGGTCGCCACTAAGCCGATACCTGTACCTTCCTCGTCGCCAGCCTCCTGCCCAAGACGATTGAATGGCTGGAACAGTTGTGCAAGTTTTTCCGGGGATAATCCTTCGCCGGTATCCTGTACACTGATACGTATGCGCTCCGCTGCTATATCCGTACTGCACGTCACTTCGACGGTTCCCTCTGTGCGGTTATATTTGATTGCGTTGGAAAGCAGATTGGTCAGAACCTGCTTCAACCGGGTCCGATCGGCATTGGCAAAGTAAGAGTTATCGAATTGAGGAAAGTGCATGCGGATGCCCCTTTTTTGTACCTGGGGTTCGATTATGGCCTGGCAATCGAGCAATACTTCGGATACCTTGATGGGTTCCAGCGACAGCGACAGCTTGCCGGATTCGATCAACGCGAGATCGAGGATCTCGTTAATCAACTCAAGTAAATACCATCCTGCTTGGAGAATCTGGTCGATGCCGGCCTTTTGGCTGGGCGTGGGCGGCGGCGAACCCGAATCCATTAACTGGGTGAACCCGAGGATGGCATTGAGAGGGCTACGCAGCTCATGGCTCATGCCGGAAAGGAAATTCGATTTGGCGAGGTTGGCTTTTTCCGCCAAAGACTTCGCGCCCTCCAGCTCGGCGTTTTTTTCTTTCAACACCTGATCCAGACGATTGCGCTCGGTGACATCGCGCGCAGAGGCAAACACGCCTTGCAGAGTCCTGTCCCGGTCGTAGAAGGTGGTCGCATTGTAGGAGACCACCGTTTCCTTGCCGTCCCGAGTCCGTACGGTGAGCTCGTAGTTGGTGACCTTTTTTTTACTTAACACCAGCTTGATACTCGCCTCGGCCCGCTCAGGGTCGGTAAAATAATTCTTGAATGGCGCGCCGATCAATTCGTCGCGCGTGCAATCGGTGAGTGTTTCCATCTGTTTGTTGACGTCGGTAATAATGCCGAACGGATTGGTGGTCATGATCGCGTCAATGTTGGACTCAATCAGCGAACGTGTGTAGAACTGCTGGTCGCGCAATCGCTGATTGAGCTTCTTCTGCTCTGCTTCGATCTGCTTGCGAGTGGTGTTATCGGTGCCGATCAGCAGGTAGCCGATGATGGCGTCTTGAGCATCGCGTAATGCCGTCACCGATACGATGGCCGGGAAACGGCTGCCATCTTTACGGAAGTAGGTCAGTTCGTAGATGTCCTCAATGCCACGCGAAGCCTTGAACACCAAGGCCTCAAAGCCTGGCGTAATGGTGGTTCCGAGCTCGGCGCTCAACGTCTTGGCGCGTGCGATCACTTCCTGAGGATCGGAAATATCAGCGGGAGTGCGCTGGTTCAGCATCTCAGCGGCCGTGTAGCCCAGCATGCGTTCCGCGCCGACGTTGAATAATTGAATGACGCCTTTCACGTCGGTGGCGATACTCGAAAAATTTTCGCTGTTGAGAATCGCATTCTGCAAGGCGCCTGCTTTAAGAACTGCCTTTTGGCGACTGAGCTCGGTGATGCCCTCCGCCATGCCGGCGGTAGGGTTAAGAATGGCGGGAGCGGGAATTTTTTTGAACATGGTTTGCCTTTTGTGCAAGTCGGAAAATGGATCGCGAGGCCAACATGCTATAGCAGCACCTTGTCCACTTACGCGCTCATACTGCACAAAAATGCCTGATTTTGTTTGTACGCCGAGAGTAAATTAAGTCCGCAGAGAATTTTAACCCGCTTGCTTTATCATGGCGATTAAGCACCCTGCTTTCCGTGCGTTACCGCACATAAGGCGTGCTTTTTGAGAAGCGTGAAGTAGAGTCAAACCAGGATGCCTTCGTAGCTTACTCCGAGCACGCCGTCAATTAGCGAGATGCTTCAGCCGGCGCCAAAAAGTCCGTCATTCCGGCAGGGAAGCCGACCCCGTTAGAGCGCGAAGCGAATCCAGGGCCAAGGGTGTGAACTTTCGACGTACTCTGTTGCTTGAGTTGGGCTCCATGCCCATGACGGTATCGGCTGAAGCTCTTGTAAGTCAGGAAATTTTTAAGCACCGAAAAAACGAACCGAATTGCCTCCGGCCTCTTTGGCTTGATACATCGCTTGATCAGCCCACTTGATGACTTCATCGATACCGACCTCGTGATTGAGAAAGGTCACCACGCCGATACTCGACGAGCAATGATGCTCGACGGTTGTTTCTTCTTGACCCGCTTGCTTGACTTTCAGCATATAGGGTTTGTCCAGAATAATGCGGATTTTTTCAGCGACAACGCCGGACTCTGTGGTGGATTGGATATTATTCACATCCAGTTCATTGAGTATCACCACAAACTCATCGCCGCCAAAACGCGCGACGACGTCCACTTCACGTACACAACAGCTAATACGATGCGCGACCTCTATCAGCAGCAAATCGCCCACGCCATGCCCGTAGGTATCATTGAGGGGTTTAAAGTTATCCAAATCCAAGAATATCAGCGCGCCATAGCGACCGCTACGTTTGCTGGCGGCCATCGCTTGGTCCAATCGGTCGTTTAAGAGACGGCGATTGGGCAGCCCCGTCAATGAGTCATGTAAAGCCAGACTGAGAATCATCTCCTCTGCTTGCTTACGCTCGGTGATGTCGTGCGCGGAGACGAACACGCCTTGCAGATTTCTGTTCCGGTCATAGAAAGTGCTCGCATTGTAGGACACGGCTGTTTCCTTGCCGTCCCGAGCCCGCACGGTGAGCTCGTAGTTGGTGACCTTCCTTTCGCTCAGCACCCACTTGATACCCGCTTCGGCCCGCTCCGGGTCGGTGAAGTGATTCTTGAACGGCGCGCCGATCAATTCGTCCCGCGTGCAACCGGTAAGTGCTTCCATCTGTTTGTTGACGTCGGTAATAATGCCGAACGGATCGGTAGTTATCAGCGCGTCGATGTTGGACTCAATCAGCGAACGCGTGTAGAACTGCTGATCGCGCAATCGCTGATCGAGCTTTCTTTGCTCCGCTTCAGCCTGCTTGCGTGCGGTGTTGTCGGTGCTGATCAACAGGTAACCGATGATTACATTTTGAGCGTCGCGCAGGACCGTGACCGACACCATGGCCGGAAAGCGGCTGCCATTTTTTCGGATATAGGTCAGTTCATAGATATCCTCGATCCCGCGCGAAGCCTTAAACACCAAGGCCTCAAAGCCCGGCGAAATCGGCGTGGATAACTCCTCGCTCAATGCCTTGGCGCGCATAATCACCTCCTGCGGATCGGAAAAATCAGCGGGAGTAAGCTGGTTCAGTACTTCAGAGGCCGTGTAGCCCAGCATACGCTCGGCGCCGACGTTAAATAATTGAATAATGCCTTTCTCGTCGGTGGCGATACCCGAAAAATTTTCACTGTTGAAAATTGCGTTCTGCAAGGCGCCTGCTTTAAGTAGCCTCTCTTGGCGATAGAGCTCGGTGACACCCTCTGCCGTGCTGACAGCAGGGTTGAAAATAGCGCGATCAGAGATTGTTTTGTACATGGGATTTACCTTCTGTCAATCGTAAAATGGTCTAAAGACGGATCACGCCAACGAAAATATATTTATCCGGCATAAAGACTGGTTTTTGCTTGAAGACGCCCGCCCGTTGAAATAAATTGAGCCTACGGATGAATTCGAAGCAAGTGCGTTCCATCATAGAGATCAAGTCTGCCAATCTCCGTTCGTTATCGCACATAAGGCGGAGTTGTTTAAAAAAACTGATGTTACGCACGTACATAATCCTAAAAAAATCAGTTGGATTTGATATAGGTAACCGAGGTTATAAAGAATCATTTACTCTTTTCAATCAAACTTTCTTCGAGAGGAAAGAGGGCCGGAATGTTGTTTAATTAGCTTGATTATCTATAAGTTAAGCCGAAAATAGTTATGGTTGAATATCGTGGGCGCGAATTTATTCGCGCAACAGGTGCTAAAAAGCGCGAATAAATTCGCGCCCACGATATTAGGTAACCGAGGTTATAAAGATTCATTTGTTCTTTTCAATCAAATTCTCTTCGAGAGGAAAGAAGGTCAGAATGTCGTTTAATTAGCTCGGTTATCTATATCTGTCGGCATTGGCAACGTTCATAACTTTAAAAATGAACAAGACTTAAAAAATATTAATAAATACTGGGAAACATTATGAAATTTAATCCATGCACTGATAACTGTACTTACGAAGGAGCTCGTTGCGAAGGTTGCGGCCGAACGCACGAAGAAATAGCGGAGACTAAAAAGCTGGTCATGGCGGTAGTGAATTTTGCCCAAACGCAGGATTATGAAAATATCGAAGATTTTGCGAACGCTATCGGACAGAGCGTACTTAAAAAGCTAAAAAAATCTGCGGCAGGAAAATAGTAGGGTTATGCCAAAACATCTATGACAATCACCCCTGAAATGATTGGCTATTTAGCCGCGACACTCACTACCGCCTCATTTGTGCCTCAGGCCATATTGACGATAAAAACAAGGAGCACCGAATCCCTTTCTTTGGGCATGTACAGCGCCTTTACTTTGGGCGTGCTATGTTGGCTTATTTACGGCATTCATCTCGGTGATAAGGCCATTATATTTTCAAACGCGATAACACTGCTGCTGGCCGCATCAATACTTTTCTTTAAGATTTACAATTTAGTACACAAGAAAAAGACATAATCAAATTTATGCCCGCTGGAGAATCTCCAGCGCATTTCCGTCAGGATCGCGACAAAACAGCGCTTTCCGCCCTGATTTGCTCAAGGTGTAGACGATACCGTTTTTATCCAGTACCTCCCGAACCGGCGCCAGTTCCTGCACACTTAAGGCGATATGTCGGTCACGACCGCCATGTTCAGGGCGGCCGGTTACCGGGTCGGGGTTTTTCAATTCCAGCAAATGAATCTGCTGTGCGCCCAACTGCAACCATGCGCCCGGAAAGCCCAGATCGGGCCGGTCGGTTTGTTGCATGCCGAGAACATCGCAATAAAATGTCAGCGAAACGACGGTATCGGCAACAATGAGGCTGGCATGATGCAGGGTAAAATTAAAGTTTGGCATTAGGCTATCTGGAAAATCTATCTGAATTACAAGCTTTTTACTTTTTCTAATACATCTTGAGCATGCCCGTCGGGCGTGACGCCATAAGCGGCATCGACCAATACGCCTTCTTTATTAATAATGAACGTCGAACGAAGAATAGCCATACTTTTAACGCCATTTTTTTCCCGTTCCTGCCATACGCCATAGCTTTCACAGAGTTCGCCATCAACGTCGGCCAGTAAATCCACTTTCAGGTCGAACTTTTTAATAAAATCTGTATGGCTAGAGCAAGAATCCTTGCTCACACCGATAACCACGGTATCTGCCTTGGCAAATTCCTCGGCAAGCCGGGTAAACTGGTTCGCTTCTATGGTGCAGCCCGGCGTGTCATCCTTGGGATAAAAATACAACACGACATTCTTTTTCCCTAGATAGTCGGACAAATTAACCGATTCATTGTATTGATTTTTTGCGCTGAACAGGGGCGCTGGTTGGTGTTTTTCTAACATGACAAACTCCTTGAGGATTCGCGGATTGTAAACATGATATTGCAGTGTAAGCGCATCATATTTTTCTTGCAAGCCGCCCATGTGAAACTTGGGGATTAAATGTGTTTGGCGTAGGGCGTACTGTGCGCGCCAAATAGCGATATTAAGGTTAAGCGCCGATCTGATTTTCAAGCTGGGGAGAAGGCGCGCATGGCACGCCCTACCCGGTAGCACATACACAAGACCTTTACTCATCGCAAGTGTCTTTTTGAGTATTGGCGATGAGCGAAGTTGTTAAGGACGATTATGCTTTATTCTCGCCGCCGAATAGCTCCAGCAAACGCGGCAGGAAATTGGCCAGTTCCAGCGACATAATCGAAAAATCCACATCAAACTGCTCCGCTTCTGAGTCGGTATCAATATCGGACACCTGATCCTGAATCAAATCAAGAAACTTAAGGCGCTTAACGGCCAGATTTTCATCGATAATGAAAGAAAGACGGTCAGCCCAACTCACAGCCAGCTTGATGACTTCCTTGCCGGTATCCAAATGGTTTTTAATTTCCGGCAGACTCAGGTCATGGCGTTTGCAACGGATAATGCCGCCTTCCTCTTCAGGGGCGCGCAATTCACATTCGTCTTCAATGGTGATGTCGTCCGGTGCCTGATGGTTGATCAGCCACTCGGTCATGACTTTGACCGGTTTTTCGATAGTATTGAGCGGGACAGCCGGTAATGACCCCAGACATTTGCGCAAGTTGCTCAGCAAATCTTCGGCTTTTTTTGCGGAAGCCGCATCGACAATCAGCCAGCCGCCTTTAGGATCGATATAGGCGTAAGTTTTGTTCGAGAACGTGAATGCTCTGGGCAATAACTCGAAGATCAGCTCATCCTTGATAGCGGTGCGCTCTTTTTTGGATAGTTTACGGCCTTGTTGTTCTTCCGTTTCAAGGATCTTTTCCTGCATCATTTCATTGACCACAGACGCAGGAAGGACTCTTTCTTCTTTTTTTCCGCACAGCATCAAAAAACCGTTCGCGCTATGCACCAGTTGTTCAGACGATTTGCCTAGCGGTGAAGTCCAGCCGAAAGTAAATTCTTCATGACTGCCGCAGGGGCGAAAAGCCATTTGTTCAAGTTTTAGTTCCAGGTCTGCTGGAGCCAAAGTGAAATCTTCAGTAAGACGAAAAATGCTCAGATTTTTAAACCACATGTGCAACGGATACCTTGTAAATAAAATGACTGATCATTATCGCAAATTTGACGGTGTAAAAATAAATTTTGTAACTGCATCAGCAGATGCCGACTTTAATAATAGAACACGGATGCCACGGATTAGACGGATTTTTAAAAAGCATGAAACTATATTAACTAACCTTTTTCTTTTTCCGATCGATGTCAATTGCACGTATGCGTTGAATCTAAGCATGGATAAAAACGGTAGCTGTCCCAATGGAGAGTTTGCTATTGCTGATCTGTGATTTTTGCTCAAATGTATCGGCAAGCAATACGCCGATTTCATGCTTTTAAAAAACGATCCCTTGGTCTGATTTCGGGTGAACAATTTTAGCTGGAAATGCAGTCGCTTATTTTTCGAATTAGTGCATATAGGTATTCACACGAATTGTGTATTCAGTTCATTGTATTAAACTTTTAATTACTGGTTGTGTGGAGATGAGAAATTTCTTACGGTAGAACAATCAATTGATACTAGCCGGAAACTTTTTTATGCACTTTTGCATGTTATCTGGTTTAGAAAAACCAGGTTTGAAATTTATTTTTATCAACGCTGGAAAGACAAAGGGGCTAAAGTGATTTTATCTTTACGTGCATTGGTTCAGTCCAAAGGAAGATGGCAACAGTTTTGGGATAAGATTGATCAATATGGCTCCCACGTTTACGTATAGTTGACATTATAAAGAATCAGCACACATAATAACTTGTCATAGTTAGTTGTTTTTATTGACTTATTATAGTTTCATGCTTGTGATGTTGCATCATAAGCCATCATAATGGAGAGAATATGATTACAGGCTCTGACCTAACAGGAGTTTGGCTATATGCGCACTCTTCATTTGGAACACCTTTAGTCAGTGCGACCTATACGCTGAGATTACCAAAGCCAAGGAATGTATTCGCGCAAATATCGATCGCGCGGGATATTGATGACGGAGCATCCTTCGGAATACAAGGGGGAGATGTGCCAACAGAAATCGTTCCTGGCCGGATTCTATCTGCTTTTATACTGCGCTGGAGCAAATTTGACGAACAAGGTTTTGGTGGTGTCGGTTTTGCGGCCGGTGATGAACCGAGTATTGCTTATTTGGAGAATTGTGTTGATATTACATTTCAGCTTGATGCGGTTTTCCGTACTGGTATAGCTACCGGCATAGTATTCATGCTTAATTAGATGAGCGGGAGCGTAAATTGAATAAATTAGAAGGCGAGTTGGTTGTGTGCGTGGTTTATGACGCGAAATCGGGGAATATTGTACATATTCATTCGATCATGGCTCTTCCCGGCGCAAAAATCGCTTCCGCATATGAGCTCGAGCAAGAAGCGTTACAGTTGGCGAAATCTCGCGAAGCTAACTCAAAAGCGGATCTCAGGGTATTGCATGTATCGAAAGAAGATCACCACAAACTAAGAGCAGCAATGAAGGTTGATCCGAATACACACACTCTTTTACAACCTGTGGTTTCGAGTACATAAATTTTAGTGCTGTTATGCTGGTAGCAAAACCTTAAGTGCATACAGAGAACAGAACAGTTCAACTCGTAATGAAATGGTTCGCAAATAAGAGATACTTCATTATGAATCTATTAGAGATATCTTTACCCTTGAGGAGACAGTGATGAAAAATAAGAAAGAGATCAGCATATCGCTGGTTGTTGAAGTGGATGAAAACATAACACCAGAAAGCGTTGCGGCCGAAGTGGAAACTGCACTTAGCAAGCTTGATAGCAAAGTCGGGCGCATGTCGGATGTTATTGTCCGCACGGTTCCTCGGTTCGAGGGCGTTGGTGCTGCAGGCTATGAAAGCCGCCTGTGGGAAAAAGCCACCTGCAAGGTTGCGCAAGATCCCCGGGAGCGGATTGGCGATCCTGTCTTAGAAATCAGAAAATTGTCTGAAACAGCGCAGCGACTTGAAGCGGAATTGAAGTCTTTAAAGGAAAGCATTAGCCGCTTGACACAACAGTCAGAACGTTGATCCATGCCTCTTTTTGCGTGGGCCAGTCACCGCACTATGCCTCTTGCAGGCCATGACATGGTTGTGCTTGCCGACCGCAGTTCAGGCTGGTGTGTGCTAACAACCGAGGAATATAAGCAACTGAGCCAGTGGCTCCCCGATGATTTTTCAAACCATGAGGCCAGCGCGACCCTCGAACATTTATGGGAGGCGGGGCTTGTCACACAGGATGGTCTGCCTCATCCAAGCAGCATCTACCGCCCCGCACCCTATCCAACCGCCGTGCTACTGAAATTGACGGGCGCGTGCAACATAGAATGTGAATATTGCTACGATTACGACAGCAAACGTTTCAAGGCTCAGCAGACGCTTGAAGTAATCCAGAAAACACTTGAAAACCTTCTTGATAAGCAAGAACGTTTCTCCGTGGCCTTTCACGGTGGTGAACCTCTCTTAAAGTTTGGCTTGATGAAGCAGGTTGTGGAATGGTTAGAGCCATTCCACTCAAGAATTGGCTTCTCTGTTCAAACGAATGGCACAAAATTCACGCAAGATATCCTGGATTTTCTCGAAAAGTACGAGTTTTCGGTTGGCTTATCGTTGGATGGACTTGATGAGAAAAGCAATGCTCTCAGAAAAATGCGTCATCGTCCTACGCCGTTGCAGGCCATTGAATCCTTAATGATAGAGCGGCCTGATTTTGTGCGTGAACGATGCGGTTTTTTGGCCGTTGCCTCTAAAACCTCTGCTCCAGGATTGCCTGATTTTGCGTTATGGCTGCAAGATTTTGGTGTGAAAGGCCTTTCCATTACCTTTCTTGATCTTATAGGCCGTGGTCAGCATCTTATAGATGAGCGCCTGTCTCCTGATGAAGCCGTCAATGTGTATCGAAACCTGATTGATCTTATCAGGCGTGGTGCTATTCATGAGTTGGCGCTGCGCAATATTTTGGGGCGCATGCATAACCTTTTCACCTTGCAATCACGGGATTTATGTTACCGTGGACCATGCGGTGCTGCGAGTGATTTTTTAGTTCTGGATGCGGAAGGTGCAAAGCGCACGTGCGATTGCATCTACCATCCCTATTTTGAACTAGATTTAACGGACAATCTTGAAAATACAGGCCAGCATAGATCACGTAACGCCATCCTAGAACGTCATGAATGGCTGCGCGAAAAAGGGCCGACTTGTGCCACATGTCCACTATTTGGGCCGTGTGGCGGGACCTGCGTCGCCAAAGCGATTGCACAGCATGGCAGTGCACGAAATGTCGATCCTGTAGAATGTGCTCTATCTCAATATATTTATCCGGAATTTTTTCAGGAATTCGCCTCGTCCCCAAAGCCGCTATTTAAGTATTATTCCTTCCATGAAGACAAGCCGTTCGAGTTTGTCTTCGCCGCGTGAGGCAGCAATGGACACGTTTTTAGACTTGGCCAGCGATACGTTTGATGAAGACGATCTCGTGGCGGCCTTGAAAAATATGTCTTGTGCGCCGCATATGGTAAGCCGCTTGCGGCGTTGGCTGATACCCCACATGGATCGCGAAATGCACAAGGCCTATTGGGCTTATGTCAAAGCGGCTGAACGTCTTAACATGCCCTATCGAGCAACGTTTGAATTAGAGTATCTTGAAAGCTGGGCGGATTATTATCTGCATGCCGCAACAGCCGTGGCCAGCGATGCATCAACACTTGATGGCGCGAAAGAGCGCACCATTTTACTGACATGGCACCATCCGGAAGCGCCATTGTTGATGGCGAAGATCCAAAGCCTTGGCGCTCTCACCTTGATTGCCCAGGAAGCGCGCTGGATGCTGGAGCTGATGGGAGCTGGCAACACGCTGCTGTTCCGCAATCCGTCAAGCGGCATCAGTCTGCTGAAAGCGTTTCGCAAGGGGCAGACCATCGCGTGCATGATGGATTATTGCTATGATGAAACCGTGAATGTCAAAATACCTTTTCTCGGCTACCAAGCCGCCACCCCCGCCGGACTGTTGATGCTGGCGTCGCGCTTTGGCTATCAAATCGACTTTATCTCTTACAAAAACAACAGCGCTTGCATCATCGCCAGTACACATGCCAGAAACCGAACGGCAGAAGATTTGGCCGTGTGGATCAATGCACTTCTTGAGCATGAAATCATAGCGGAGCCCACCAGGTGGCTTTTGTGGCCATCTGTCGATCGTCGCTGGCGCGGCGTGCAATATGAGCACAAATAACAACCTCACTAAAAAACGCCGCCACGCAAAAAACAATGTCACATGGGTAAATTCATAGGTGGTTTTGACTAAAACCCTGATGGGTCAATTTCTGCTCGGCGCCAACACTTAAATCCATATCCGAACGTCTCAAAGGGGTCGTAAGCTGGCATTCAACTACGAAAATAAAATGCAGTTCGCCAGTTGAATTTACCGTACAACGTTAACTCCGTTAAACCCCAATTCAAACAACACCCCCACCGCAGCATCCAGACGCTTGAACACCCGCAACTGGCCACGTGCAGTCTCTAGTGCCGGATCAAGTTTGTGCTTGCCGGTAAGCGTAACTATCCAGCCTCCACCCTGCTCGTATTTCTTTATGACAGGCGCCGCTAAAGCACCCGCTTGAAACAGTAGCTCGGCTTCCTTGAGATTCACGTCAATTCAGCCCGTTAGCCGATTCAGGGATGATCAGTTTAACGCCGGGGAAGTAGGTGCTGAACCGCCCCTTGTCGCGAGAGACCAAGGGATAACCGGATACCGCCGCATGGGCGCCGATAAAAAAATCCGGGAGTACGTTGCCTTTCTCGCCTTTGCGTTTCTTGTATTGCAAAAACGCTTTCCCGGCCAGGAACAGGGCTTCTCTCGGAATCGATTTCATGGCAAAGCCCAGCGACTCGAATAGCGCTTCCACTTCTTCAATGCGCTCAAAGCCAACCGAACACTCGGCGTAAATGATCGGGTTGATGACCATTGTGTTGTTCTGGTCCAGCCGCTCCAGGGTTGAGGCGCTCCATTCAAACCAGGGGCTTTCAGGGTCGGCCAGATCGGTGACGATGCAGCTGTCGATCAGGATGACGGCCACGATTCGCCCCGCGTCAGCGCCATGATGTCATCGGTGCTCATCGTCAGTTTGCCCGTATTATGAGCCGTCCTGAACCGGCTGACTCTCTTTTTAGAGGTTTTCGCTTTGTTGATATACCAACGCCCGTTTTCATCCTGAAGGAATTCAATCTCGGTTTCAGCAGGCAGAATGCCCATGCTTTCCCTGACATTCTGGGGGATGGTTACCTGACCTTTGCTTGTTACGCGCATAGTGATCACCTGTATTATGAGTAATGCTCAAATGGTAATACTTTACTATTGGTAAAGTAAATAGCTAAAGTGATGATTAGTGGGTTGATACAAATATTAATTTTTGTTATAACAAAAATACACTTTTGTTTTATCAAAAACAAATATATGTCTAAAATCGCATGGTTGTTCATATGCCTGTTAATGCCGTTTCGGGTAGCTGCCTGGGAGGATGATAAGGTTTTGTCGTTTGTAAGCCAGGTAAACCCTATCATTCAGGCGCAGCACAATGTAACCAAGGCGTATGCAAAGCCCGATTCGATGACCTGGGCGCTGCAAAACACTTCGTTAAGCGGGCGTTTGGGATTTGGAGGCACTGATTTTAGGGATACGCCTTACACGGCGTATGGTGGCTTGCAAATCAACATCCCTTTGTCCTCGATCAAAGAAGAACGTGAACAAGCCTTAAAGTTAGTGGCTGAAGCCAAAGAAACCGAGGATATGAGTACCAAGGTGATTATGGATATAGCACAATTGCGGACGCTGGAATCGGAGCTGGCCGCCTCGGAAGTGCGGCGAAAATTCTTGAAGGAAAAGGCGGCCTGGTTGAAAGACAGGATCGACAAAGGCTATTCATCGGAAATGGACCAGCTCTGGGACATCGGCAGCAAACTGAACGATGAAGATGCGGTGGTCGCCAAGATCAACTTGCTGGCTAACACGCAGCGTTACAAGCTGGCTAAATACGCCGGTGCGGAATGGCAAACGCTGCTGGCGTACCTGGAAGGCAAAACCGAAACGTTAGGGGATGGCGATGGATGATATTGTCGGCCTGCTGGGCCGCGATGAACTGGTGGCCGACCTGGTAGCCGAAATCCGTAAAGGCAAGCATGTTATTCTGACCGGTCAGGTCGGTATCGGTAAGTCGGCGGTGTTGAAAGCGGCGCTGGAAAAGGTAAGCGATAGGGTTGAAGTGGTGATCAAGTTGCACGACCATCAAGCCAAAGGCCAGTTTGTCGAAATGGCCAGGCAAATGCTGGCGTTGGGTTTGGTGAGCGCGAAAGAACTGGAATTGCCGGTAAAGTTTCACGAATTGCCGGCTGCTCAAATTGACTGGCGTGAGGTGAAAAGTCAGGTTAACCGGATGAGTATGCGCGATCTGACCCAGGCGATCATTCCGGCGCTGGCCAGGGCGGAAAACAAGCCTGTGATTGCGGTCGATGATTTAACCTCGCTGACACCGACGCAAATGGCGTTCTGGCTGGCGATATTCGACCACGCCCAGGTCCATCGGTTGCGCGTCCGAGAAAAAAGCCCGTGTGCGCAAGCTATGGTGGAAAATGAAGGAGATTGCCGTTAAGCCATTGCCGCAGGTTGTTATCCGCGAAATTGTGAAAAAGTACATTGCGGCCAAAGGCGTGCTGATTGAGTCGCCGGATTTGTATATCTCCCACGTCGTCAAGCAGTCGGGCGGGGTGCCGCAAGCCATTTACGACATGCTGGATGAGTCCGGTAAGGAGCGTATCATCGACAAGCGCAAGGTGCGGGAAATGCGCCATGAGGCCGGTGTTTTTTACCTGGACTTCACGCCGATGGTGATGATCCTCGGGGCGTTGATTGTGTCCATGCGTTACAGAACAACAGAACAACAGAACAACAGAACAACAGAACAACAGAACAACAGAACAACAGAACAACAGAACAACAGAACAACAGAACAACAGAACAACAGAACAACAGAACAACAGAACAACAGA
>JAURZV010000086.1 GCA_030653175.1 Methylobacter sp.
TTTAAAAATCACAGCCACATAACATATTGATTTTAAAATAAATTAATTTTTTATTGCTTTTCGTTATAAAAAATAGTTTATATATATTTCAATGACTTAGTATTTTTAGTGAGGCATAATCCGACAGCCTCCTAGGAGGCTTACAAGTGTAGGTTTTTTAAAACAAGTGTGACGAGTGCATATTCTGGCCCAACCTGAACACTCGTTCTGATCCAATCTGAACACCTATTCTGATTCAACTTGAACACTGATTCTGGTTTCAAGCTGAACACTTTTTTGGATTTTCCAGAATCGGTGTTCAAGTTGCCAGAATGACTGTTCACGTTGCCAGAATCCCGCCTAACGCATTGTTTATCCAACCAGGCTATCCTTTCCGCCTTTTATGGAAAGAATATGTCAGCGAAGAGAACAGCAATGCGAAAATTAAGAGAAGTACTTAGACTCAGTTACAGCGCCGGATTAAGCATCCGGAAAATCAGTGCCGGCACCAAAATCAGTGTCGGCAGCATCCAAAACATCTTAAAACTGGCGTGCAGCTGAAAATAGCCTGGCCGTTACCGGAGGATTGGGATGATCAAACCTTAGCCTTGAAGTTTTATCCCCGTTCGGATGCTCAGCCTTCCGCCAAATTCCAAGAGCCGGTATGGACAGACGTTCATATGGAGTTGAAGAAAAAAGGCCTGACCAAGCAGTTGCTCTGGGACGACTGCATGGATGCAGGAGGTAGAGCAACGCAGGAGCAGTTGCCGAGGAGTACACCCAGCAGGTTCCGAACCGTTGCTATAGTTACTCGCAGTTCTGCGCCCGCTATGCCGACTGGCGGAAGAAACAAAAACGATCGATGCGGCAGACTCATCGCGCCGGTGACAAGTTGTTTATCGATTATGCAGGGCCCACGATGCCCGTGGTCTGCGCCTCAACCGGCGAAATTCGCACCGCGCAGATCTTTGTGGCGGTGCTGGGCGCCTCCAATTATACCTTTGCCGAAGCGACCTGGAGCCAAAGTCTGCCGGATTGGTTAGGCAGCCATGTGCGAGCCTTTGAGTTTTTCGGCGGTACGCCGGTGATGCTGGTTCCGGATAACTTAAAAAGCGGGGTGACTAAAGCCTGTCGTTACGACCCCGAACTCAATCCCAGCCATCAACAGTTGGCCTCCCATTATTCAGTCGCAGTGATGCCTGCCAGGCCCTATAAACCCAAGGATAAAGCCAAGGCGGAGGCCGGTGTGCTGCGGGTCGAGCGCTGGATCATGGCTAAACTGCGCCATCAAACTTTCTTCTCGTTGGCGGAGTTAAATCACTGTATCAGCGCCTTATTGACCGAGCTCAATCAAAAACCCTTCAAGCAAATGCCAGGCAGTCGTCAGCAGTGGTTTGAATCGCTGGATCAACCCGCGCTGACACCGTTACCGAAGTACGCCTATCAGTACACCGACATTAAAACTGCCCGCGTCAATATCGATTATCACCTGATCTACGACCAGCACCTCTACTCGGTGCCGCATCACTGCGTAGGCGAACAAGTTGAGTTGCATGCCGGTGACAAACTGATTGAGGTCTGCTTTCTTAACAAACGCATAGCCACTCATGTCCGAAAATATTACCCAGGCATGACCACAGAGCCAGGGCACATGCCCGAGCAGCATGCTCAGCATCAGCAATGGACGCCAAGGACGGTTAATGAACTGGGCGCAATCGATAGGACCTGAGGTGCTGGTGTGGGTGAAGGGACAGTTACAGCGGAAGGCGCATCCAGAGCAAGCTTACCGTGTCTGTCTGGGTTTATTGAGCCTCAACCGAAGCTATGCCGCCGAACGCTTAAATAAAGCCTGCGCAATCGCCAACAAAGAATCCCTGTTCCAATTAAAAAACGTCAAAGCCATTTTGCAAAGCAACAGGGATAAGCTGCCGGAATCAGCGCCGGTGCAACTGTCGTTATTGCCTCAGGATCATGTCAACATTCGTGGTGCCAAGAGTTTTCACTAACCCTTACCCGTCAAGAGTTGAGCAAACACGGCCTGCATCATCTTGATTTTGAAGGCCCTGAATGCTCACATTTTCTTTTAAAACCTAAATACAGGACATTAATAGGATTGAAACCACCCTCAGCCAACTACGCCAATTGAAACTAAGCGGCATGGCCTCTGCGCTGCAAACCCAGCTGGACCAACCTGGCACGTATGAAGGCTTAGCCTTTGCCGAACGCCTGCAATTATTAGTCGATCACGAAGACCAGGAGCGACATCAGCGTAAACAGGATCGCTTGACACGCGCCGCGCAATTCAAACTCAAGGCTCATGCCAAAGACATTGATTATCAGTCTGCCAGAGGCTTGCAGCAATCACAAATGGCATCACTGTTGTTGTGCGATTGGCTAAAAAAAGCCCAGAACCTGTTGCTGACCGGTCCCTGCGGCACGGGCAAAACCTATATTGCTTGCGCACTTGGTCATCAAGCCTGTCTGAAAGGCTACAGCGTTCGCTATTACCGGCTTCCGCGCCTGATCCTCGCATTGACACAGGCCAAGGCGGATGGCAGTTACAGTAAATTACTAAAAGCGATAGCCAGTCTGGATGTGCTGATCATTGATGATTGGGGACTCGAGCCTTTAAATGCCGCCACCCGAAATGACTTGATGGAAATCATGGATGATCGTTATGAACAAACGGCAACCCTCATTATCAGCCAATTACCGACAGAACAATGGTATGACGCGATTGGTGATAATACCTTAGCCGATGCGATTTTAGATCGGCTGATGCACAACGCCCACCGGATGATTTTGAAAGGAGAATCTATGCGAAAGAAAATGAATTCCTTGACCCAAGTTGAACACTTAGGCTTTAAGCAAAAATAAGTTGAACAAATTAGTTTAAATTTTCTGATTCCTAGGCCGAAATCGGTAGTTCCATTCGCCATGAAAATCGTCGCGTTCTATGGCGAGGGTGGCAAGTTCCTCATCTGTCACCTTGATTCCCTGTGGATAGTTATTTTCATCCAGCGCCACTTTGATGCGCAGTCCAGCTTGAGTTGTCGTGCTGCCAATCAAGTTGACTACGACTTGTCGGCTAACCAAGGGACGGCCTCGCCAATTGGCAGTAATGTGGCAAAACATGCGATGTTCGATTTTGTTCCATTTACTGGTTCCAGGAGGAAGGTGACAGACCTGGATGGTTAACTGTAGTTCATCGGCCAGTTTCTGTAATTCCCTTCGCCACAATCGTACTCGGTTGCCATTGCTGCCACCACAGTCGGCGGTAATCAGTAATCGATTCGCATTTGGATACACTTCAATACCCATTTCACGCCACCAGCGCCGTATGCTCTCTGCGCCAAACTCGGCCGTATCGTGATCGATACCGACGCTCACCCAGCCTGTATTGTTTGTAACATCGTAAACGCCATAGGGTGCCACTTTACCCAATTCTGGATCAATGAAGTCATATACACGAACTTCCTCGGGCTTACCTTTGGGTTGCCCTTCCTGACCAGCGTTCTTGAAGTCACCAATCAGTTCCTTTTTCTTAGTATCGACCGAAATTACCGGATCGCCTGATGATTGATAATCGGCAACTACTTTGGCAATATGGCAAAATTGAGCATCCCGATCACTATGATGTCCGCCTTCTTTTGTCTTGCGTGTCGATTGCAGACTAAAGTTCATTTGGCTCAAAAGATCGCAAATTGTTCGCTGACAGACTGCATGACCTTGCCGGTTCAGTTCTTCAGCTAATCTATAGGTACTTTTGCATGTCCAGCGCAATGGCGACATCGGATCGCCTCGCGAGGTCGGTTCGACCAATGCATCCAAGTCGCGTAGTAAATTGGCATCTTTGTCACTTAGCTTCTTTCGCCCGCCGCCTGCGGTGCGAACACGATCATGAGAGGCACTTTGGGGGATGGGGGCCGTTATCATGGCTTTCAGTTCTGTAAGTCCAGAGTGAATCGTTGTTCGAGACATGCCTATTGCCTTGGCAACAGTACTCACACCGCCCCGCCCCAGACTACGTGCTTCTGTCGCAGCCCATAACCGCAACGTCGCTTCATCCAGTCGTCCGGAAAGCGCTTTATATTTGGCCTCTATCGTTGCTGTATCATCCATGATCGCAGAATAGACAAAGCTCTCTAATTGTTCAAGTTATTTTTGCTTACTGCCTTAGCCGATGCGATTTTAGATCGGCTGATGCGCAACGCCCACCGGATGATTTTGAAAGGAGAATCTATGCGAAAGAAAATGAATTCCTTGACCCAAGTTGAACACTTAGAGTGAAAATTCACTTCCACCGATGCGTTAGGTTTTAGGTGTTCAAGTTCGTCCAGAATCAGTGTTCAAATTAATCAGAATACGCATTCGCCCCGACAACTGGTTTCACTGGCAGCCGTTTTCCCGCTTGGTGCCTGCCAAGGGCCGCCGTTGGCAAGGACGGGGAACCGCATTTAAGGGCAAGAAAAGCCAATTGCGCTGCACACTACTAGGCTACTGGGGCGAAGAACATCAAGACCCTTGGCTGGTGCTGACCGATTTGGCACCCGAATGCGCCGATGCCTGCTGGTACGGTTTGAGAACCTGGATAGAACAGGGCTTCAAGCACAGCAAACGGAGTGGTTGGCAGTGGCAACACACGCGTATGGATGATCCAGCGCGGGCAGAGCGATTGTGGATGGCGATTGCTATCGCCACGTGGTGGCTGTTGTCTGTCGGTGGCGAAGCAGAAGCTCAAGCCGACACGCCGTTGGACATCAAAGAACCTTCGGTTCCTGGTGCGGTCCGGCGGCGTGGAAAACGCTGGTGAATAATCGGTATTTTCCAGCATGGCTGGTCTTTGATTATCGCGGCTTTGTTTAACCATGAGCTTCTCCCTGTCAAACCAGGCCGTAAGGAAGCATGGCCCAGGCTGCCTGATAGAGTTACGAGGCATCAATGGCTGCTTGCGTGGTGGAAAGCAATGAGTGAAAAAACCTACACTTGCAAGCTCCTAGGAGGAGGCACTTCGGAATTGAATCCGCCATTTAAGATTAGATTTGAATTTTATAAAATTAGCCCCTAATCAATCATAAACACAAGATTTCAGGTTTTAGGGGCTGATGACAATCTGTAAAAATATTTTTTGTGTCTCGCCAAACTGAATTAATCTTCTATCATAGCAGCGGACCTATCGACAAGCTCGACATAGGCCATCGGAGCATCATCACCAGGTCTAAATCCGCACTTCATAATACGTAAATATCCACCGGCTCTATTCTTGTAGCGAGGACCTAACTCATTAAAAAGCTTAGTTACTACGTCACGATCACGTAACCGAGAGAAAGCAATACGCCTTTTAGCTACGCTATCTTCTTTAGACAAAGTAATTAAAGGCTCAGCATAGCTTCTTAATTCTTTCGCTTTTGGTAAAGTTGTTTTAATTAATTCATGCTTAAATAGTGAACTAACCATGTTACTAAATAGCGCCTTACGATGACTGCTATTTATATTGAATTTTCTTCCGGATTTACGATGTCTCATTGTAAGAAGACCTAATGTTAGTGTGTTATTGCGTGAGTTTGATCTGCAAGGTTTTCGGGAGGCCAGTTTTCCAACCGCATACCCAAAGATAAACCTTTTAAAGCAAGAATGTCTTTTATTTCTGTTAAAGATTTTTTGCCAAGATTTGGAGTTTTTAATAACTCAACTTCGGTACGTTGAATTAAGTCTCCAATATAAAAAATATTCTCAGCTTTTAAGCAATTAGCAGAACGTACTGTTAACTCAAGATCATCTACGGGACGAAGAAGAACAGGATCAAATATTTCTTCGACTTCAACTTCTTCCTCTGCAAGCTGATCATTTACTTTTTCAAAGTCAACAAAAACAGATAATTGATCATGAAGTATCGTGGCAGCAAGCTTAATAGTTTCTTCTGGATCAACAGTTCCATTTGTTTCCAGCTCGATTATTAATTTATCTAAATTAGTTCGCTGCTCAACACGAGTACTTTCAACTTGATAAGCAACTTTGACAATCGGGCTATATGAAGCATCAAGTTGAAGCGCGCCGACAACAAGACTATGTTCGGAATTTGATTTACGAACACTTACAGGCTCATAACCTCTTCCTCGGCGCACTCTGATCTTCATGTTTAAAACGCCAACCTGTGTCAGGTTAGCGATTACCAAATCAGGATTAATAATTTCCACATCATGCGGAAGTATAATATCAGCAGCGGTAACACAACCCGCACCATGCTTTGAAAGAGTAAGTTCAACTTCATCTTTAGAGTGAAGCACAACCGCTAACTTTTTAAGATTAAGCAAAATATCAATCACATCTTCTTGAACACCTTCTATAGTGGTGTACTCATGAAGAACGCCTTCAATTTCAACATCTGTAACTGCGCAACCAGGAATTGTAGACAACAACACCCGGCGCAATGCATTACCAATAGAATGACCAAATCCTCTTTCAAGAGGTTCAATAACAATCTTAGAATGATTAGGTGTTTTGCTTACAACCTCAACTAATCGAGGCTTCAGCAAGCCAGAAATAGAATTCTGCATTTATATCCCTCAAAACTACGATTATTTAGAGTAAAGCTCAACTACCAACTGCTCATTTATATCACTACCCAAATCCACACGATCCGGCAGAGAGCTAAAAGTACCTGACATTGCTTTAGAATTAACGTCAACCCAAGAAGGGAATCCATACTGCTCGGTTACAATTAAAGCATCAACAATTCTTTGTTGTTTTTTCGCTTTCTCTCTAACGGTAAGAACATCACCTGGAGAAACCTGATAAGAAGGTACGTTAATTAAAACATTATTTACTTGGATAGATTTATGGCTAACCAACTGACGAGCTTCCGCCCGAGTAGAAGCAAAACCCATACGGTATACAACGTTATCTAATCTTGATTCCAAAAGATTCAACAAATTCTGGCCTGTTGCACCTTTTTTCAAATCTGCCGATTTATAGTAGTTTCTGAATTGTTTTTCTAAAATGCCGTATATTCTGCGTAAGCGCTGCTTAGCTCTCAACTGAATAGCATAATCCGAACTTCTTGCGCGCTTCGTACCATGTTGGCCAGGGCGCTGATCTAATTTACACTTACTTTCTAAAGACTTCCCTCTGCTTTTTAAAAACAGATCGGTGCCTTCTCTTCGACTTAATTTACAGGTAGGCCCAAGATATCTTGCCATAACAAACTACTCCAGATTTTTATACGCGGCGTTTTTTCGGCGGACGACAACCATTATGAGGAATCGGCGTCACATCAACAATATTATTTATTTTGAATCCCAAATTATTCAGGGATCGCACTGCGGATTCACGTCCAGGACCTGGCCCCTTAATCATGACATCAAGATTTTTCATGCCAAATTCCAAAGCAACAGAACCCGCCTTTTCAGCCGCAACCTGCGCAGCAAATGGCGTGCTTTTTCTGGACCCACGAAAACCTGAGCCTCCTGATGTTGCCCAAGAAAGAGCATTACCTTTTCTATCTGTGATAGTTATGATTGTATTATTAAAAGAAGCATGCACATGTACAATGCCGTCTGCAACTTCTTTTTTTATACGTTTTCTAGAACGATTTTGACTCGCCATTTACTTCAACCTCTTAAAGGAATATCTTATTTTCTAATTGCCTTACGCGGGCCTTTTCGAGTACGAGCATTAGTTCTCGTTCTCTGCCCTCTTAAAGGCAATCCTCTACGATGTCTTATTCCGCGATAGCAACCCAGATCCATCAAACGCTTGATATTCATAGAAACTTCACGACGCAGATCACCTTCCACTGTCATCTTCGAAACCACATTACGAATGGCTTCTAATTGCTCTTCAGTCAGCTCTTTTATTTTAATCGAAGGCGTTATACCTACTTCAACACAAATTTCACTTGCAGTTTGACGACCAACACCATAAATAGCAGTCAAAGCAATCACTGCATGTTTATGATCTGGTATATTTATCCCGGCAATACGTGCCATCTAGATACTCCCACTTGATAGTGCTCTAAAGTTAAGCGCCAAATTATAACATTGTATAAATTATGGCGCAACAATTATTATCCTTGTCGTTGCTTATGTTTTCCGTCTTCACAGATAACCCTGACAACACCATTTCTTTTTACAACTTTACATTTTCTACAGATTTTTTTTACAGAGGCACGAACTTTCACAATTAACTCCTAGATTGCTCTTGTGCAATAATTTATTTTTTTAGATTGGCTTTTTTCATTAAGCCATCATACTGCTGGGACATAACATGAGTTTGCATCTGCGAAATGAAATCCATTACAACCACTACAATAATCAATAAAGATGTTCCTCCAAAATAAAACGGAACATTCCAGTAAACAATCAAAAACTCAGGCAATAAACATACAAGTGTAATATAAAACGCACCGATTAATGTTAGTCGGGTCATCACTTTATCAATATAAGAACTTGTTTGAAGGCCTGGTCTTATTCCGGGTAAAAATGCACCCGATTTCTTTAAATTGTCAGCAGTTTCTTTTGAATTAAACACCAAAGCGGTGTAAAAGAAACAAAAGAAAATAATAGCCGTTGCATAAAAAATAACATAGACTGGTTGACCGGGAGACAACATGGTGGCCACATCTTGCAGCCAAGCAAAACCCTCGCTATTTCCAAACCATCCTGCAATAGTCGCTGGAAACAAAATTATACTCGATGCAAAGATAGGCGGTATTACACCAGCCATATTAAGCTTTAAAGGTAAAAAACTACTTTGCCCCGCATACATCTTACGGCCTTGCTGTCTTTTTGGGTAATTAATAAGAATCCTTCTCTGCCCTCTTTCAACAAAAACAACCAGCGCAGTTACGGAAATTGACAATAAAAATAATAAAATAATAAATGCCCCATTCATTTCACCGGTTCTTGCCAACTCTAAAGTACCACCAATTGCTTTTGGTAACCCAGAAACAATACCTGCGAATATGATAAGAGAAATGCCATTGCCAATTCCCCTCTCAGTAACCTGCTCACCCAACCACATCAAGAAAATAGTACCAGTAACTAAAGTAACCGTTGTAATAACGATAAAACTTATGCCTGGACTCAAAACCACGGAAAGTCCACCAGCAGTTTGATTTTGCAATGCCAAAGAGATGCCAATCGCTTGAAAAGTTGCTAAAACAACGGTGCCAAATCGAGTATACTGCGAAATCTTACGCCGACCCGATTCACCCTCTTTTTTTAGCTGCTCCATTGCAGGAATAACAACTGTCATCAATTGCATAATGATTGATGCTGAAATATAAGGCATTATACCCAATGCAAATAAGCTTAAACGCATCAAAGCACCACCCGAGAACATGTTGAACATATCCAAGATTGATCCGCTTTGCTGCTCAAACATAACAGCAAGTGCCTTAGGATCTATTCCAGGCACAGGAATATGGGCACCGACTCTGTATACAAAAAAAGCTCCCAAAACAAAAAGCAACCTAGCTTTAAGCTCTGAAAAACCGCCGACCTTCCCAGATACCTGCGCTCTTGATGCACTCATTTAAACCTCTACTTTGCCGCCAGCAGCTTCAATAGATTCTTTGGCTCCACCAGTTACTTTTATTCCTTTGATCGTAACGGCCTTACTTAATACACCAGACTTTATTATTTTAGCTTTTTTTGTAAACGCGGGAACGATATTGGCGTCAATCAGCATCTTAAGGTCAATTATGTCAGCATTTAAACCCTCAAGCTCATTTAGTCTAACCTCGGCTGAATATTTGCTAATTAATGAAGTAAAGCCAACCTTTGGTAATCGACGTTGCAAGGGCATCTGACCACCTTCAAAACCAACCTTATGAAAGCCACCACTACGAGCCTTTTGCCCCTTATGACCTCTTCCACAAGTCTTACCAAGTGTACAGCCAATACCTCGACCTACTCTCTTAGATTTCTTTCGAGCCCCTTCACTTGAACGGATTGTATTTAAAAACATTACACTTCCTCAAATTTTAGCATGTACGATACTTTATTTATCATACCTCTGTTTTCAGGCGTATTGACCACCACAACCGTCTGGTTGATTTTGCGCAACCCCAAACCTTTTAAGCAAGCTTGGTGACGCGGTAAACGTCCAAATCTACTTTTTATCATCGTAACACTTATTTTATTGCCAGCCATTGCCACTACCCAATAATCTGTTCAACTGATAAGCCGCGTTTTGCAGCTATTTGGTTAGCGCTGTGCATTCCAGTAAGACCATTAATAGTTGCTCTAACAACATTAATAGGATTACTAGTTCCGATGCATTTAGCTAATACGTTATGTACCCCAACCACTTCAAATACCGCCCTCATTGCCCCACCAGCAATAATGCCTGTACCTTCTGAAGCAGGCTGCATATAAACTTTAGCCGCTCCAGTTGTATTCATAATAGGATATTGCAAGGTGTCACCTTTTAAAGAAACTTTACGCATATTTTTACGTGCTTGCTCTAAAGATTTTTGGATTGCAATAGGCACTTCTCGAGCTTTGCTAACACCATACCCAACCCTACCCTCGCCATCACCAACAACTGTTAGTGCTGTGAAGCCAAAAACCCTACCGCCTTTTACAACTTTTGCAACACGTCTTACATTAACTAACTTTTCTTGCAAACCATCTGCACTAACCTGAGAAGGTGCTGTAGACATTTTATTCCCCTAAAATTTCAAACCGGCTTCACGTGCCGCATCAGCCAATGCCTTAACGCGACCATGATATTTAAATCCTGAACGATCAAAAGCAACCTCGGAAACCCCAGCAGCAATTGCTTTTTGTGCAATAAATTTTCCTACCTCAGCTGCAGCGATTACATTTCCAGTGTTTTTTAATGCCGATTTAATTTCAGCCTGAGTTGTTGATGCACTTGCTAAGGTTGTCGTTCCATCAGCACTAATAACTTGAGCGTAAATATGTTGCGAAGTTTTGTGAATTGACAATCGTGTTGTGCTTAATTTCTTAATTTTGCTACGCAATTTTAATGCGCGCTTCATACGAGCTTGTTTCTTATCCATTTTGCTACCTTACTTCTTCTTAGCTTCTTTTCTTGCAACATGTTCGTCAGCGTACCTGACACCTTTACCTTTATATGGCTCAGGTGGACGATATGCTCTAATTTTCGCAGCAACCTCACCTACCAACTGTTTGTCGCTTCCCTTAATCAATATTTCAGTTTGACTAGGCGTTTCAACTAGAACCCCTGCCGGAACTTCAAAATCAACTGGATGGGAAAAACCAAGTGCTAGATTAAGTATATTTCCTTTAGCCTGCGCTCTATAGCCCACACCAATCAGAGTTAGTTTCTTTTCAAATCCTGCGGAGACACCAATAACCATGTTACTTACGATTGCTCTAGCCGTTCCAGCTTGAGCAGTAGCTTTTTTATCATCTTTATCCCACTGAACCTGGATTACGTTATCCGTAATACCCAGGCTAACAGCTGAATTAATATCATAAGATAATTGACCATTGCTTCCTTTTACGGTCACATTATTACCCTCTAGCTTTATATCCACACCACTTGGGATAATTACTGGAGCCTTAGCAATTCTTGACATAACCTGACCTACACTTTAACAAACAGTACAAATGACTTCACCGCCATGTCCAATTGAACGAGCAGCTCTATCGGTCATAACACCATTCGATGTTGATACGATAGCAATCCCTAGCCCGCCAAGAACTTTTGGCAATTCATCCTTAGATTTATAAATACGTAAACCAGGTTTACTAATTCTTTTAATATTTTCAATTACAGGAGCTCCCTTATAGTACTTCAATTCAATAGTCATTTCTGTATGACTGCCGATTGTTTCCATGGAATAACCTGTTATAAAACCTTCTTCTTTTAACACCTTGGCAATAGACACTTTCAATTTTGACGAAGGCTGCTTAACAATCTTTTTGCCAGCAGATTGACCGTTTCTGATTCGGGTCAGCATATCTGCGACTGGGTCTGTCATACTCATCTTATAATCTCTCTAAACTTGATCTAAAAGATCTTACCAACTTGCCTTTACCAAGCCTGGCACATCGCCACGCATTGTTGCTTCTCTTAGCTTATTTCGACTAAGGCCAAACTTACGGTAATAACCATGCGGACGTCCGGTTAAATTACAACGATTACGAACTCTTGACGCACTAGAGTCTCTCGGTAGTTTTTGAAGTTGTAAATGAGCAGATTCTTTATCTTCAAATGTGGCACTCGGATCTCTGATAATTTCTTTCAAAGATTTACGTTTGACATCATATTTTTGTACTAATTTTTTACGCTTGTCTTCTCGCGCAATCATTGATTTTTTTGCCATTTTAACGTGCCCTTTAGTTCTTAAATGGAAAATTAAAAAGCTTCAACAAAGCCAAACCTTCTTCATTAGTTTGAGCTGTTGTTGTGATAGTTATATCCATGCCACGCAATGTGTCAATTTTGTCATAATCAATTTCCGGGAAAATGATTTGCTCTTTAACACCCATAGAATAATTACCACGCCCATCAAAGCTTTTAGGGCTCAATCCTCTAAAATCACGGATTCGAGGAATAGAAATACTTATTAAGCGATCTAAAAATTCATACATCCTATCGCTACGCAAAGTAACCTTACAACCTATAGGCATATCGTCACGAATTTTAAAACCCGCGATTGATTTTCTTGCCAGAGTAACGACTGGTTTTTGACCGGAAATCTTTTCCATGTCATTAACTGCGGATTGCAAGACCTTTTTATCAGCAACAGCACCGCCAACACCCATATTGAGTGTTATTTTTGTAATTCGCGGCGCCTGCATTACAGAATTGTAAGCAAACTGCTCCACTAATGCTGGAAGGATCTTTTCTTTATATACGGTTTCTAGTCTAGCCATGATTTTTATCTACACCTATACATCAACAACTTCATTTGTTGACTTAAAATATCTGACTTTTTTTCCATCTTCTAGAAACTTAAAGCCGACACGATCCGCTTTTTTGGTCTCAGGATTATATAATCCTATATTGGAAATATTAATCGGCATATCCTTGACGATAATTCCACCTGAAACCCCAGCATTTGGATTTGGTTTTTGGTTCTTTTTAACCTGATTGATTCCTTCAACCAAAACCTTGTTATCCTTTAAAACCTTACTCACTCTACCACTCTTACCTTTATCCTTACCGGTACGAACAATAACTTCATCGCCTTGTTTAATTCTTTGCATTTTTAAACCCTACCTTATAAAACTTCAGGAGCTAACGAGATGATTTTCATGAATCTCTCGCCTCTAAGCTCACGTGTTACAGGGCCAAAAATGCGTGTACCAAGTGGCTGTAAATTATTATTTAGAATGACTGCGGCATTACCATCAAAGCGAATGACTGAACCATCCGGCCTGCGAACGCCTTTACGAGTTCTAACAACCAATGCGTTATAAACTTCGCCTTTTTTAACTCTTCCGCGTGGTATAGCGTCTTTAATACTGACTTTGATGATATCACCAATGCCTGCATAACGCCTATGAGACCCACCCAATACTTTGATACACATGACCCTTTTTGCACCGCTATTATCGGCGACGTCAAGGTTAGTTTGCATCTGAATCATGATTTATTCCTAATTATCTGTTTATTAAATAGCCTAGTAATGCTATTTGTTGGCGCTTTCTAAGACCTGAACCAACATGAAAGTTTTATTCTTAGACATAGGCCTGCATGATGTAATGGATACTACGTCGCCTTCATGGCAAATATTCTGTTCATCATGAGCCATCATTTTAGTTGATCGCTTAATGTATTTACCGTAAACAGGATGCTTTACAACTCGCTCAACTAAAACGGTAATGGTTTTGTTCATTTTATTACTAACAACCCGACCAGTGATCGTCCGCAACTTAGTTACATTTTCACTCATTTTATGCGCTCGTCATTTCGTTTAATATGGTATGGATACGTGCCACATCACGCCTAACCTTTTTCACTTGATCCGGTTTAGACAGCTGACCTGTACCTTTCTGCATTTTAAGATTAAATTGTTCGCGCGACAATTCGAGCAACATTGACCCTAATTCGTCTTTAGATTTTTGGCGTAATTCACTTACTTTCATTACATTATTGTCCGAGCAGTAAAAAGTGTTTTCAAAGGTAACTTGGCAGCACCTAAAGCGAATGCTTCACGAGCCAACTCCTCAGAAACACCCTGTATTTCATACAACATAGTTCCAGGTTTAACCTGAGCGACCCAGTATTCTACACTACCTTTTCCTTTTCCCATACGAACTTCTAATGGTTTTTTGGTAATTGGCTTGTCTGGGAAGATTCTAATCCATATTTTACCGCCACGCTTGACGTGCCGGGTAATAGTTCTACGGGCTGATTCAATCTGACGAGCAGTAAGCCTGCCGCGCTCAACTGATTTAAGGCCAAAATCACCAAAACTTACTGATGAGCCACGTACGGCAGTCCCGTTATTTCTGCCTTTATGTTGTTTACGGAATTTGGTTCTTTTAGGTTGAAGCATTTTCTCTATCCCTTCAACTATTTTTTAGATTCTGAATTAATAGATGCTATATGCGCATCCATATCGAATACCTCACCTTTGAATATCCACACCTTAATGCCGATAATTCCGTAGGTAGTATGTGCTTCAGCGGTTGCGTAATCGATGTCTGCCCGCAATGTATGCAGAGGAACTCGCCCCTCTCTATACCATTCGCTTCGGGCAATCTCGGCGCCGTTTAACCGACCACCAACATTGATCTTTATACCCTCAGCACCTAATCGCATTGTATTGGTTACAGCGCGCTTCATTGCTCGACGATACATAATTCTTTTTTCAAGTTGCTGAGCAACACCTTCAGCAACCAACTGAGCGTCTAGTTCAGGCTTTCTAATCTCTTCAACATTAAGCTGAACAGGGATCCCCATTATCTTCGACACTGCTTGTCTTAATGCTTCAATATCTTCGCCTTTTTTACCTATTACAATACCAGGCCTTGCTGTATGTATTGTAATATGCGCATTATTCGGTGGACGATTAATCTGAATACGGCTTACAGAAGCATGAGCTAATTTTTTCTTGATATAGTCCCTGACTGTCAAATCTTGGTGCAGGAAAACAGAGTAATCCTGACTATTCGCATACCATCTCGAATTCCAATCTTTAACAATACCTAGGCGTATACCTGTTGGATGTACCTTTTGACCCATTTTCTGCCCCTACTCGTATTCTGCGACTTTAACTGTAATATGGCAGGTTCTTTTAAGGATATGATTTGCACGTCCTTTAGCTCTTGCCTTGAATCTTTTCATAGTCGCCCCTTCATTTACATAAACGGTCGACACTTTTAATTCGTCAATATCTGCGCTTTCATTATGCTCCGCATTAGCGATAGCAGATTCAAGAATTTTTTTGATAATCGCAGCAGCTTTTTTTGAGCTGAACTTCAATGTGTTCAACGCTTTTTCAACCGGCATACCACGAATCTGATCACCTACTAACCGCGCCTTTTGCGCAGACAGCGGAGCATTTTTTAATTTTGCTGAAACTTCCATAACACAACCTATCTAGATTTCTTATCAGCCACGTGGCCTTTATATGTGCGAGTTGGCGAAAACTCACCTAATTTATGCCCGACCATATTCTCAGAAATCAGAACAGGTATGTGTAGGCGTCCATTATGGATTGCTATAGTCAAACCCAGCATATCAGGAATAATCATTGATCTTCTTGACCATGTTTTAATCGGTTTCCGATTATTAGTACTTACAGCATCTTCAACTTTTTTAAGCAGATGATGATCAATAAAAGGACCTTTTTTAATTGAACGCGGCACGCTAATTCCTCTCTATTTAAGCTTACGACGCCTGATAATCATATTATCAGTACGTTTGTTATTTCTGGTTTTATAGCCTTTGGTTGGCATGCCCCAGGGAGATACCGGATGTCTACCGCCAGATGTACGACCTTCACCACCACCATGCGGATGATCAACCGGATTCATTACAACACCACGAACAGTAGGTCGAACACCTCGCCATCTTGAAGCACCAGCCTTTCCAAGAGATATCAAGCTATGTTCTGAATTTGAAACCTCGCCAATTACGGCGCGACAATCAGCCATAACTTTACGCATTTCACCAGATCGTAATCTAAGGGTTGCATGAGCGCCGTCTTTGGCCACTAATTGTACAGATGTACCGGCACTTCGAGCAACTTGAGCGCCTTTGCCTGGCTTCAACTCCACGCAATGAACGGTTGTACCCATTGGTATATTTCTCAACGGCATACAGTTACCCGGCTTAATAGCCGTAGTTTCCGAAGAAAGAACTTCCTGCCCAACTTCAAGCCCTTTAGGAGCAATGATGTATCTCCGCTCACCATCTTTAAATAATATCAAAGCGATATTAGCAGTTCTGTTTGGGTCATACTCCAGACGCTCAACAACGGCAGGAATATCGATTTTATTTCTTTTAAAATCAATAATCCGATAGTGTTGTTTATGACCACCACCTATATGACGTGTTGTAATACGCCCCTGATTATTACGACCGCCACTTTTGCTATTCTTACTTAACAAAGGCGCATAGGGCTTTCCTTTATGCAAATCATCATTTTTGATCCGCACTACAAACCGTGAACCCGGTGACGTCGGTTTAGACTTTACAATAGCCATGCTTTCTACCGTTTCCTATTGATCTTTTAAAACTTAAATTATTAAGCAGCAGAGAAATCTATATCATGACCAGGCTTTAGTTTTACATAAGCCTTTTTCCAATCAGATCGTTGTCCCAATGAGCCGCCAAATCTTTTTTGTTTGCCCTTAACGTTTAAAACTTGAACTGAATCAACCTCAACGCTAAACATTAGTTCCACTGCACTTTTTACTTGTTTTTTAGTTGCATGTTTTTGCACTTTAAAAACAAATCGATTATTTTTTTCTGCAGCAATAGTGCTCTTCTCAGATACAATCGGAGCTTGTAGCACACCTGCTAAGTGGTATTTATTTAAACTCACGCCAAGCGCTCCTCTATTTGCTTCAACGCACCAGGTGTAGCAATAACTTTATCGGCTGAGACCAATAGTACCGGACTTAAATTAATCGCCTCAATCACCTCTAC
This sequence comes from Methylobacter sp., assembly GCA_030653175.1. GTDB lineage: Bacteria > Pseudomonadota > Gammaproteobacteria > Methylococcales > Methylomonadaceae > Methylobacter_A. Next base: position 17,083 of record JAURZV010000086.1, read on the forward strand.
ATAAGGTATGTTTCTTGACGCCAAAGCTAAGTTTGCATCTACACTCTCAACAACAATCAGAATGCGTTTTGCGTCAATATTTTTTATTCTTGCATTTAATTCTTTGGTTTTGGGACTGGTAGGCAAAATATCATTACTAACCACTAACCGATTCTGCCTAAGCAACTCAGACAAAATTGACCGAACACCAACCCGAAACATTTTTTTATTTAGCTTTTGCTCGTAATTTCTTGGTCTTGCAGCAAAAGCAACACCACCCGTTCTCCATATCGGACTACGTGTTGTACCAGATCTTGCTCGACCCGTTCCTTTTTGTCTCCATGGTTTTGCGCCACCACCGCTCACATCAGAGCGTGTCTTCTGCGCTTTAGTTCCGGCACGAGCCCCAGCCAGATGCCTAACAACCAATTGGTGAACCAAAGTTTCATTAAATGACTGTCCAAAAATAGCCTCAGCCACTTCTACGCTTCCAGAAGAGTCTTGTTCGTTTAAAGCAGGTATTTGCAAACTCATAGCCTAACCTTTATTTCGCATTTTCATAGCGGGTGTAATAACTACATCACCGCCTTTAGCGCCAGGCACAGCGCCTTTTACTAAAATTAAATTTCTTGCCGCATCAATTGAATGAATAGTCAAATTCTGAACCGTAACTTTTTCAGCTCCCATATGACCCTCCATTTTCTTGCCTTTAAATACACGACCAGGAGTTTGGCACATACCGATAGAACCCAAAACTCTATGTGAGCGCGAGTTACCATGCGTAGCATCTTGCATGCTGAAATTGTGACGCTTTATGCCACCAGCAAAACCTTTACCAATACTTTTACCTTGAACATCAACAACTTGACCAGCAGAAAAAACATCTAAAGACAATTGAGAGCCAACAGACAAATCCTCACCCTCACCATCTTCGAGCCTAAACTCCCACAGGCCACGTCCAGCTGTCACATTAGCTGCTGCGTAATGACCTGCCATTGCTTTATTGACTCTAGAAGATTTTTTATCGCCCGCTGCTACTTGAATCGAACGATACCCATCAACTTCAATACCTTTAACCTGAGTAACTCTGTTTGAGTCAATCTGGAGTACAGTAACTGGTACTGACGAACCATCTTCACAAAAAACTCTGGTCATACCACATTTACGACCTATAAGACCTATTGACATCTGCCAATTCCCCTGCTTTTTAATTCAATTTTATTTGAACATCAACACCAGCTGCAAGATCCAACTTCATCAATGCATCTACGGTTTTTTCTGTTGGTTCAACGATATCCAATAATCTTTTATACGTTCTCAATTCATATTGATCTCTTGCATCTTTATTCACATGCGGAGAAATCAAAATAGTGAAACGCTCTTTTTTAGTAGGCAATGGAATAGGACCCTTAACTTGAGCACCCGTTCTTCTTGCTGTTTCTACTATCTCACCAGCCGATTGATCAATCAATTTATGATCAAATGATTTCAAACGGATTCTGATAGTTTGATTAGACATATATTTTACTCGATTATTGATGCAACGACGCCCGCACCTACTGTACGACCACCTTCACGGATTGCAAAACGCAAACCATCTTCCATAGCGATCGGTGAAATCAACTTTACTTTGACTGAAATATTATCGCCAGGCATAACCATTTCAACGCCTTCCGGCAACTCGACAGCACCTGTCACGTCAGTTGTTCTGAAATAGAACTGCGGACGATAGCCATTAAAGAAAGGAGTATGACGAC
>JAURZV010000096.1 GCA_030653175.1 Methylobacter sp.
CGCCTTCCCCGCTACGTCATTCCCGGTCAACCTCAGCACATCATCCAGCGCGGCAATAACCGTCAGGCGATCTTTGCCGCTGAATCGGATTAACAAATGGGGTCAGACATGATAAATACCCACCCGGACTAACCCCATTTACACTGATAAACCCGAAGTCTCATCTTCGCCTGTCGAAATTTTTTACACTCTCGCCCGGAAATTTTTCCGACGAGTGACTGTCAGCCGCGCTAAAAAAATTTAACATACTGTAATTAAAGTGAATTTAATATTTCTGCTCTCTGTTGGCATGGGTAATGCTTAATAATTTGGTGAGGGCAGTACGATAGTGATTATGTGGAGCATATAAATCGCGCCTGACCCATTTATCTTCTTTAAAGAAAGAAGGAAATTACAATTCTATTGGAGGAATTATGAAAACATTTATTATGAAAAAAACAGACATACTTCGCACGTTGGCGGGTGTCACTTTGATCGGACTATCAAGTCTCGCTCAAGCAACCCCTTTTACCAGCACCTCATCAACCAGCAAAGGGTTGGTTCCAGGCACGGTTTCTAGTGTTGGCGGCGTTGTTTTCGATTTGGTGGGTCTCAATGGCACACGTGTAATCAGCCAGCTTGCCGCCAGTTCGCTGTTCGTGGGTTTTTACAATAGTGGAACCCCTGCCGCCTATAACGGTAATCCCGGTACTATCGGCATACAAACGGGCTGGAATGCGGGCATCACCAGCGCTTTAGGTGGCGGCATCGCAGAAGCGGGGATTCGATTCTCGCTGTATGATGGCGACAGCGCAAGCGGCAATTTCGATTTCAGCGATAACACACTGGAAGTAAATGGCTCTTCCTTCGGTAATTGGTCCAGCATCCCCACTCAAAATACCGACTCTTTAGGCAATGCGGGAGCCTCTGGATTTTCGACTGGATTTCGTAACAATTTATTGGACACGGGTTGGTTCTACTCAAATAACTCGACTCTGTTAAACGACATATACAACTCTTTAGTAAGCACCGAGCAACTCGCGCTAAAGATACATGACGTGGATCCTTTTGACAATTTCTACGACTTCACACAAGGCATAGATAACAGCCTGATCAATGTCGGCTCCGGTCCTGTCGTTACGCCAGGTGGCAATGTTCCAGAACCCACCGCATTTACACTGCTAGGTTTAGGCCTTGCTGGCATGAGCCTGGTGCGTCGTCGTAAGGCATAATATGTAAACAGATTATTGAAAAGACAATCTGTCGAATCATAAATAAAAACCTCGCTTGGTAACGAACGGGGTTTTTTTATATCCGTGAAAAACAAATGAAAGCAAATGTGAAAAATGGGGCCAGAAAAATGGGGTCAGACACGACAAATACCCACTGATAAACCCGAAGTCTCATCTTCGCCTGTCGAAATTTTTTACACTCCCGCCCGTAAATTTTTCCGACGAGTGGCTGTCAGTCGCGCTAAAAACATTTAACATGCTGTAATTAAAGTGAATTTAATATTTCTTCTCTCTGTTGGCATGGGTAATGCCTAATAATTTGGTGAGGGCAGTACGATAGTGATTAGTGAATTGCATAAATCGTGTCTGACCCTATTTATCAACCTTTATCTTTATTTTACATTTTTTTCCGCAATTTCGAGGTCAAGACAATGAAAACTAAACACAAACTAGGAGCCACAGCCTTGGCGTTGGTTCTCGGTACAATCACCGGAACGGCGCAAGCCGGTTCCGTCTATCTAACAGGCCACGACGTGCTGCTGCATAGTGGGCAGAATAGTTATGACAATGTAATTCTCAATTGGCTGCGCGGCGCTGGTACTGGCAGCGAAATCGCAGCAGCTAATTATGATATTGCGTTTGTGCGTGGCTTTTCCGGAGGCGTAGGGGTCGTGGGCGTAAATACGCTTGAGGGCTTCGGCACAATCACTACAGCCGATATACAGTCCTTCGCGGACGCCGCGGCCTTCACGGCGTTTCTGGGGGGGAAGGACGTGTTGGTCATCCCGGATCACACAAGCTGCGGTGGTTGCGATTTCCTAGACGCTGACTCAGCCAAACTCAACAGTTTCGCGCCTGAGATCACGAGCTTCTTCAATGCTGGCGGTGACATTTTCGGGGGTTCCGGCGCGAGTTTAGCGACGTTTTATAACTTTTTGCCACCGGGTGCTGTTGCCAGCGGTCTGCCGATTGGCGGTTCGAGCGGCTTCGTAGCCACAGCAGCCGGTATCGCGATTGGCATATTGCCTAACATGATCAACGGTTTTCCGACCCACAATCGCTTCACTGGATTTGACCCCGATTTCACCGTCTTCGAAACGCGCCCGCAAACTTCAGGGCCGGATGAAGTGATTTCGATCGGTATCCGCGACGCGACAATTGGCGGCGGCGGCATTGGTACTGGTGGCGGCACCGTCCCTGAACCGGCTACCTTGGCGCTGATGGGGCTCGGCTTGGCAGGACTGGGCGCAACTCGCCGTCGCAAGCTTGCCAATTCAGCGAATCGGCACTCCAGCTTAAGTTAAGCGAGACTTATCCCACTCGGAAAACCCTTCTCTGACGAGAGGGTTTTCTTTTTTGAAAGTTCGTCAATAATTTTTACAACCAACTCCAGACACATCAGGAAAAATGGGGGCAGAAAAATCGAAGGAACAAATGGGGTAAAAACAAATGGAAAAACAAATGGGGTCAAAAAACAAATGGAAACAAATGGGGTCAAAACAAATGGGGTCAGACACGATAAATACCTGTATGATTGAGTCTCTTTTCTCAGTCAGGTACGTCTCTCCATGTCTCGCCTTCCCCGCTACGTCATCCCCGGTCAACCTCAGCACATCATCCAACGCGGCAATAACCGTCAGGCGATCTTTGCCGCTGAATCGGATTACCAGTTCTTTCGGGGCGCCCTAGTCGAAGCGGCTGAACGGTTTGGCCTCGCCATTCATGCCTATGTATGGATGACGAATCACATCCATCTGCTAGCCACGCCCAGCCGCGAGGACAGTATCGGCAAGACGTTACAGTCGGTGGGGCGGCGCTATGTGCAGTATTTTAATTACACTTATCGGCGCAGCGGTACGCTTTGGGAAGGACGCTATCGGGCTACGGTAGTTGATAGTACACAGTATCTGCTTACGCTAATGTGTTACATCGAGATGAACCCGGTGCGTGCCGGGATGGTGGTCAACCCGGCGGATTATCCCTGGTCAAGTCATCATCGCAATGCTCATGGTGATACCGGACTCAATGCAGATTGGCTGGTTGCGCATGATGAATATCTGCGGCTTGGGTTTGATGCTATTGAACGTCAGATATCGTATCTGGCGTTGTTTCGCTCTGTATTGACAACAGATGATCTCGCCGCGATCCGCGATTGCACGCATAAAGGATGGGCGCTGGGTAGCGAGCAATTCAGGGCTGATATTGAAAAACTGGGCAAGCGCCAGACTGCATCCAAAGGAGTAGGCAGACCAAGAAAGCAAGTGACGCCAGACAATAATCGTGTCTGACCCTATTTAACCCTCAAGCCATCAAACCCCATGAAAACAAACTACCGGCAGTTCGGTTTATTGCTGTTACTGCTCATTTTACTAGGCTGTAGCAAAACCATCACTTCGGCGCCGGATGTGACTTTCACCACCCTCACCGGTCAAAAAATCGCTCTACAAGATTTGCGCGGCAAGCCGGTTATCGTCACGTTCTGGGCGACTGACTGCCCGTCTTGTATCGAGGAAATCCCCGATTTAATCGACCTCTACACTCAATACCATGCTTCAGGCCTGGAGATGATTGCCGTTGCGATGTATTACGATCCGCCGAATCACGTCGTCGATATGACTAAGGCCAAACAACTGCCCTACAATGTGGCGCTGGATTTGAATTCGGAACACGCTCAGGCTTTCGGCGGCGTCATGTTTACGCCCAGCACCTTTTTAATTGCCCCGGACGGTTCGGTCGTTAAAAAAGAAATCGGCCTTTTTGACTTGGCGAAAATGAAAATAAATATCGAATCACTACTTAAAGGCTAACCCATGCTCTGGTTAAAAGCGTTACACCTGATTTTTATGGTCACCTGGTTTGCCGGTCTGTTTTACCTGCCGCGCCTGTATGTTTATCACGCGATGAGCGATGATGAGATCAGTAATGAGCGCTTTAAGGTGATGGAGCGCAAACTGTTTTTCGGTATTATGACGCCGGGCATGATTGCAACCATGCTATTCGGCATCTGGATGCTGGTTGCTTACGACTGGACTGTTTATGCTAATTCCGGTTGGCTGCATGCAAAACTGGCGCTGCTTGCGCTGACGCTGGTTTATCATTATTTTTGCTATCTGTGGCTGCTTGATTTTAAACATGACCGCAACCGGCACAGCCATGTTTTTTACCGCTGGATGAATGAGGTGCCGGTTTTGTTTCTGGTCGGTATCATAATCCTGGCGGTTGTTAAGCCGTTTTGATTCAATAAATGCTTTAAACTATAGCGTCCACATCTTAAAGAACAAATATGAATCTATCTGACTTTACTCACAGCGCCTATATTGCCGGTCTCTCGGGCGGCTTATTGATCGGCACAGCCGCTGCAATGTTTGTGTTATTGAATGGCCGGATTGCCGGCATCAGCGGGATCTTGGCCGGTCTGATTCAGGCCGACAAGGGAGACAAAATCTGGCGCATAATGTTTCTGCTCGGCTTGGTAGCTTCACCTTTTGTTTATCAAATTGCCTTCGACCCGCCTGCTGTGACTATCGATGCAGGAACCGCACAATTGATCATTGCCGGTCTGCTGGTGGGCCTGGGCACCCGCTACGCGGCAGGATGTACCAGCGGCCATGGCGTCTGCGGCATTTCTCGCGGATCGATGCGATCCATTGTCGCAACGCTGACTTTCATGATGGCGGGTTTTATTACCGTCTATCTGACTCGCCACTTGTTGGGGCTCTAATTATGTTGAATATTAATGCGTTTTTTGTTGGACTATTGTTTGGCCTGGGTCTCATCATATCCGGCATGACCGACCCATCGAAAATCATAGCATTTCTGGATTTGGCCGGGGATTGGGATCCATCTCTCATATTCGTCATGGGAGGCGCAATCCTGATTGGAGCTGTTGCCTTTACTATCGCTAAAAAACGTCAGCGCAGTTTATTAGGAGCGCCGATGCAGCTACCCTCTGAAACCGAGCTGGATAAAGGTTTGCTAATAGGCAGTCTGGTTTTTGGAATTGGTTGGGGGCTTTCAGGTTTTTGCCCCGGACCGGCTGTTGTAAGTGCTGCCTCCGGTCAACCCAAAGCATGGATATTTGTTGCGTCGATGCTGTCCGGCATGGCTTTGTACAGCCTGATTGAACGGCACGGGAAATGATGTTACTCAAGCCGCATACAAATCACGAAAGCACGAAGCGTATAGCGCGCATGACGGATGAAGCGGCTATACGAAAAAACCTTCACAAACAGACACCTGGGATAAAATTATGAACTTAAAAAAAATCTTTCTAAGCGCAGTATTTATTTCTTTAAACGCTTTTAATATTCCGGCACAGGCCGATCCGTCTGCATTTACCTCGGGAAGTTATCAGCAAATATTAGCCGCCAACGCCAACCGGCCATTCATGTTGGTGGTCTGGTCTATAAACTGCTCTTCCTGCCTGAAAGATATGGAGCTGTTAAGCAACATTCATAAGAGCAGGCCTGAACTTAAAATGATCATGCTGGCGGCGGATGAGCCATCCGCAACCGAGCAAATTCAACAAATATTGGAAAAAAATCAATTATCCGGCATTGAAAACTGGGCTTATGCCGATGAAAACACCCAGAAACTGCAATTTGAAATCGATCCCAAATGGTATGGCGAACTGCCCAGAACCTATTTCTTCGATAAAACACATCAACGCACCGGGGTCAGCGGCGTATTGTCGAAAGAAGATTATGATGCGATGTTCGCCAAAATTCTCAAGTTTTGATCAAAATAAGTACATTTTTAAACTTCATATAAAAAGTTACGTTAAAATGGCCTCTGTCTAAATAGCAACTAGAGGTTAGTTTTTATGTGCAAAAAAATATTTCCAATTCTGGTTACCTGTCTATTAAGTGCCTGTATCACTAGTCCTACAGGCAGAAGTCAATTTGCTTTCATGCCTGATGATCAAATCAATCAAATGGGCTTGCAGGCTTTCGATACTCTGAAAAAGAAAAAACCTGTCAGCACAAACAGCAAATACAATCAACTGGCAAGCTGCATAGCCGGGGCAATTACCCGGGAAACAGGCGGCAACTGGGAAGTTGTGGTCTTCGAAGACAAATCACCCAATGCCTTTGCCTTGCCGGGCAATAAAATCGGTATACATACCGGAATGCTTGCACTGGCCGACAATCAGGATCAATTGGCTGCGGTCATCGGCCATGAAATCGGTCACGTCCTCGCCAAGCACAGTAATGAGCGGGCATCGCAAGAAATGGCGGTTAGTTCGGGCATGGGCATCATTCAGGCAGTCAGCGCACCGCAAACCGCCCTTGGGCAAACCGCGCTCGGTCTGTTGGGTGTCGGCGCGCAATACGGCATACTGATGCCTTACAGTCGCGTCCATGAAAGCGAAGCCGACATGATCGGCGTGGATTTAATGGCGAAAGCGGGTTTTGATCCAAGACAAAGTATCGGCTTGTGGCAAAAAATGGAGCGGGCCTCGCAAGGTCAGCAACCGATAGAATTCATGTCTACTCACCCTTCGCATGCAACTCGCATTCAGGACTTGGAACAGCGCATGCCGCAAGCCATGGGACTATTCCAGCAAGCTCAGTCTATGGGTAAACAACCGCATTGCAACTAATCAATGACCCCTAATTTAAAACACTTACACCCTTACCCGTTTGAGAAACTGGCGCAACTTAAACTAGGCATCGTTCCGCCTGCGAACAAGCCGCATATCGCACTGTCTATGGGCGAGCCGACTCATGCCACGCCGCATTTGATTCAGGAAGCGCTGTTAACCCATTTGCATGGCTTGGCTAACTACCCAACCACTAAAGGCATACCGGAACTCAGATTGGCGATAGCCGAATGGATCAGCCGACGTTTTCAGATTCCGGCTGATGCCGTTAATCCTGAAACCCAGGTTTTGCCGGTCAACGGTACCCGCGAAGCGTTGTTTTCCTTTGCCCAATGCCTTATCGATCCGACTGGCGCCGCGCCTGTTCCCGACAGGCTTGCGGCGTACACACCATCCCTGGCGACATCACCTGTCGTGATCATGCCGAACCCGTTTTATCAGATTTATGAAGGCGCGGCTTTGCTGGCAGGAGCTGAACCCTATTTCCTGAATACGCTGGAAGGCTCCGGCTATTTACCGGATTTTGACGCAGTGCCGGATGAAATATGGCAACGCTGCCAGTTGATTTATATCTGTTCGCCCGGCAATCCGACCGGTTCGGTGATCGATCAAGCCGGCCATGAAAAGTTGCTCAAGCTGGCGGAAAAATATGACTTCGTGATTGCTTCCGACGAGTGCTACACCGAAATCTATGACGACGAGACCAATCCGCCGCAGGGTTTGCTGCAAACGGCTTATAACATGGGCAACACGGTATTCAAGCGCTGCGTCATTTTCCACAGCTTATCCAAACGCTCCAATGCGCCGGGTTTAAGGTCCGGCTTTGTCGCAGGCGATGCAGAGATATTGAAACACTATTTTCAATACCGGACTTATCACGGCTGCGCGATGCCCTTGCCTACCCAGCATGCCAGCATTCAAGCCTGGCAGGATGAGCATCACGTCATCGAAAACCGGCGTTTATACCGTGAAAAATTCGCGGCATTTATCGATATTCTTGGCGACGTTTGCACCGTCATCAAGCCGCCCGCCAGTTTTTATGTCTGGTTGAAAATCCCCCTCAATCCCCCTTTGTCAAAGGGGGAAGCCGAAGGCAGCGGGATTTCAGATACCGAATTCGCACAGCAATTATTCGCCCAACAAAACATCACCGTGCTGCCGGGCAGTTACTTATCCCGTGATTTTGACGGCGTCAATCCAGGCCTTAACCACGTCAGAATTGCACTGGTTGCGCCCTTGGATGAATGTATAGAAGCCGCACAGCGCATAAAAAATTTCATTAACTCTTTATAAAAAGAAACCATGTCACAACTAGAAAAAATCATTAACGACGCCTTTGAAAACCGTGCCGACATCTCACCTGCAAGCGTTTCAGCCGAAGTGCGTGCAGCCGTCGAAGAAGCGATCAACTTATTGGACAGCGGCAAAGCCCGTGTCGCCGAAAAAACCAGCGGCGCATGGGTGGTCAACCAGTGGCTGAAAAAAGCCGTATTACTGTCGTTCAGAATCAACGAAAACCGCGTCATCGAAGGCGGCAACAGCCGTTATTACGACAAAGTTGAAGCAAAATTCAGCACTTATTCACCGGACGACTTTGCAAAATCCGGCGTGCGCGTAGTACCTAACGCCATTGTCCGTCACGGCGCTTACATTGCACCGGGCGCAGTGTTGATGCCCTCATTTGTTAACATCGGCGGCTATGTAGACAGCGGCACCATGGTTGACACCTGGGCCAGCGTCGGCTCTTGCGCGCAAATCGGCAAGAACGTGCATCTTTCCGGCGGCGTCGGCATCGGCGGCGTTTTGGAACCCTTACAAGCAGGCCCAACCATCATTGAAGATAACTGCTTTATCGGCGCGCGTTCCGAAATCGTCGAAGGCGTTGTCGTTGAAGAAGGCTCGGTCATTTCAATGGGCGTTTACATCGGTCAAAGCACCAAAATATTCAACCGTATGACCGGCGAAGTCAGCTACGGCCGTGTCCCTGCAGGTTCGGTTGTGGTTCCGGGTAACCTGCCCTCAGCAGACGGCACGTACAGTTTGTATTGCGCGATTATTATCAAACAGGTTGATGAAAAAACCCGCAGTAAAACCGGTATCAATGAGCTACTGAGGGATTAAGCGGAACCTGACTCGCACCATGCCAAAACAGGAGAAAGCCAATGAGCTTAAACTACGCAAATAGCAAGATAAGCGAAGAAGAGTACCTACAAGGCGAACTTGTTGCAGAATTTAAACATGAATTCATTGACGGTGAAGCTTATGCAATGGCTGGGGCGAGTGAAACTCATAATTTGCTGGCAGGCAATATATTTGCTGAATTGAAGAATCAATTAAAAGGCACGCCTTGCAGAACTTTCATAGCAGACATGAAAGTTAAGGTGGCTAATGATTTTTTCTATCCCGATGTCATGGTGGTTTGCCAGCAAGATAATGACTTTGAGTATTACAAACAATCTCCGGTCATTATCGTCGAGATATTATCCAAAGCGACCCGAAAGTTTGATAAAAATGCCAAACGTTTGAAATACCAAAATATTTCGACATTGGAAGAGTATGTTTTAATTGATCAATCCATTGCGGAAATTGAGGTCTTTAAAAAGAAAGAGCACTGGCAATCCTTTTATTACTATCTTGGCGATGCGATTACTTTTGAATCATTAGGCGTTACCGTTCTTGTTGAAGACATTTACTATCAAGTCAACAATGACGATGTACTTGCTTTCTTGCAGGAGAAAAATCAAACCGCTGTTCAAGACACGAATGCTAACCCTATGCAGTCCCCTACCCCACCACACAGAAACCATGATTAACAACGATGTATTACGCCGGGTACGCTACGCTTTAGAGCTTAAAGACCAGACCATGATCGATATCTTTGCATTAAGCGACGTAGAGATAAGCCGGGATGAGTTACTCAAGCTACTCAAAAAAGATAATGAAGCCGATTTCGTCGCGCTTGACAACAAGCTGCTGGAGCAATTCTTAGACGGCCTGATTATCTATAGAAGAGGCAGGCAGGAGAATCCACCCGCGCAGGTAAAAAAACCGGAACCGCTAACCAATAACACCATACTCAAAAAACTGCGTATCGCGCTGGAATTTAAAGAAGAGGACATGCTCAGCACCCTAAAACTGGCCGATTTTGAATTATCCAAAGGCGAACTCAGCTCTTTTTTCAGGCAAAAAGGCCATAAACATCACCGGGAGTGCGGCGATCAGATTCTAAGAAACTTTTTACAAGGTCTTACCATTCGTTTTAGAGAACAGGACTGATAGCAGTTCTTTCTATATCCTTCCAATAACTTAACCAAGGCCAATACCATGAGCGAAAAAATTTCAAACAATGCCATCATTTACGCCACGCTCGCTTTAAACAGCGAAGTCGCCCTGCAACACGAATATTTGGATTCACCTGATGTTCCCGATGATGAGCGCGAAAACGAAGAAGAAATTCTGGCCGATCTGGAACAAGCCTTTATGGAGTTCGTCGACCTTTATAAAAACCGCTGCAAAACGGACAAACAATTGCCCAGCATTGACGAATTGCTGAACAGCCAATTGTAAAAACATGCTCACGCTTTACGGCATAAAGAACTGCGACACCGTCAAAAAAGCGCGCAACTGGCTGGATCAAAACGGCGTAGCTTATCGATTCCACGATTTTCGAACCGATGGCTTAACGCCTGAACTGCTACAGCATTTTGCCGACCATTTGGACTGGAACAAACTGCTCAACCGCAGCAGCACCAGCTGGCGACAGCTCAGTGCCGAGCAGCAAAGCGACCTGACGTCAGAAAAAGCCAGACAACTGATGCTGACTATCCCTACCCTGATTAAACGCCCGGTTTTAGATACCGGCGACAAACTAATTCTTGGGTTTAATGCCAAGGATGGTGGATATGCTTCCCACCTGTCGGGAATAGGCGTGAACGAGTAAATGATCCTTTGGGTTACCTCGTTCCCACGCGCTACGTCACTGTCATTAAGTTAAGAATTAAATATATTGTGGGCGCGAATTTATTCGCGCTTTTTAATTTCTGTCGCGAATAAATTCGCGCCCACTGCATTCAACCCTAACTATTTTTAGTTCAACTTGGCCGAAACGGTGCTACGTCAAGAGCAAATTACGCATAACCTTCGAACAGATAAAACATAAACTCCGGACGTAACGCGTCCACTATGACATTACCATGCGGCGCGTGGGAACGAGAAAATTATTATGAGCGACACACTGGAACTTCTTAAAGACCTTATCAGCCGCGAATCGGTCACCCCAAAAGACGCGGGTTGCCAGAACGTGCTGGCGGCACGTTTAACCAAACTGGGCTTCAAAGAAGAACGCCTGGATTTTGAAGACACCCAAAACATCTGGCTTAGACGCGGTGATGCAAAGCCGCTGTTTACCTTCCTCGGTCACACCGATGTAGTACCTACCGGCCCATTGGATGCCTGGACTTCACCGCCTTTTAAACCGACGATTCGTGACGGCAAGCTTTATGGCCGGGGCGCCGCCGATATGAAAGGCGGTATTGCCTGTTTTATTACCGCCGTCGAGCGCTTTATTGCCAAACACCCGGATCATCAAGGCTCTATCGCGGTGATGATGACCAGCGACGAAGAAGGCATCGCCACCAATGGCGTGGTTAAAGTCGTTGAAGTGCTGGAACAACGCAACGAAAAAATAGACTGGTGTCTGGTGGGCGAACCGTCCAGCGACAAAAAAATCGGCGACGTGATTCGCGTCGGTCGGCGCGGCTCTTTATGCGCCCAATTGACCATCGCAGGCATCCAAGGCCACGTTGCCTATCCCGAACTTGCCGACAACCCCATACACACTTTTGCCCCGGCCTTAAAAGACCTGACCGAAGAAGTATGGGATCACGGTAATAAGTTTTTCCCGCCGACCAGCTTACAGGTTTCCAATATCAATGCCGGAACCGGCGCGGAAAACATCATCCCAGGCTGCGTCAATGTCCAGTTCAACCTGCGTTTTTGCACCGAACTGGATGAGGAAACCATCAAGCAACGCACCCGCGCCATACTGGACAAATACGATTTCAAATATGAGTTGCAATGGCGCTTGTCCGGCAATCCGTTCCTGACCGAACCGGGTGCATTAATCGATGCCGCCCATGCCGCAATCAAAACCGTGACCGGCTTTGAAACGCTGGATGACACAGGCGGCGGTACCTCAGACGGACGTTTTATCGCCCCGACAGGCGCACAGGTTATCGAGCTCGGCCCGTTGAATGAAAGCATCCATAAAATCAATGAACATGTCGGCGTGGAAGATTTGGCTATTTTGTCAGATATTTATGAACAGATGCTGGTAAATTTGCTGGTGTAGGTCAGGTTACGACTACATGGATGCAGGAGGTATAGCAATGCAGGAGCAATTGCCGAGCGTAGCGTAACCCGACATTTTCCGAGTGAAGTGTGTTCGCTAGTTCCCAAGCTCAAGCTTGGGAATTCGGTTTTGGAAGCTCCAGCTTCCTGTGTCGAGAAGCTAGAGCTTCGCCTTCTGGGTTCCCAATCTGGAGATTGGGAACCAGCAACAGCAAAAACCAGCAAAACAGGAACAAAACCATGCTTGAGCATTTGCGCTTATTGAGTCGTTACAACCAATGGATGAACGACAAACTCTACAACACCGCCGCCCAATTGCCTGCCGACGAGCTTGCCAGGGATCGCGGTGCGTTTTTCGGCTCGCTGCTGGGCACCTTGAACCATATCATGGTGGCCGATATTATCTGGCTGCAACGCTTTTCCGAGCATCCCATGCAACATCCGGCGCTGGATCAGATTCGCGCAATGCCCAAACCGCAAGCCCTGGCGCAAACCCTGCTTGATGACTTTGCCGCATTAAGCGAAGAACGCCGGAAGTTGGACGCTACGATCATAACCTGGTGCGAGCAACTCGACACATCCGACCTGAACCATAAGCTGGCGCATCGCAACATGAAAGGCGAAGCGGCGGTCAAAAACTTCGGCAGCCTGATGCTGCATTTCTTTAACCACCAGACCCATCACAGAGGCCAGGCGACTACCTTGCTGTCGCAACAGGGCTTGGACATTGGCGTGACCGATTTGCTGGCGTTGATAGCTTCGGATTAACTGGCGGTGTGCTAAAGACCTGAGTTTTCTTTGTCAGCCAGTTTGCGAGTTAATATTGTAATGCCTGTAACCACCAACACCACCACGGCTACCAGCATAAACAAATACCGGCCCCAAGGTGTTTTTGCTTCTTCGGCGCCAACGACAAACGGCAAATGCGTGTCCAGCTTCTCGCCGTCATGAACGATAGTCACATGCGCAAGATAATCACCCGCGCCATATTTTGAAAAATCAATATCCGCTTTAACCGTTCCGGTTTTAGCTTTTTGCGGCTCCTGATAAAAAATGCGCGTCCCTTCGGGTTCTTTAGTCACTTCAAATTCTATTGAGACATCCCTGAGTTTCTTGCCTTCATAATCGAAAATCAGATTAGTTAGCCCCACATTGGGAATAAAGCGGCAAAAACCCTCGCTTTGGGTAAATGTCGGCGTATAAGCGGTAAAGTGAATTTTTTCGGTACCGACTCTGATACGACAAACATCAACCTCATCAAGCGCTCCTCTGTGGCTGTAACTTGGCGCAGAAAACGACATGCTTAAAAATAATGCCGATAAAAAAGTCCAAAACCAGGATATTCGAGTTGTAGATCGTTTGTTGTTTTTGTTTTGGGGGTTATTGGATAAAGTTGATAGAAATTGTGTTTGCATTTCTAAATCTCTCTTTTGACAGGCGGAAAGATAGCGTAAAAACAACGCCGTGAATAAAGGGCTAATATAAGCGAAAGATTGCATAAACTTTATAAAAAACATATCGTCAAACCTTAGCTCGGTAGGATGGGTAGAGCAACGCGAAACCCATCGCATCGGCGATCGATGACGATTGATTATGATGGGTTTCGGCTATCGCCTCTACCCATCCTACCGAACTACACAACATCAACCAAACTTATCCGGAAACCATCCCCTCTCCACACAATCGCGAAAACTCCAGGCCGCAGCTGTTTCGGTCTTATAACTCCAGAAAAACCAGCCGAGATATTTCTCGAATGTGACCAATTGCGCGGCGGCGTAGCCCCGGTAGGCGACATCCATTTGGAAGTCGTCCATTTCTTGCAATGCATGATTGAACGGTCCTTCCGCCCACAGCGACACAATCCTTAAATCCAGCCCCAAGCTCCATTCGCCGACATAAGTCCAACCTAGCTCGTTGATGATATCGTCGGCTTCATTTTTCCACTCGATGCAGGCTTTTTGCATGTGCCCGTAAATATCGGTGTCTATGTCTTCGCGGACAAAACACTGGTAGCGATGGATGTCGAGCACTACGTTGCTAAACTCCGGTTCGGCTAAGAATCCGGTGTATTCGCGGAACGACCGGAAGCCGTCGTGGTAGACCACGGCAACATCTTCGGGCCGGCAATATTTGCGGATGCGGTGATAGGCGTCGGTGTTATATTTTTTCAACAGTTCGGTGTCTATATCCCAACGCGGTTCATTCAATACTTCAATGGCATGCAAGGCGGGACGAGTATGGTAGTGCTCGGCCAGACGCTCCAGTACGAGTAGGGAGTATTCGATATATTCCGGTTTGGTGTGCCATTCGCAAACATCCTTGATGCCGCCGTTATCGAAACCGTTTTGGCAACCGGGCGCGGCGTGTAAATCCAGCACCACATGCAAACCCAGTTCTTCCGCCCAATCGAAGGCGCGATCAAGAACCGCTATGCCGCCTTGAACAAAGGGATGGGTATATTCGCCGTAGCTGCTATGGTACGGATAATCGGGGCCGAATATCCAGTGACCTACCGGTATCCGCACCGCGTTGATGCCGACATTCGCCAGCCAGACAAAATCTTCACGAGTGATGAAGGTGTCCCAGTGTTTTTTAAGCGCCTGCTCTGCATTGACTCCCAGTTCGACGCAATAGGTGGTTTCGTCTACCGCTTCCAGACCTTCGAAAACGCTGGGCGTCATCCATTTTTCAAGAACCAGCCATCCGCCCAGATTAACGCCACGCACTTTTTTGCCGCATTTATTATCAAAGTCATGCTTCATTTCATTATTCCTTGTTAACAAACATTAAAGACAGGGGCCGTTACAGCACAATCCGGCGTTGATGAAACCCCTCCGCCATAGGTTCGTTGGTAATAGTCAGTATCGCAGCATCAGGCAGCTTTTGGGCTATCAAACGCAGCATTTTCATCTCACATAAGGAGTCCAGCGAATCCATCGCCTCTTGCAACAAGATCCACTTGGGTTGCTGCAACAGCAACCGAACCACACCCAGGCGCTGTTGTTGTTCGCGGGAAAATGCGCTGGCCCAGTTATCGACGTGGTCGAGTTGCTGCTGCAATTCTTCCAACCCTACCAGTTCAAGCGCTTCCCCAAGCGCGGCCTCGGTATATTCTGCGTGGGTTGATGGGTAGCAGATTGCCGCCCGCAAGGTTCCGGTCGGCAGATAAGGTCGCGGCGGCATAAAAAACACCGGATCGCGCGGTAACTCGATAGACCCTTCTCCCCACGGCCATAGACCGACTATCGCCTTAAACAACTTGGAACCGGTAAAGGCATTACCGGTAATCAGTATGCGTTCGCCCGGTCTGATTTCGGCATTAATAGCCGATACGCACACCACGCCGTCAAGCCTGATGATACACATATCACAAAAACGCAAAACATCCTGATCTGTTTTTTTCAAATGAATTCGATGCGGATCATGGAGGACGATTTCCTGCTCTAACAGCTCCAGTCCATTAACCAATCCCAGCACCCGTTCAACCGACGCCCGCCACTCTGCGACTCGGGCCATATTATCGACCGGCCAGGACAATGCTCCAGCCGTTTGCTGAAATGCCTGGGCCGACTGCATCAAAGCGCCGAGCGAGATACTACCCAAAATATAGCGAGGCGCAGACACCAGAATGGGGAATGCCATCGACAATACCGAATAACCGGACGTGAGCATGAATAGATGCGACCAGGTATGGGTTTGCCGCTGCCAAGCGTGAACAATATCCTTAAAAAGCGCAATGAAACGACGCTGCTCATTGGCTTCGCCATGAACCAAAGCAATTGCCAGGGAATTTTCTCGTGCAGTCACCAAACCAAACCTGAAATTGGCTTCCACGGTTTGCCGGGCATCAGTCGCCATGGTAAAAGGCCGGCCCAGCCACCAACCCAACGACGAGGCGCAAGCCGCATAGATCATAGCCAGCCACACCAAATGCCCGTATATGGGGATTTCAAAGTAAAACAGATTAAGCGTAACGGTGCCTGACAGCGTCCAGAGAATTTTGGTAAAACTAATAAGCACTAACGAGCAATAAATTAAGGAATGACAAAGTTCGATAGCGGATTCAGTTGCAATACGGATATCTTCCGCGATTCGTCCATCCGGGTTATCGTGCGCCCCCTGAATATGCGTGACCAGATAATGACGGCCATCGGTCATCCATTTACCGATCAAATGGTGTGTTAACCAGCTTCGCCAGTCGAGCTGCAAACGTCGCTTAACTTTAAAATGAGCGGTGGTAACCGCTATATTGGCTGCAAAAATCAGCACGATGAGGCCGATCTGCGTAAATAACCCGCTCATTGAGCGTTGCTCAAGCGCATTAAAAAGATCGGCGCTCCATACCGTGATAACGACAGCAATGCCGATCTGCATCACGGTGAGCATGAACAAAGCCAGCGCCAGACTGCGAATAGTGGATTTGTTTTCAGAATACCAAAAAGGCCCCGCTAACCGAATGAATTGGATGAAAAATCCGTTTGAAAATTGCAAAGGAAAACTCCGCGTTAGGGTGAAATAAATAACACATCAAGACGCGGCTTTTTATTTTTTTAGTATGCCTCGTCTTTACCAGCCGACAATTCTAGTGGAATTTTTCCGGTTTTCACAATTTTGTAATCTAATTAATGTCGGCAGATTGATTAATAAACTACAAGATACGAAGAACATGGAGTTTTTAGCTTATATTTTTTCGTGATTTTAAGATTTAGTTAATGCATAGGGGACTAACCTCAAATCGTCTACCGGTTGCCGCCGCTGGCATCAAGTACAAAGAATTGTTATGCCGCTAACTTTGGATTTACCAGTTCCAACACTGCGATTTCGGGGTAGCAATTGAACCTCACCGGCAAAATTGCCCAGCCGATTCCTCGGCTTATAAAAAGCGGGGTTCTGGGTGTGGCGATAAGACCGCTGGAATAAGCTTTGTTTTTTACAGGTAATTTAGGCGCACCCAAAAAAGGCAATACGACCTGTCCGCCGTGGGTATGGCCGCTTAATACTAAAGACAACGGCGTTTCAAACTCCGTATCGACTGAATCCGGGTTATGCGACAAGAGTATCCTGCAATCGTCTTGATCTGAGCTGGAGAAAACCCTGTCGATCTTTAGCTCGTCTTCCCAAAAATCCCCTGCTCCGCCTATCAAAATTCTTTCGCGTCCCTTGTAAATCGTTTTACATTGATGACGAATATTCTGTCCTGATCTTTCCAACCAATACAGGGATCTGTCGGTGTCGGCCCAATGATCATGATTGCCCAATACCGAATAGACGCCGTGTTTTGCGCTTAGCTTGGATAAAACAGGCCATACTTTTTCGATTTCTTCAAGCGTGTTCCGTTCATGAACATAATCGCCGGTACATACGATAGCGTCCGTGTTTAAGCTGTTTGTTCGATGAACTATTTCTTCGACAAACGACTGTGAGACCAGAAAGCCCAAATGTATGTCCGTCAGGTGCGCAAGCGTAAACCCGTGGAACGAAAGCGGCAGATTAGGGATTGGAATCTTATACCGATTAACCTGTACGATGTTTCTCTCGATGAATATCGGGTAACTTCCTGCGAAGGCAAATACGCCACCGGAAAATGCTGATTTAAGAAAAGCTCTTCTGTTCATAGGAGTGTTCCGATTTAAGTCGTGTGGGGCGGTTTCGCGCCGGCAAACCGTCAATCAGCGCACAACGCCGATGACAACCTGCCGCAGTTGCGGTGAATTGCCTCCCGGCGAATCCACCTACAACAAATCCGTCGTACGGTCGTAGTTCCCACGCAACGCGTCACCGCCATTAAGTTAAGCCGAAAATAGTTATGGTTGAATACCGTGGGCGCGAATTTATTCGCGCTTTTTAATACCTGTCGCGCGAATAAATTCGCGCCCACAATAGTTTAAATCCTTAACTTAATGGCAGTGACGCAGCGCGTGGGAACGGGAAAACAGGCTGATTCCAGGAAGCCGCCACCTAACTCTTTGTAAACCTGATAGAAACTCTTGACAA
>JAURZV010000104.1 GCA_030653175.1 Methylobacter sp.
CAACTCTGGTTAAAAGCACCTAGGCTTAGGCTCACTGCCATTAATTTTATATTTTGTGGGCGCGAATTTATTCGCGATTTTTTTAACACCTACTGCGCGAATAAATTCGCGCCCACAACATGCATAATCATAACTATTTTCGGCTTAACTTAATGGCAACGGCGCTTGGACAGCATGCTTTATAAAGGGCTTATTTTTGTAATGACCCCAAACTTTGGGTGATCCAAATAATAGACCTCATTCAGTTTAATGGGTCGTTTTTCATTTAATCGGTAAACCACGGTTTTGCTGAAGCCGTCACCCGAATCGGAGGTAAGCTCCAAATCAACCGTCATTTGCAAACCCTGCTCATGTTGTATCTGGAGATAGCCATTTAACTTGCCGTCGGCGCTCTGAATATGAACAGGAGCGCTTAGCCCCCTTTCTCCAACCGGCTGAACCCAGGCAACATGCAAGACAGGTTGATAAGTCGAATCTTTAGCTAATGCCGCATAACTGTCATCTAGCGTTGTAGTATCCGGTTTTTTATAAGCCGACAGCTCAGTCAAGTCAGACGGCCACTTTATTTGACTGGCGGCCTGCTCAAACACATCGGTATTGGGCATAGCCTGTAAAAAGACGATCAACTCTATTTGATACGCGCCGTTTTCCGCTAAAACAGGGCTGCAAAACAGCATTGCCGCCAGACTGTAAACCATTATTTTAAGCATCGTCATTTTTTTAAGGTTAATTTATCCAACAACCCGATTATAAACTCAAGCTTCTGCCCGGTCGTTTCAAACGGTTTTATAAACCTTAACTTGTCCGCTCCATCGAATTTATAACACTGCGCCTGTGTTTGTATCAGGGAAATCAGCTGATCGGTATTAATGTTAGGAGTCGCTGAAAAAATAATGCGCCCGCCGCCGGCATTGGCCTCTATTTTCTTGATGCCCATTTTCTCGGCTTGCTGTTTTAATTCGGTGACGCTGAACAACGTTTTTACAGGTTCCGGAAATAAACCGAAACGGTCGATCATTTCCACCTGTAACTCACGTAAATCCTCTTTGGTTTCGGTATTGGAGATACGCTTATACAACACCAGACGGCCATGAATATCCGGCAGATAATCTTCCGGGATCAATGCCGAGGTTTGCAGATCGACTTCCGGCCCCCTGTCCATCGGCGTATCGAGTTCCGGCTGTTTACCGGATTTTAGAGCACTGACAGCGCGCTCCAGCAACTCGGTATACAAGGTAAAGCCGATCTCCTGAATTTGACCGCTTTGGTCATCGCCGAGCAATTCGCCCGCGCCGCGAATCTCCATGTCATGCGAGGACAGCATAAATCCGGCGCCCAAATCGCCGGACGCCTCGACCGCTTCCAGCCGTTTAACAGCATCCTTGCTCATTAAGGTAAGCGGCGGCACGACAAAATAGGCGTAAGCCCGGTGATGCGAACGCCCCACCCGGCCGCGTAACTGATGCAATTGCGCCAGCCCCAATTTATCGGCGCGATTGATAACAATAGTATTGGCGCTGGGTATGTCGATACCGCTTTCAATAATGGTAGAACACAACAACAGATTAAAGCGCTGATGATAAAAATCCAGCATGATGCGCTCCAGCTCGCGCTCCGGCATTTGTCCGTGCGCAATTTCAATCCGCGCTTCAGGCACCAGCGTTTCCAGCTGCCTGGCCATTTTCTCCATTGATTTAACATCGTTATGCAAAAAGAACACCTGTCCGCCACGCTTGATTTCACGTAAACAAGCTTCCCTGATCTGCGCATCTATCCATTCGCTGATAAAGGTTTTGATCGCATGACGATTAGGCGGCGGACTGGCGATAATGGAAATATCCCTTAAGCCCGACATCGCCATATTCAAGGTGCGCGGAATAGGCGTTGCGGTTAGGGTCAGCATATCCAGTTCGTTGCGCAGCTTTTTGAAATGCTCTTTTTGCGTCACGCCAAAACGGTGTTCTTCATCAATCACCACCAGCCCCAGCGCTTTGTATCTGATCTCCTTGGACAATAACTTGTGCGTGCCGATCACGATATCGACCTTGCCCTGCTCCAGATCATCGGTAACCTCTTTTTGCTGCTTCGGGCTGACAAAGCGCGACAACACTTCGACACGCACCGGCCAGTCGGCAAAGCGGTCGCGAAAATTTTGGTAATGCTGTTGCGCCAGCAAAGTGGTCGGCACCAATATCGCCACCTGTTTACCGTTTTGCACGGCAATAAACGCCGCCCGCATCGACACCTCGGTTTTACCAAAACCGACATCGCCGCAAATTACCCTGTCCATGGGATGAGGACTGGCCATGTCTTCCAGTATCGCTTCGATCGCAGTCTGTTGATCCGGCGTTTCTTCAAACGGGAACGCATCGGCAAAAGCCGCATATTCGACATTTTCAACCTGAAAAGCATGACCTTGCTTGACCGCTCTTTTAGCATGAATCTCCAGCAATTCTGCGGCAACATCCCGAATGCGCTTAATGGCTTTTTGCTTGGCTTTACTCCACTGATCGCCGCCCAGCTTATGCAAAGGCGCATTTTCCGCACTCATGCCGGTGTAGCGACCGATCACATGCAAAGCGGAAACCGGCACGTAAAGCTTGTCGTGATTGGCGTATTCCAAGGTCAGAAATTCCGACGCGATGCCGCCAATTTCCAAAGTCTGCAAACCTAAATATCGACCAACGCCATGCTCTTGGTGAACCACCGGCGAACCTATGGTCAATTCATTGAGATTATTGACGATATTTTCCAGTTCATGCGCCGCAGATTTTCTACGTCTACGGCGTTGCTGAACTTTTTCACCGGACAGCAGGCTTTCTGTAATGATCGCAATAGCGGGCGATTTTTTTTGATCAGGCCCCAGGCACAAGCCGTGATCCATCGGCGCTACAAGAAGGCATGGCGATACTTCGGACTGAAGAAACTTGTCCCAGCTTTCCACCTGCTTTACGGTAATTTTATACTGCCTTAATTTGTCCATTAAGGCTTCCCTGCGCCCCGCCGATTCTGAGACAAACAAAACCTTACCGGCAAAACCACTGATAAACTGCTGCAATGCCTGGGCAGGCTGCTCCAATTTGGCGTCGACGGTTACATTGGGCAGCGGATGACAGTTAAAAACGATGCTGTCTTGCTTATCATTCTTTGCTCCCGTGTAGTCGAGGGTGATACGCGCAAATGCCCCAGTCCTTTGCGCCAGTTCGTCCGTCGATAAAAACAACAGCTCCGGTTTCAGTAATGGCCTGTCCACATCGTATTTTCTTTGCTGAAACCTGTCCTCGGCTTCGGCATAAAAAGCGCGTGAAGTTGCATCAAATGTATCCGACATCACCACAACCGCGGATTTCGGCAAGTAATCAAACAATGACGCCATTTGCTCTACAAACAGCGGCAAATAATATTCAATACCGCCGGGCGTGATGCCTTTACTGACATCCATATAAAAATGATTTTTGGGCGAACTTTCCGGGAAAGCATCCCTGAAAGCCTGACGAAAATGTTTGATAGCCTCATCGGTAAACGGAAACTCACGCGCAGGAAACAACTGAATCCGGTCGATTTTTTCCAATGAGCGTTGCGTTTCAGGATCGAAAGTGCGGATAGATTCAATTTCCTCGTCGAATAATTCGATACGATACGGCGCCTTGCTGCCCATCGGGAATAAATCGACTATCGAACCCCTGACCGCAAATTCACCGTGCTGGTAGACTTGCGAAACGCAATGATAGCCGACGCTTTCCAGCTTGATGCGATTCAGCTCCAGATTAAAATCGTCGCCCACCTTGACCGCGAAACTGTTGGCCAAGACATGCTCGCGAGGCGCCAACCGGTGCATCAATGTCGTCACCGAAACCACCAGTGCGCCGCGTTTCACCTGCGGCAACAAGGCCAGCGTTTTCAGCCGCTCCGAGATGATTTCCGGCAACGGTGAGAAAACATCGTAAGGTAGCGTTTCCCAATCGGGGAAATGCAAAATGGGGTGTTCATTTTGCAAGAAGAACGATAACTCATGCTCAAGCCGCAAGGCGGTCTGATTATCCGGCGTGACAATAACAAACAGGCGATCTTCATTTTTAATGGCCGAAGCCAAAGCCAGAGAATCACCGCAGCCTGTCAAACCCGTCCAGATGAGTGTTTGATCTTTTTTTTGCGGAATTTTCGGTGAGAAAATTAAATTGTTAGCCATTAAAAATCTTATATTTCGTTTCCACGTACCGCGTCACTGCCATTAAGTTAAGGATTTAATACATTGTGGGCGCGAATTTATTCGCGTTTTTTAATTTCTGTCGCGCGAATAAATTCGCGCCCACGGTATTCAACCATAACTATTTTCGGCTTAAATTAATAGTAGTGAAGTACTGTATGGAATATGCAGTTAAGTAAGGCGCACCGCGCCACAAATCACAGCCGGCCTGTATAGACCGGAACCATTGCAATATTATAGCCGCATAAACAGGCTAATGTACGAGCTATAAACAAGATACCAACTCATTATTCAATATGCATGTAATTCATTGCATCGCCTTTTAGTAACGGCTTGCAATCGGGTACAATAATTCCGAGTTGTGCCGAGTACATTCCATGACGACATGAACAGCAACAAACCATCGCCTGCTACCATGTTGATCAAATTCTAATCAAACAAGAGGTAACATCATGAAAAAAACTTTGTTTCTGACTATTACAATGCTGATTTCCGGTAACGCTTTTGCCGCTACCGATCATTATGTGTTGCGCGACGGCGACTATGTTCGTCACCTGAAAGTCACCAAAATCAGCGACGATTACTCTGTCAGTGCTGATGTGGACTTTGAGTCTGCCGCCGACAGCGCTCACTGTTCCGAGACTATTTCCGGTAAAGCCAAAAGCACCGGTGAAAACGAATTGGTCATGAAAAAACATTCTGAAAGCGCAGCCAGTTTCTGCGAGCTGAAAATAAAACTCAGTCCAAACGGCGCAAAGGTCGAAGAATCTAAAGATTGCAGCACCTTTACCGTAAACAAATGTCACTTTTCCAGCGGTGATAAAGAACTGGTTAAAGTTAAATAATGCAAAGCTGTAGGATATGCTGAACGCAGTGAAGCGCATCATTCGCGATTGATGTGCTTCCGTACCTCGGCAACTGCTCCTTGCGCTGCTCTCGATCGCTGTTCCAAACGCAATTCCACCTCCTGCATAATCCACATGGATGTGGTGAAAGCTTCCATGTAGTCGTCGTCAACACACCTGCCATAATCGCGGTGGTCGTCTTTATCTTTCTTAGATTCAATTCATAAGTGCAATTGATGATCGGCGTCGCTGAGATCCCTCAGACAGGTGTGAAACACCGCATGACCATACCCTTCTAAGTTGATGAATTCATTTCCAGGGCAAGTTTTCAAGCGGATAAATAAAGTCAGTCATACCGAAGCCCTCCTCCTTTCCAATATTAGGCCTCCATGCAGGCGCTTGGCGCAAAAACGAATGTCCATCGCTAAGCATTGAAATTTGTGATTAAAGCTTTTCCGGCGCAACATATTTCATTTTGGATGCCTCACTTTCGTTCCAGCGTTAATCAGCATTTTCATGACAATATGCGGAAATGGCATCAAAATCTATGAGGCGCATCATTTTGTGAAAACCCAATACCATACAGCTCCCGTCCCTTCCACTGAAATACCCGCCGGCATTCCTTTTATCATCGGCAACGAACTCGCTGAACGCTTCAGCTATTATGGCATGCGGGCGATTTTGGTCGTGTTCATGACTCAATACCTGATGGATGCCGACGGCAAGCTTGCGCCTATGACTTCAAACGAGGCTAAGGCGTATTTCCATTTATTCGTCTCCATTACTTATTTCACGCCATTTTTAGGCGCGTTACTGGCCGATGGCTTATTGGGCAAGTACCGGACAATCATTTTGTTGTCGATCGTCTATTGCCTGGGCCATTTTTGCCTGGCGCTGGATGACACGCGAACGGGTTTGTTAGTGGGACAAGCCTTGATCGCATTGGGCGCAGGCGGCATTAAACCCTGTGTGTCCGCGCATCTCGGCGACCAGTTTGGCTCCGGCAATCGGCATTGGCTTGGCAAGGTATTCAGCCGGTTTTATTTGACGATTAACTTAGGGGCTTTTGTCGCCATGTTGCTGGTGCCTTGGCTGCTCAAAGCCTACGGTGCATCGGCCGCATTTGGGGTCCCTGGCGTGTTAATGCTGTTGGCAACGATGACATTTTGGTCGGGGCGATACCGGTTTGTACATATACCCGCCGCCGGCATGGGTTTCGTGCGCGAGGCCTTGAGCGGTGAAGGTTTGCGTTGTCTGGGCCGGTTAAGCGGGATTTATTTGTTCATCGCGATGTTTTGGGCCTTGTTCGACCAAAACGGCTCATCCTGGGTCTTGCAGGCGCAGCAAATGGATAGACTTGTTTTCGGCGTCGAGATATTGCCCTCGCAGATTCAAGCCGCCAATCCGTTGCTGATCGTCCTGCTCACGCCATTATTTTACCGGCTGCTATATCCGGCACTGGGCAGATACTTGCACTTGGGCTATCTGAATAAAATCGCCATCGGTTTGTTTATCACTGTATTGTCGTTTGTGTTGGTCGCCGGCATTCAGATGCGCATTGACGCAGGATTTCACCCCAGTATCTGCTGGCAGATGCCGGCCTACCTGTTGCTGACTTCCGCCGAGGTGATGGTATCGATCACCTGCCTGGAGTTTTCCTATACTCAAGCGCCAAGGACGATGAAATCCCTGGTGATGTCGCTTTATATGGCGGCAATTGCGCTCGGGAATCTGTTCACCAGCGCGGTGAATTTTTTCATTGAAAACCCGGACGGTTCCAGCCGTCTTGCAGGAGCCGGTTATTTTTGGTTTTTTGCCGCCTTGATGCTGGTCACAGCAGTGGGATTCGTTTGGCATAGTCGACATTACCGGGAACAGACTTATCTGCAAGAAGAGACTTAGGACACAGACGGCAAATGACTTTTAAAATATGTTCTTGGAGAGTACAGTTAAACTTATGTTTATCTTGTATAAGTTCTACATACTATCTTTAAATAGCAGCCATCCCTACGCTTGTTCGACAACGTCAATACTCCTTTTCATTAAAATTTAATGTGATATGAATAATTTTTTTCCGATCATTACCGCTTTGTTGCTGGTTGCACTCAACGGCTTTTTTGTGGCCGCAGAATTCGGCCTCGTCAAACTGCGACAAACGCGCATCCGTTCGATTGTTAAAACGCAAGGTTGGCGTGGCCGCATTTTAGGGCTGGTACACGCAAAACTCGATGCCTATTTATCGGCTTGCCAGCTGGGTATTACGCTCGCTTCGCTTGGCTTGGGCTGGATTGGCGAACCCGCGTTCGCCAATCTTCTGGAACCTGTGTTTGCCAAAATAAATGTCACATCACCGGAAATGATCCACGGCATCTCTTTCGCTTTCGCCTTTTCCATGATCTCGTTTCTGCACATTGTAGTCGGTGAGCTTGCACCAAAATCGATGGCGATTCGTAACCCTGAAAAGATCGGCTTATGGAGCGCCGTGCCGCTCTACGGATTTTATTGGCTGATGTATCCTGCAATTTGGCTGCTGAATTCCAGCGCCAATTTGGTGCTGCGCTTGTTGGGTTTGGGTAATGTTCACAGGCACGATGCGCACTATTCGGCAGACGAACTTAAACTTATTTTACGCAGTAATTGCCCTGATGACCGGTTTACCCGAGACGAATGGAATATTCTGGCGAAAACGCTCGATTTCAGCGAACTTGAGGTGTCCGACCTGATGCGTCCTATCCATGAAATCGCCGCATTGCACCGCAGCGCGTCATTGCAAAAAAACCTGCAAACCATGTCTCAAAAACGATTCAGTCGTTATCCCTATTTCGACACTAATGATATTGACGTGTTAGGGATAATTCATTTGAAAGATTTGTTTTTCGCTCAGCAGGAAGGCAAGACGATTGAGGATTTGAGTAATTACTTGCGGCCTATCCAATACATCTTGCCACACGCACCCGCGCTGGAGTTATTCCGTCAATTCCGCACGGGCGCCTCGCATTTTGCAGTCATTGGACAAAAAGGACAAAAGCCGAAAGGCTTCATCACGCTGGATAATTTGTTAAGTGCGATGGTCGGTGAGATACGCGACGAATTCCGTCCAAACAACAACGATTGGACGCGGCTCGATGACGGTACGCTGATCGGTAAAGGTAGCCTGCCGATATTTTCTCTGGAACGGATTATGGGAATTGATGTCGAGAACGAAGAACTTGAGCTGGATAATGAGGTCTCGATTGGCGGACTCATCATGGCCAAACTGCGTGATATTCCGGTAGAAGGTCAAAGAATTGAATTCAATCAATTCGATGTCGTGGTCAGAAAAATGAATGAATCGCGCATTGTCTTTGTCCAGATTTATCCCAATGAAATATCCGATATGGGGAATCAATAGGCAGTCATGCAAATATGCAGGCCCTTCACATGAAGCGGCGTTATCGGATCATAGCGCTCTTAAAAACTATTCGGCAACTTTCACCAACCAGCCGCCATCGCCCTTACAATTGTTTTGGGCATCGGCAGTTATAGCAATTCTGGCGTAAACCCCTTTTAACGACGCCGGTATTGTCCCGCTCACCTGAAAACCGCCTTCAGTTCTCGGCGTGACATTGAGGGTAGCCGGCAGCCCTTTTACTGTAACCTTGATCGTATTGGGGTACGTGTTTGCAGACGCGGTAAAAGAAAAGGTTGATCCCGCTGCAATTTCAGTATTTTCAGTGGGAGTAAAATGGGTAAATTCGGGTTTGGCGCAGGCTTTTGAACTACTGCCGCTACCGTAAGCCCATGAAGTGCCGGTAACCATCATTAACATAAAAATCCACAAGCAATTATATTGTTTCATCATCGTGCCTCTTCGTATTGTTATAGTGATTTATTTTCAAGCCGGTAGGAAAACCCAACTAAGTAGGTGTTCATAAGTTTCTTAACATTATTGGTATTAGTGGGAGCGGCTTTAGCCGCAATAATCGCGGCTAAAGCCGCTCCCACTAATGTTTGAAAACTTTTGCTCAACTACTTAATAAACAGGCAAAATCGTATCGCCGGGAAAACCTTATAAAGATAAAG
>JAURZV010000107.1 GCA_030653175.1 Methylobacter sp.
CTTTATAACCCCGGTTACTTTTTTTTTCGTGGGCGCTAATTTATTCGCGCTTTTTAGCACCTGTTGCGCTAATAATTTCGCGCCCACGATATTCAACCATAACTATTTTCGGCTTAACTTATAGATAATCAAGCTAATTAAACAACATTCCGGCCCTCTTTTCTCTCGAAGAGAGTTTGATTGAAAAGAGCAAATGATTCTTTATAACCTCGGTTACCTATACTAAGGCGATTTCCAGGAAAGAATATCCAGAGTTATGCATTTTTATTCACCACGAAGACACGAAGAAAAACATAAACTTCGTGTCTTCGTGTCTTCGTGTCTTCGTGGCGAATAATAGAGTCGATATGCATCGGTACATTTACCGGGTATCCGCCTAAGTAATTATGTTTATTAAAGATCTAAAAAATCTTCAACCAGTGCAGTAAAAACATCCGGTTGTTGTACATGCAGCCAATGTCCGGCGTCGGCTATGGTGTTGAAAGCCGCCTCCGGGAATAATGAGTTTATATCTTCCGGCTTAACGAAGTCTGAATCGCCTCCGGCAATAAACAAGGCCTTACCGGTAAAAGGCGCTAAATGATCGGCATTGGGAAAAGCTGCAATATTGGGCGCCATCCGCTGAAAAATATCCAGATCGAGTCGCCAGCAATATTTGCCGTTGTTTAGGATCAGATTCTGCAACAGAAACTGGCGATACCCCAGTTCAGGTATACGTGACGCCAGCAGCGTTTCGGCCTGTTTGCGGTTGCTGATTTCAGCCAGCGGCAGCGCTTTTAATGCCATGACCGTGTTGTCGAAACTGTGTTTATAGCTGACTGGTGCAATATCGGCCACAATCAGTTTATTGACCCTGTCTGGATTTGTAAGCGCCAACCACATGGCTACTTTACCGCCCATGCTGTGCCCCAGAAAACTGGCTGTTTCCAAGCCGCGTTCATCAATAAACCGCAATAGATCAGCAGTCATGGACGGATAATCCATTAACGGATGATGCCCCGATGCACCGTGATTGCGCATGTCCGGCACATAAACATGAAACCGGTCAGCCAGTCTTTGAGCTATTTGCCGCCAGTTACGCGACGAGGCAAAAAAGCCATGCAGGATAATTAACGGATGGTTATCCGGATTGCCGAATTCCTCAAAAGCCAGTTGCATCGTTTCCATCAGGCGAAAATAAATAATGCGCCCATCAAACCGCCGAATATACCCCCCCAAACAACCAGCCAGCCAAGGTGCTGACGGATGATAGCCTGAACCATTTCTTTGACCAGTTGCGGGGTTAATTCACTCAGGCGTTTATCGATCACTGTTTCAATTTTGCCGACAATATCGCCGCCGATTTTGTGCGCATCCAGCCCCTGCTTTAATGCGGATTTAAACCGGTCGGACTCGACCATTTCGGTCAGGGTGATTTTCATTTTTTCGGTAAACGGCTCTTTTAACGGCGCCAGCGCTTCTTCGCCGCCCATCATCATTAACATGCCGCCAAAAGAAGAGCCCATGATCGAAGATACCAGTCCTTCGTAAACTTTGTCATAATCGACTGCATTCAACAAAGGTTCCAGGTTAAGCAGGTCTTTACCCTGCTGTTCCTCGTTTTCAATAAACTGCTCAATGTTTTTTGCGGTAAAAAATTGCTGCATCATCAGCTGCTTGATCGACAGTTTAAATTCTTCAAACCGGGCGGGTATAACGCCGGAACCGTATAAAAAAGGCACTTTCTCAAACAGCATGTAAATAGCCAGCCAGTTGGTAATGGCTCCTGACAGGGCAAAAAAACCGATAGATTTAATTAATTCCGGTTGCACAGGGCTAACATAGCCGATAGCAATAATGACAATGGAGAGAAAATTGGTAATAAAGCTTTTGTTCAATAATTGTTCTTTCATCGTTTCTTGATAAATAAATCAGTGATAGTGCCTTCGATCATTTCCGCCGAAAAGCCCAGGGTTTCGGCCAAAGTTGGATGCGCGTGCACCGTTAATGCCAAGTCTTCAACGCCTGCACCCATCTCCAAAGCCAATACGGCTTCTGCAATCAATTCCCCGGCATGAGTACCGGCGATGCCTGCTCCGAGAATACGTCCGGTTTGTTTGTCGCTAAGCAATTTGGTCACGCCTTCTTTACGCCCGATGCTTAATGACCGACCACTTGCCGCCCACGGGAAAGCGGCTTTTTCATAAGCAATGCCTTGCGCTTTGGCGGCATTTTCAGTCAAGCCCATCCAGGCTATTTCAGGATCGGTATAAGCTACGGAAGGAATGGTCAACGCTCGCCACTCGGTTGCCAACCCGGCAATTACTTCGGCCGCTATCTTGCCTTCGTGCGACGCTTTATGCGCCAGCATCGGGTTGCCCACTACATCGCCGATCGCAAAGATATGTTTCACATTGCTGCGTTGCTGTTTATCGACGCTGATAAATCCGCGCTCATCGACATTAACCCCGGCTTTATCGGCATCGATTAAATGACCGTTGGGCTGTCTGCCGATTGCGACCAGTACTTTATCGAATACATCGGTATCGGGTGCGTCTTTTCCGGTATCGCCGGGGATGGTGTGTATGCCGCTAGCCAGCCGGGAGTTGGCGCGGTCGAAGCTGACTTTCAAGCCTTCCGGCAACGCTTCAATATTTTTTACCTGGGTTTCCAGAAAAATATTGTCGTATTGCTTTTTGATCCGCTGCATTAGCGGCCTGACCAGATCCTTGTCGCAACCGGGAATAATCTGATCCTGCATTTCAACCACGGTGATTTTGCTGCCCAGCGCATTATAAACGGTCGCCATTTCCAGGCCTATGATACCGCCGCCGATAATCAACAGTTTTTTCGGGATACTCTCAAGATTTAGCGCATCGGTGGAATCCATCAGTCGGGGATCGTCATTGGGAAACAACGGTATTTTTACCGGTTGGGAGCCGGCGGCGATAATGGCCTGTGCAAACTCTATAGTCTGAGTGTCGTCACCGTCTTCAACCAACACCTGCGTGTCGGAAACAAAACGCCCGATGCCTTTAACAATCGTAACATTGCGCTGCTTTGCCAACGCCGCCAAGCCCGCAGTTAGCTGGGAACTGATGTTGTTTTTCCAGCCGCGCAGTTTTTCCAGGTCAATGTCAGGCTCGGCAAAGCTGATCCCGGCCGGATTGATTTCTTTGGCTTCATTTAGCACCGCCGCCACATGCAGCAGGGTTTTTGAGGGAATACAACCGACATTTAAACAAACCCCGCCCAAAACCGGATAGCGCTCAACCAAAGTGACTTGCTTACCTAAATCGGCCGCACGAAATGCCGCCGTGTAGCCTCCAGGGCCACCGCCCAGCACCAGAACTTCTGTTTTCAATTGCACACCTTCAATTAGAGTAATGAGAATTTATCGGCATCTGAAAGACAGATAACCATGACGTCTTATTTGAGCTTTTTGATACTGACAAATTTGTTTTCAGGCGTTAATTCCATTTCAAAATAACCGTTGATGCCTTGCTTGGTCAAAAAAGATTGAATCCTGCCTGCCGGAAAAGCGACTCTTCTGCCATCATCGGCGACGACGGAAACATTTTTGGCAATGCCTTGATAGACCTTAAAGTATTGATCGTATGACAATTTTAGCGCAAAGCGGATGTATTGATGTTGGGTCATGATGATATAAGCATAAAAATGATTCACCACGAAGAGCACGAACGACTGCACGGACAGATATTTGCTCCTGCAATATCTGCATTCACCACATCCATGTGGATTATGCAGGAGGTAGAGCAATGCAGGAGCAATTGCCGAGGACACGAAGTTTTATTTCTTCGTGCTCTTCGTGGTTTTATGCTTTTAGTTAATTAACGGTTGTTTTGTAACGCTGCGATACGTTCTTCCAATGGAGGATGGCTCATAAACAGCTTGCTCACGCCACCGCCGTTGATGCCGAACGCCGCCAACTGTCCCGGCAGGTCTTCCGCTTCGTGTCCGCGCTGCAATGCACGCAGAGCGCCGATCATTTTTTCACGTCCGGCCAGCTTTGCGCCACCGGCATCCGCCTTAAATTCCCGGTAACGGGAGAACCACATGACCAGCATAGAGGCCAGAATCCCCAAAACGACTTGAGCCGCCATCTGGGTGATGTAATAGGCCGGGCCGTAACCGCGCTCGGTTTTAAACACAACACGGTCGACAAGATGACCGACGATAGTGGCAAAAAAGTAAACAAAGGTATTTACCACGCCCTGCATTAATGCCATCGT
This sequence comes from Methylobacter sp., assembly GCA_030653175.1. Lineage (GTDB taxonomy): Bacteria > Pseudomonadota > Gammaproteobacteria > Methylococcales > Methylomonadaceae > Methylobacter_A. Next base: position 4,233 of record JAURZV010000107.1, read on the forward strand.
CACCATATCGCCGTTGGCAACATGGCTGATTTCATGGCCGACCACCGCTTCAACTTCATCGGCATTCATGTTCTGCAGCAAGCCGGTGCTGACCGCTACCAACGCACTGTTTTTGCTCATGCCGGTAGCAAAGGCATTGGACTCGGGGGTCTGGAATATGCCGACTTCCGGCATGCCGATTCCCGCTTGTCCGGCTTGTCTAGCCACGATGTCGATCAGCCATTGCTCGGTTTGATTTTGGGGTCTTTCGATAACGTGTACACCCATCGCCCTTTTTGCCGACCATTTAGACATCGCCAAGGAAATAACGGAACCGGTCATGCCGATGATGGCAGACATGACTAAAAGAGCATTCAGGTTAAGGTCGATGCCTTGAGCATCCAGAGTGCCGCTTAAACCTAAGACATTAAAAATAATACTGACCACAACCAATATCGCCGCATTGGTCGCAAGAAAAAGAAAAATACGCATCATATGTTTGAGCCTTTTGTAAGTTAAGGTTTAATCTATATGGGGGTTGAATAACACATTCCAACCCTCCTAAGAATGCTAATATAACTTAAAGTTTATTAATGGAGGGTATTGTCATGAATATTATAAAAGTAATATTGTTTGCCTTGTTTTTAATTAATCCTTGTTTAACCTATGCGCTGCAAGAAAGTCATCAGGACATTTTAAAACAACTGCATGTGCCCGCAGGCTTCACCCTGTCTATTTTTGCCGATAACCTGCCCAATGCCCGCAGCTTGGCCTTGGGCGATAACGGCGTGGTGTTTGTAGGAACGGGGTCTGAAGGTGCGATTTACGCCGTACAGGATAGCAATAACGATGGCGTAGCGGATCAGCGTTATGTCATCGCCAGCCATTTATACATGCCTAACGGCGTTGCTTACAAGGACGGTTCGCTGTACGTGGCGGAAGTTAATCGCATTATTCGGTTTGACCGCATCACGGAGCAGTTAGCCAATCCGCCTAAACCCGCTGTAGTTTACGATCAATTTCCATCAGAGCAGCATCACGGTTGGAAGTATCTGCGCTTTGGTCCCGATAATAAGCTGTACACTACCGTCGGAGCGCCATGTAATATTTGCGAACCCGAAAAACCAATCTATTCTTCGCTGGTCAGGTTAAATGCCGACGGTAGCGGCTTTGAGATTCTTGCTAGAGGCATCAGAAGTTCGGTGGGTTTTGACTGGCAACCGGAAACCAATGCCTTGTTTTTTACCGATAATGGCCGCGATTACATGGGCGATGATCTGCCGCCCGATGAGCTTAATCAGTGGACAACTAACGGAGAACATTTTGGTTTTCCTTATTGTCATGGCGGTGACATACCTGATCCCGAGTTTGCAACAGCTAAAAAATGCCATAAATTTACCGCACCGGTATGGAAGTTTAAGGCGCATATGGCTCCGTTAGGGCTGCATTTTTATCGAGGCAAGCAATTTCCGATCGAATTCCGGAATCAGTTATTTGTAGCGGAGCATGGCTCATGGAACCGGTCTGAACCGCAAGGTTATCGTGTTGCCATGGTAAAATTTAATCAGGGTAAACCAATTGCTGAACAGGTTTTTATCGACGGCTGGCTAAGCAAAGACGGCACTGTGCTTGGACGCCCCGTCGATATTCTGGAAATGCCGGACGGTAGCCTGCTGATTAGCGACGATAAGCTCGGGATCATTTATAAAGTTGAGTACAAAGGCAACCATGGATAAACAATTTGAAATTTTAAACAAGGAAATCGTTTATCAAGGATTTTTCCGCGTGGAAAAATATCGCCTTAAACACACGATGTTTGGCGGTGGGTGGAGCTCTGAAATAACTCGCGAGTTATTCATGCGCGGCAGCTGCGTTGCGGTTTTGTTATATGATCCTCATGCCGACAAGGTGGTATTGATCGAGCAATTCAGGACAGGCGCAATTTTAAACCCTGATAAAGTCTGGCTCGTGGAGATTGTTGCAGGAGCAATTGAGGAAGGTGAAACCGCCGAGGAAGTTGCTTATCGGGAGTCTCTGGAAGAAGCGGGCTGTGAAATTCAGCAATTGATGGTCATCAATGAGTTTTATACCACGCCGGGTGGTTCGTCCGAATGGATCACCCTGTTTTGCGGTAAAGTGGACAGCACTCAAGTGGGCGGTATTTATGGCTTAGACCATGAAGACGAAGATATATTGGTACGTGCCGTTGATTTTGATGAAGCGTATCTAATGCTGGAAAATGGCGATATAGAATCGGCAATACCCATTATTGCGATTCAATGGCTGGCATTGAACAGGAAAAAACTTAAACTGAAATGGGGGATATAAAAAAGGAAGGGGTAAAGACTTTAACGCTTTTTACTCAAAAATTATAACATTAAAGCTCTGCGTAAGTTTTACAGAGCTTCAACGCACTAACTATTAGTCAACTATCTTGCATTTTTCCCGTGAAGCATCTACTCGATCGCGCAGTTCTTTACCAGGCTTAAAATGCGGTACATGTTTTTTTGATAATGCTACAGATTCACCTGTTTTAGGGTTACGCCCCATACGAGGAGGACGCAAATGTAGTGAAAAACTACCAAACCCCCTAATCTCGATTCTTTCACCGGAAGATAACGCCTGATTCATTTGTTCAATGATGCATTTGACCGCTATTTCTACATCTTTCTGTGCCAGATGCGGCTGATGTTTGGCAAGTGCTTCAATTAATTCTGATTTTGTCACATTCTATCCTGCGAAAACAAATAAAATTAAAGGGGCATGCATGAATGCATACCCCTCATGATTTTTATTTTTCCATCTGCTTAAAGATATCAGCGAAGGTAGGTGCGCCAATTGATTGCTGAGAATGATCTTTAATGGTATGAGACTCTTCATCGCTATCTTTAGCTTTAATAGATAAAGAAATTGATTTGCTTTTCTTATCTACGCCGATGAATTTGGCTTCAAGTTCATCACCTTCTTTTAACAAGGTTCTGGCATCTTCAACGCGATCACGTTGAATTTCAGAAGCTCGTAAGTAGCCTTCAACATTATCAGCTAAAGTAATAACCGCACCCTTGGCATCAACTTCTTTAACCGTTCCTTTTACCAAACTACCTTTTTCATGAGTAGCCAGGAAGTTTTGGAATGGATCTTGTTCAAGTTGCTTGATACCTAAAGAGATACGCTCACGCTCAGAATCAACCGCTAAAATAACAGTTTCCAGCTCATCGCCTTTCTTGAATTCACGAACCGAAGCTTCGCCTTCATCTGCCCAGGAAATATCGGACATATGAACCAGACCGTCGATACCGCCATCCAAGCCGATGAAAATACCAAAATCAGTAATTGATTTGATTTTTCCTGAGATTTTATCGCCTTTGTTGTGTGTTGCAGCAAATTCATCCCAAGGATTGGTTTTGCATTGTTTCATGCCTAAAGAAATACGACGACGCTCTTCATCGATTTCCAGAACCATGACTTCGACTTCATCGCCTAGTTGAACGAGTTTGGAAGGATTAACGTTTTTGTTGGTCCAATCCATTTCAGAAACGTGAACCAAACCTTCTACGCCTTCTTCAATTTCAACAAAACAACCGTAATCAGTCAGGTTGTTTACTTTACCGAATACGCGTGTACCTGCTGGGTAGCGACGGGCGATGTTTTGCCATGGATCTTCACCCATTTGCTTCATGCCTAATGAAACGCGATTTTTATCTTTGTCGTATTTCAGGACCTTAACTTTAATTTCCTGGCCGATTTCCACACACTCGGACGGATGACGCACGCGTCTCCATGCCATATCTGTGATGTGTAACAAGCCATCAATACCGCCAAGATCGATAAACGCGCCGTAATCGGTCAGGTTTTTAACCACACCGGTAACAACTGCGCCTTCTTCCAGCGTTTTCAGTAATTCTTCTCTTTCTGCGCTGTATTCTTTTTCCACAACAGCACGACGAGACAGAACCACGTTGTTACGTTTTTGATCGATTTTTATAACTTTGAATTCCAGATCACGATTTTCCAGGAAAGTCGTGTCTCTGATCGGGCGAACATCAACCAATGAACCAGGCAAGAAAGCACGTAATGCGCCAACGGCCACGGTGAAACCACCGCGAACTTTACCGGTAATACGACCGATAATAGTTGCTTCTTTTTCAAAAGCATTTTCAAGTTCGGACCAAGCTTTATTTTTCTTCGCTTTATCACGAGAAAGAAGTGTAGCACCCAGGCCGTCTTCAAATAAATCAAGGGCAACCTCGACTTCGTCGCCAATGGCAACTTCTAACTCGCCATCGTTATTTAGAAACTGCCATTTTGGAATGACACCTTCTGATTTTGAATGTGTACTGACGATGACCATATCGTTTTCGATATCAACAACCGTACCCATTAACATGGCCCCAGGACGCATTTCCGTCTTGATTAGACTTTCTTCAAATAATTCAGCAAAGCTTTCGCTCATTTTCCATTCCCAAGCCTGTCGAAACACGAACAAGCCTTTTCTTTATCAAAGTTAAAAAAAATCACACCCAAATACTGAGGTGACCACGTAAAAAACCCTTAACGGATTAAATTCAGTACTTCTTCAATAACAGATTCCAGTGTCATATCGGAAGAATCGATATAAAGCGCGTCACTGGCCATAGCTAACGGAGCGGTCTTACGCCCCATATCCCGGCGATCACGTTCTTCTATCTCGTTTGTTATCTGTGCTAGGTTAGCATCAATCCCTTTTTCTATCAACTGTTTATATCGCCTCTTAGCTCTTTCGGCGGCGGTGGCGGTTAAATACACCTTATATTCGGCGTCAGGAAAAACAACAGTTCCCATGTCACGTCCGTCTGCAACCAGTCCCGGCAACTGTTTAAAATCTTTCTGTTTTTGCAATAAAACGTTTCTGACTTTCGGGAGCGCGGCAACGATGGAGGCCGCATTACCTGTACTTTCAAGGCCTAGTTGGGCGGTTATGTCTTCACCGTCCAGCCTAACGACCAATTCATCACCGCAATCAAACTCCAGCATCATCGCCTGGGCTATATTGACAATGCCTGCTTCATCTTCCAGATCAACTTGCTGCTTTAACGCCGCAACGGCCAATGAACGGTAGATAGAGCCGCTATCCAGATAGTTCCAGCCCAGTTTTTTCGCTACCGCCCTGCTGACCGTGCCTTTTCCGGCACCGCTAGGGCCGTCAATAGTCAATACAGGAACAGTCACTATTCTTCCCTGCAAACAAGATCAAGACCCAAGCGCTTGGCCAAGTCTCTAAACTCGGGGAACGATGTATTCACATTTTCACAATCACGAATGGTAATCGGCGCATTAGCACGCAACCCGGCAATTGAAAACGACATGGCAATCCTGTGGTCGCCATGCGAAACAACCTCACCGCCACCAATCGAGCCACCCTGAATAATCATGCCATCCTCGGTCGACTGAGCATCCACGCCCAATATCTGTAAACCGTCCGCCATTACCTGAATACGATCCGATTCTTTTACCCTGAGCTCTTCCGCGCCGGTTAACCGTGTTTGACCTTCCGCACAAGCTGCAGCAACAAACAATACCGGGAACTCATCAATAGCCAGCGGCACCAGATGCTCTGGAATATCTATACCTTTAAGCGGGCTGTAAACCACATGCAGGTCGGCTACCGGTTCGCCGCCGACAGTGCGCTCATTAAGGACTTCAATGTTGGCGCCCATCAACCTGAGGATATCGATGACTCCGGTACGCGTAGGATTAATGCCGACATGCTTTAACAGCAGATCGGAACCCGGCGCAATCGATGCCCCGACCAGAAAAAATGCCGCCGATGAAATATCGCTGGGTACGTCAATATCGGTTGCCGTTAATCGGCCTTCGGCGGTGATACTGATCTTATTGCCTTCTTGCTTCACCGGATAATTAAAGCCGGACAGCATGCGCTCGGTATGATCGCGGGTAGGCGCAGGCTCGGTAACGCTGGTTACGCCTTGCGCGTACATGCCTGCCAGCAACAGGCAGGATTTGACCTGGGCGCTGGCTATCGGCATCGCGTAATCAATACCGGTCAACTGCCCTGCCCTGCCGGTAATATAGAGAGGAGCCGTGCCGCGCTCAGTGGTTTTTATATCGGCGCCCATTGCCGCCAATGGCTCCGTGACTCTTTTCATCGGCCTGCCGGACAATGATTTATCGCCGGTTAATACCGAGTTGAATGACTGACCCGCCAATAAACCGCTCAATAAACGCATTGATGTCCCTGAGTTGCCCAGATACAAATCATTTTTAGGCGCTTTTAAGCCGTGCTTGCCGACGCCGTGTATGGTTAATTCGCCATTGACAGGGCCTTCAATTTCAACGCCCATATCGCGAAAAGCCTGCAAGGTTGCCAGAGCATCTTCCGCTTCGAGAAAGCCTTTTACATGAGTAACGCCGATCGCCAGCGAACCCAGCATGATTGAACGGTGCGACATGGATTTATCGCCGGGCACACGTGCCTCGCCTTGTAACACACCACCTGGTTGAACCTGAAATGTTATTGATTTTGACATATTAATTATTATCGAACTGGTCAAGAAAGCGTTGCCGTGCGTTTCTGGCATACGTAAAGGTTTCAAAAAGTTGCCGGGTATCGTTACTTTCCAGCAAGCGTTGTATTTTATCCAATTCTCCCTTTAACTGCTCGATTAAAGGGATGATTTCGTCTTTATTGGCGGCGCAAATATCTTTCCACATAGTCGGATCGCTGGAAGCAATCCGGGTAAAATCCTTGAAGCCGCCGGCCGCATATTGAAAAATCTCGCTCTGTTCGTCTTTATGGCCGAGCATATCGACCAAAGCAAAGGCCAGAATATGCGGCAAATGGCTGGTTGCCGCCAACACGCCGTCATGATGACTCACATCCATCACCGACACCAACGACCCCAGCTGTTCCCAGAAACATTGGATTTTCTGCATAGCTTCCGGATTGGTATTGCCGACCGGCGTGATAATCAGGCGTTTATTCAGAAACAAATCGTCTACCGATGCTGTCACGCCGCTTTGTTCGGCTCCGGCAATGGGATGGGCAGGAACCAGATTCTCCGGGACAGCACCGAAAACACGCTCTGCAGCGGCAATAACGCTGCCCTTGGTGCTGCCGACATCGGTATAAATCGCGTTATCCGACCATAACGGCTTAAGCAGAACAAAAATGCTTTCGATGCTCGCAACAGGCGTGGCAATCACAACGCAATCGGCACCTTGAACGGCTTCCGCCAGATCCAGGGTATAATCATCAATAACACCCAAGCATTTTGCCGTTTGCAGATTTTGCTCATCGAGCTTTCGACCGTATCCGACTATGTTATTGCACAAGCCGTGCTGTCGTGCTGCGCGGGCAATAGAACCGCCAATCAAACCGACGCCGATAATGCACAGCCGGTTAAACATTATTACCGGCAACCGCTGTAGGGGCGACTTTAGTCGCCCAAGGGCGACTAAAGTCGCCCCTACAATTCTTTGATCTGCTCATGGCGTTTGTATAACTTCAGTCAATGCCTGTAAAAACAGCTGATTTTCCGTCTGCGTGCCTATGGTAATGCGCAGATGATTGGGTAATTCATAAACGCCGACCGGCCTGACGATAACTCCTTTACGTAACAAAGCCTCGTAAATCGGCATAGCAGGCTGTTTGAGATCGACCAACACAAAATTACCCGCCGATGGAATCCATTCCAGCTCTATGCTTTTAAAGCCTTCGGTTATAAACTGCATGCCTTGGGCATTAACGGCAATGGTATTTTGCAAATGCTCAATATCTGTTAACGCCGCTTCGGCGGCAGCTAAAGCCAGCATATTATTATTAAAGGGCTGGCGCACCCGATTCAGGATATCGGCCAGTTGCGGACTGGATAAACCATATCCGACGCGTAATCCGGCCAGCCCATAGGCCTTGGAAAAGGTACGGGTAATTAACAAATTAGGATATTTTTCCAGCCAAGCGATTGAATTGTCAGCGCTTTGATCACCAACAAATTCACAATAGGCTTCATCAAGTACGCACACGCAAGTGTCCGGCAGCGCCTGGATAAATGACTCCAAACTGGCATGATCCAGCAGTGTGCCGGTAGGATTATTGGGATTCGCTATAAAGACCAGTCGCGTTTTATCGGTCACTCTTTGCAGCATGGCATCCAGATCGTGACCGTAATTCAACGCGGGAGCTACAACTGCCGTAGCGCCAACTGCTTGAGTTACTATTGGATATACAGCAAAGGCATGCTGCGAAAAAACCACTTCAAGCCCAGGCGTCAAAAACGCCCTTGCCACCAGCTCCAGAATTTCATTGGAACCATTACCCAGCGTAATCTGACTCATATCGACAGCATATTTATCAGCTAGCGCGAGTTTTAAATTAAAACCGTTGCCATCCGGGTACAAGGCCAAATCCTTCAAAGTCGCCTGTATCGCTGCCAAGGCTTTTTTCCCCGGCCCTAAAGGATTTTCATTGGATGCAAGCTTTATGAGTCGCATCGGTTCCCTACCGATTGCGACACTTCCGCCATCCCTGGCAGTCGTCTGAGTAAGCCCCAACTCGCGCTCAAGCTCTTCAATAGGTTTGCCGGGCGTATAAGGGACAAGCTTTTGCACACCAGTCACGGCAAGGCTGTAAATTTTATCAGTGTTGTTCATGGAGTTTGTTTGAGAGTGTTTAAAACTCATACCGAAAGAAGGATGAGAAAGAAATGTTAGAGTACGGCTTTAGGATAAGAACCCAAAAGCTTGAGCATGTTAACGTTGCCATTCAATAGTGCCAGAGCCTGAGCGACATCGTCATCTTCACAGTGGCCTTCAATATCGATAAAAAACACATAATCCCATAATCCCTGACGTGAAGGCCTGGATTCAATATGCACCATACCAATATTCAATCTCGCAAAAGGCTCAAGTATCCTGTGCAACGCACCGGGCTGATTGCCTGTAGAAACAACCAGCGAGGTTTTATCGTTACCCGTGGAAGAAGATATTTGCTGCCCGATAATGATAAAACGGGTGGTATTATTGGGTTCGTCTTCGATATTTTTTTCGATGACATTTAATTTATAAATTTCAGCTGCAACAATGCCGGCTATCGCAACAGCCTGTTTATTGGCTGATGCTAATCTTGCGGCCTCGGTGTTACTGTTGACCGCAGTTCGTTTGGCATTCGGCAGATGGTTATCCAGCCATTGCCGACACTGCGCCAGAGATTGCTGATGCGAAAACACCTCGGTTACTTCATCCAGGCTATCCACCAGACCCAACAAGTTTTGATGCACCCTGATTTCAACTTCGCCGCATATTTTCAGCGGTGAATTCAAAAATCTGTCCAGCGTATGGCTAATGACACCCTCGGTAGAGTTTTCGACAGGTACGACGCCGAACTGGCAGTTGCCGTTTTCCACCGCATTAAAAATATCGTTAATGGTTGCAGCCGGTATGGTTTTAACCGCTGAGCCGAAATGTTTAATGACGGCTTGCTGGGTAAATGTACCCTCGGGACCTAAATACGCCACATCCAGTGGTTTTTCCAGTGCTAAACATGCCGACATCAATTCCCTGAAAAAGTGGGCCGCCGTATCATCGGATAAAGGCCCCTGATTTAAGTCTTTTATGCGCCGCAATACCAATGACTCGCGATCCGGGCGGTAAAATGTTCCTTGCTCACCCTGTGCAATCTTGGTCTTGGCAACCTCCACTGCGTAAGACGCGCGTTGATTAATCAATTGCAGAATCTGCTTATCGATTGCATCAATTTTGTCTCTTAATTCAGAAAGGGGTGTGACGGATGACATGGCGGCCTGATTCAATTATTTAGGTTTTCGGTACTACCCAGCAGTTGGAAAGATGGAACGCTGATGACGCTGATCGTTAAGATCAAATAAGATTTTTCTTGAGTTATCCGTGTTTATCATATTCATCTGCGTCATCCGCGTTCTATTTTTCTAACTCGGCCTTCGATTAATGGGTACGTTCAAACTCAGCCATAAAATCGATCAAGGCCTGCACACCGGCTTCCGGCATCGCATTATAAATACTCGCCCGCATACCGCCCACTGAACGATGACCTTTCAACTCAAACAGGCCATTGGCTTCCGCTGCCGCCAAAAAAGGTTTATCCAGATTTTCGTCGGCCAGAATAAACGGCACGTTCATACGTGAACGGGACGCAACTTCTACAGGATTGGAATACAAAGCCGACTGGTCTATGGCCTGATACAGTTTCGCCGCTTTAGCGATATTGCGTTGCTCAATAGCCTCGACACCGCCCTGCTCTTTTAACCACTTAAGTACCAATCCGGCCAGATACCAGCTATAGGTTGCCGGTGTATTCAGCATGGATTGGTTTTTTGCCTGCTCTGCATAGTTAAAAACCGAAGGCACCGTTTTAGATGCATGGCCGACTAAATCGTCCCTGACGATTACCACGGTGACGCCTGCCGGACCCATGTTTTTCTGCGTTCCGGCATAGATCAGGCCGTACTGACTGACATCGATCTTGCGCGATAAAATATTCGATGACATGTCCGACACCAGCGGCAAGCCCTTGCTGTCCGGGCAAGACTGGAACTCCACGCCGTGTATGGTTTCATTGGAGGTATAGTGCAGATAAGCCGCCTGACTATCGATTGCCCAACTTGAAGCCTCAGGAATCGTGGTGAATTTTGTGTCCTCCGAACTGGCGCTGACCGCTACATCGCAATAAGCCCTCGCATCCTTGATGGCTTTTTCCGACCAGGCGCCGGTATTCAGGTAACAGGCTTTGGTTTTGCCGTTCAGGATATTCTGAGGTATCAGCGAAAACTGCGCCGATGCACCGCCTTGCAGAAACAAAACCTTATAGTTTTCAGGAACAGCCAGCAGCGTTCTCAGATCGCTTTCCAGCTCTTCGGCAATCATAGAGAAATGCTTGCCGCGATGACTCATCTCCATGACCGACATGCCGCTGTCGCGCCACTCCAGCATTTCTTGCTGCGCTTGCCGCAATACCGACTCAGGGAATGCAGACGGGCCTGCGCTAAAATTATAAACTCTGGACATTACGATTCTTCTCCTGATTCAATATCATCATTTGTTGTTTCTTCCGATGCGCCCTGTTCTGATTCGGCATCATCCAAAAGATCATCTTCATCGGCGTCGTCCACTCCTGCCAAGCCTTCGATACGATCAACGCCGATCACTTTTTCTTTTTTATCCAGCCGGATAATCGTCACACCCTGAGTATTTCTGCCGACCACCGAAATGCCGTCAACACGGGTACGCACCAACGTGCCGCCATCGGTAATCAGCATGATTTCGTCATTGTCATTGACCAGTACAGCACCAACCACAGCGCCGTTACGCGCGGACGTTTGTATCGCGATCAGACCCTGTCCGCCGCGTTTATGGCAGGTAAACTCTTCCAGCTTGGTGCGCTTGCCGTAGCCGTTCTCGGTAATATTCAGCACCGTACCTTCGGTCGAGATAATCAGGGAAATGACTTTTTGCCCTTCCTGCAAACGAATTCCGCGCACACCGGACGCCGTTCTGCCCATAGAGCGTACATCCGCTTCATTAAAGCAGACTGCTTTGCCGGTGCTGCTGAACAGTAGCACGTTTTGCTGACCGTCGGTCACCGCAACGCCGACCAGCGTATCGTCTTCCCTTAAATCGATCGCGATTTTGCCGTTAGCGCGTTGGTTCTCGAATTCTTTTAGCGGAGTCTTTTTAACGGTACCCGCCGTTGTAGCCATAAAGATGAACTTACTGTCGGTAAATTCGCGAATCGGCAATATCGCATTGATTTTTTCGCCTTGCTCCAGCGGCAGCAGATTGACGAAAGGTTTGCCTCTGGCCGCCCGGCTCGCAACCGGCAATTGATAAACCTTAAGCCAGTAAACCTTGCCCCGCGAGGAGAAGCACAAAATAGTGTCGTGGGTATTGGCCACAATCAGTTTGTCGACATAATCCAGCTCTTTAGTGGCTGTTGCCGATTTGCCTCGACCGCCGCGACGTTGCGCCTTGTAGTCGCTCAAGGGCTGAGACTTGACATAGCCTTCGTGCGACATGGTCACCACCATATCTTCTTCGGTAATCAAATCTTCATCGGACAAATCCGAATGATTTTGTAAAATTTCCGTGCGCCGTTCGTCGGAATACTGCTCTTTGATAGCCACCAGCTCTTCCCTGATGATTTCCATCAGGCGGACATCGCTACCCAAAATAAACAGGTACTCGTCAATCTGTTCAAGCAGTTGCTTGTATTCATTAACTATTTTATCCTGCTCCAGACCGGTCAAGCGATGTAGACGCAAATCGAGAATAGCCTGAGCCTGGGTTTCAGACAGGCGATAAATCCCTGCATGAATACCGAAAGCCACCGGCAAATCTTCCGGCCGGGAACGATCCGCATCGGCACGTTCCAGCAGTGCAGAAACCAGTCCTGCATCCCAGTTTTTTTCCAACAATCCGACTTTAGCCTCGGCCGGATTGGCAGCCGCTTTAATCAGCGCAATCATCTCGTCGATATTGGCTAAAGCAACCGCAAGTCCTTCTAAAATATGCGCTCTTTCCCTGGCCCTGCGCAGATTATAAATCGTTCTGCGGGTGACGATTTCCCGTCTGTGATTAATAAAGGCACTGATAATCTCGCGGAGATTCATGCAATGCGGACGGCCATCCAGCAGGGCAACCATATTGATGCCGAACACGGTCTGGAATTGCGTCTGCTTGTACAGATTATTTAACACCACCTCGGGCATTTCGCCGCGACGCAGCTCAATGACCATGCGCATGCCATCCTTGTCCGATTCGTCGCGCAGACCGGAAATGCCTTCAAGTTTGCCTTCTTTAACCAGTTCGGCAATCTTCTCCAGCAGTCTGGCCTTGTTGACCTGATAGGGTAATTCAGTGGTAATAATCGCTTGCCGACTGCTGTCGCCGATGTCTTCAAAATGGCATCGTGCGCGTAGATAGATTTTGCCGCGGCCGGTGGTATAGGCATTGTAAATACCGGAAGCACCGTTAATAATGGCCGCCGTAGGAAAGTCAGGCCCTGGGATATGAGCCATCAAGTCATGTACGGTGAGATCGGGTTGGTCAATCATCGCCAGACAGGCGCTGATCACTTCAGTTAAATTATGCGGCGGAATATTGGTCGCCATACCCACAGCAATACCGGATGAACCGTTAATCAATAAAGTCGGTACGCGTGTCGGCAATACTTTCGGCTCGGACTCCGATTCGTCATAGTTGGGCGCAAAATCGACGGTTTCCTTGTCCAGATCGGCCAGCAATTCATGGGCAATCTTCGACATGCGCACTTCGGTATAACGCATCGCCGCCGGCGAATCGCCGTCAACCGAACCGAAATTGCCCTGTCCGTCGATCAGCATATAGCGCATGGAGAAATTCTGAGCCATCCGCACCATAGTGTCGTAAACCGCCGTATCGCCATGAGGGTGATATTTACCGATCACGTCACCGACTACACGCGCCGATTTTTTATAAGGTTTGTTCCAGTCGTTGCCTAACTCGCTCATCGCATATAACACACGGCGATGTACCGGCTTAAGGCCGTCTCTGACATCCGGAAGGGCTCGACCGACGATAACGCTCATAGCGTAATCGAGATAGGACTGCTTCATCTCGTCTTCGAGATTAACAGGTATTATTTCTTTAGCGAAGTTTGACATTGATCCCTATATACAGTGTGCCGTTAATACATACCGGCATGGTTTCGTGACTAAGTATGAACACACTTTTCCTGATTTTTTTCGTTTAAGTGTAACTACATGACATGAAATAAGCGTCAGATTATAGCAAATTGTCTCGATAGTGTCGAAGCTGATAGTGTTTTATATCAAGGCGACTTATTGGTGAATGCAATCCACATTTGTCGATATTAAATTTCTGTTCTTCCGGCACTTATTGTCAGGCGAATATTTCCGTCAAAAAGTTTTGCATCGCTATCCATGAACGTCTGTCTGCAGCGGGCTGATAGACAGCGCCGAATGCCGGATCATTGGCGAGCGGATTGGTGAATCCATGCATGGTATGGCCGTATGTATGCAACTGCCAGTCCGTGCCTGCTTCGGTCATTTCCTGCTCAAAGGCAAGCACTTGTTCAGTCGGAACCAACGGGTCATCCCGACCATGTAAAGCCAGAATTTTTGCTTTAACAGCATTGCCCTGCGTATTGCCGGGTGCTGCCAGCAAACCATGAAAACTGACCACACCCTTGATATCAACGCCAGTCCTGGCCAGATCAAGCGAACACAAGCCGCCAAAACAAAATCCGATCGCTGCGATTTTGCTATCGTCAACCCAGGGCATCAATTTCACAGCGGACAAAGCCGCTTTCATGCGTTTTTGCAGCATTGCCCGATCAGCCATAAAAGGCTGCATGAGCTTCATATTTTCTTCCGGACTCGCGCCTAAAACACCTTTGCCATACATATCAACCGCAAAACCGACATAGCCCAAAGCGGCGAGTTTTTTAGCTTTCTCGGCAACAAAATCATCCCGACCGGCCCAGGTATGATTGATTAAAACAGTCGGCCTGCGGCCTGAAAGCGCATCATCAAATGCAAAAAAAGCTTCCAGGACCACATCACCATCCAGATAAGCTACGGTATTCGATACTATTGCCATGATGTTATCCTCTTTATTTAATGTTGCCTGATTCCCGAAAGGCTTTTAAAAAGCCGATGGAGGCCTCTTCTATCATATCCAGCACCCGCTCAAAACCGTATGAGCCGCCATAATAAGGGTCAGGCACCTGACGTTCATTTAAATGCGGCGCGTAATCGAGAAAATATTTGATTTTGTCTTTATATTGCTCGGGACAGGCATTGACCAGTATTGAATAATTATCATCATCCATCGCCAACAAAAAATCGAAATCCTCAAAATCCCCGTTAATGACTTTTCTGCCCCGCAAACCGGACAAATCAATGCCCCGCTCAAGAGCTGCCGCTTGTGAACGCAAGTCAGGCGCATTACCGACATGATAAGCATGAGTACCGGCTGAATCGATAGTAAAATTCGCTTCCAAATTATGATCCCTGACCAGTTTTGTAAAAACGCCTTCAGCCGTGGGTGACCGACAAATATTGCCCATACAGACGAAAAGAACCTTTATTTTTTTCATATTGAATAAGACCGATGAGTTAACCGTAATGGCGCATATTGTAACCGCCTGAATCTAAAAAATCAGTTAGCGTATCGTATGACGTGGGTATTATTGCCCTTGGGTGCTGACTTAAGCCGTAGTCAATCTTTATTGCCATGCCCCACCGTTATCAGCGTTATCACCAATAAAATAATAACCAGCACAGGCCAGAAGTAAGGCGCCATGATAAAAATCCCCACCAATGCAACAAACATCGCGAACAGCAACATAAACACGCCGACGCCTAAAAACAGCAGCACCATCAGTACGCCGGTGATAATCATGATCAACAAAAATGTGGGGCCGGCGGCAAAGCGAACCAACGGTTCTGCGACCGGTTCACCGTTGAGCATAACACTGAGTTGCCCGACGCCGGGATGAAACAAATAGCTCAGAATGGCGATGACTGCGCCGACTGTCAGCACTTTTACGATCAGTTTTTTATTGTGTTTTTTCTGCATAAGCAATCGCCTTAAAAAACTTAATTCGGCTTATGATGCAGGCTTATTTTAACCAGTGACCAACCCAGAAAAATCATATTAATACCTAAAAACAAACCTAACAGCCACTGCGCCGATTCAGCCCAACTAATCCAGATGATGAGCGCAAAAACCAAAGCTGTAACGCCGCTGAACATAATCAACCCCCAATTAGCCAAAGGTCGCATCATCAATGCCAGGGAAATTTTGGCAACACCCTCCAGGGCAAAAAACACTGTCAACAGCATCGTCAGTGTCACTGCACCGGCAACCGGCTTGATGATAAACAAGTAGCCGATGATAATCTGCAAAATGCCCATGAATAACCACCAGCCAAAGCCCGGCATACTGGAAAACATAAAGGCCCTGCTAATGTGAACTATCCCGCCAAACAGCAAAATCCAGCCCAAAAATATGACTGTCGCCACCGTAAAAAACTGTGGTATCACTATGGCGCAAAGCCCAAGGAAAATGAAGAAAATACCTTCTGCTAGAAACAGCCGCCAATGCGTTTGCAAATAATTCTGCATTTGCTGCTGCATATGTTGTATTTCAATATTGATGTTGTCTATTTTGTTCATAGTTTTTCTCCTGTCATATTTGAAAAGATACCGGCAGCCTAATCTGTAGACCTTCTTTAAAACCTTAACGATGAGCAATAAGTCAAAACCATAATCCGGAACGCCGGTTTATCGACCAGCAACCTAATGACAGTATCATGCATCAATATTGATTTGAAATAATAACTATATTTTTTGGTTAACTTTTGACCAAAATCCCGGCTGCTTTATTTTTCCGCCGACTCAAAATCAGCTGTCGGGTTGAGCATGTGTTCGCTAAAACTCCAACTCGACTCATGGGTCTCACCATGGAGCGGTAAAATGCCTTATTAAGAGCTAATTAAATCTATGGTTTGGGATGCTTTTTACCGGCAATACCAGCTTCAAAAAACCTGGAATATCTTCTTAACCGTCTACTATAGTTACGATACAGCTACGGCAACTAACGTTTCATAAGAGACATTCGGCAATACAGCATCATTTTGGCTTGGCTTATTTCTGTTGTTCTGCTGTTTCCCGTAATTTTTGTCGAGTTTGTTCGAACAGTGCGGTTAAGCCTGCGCAGGGGTTTGGTGTATCCAGCGCTTTAAGTAAGGCTGCTGCCAGGCCAAAATCGGGGTCATTGTTCATGGATTTATTGACGCCGCGTCTTGCAATGCCTGCGGCAATTGCCGCATCCGAACAAGCCAGTTCGATCAGCTTCGGATGTAGCACGTCAGTACGGTAAGCATCCAGTTGCAACAGATTACGATATTCGCATTGCAGTAAGGTTGGATTGTCGCTGTAGCAACCTGTTTGGCTGATCGGTTTTCCTGACGGTAATGCCGTACTGGCAGAGCTCATACGCGTCTGAAATGCGCTGAATTTTTCACTATCCAGTATCGGCTTAAGTGTTGATTCCAGCTTGCGCTGTTGCTGCTCGTTCCAATCCGATATTAAGCTTTGGGCAATAAATATGCCATCGAGATTGGCTTGTGACCAGTCAACCCCCAGCAATTCCGCATCGCGCAATTCTGCACCCTGTAGTCCGGCCAAGGTCAAGTCCGAACCTTGCAGTTTCGCATAGACCAGACTCGCACCTTGAAAATTCGTCTCGCGCAAGTTCGCACCCTGCAATTTTGCTCCGCGCAGGTCCGCGCCCTGAAGCTTCGCCCCGTTCAGGTCTGCGCCCTGCAAATCCGCTCCGCGTAGATCCGCACTCTGCAATTTTGTCCAACCTAAGGCAGCGCCCTGCAGATTCGCCCCTCGCAAATCCGCGCCTTGCAGATCAGCCTCGATCAGTCCCGCGCCCTGTAGCTGAGTCCCACCCAAAATCGCTCCCTGCAATTGTGTTTTGTCCCAACCGACTACGCCTTGCAGCTTTGCTTTTAACAGAATCGCACCCTGCAACTGGACGTGGCGAAGATCGGCTTTAGGTAACACGGCCCCAAAAAAATTGGCAAAGCGCAGATCGCGATTTTGTAAATTAAGTCCATCGAATTCCTTGAAGGCAGCATCACGTACCTGTTTATCAGGATCTATTGCTCGGATCAATAGCGATAAAGACACCTCTTTGGGTACCAGCCTGGCTTCTCTGAGACTTAAGTTACGCGGAAATAAGCCCAAATTGAACCATGAGCAGGGGCCGAGCATTACCTTAAGAATAGATGCTTCCGACTTTTCAGCCACTGCTAGCGAGGTGCAGGAAACAACATCATACTTATGGACGGCAACACTCAGCCATGCCTCAGGTACCCTGCGGATCAACCAATCTTCGAAGTAGTTGGGAGTATCCTCAGACATGCCATGTTGAGATTTGTCTTTATCCGGAGCGTAATAAGTTTGTACAGTAATACTGCCAGGTATGACTGCGATAATACTGATAAAAACAATCACCGGCACAGATACTAACAAGAACATCATGCCCTTAGGTTCAACTCCAGATCGCAACATAGGCCGATGGGCAATTTCACGCGCGGGCAGGTTCGGCCAACGACGTTGAATTGATCGCGTTAACCGGTTCCATCCATGAGCACTCAAATATCGGAGCCAGGCAGGCCAATAACCAAGCAAGCGAACGCCAAAGTTCCGCCACCATTCCCGTGCTCGATCCTGGGGTGAGGCGATCAACGGCCACAAGGTAATCAGCATAATTGCATCAATCCAAACCGCGAGGCGTTGCGACCAAGTGATGAATTCGTCGTGAAACGGTAGAAAGCGGATTTGTGCTGCCAGCAACATTAATAAAGGCAGGGCGATGACAGTAATGCCAACCACCAACGATAGCAGCCAGCGGATCAGCCAGACTTCAGAGCGTCCTGCTATGAGGTGAGTGAAGGGGAAGATGAACAAGCGGTCGCGCACTTGTTGCCCGGCCGGCGTATCAGGAAGGTCGCGGTCCAGATTCCAAAGTTTGCAAGACAGCAACTCCAATTGCATGAGCAGGTTGAAATGCAGTAGGACTACCATCCACGGCACGAAGCAGTAAAAAGTAGTAAGCGGCAGCTCCACATCCAGGATCGGCAGTTTGACCGGACTGATGCGCAGCAGGTCATCGTGCGTTGTGCCCCAGACGATGACGCCGAGATACGTGACGAACGCCAAAAATGCGACATGCAGCGCCGCCACCGACTGAGATGCAGAGTTGGCTGCTTCCAGAAGCTTCTCGATATGCGATGAGAGTTCGTCGTTGATTTTCGGTACCGGATCAGACATGGCGGTTGAGCTGGTTATTGGGGATGCTTAATTTTATTTTATGAAGTATAAATTAAATGAGGAATTCATTATGAATTCAGCGCAGCTATCATTTGTGTAACCTGCAAACCTCCTATCAATCAAAACCCTCATTCATTCCAATCGTTTGTGTATTCCATGCCAAAGCCCAAAGCTAAACCGACCGTCTTCTATTGGCCGAACTGTGTGTCATTCGCGAAATGACCAAGTTTGACTCAAAATCACTCGCTGAATATTTTTTGAGCTTAATAACATTTCCTGATTAGCAAGATGCTTCAGCCAGAGACAAAATATTCGACATACCAACACAGCCAGCTCCAAAAAATACGCCCCGTAGAGACGCGATTTATCGCGTCTGCTATCCAGTTCGATCAAAAGGGCAACGATTAGAGACGCGATAAATCGCGTCTCTACGGCTGACCGGCTGAAGCATCTTGCTAATCATGTAACATTTTCAATACGGTAAGATGTTGCTTTAGGACGGATTAACGCTAGCAGAATTCCAAAAATGCATTGGTACAACATGGGCGTGATGACACCCTGCTTTGGTATGAGCGACCGTTGGTTCTTGCTGACAAATCGTCTTCGACCGAGGGTGTGACCCTATCGAAAATAATTTCTTTTTGTGTGAAAAAATTGCTCGTATCAATAAGCTGATACTGCCGTTTATAGCAAAAACCTATTAAAAACTATCAGCCTTTGCCCGCGCTTCTTTTGCTCCTGCAAAATTCTGCTGTATTTCTCTGGCGTGAGCTATCAATAACCAACAGTGTTTTTTCAACGTATTATCTGTAGAAGCCAATAACGCGGATTTTTTTGCCAGATCTTCCGCTAAACGGGGTTTTGACTGTTGCAACCTTAATAATGCCAACTTATAAAACAAAGTCGCATTTCTGGGTTCAATTCTGATGGCTCGTTCAATGGAGGCGGCCGCCGAATCAAGATCACCGGCTTTACTGTTTTGATTGGCCGCTGAAACTAGAGCGCCTACTACAGGCGACAACCGAACCGTAGCCTCTATTGGCTGAAACGGCGTTAATTCCGAAGGAGACGGAGGGAGTGGTGATGACGGCTCCAGTGCGTCTAACGTAGCAGGCCCTGCAGGCGTCGGTTCTGAAAGCGGTAGCTCTGAAGGAGCCAATGGTTCGGACTTTATTGCCGAGAAGTCTTTAAGCGGCTGCGTTTTAACAATTTCTTTAGATGCAGAGCCGGGCGACATGGCTTTTTTTTGTGAACCGGGCGAAGGTTTTTGACTCTTCGGTTGGCCGCCGTACACTGGGGCAGGAGGCTGCGAACCATAGAATTCAGCACAACCGGCGAGAACAGACGGCAGTGTGCAAATTATAACTAATCGTTTAAGTAACATTGTTTAAAAAAGCTCTATATTGTCGGACTGATCTTCTTCCTGGTGCGTATTTTTTATCGCAAGCGCTTCATCCACAGACTTACCTTCTACAATGGCGTCGAACATCAGTTTTTCAGATTCCATCGTGTATCGGGAACGGATTTGATACTGGAATTGCCGCCATTCAGCCGGGTTATAAAGGCGATTTTGATCTTCCACCAGTTCAGATAAGCCCTTTAGATTTGAAGTGACGTGCTGCAAACATTGCTGCATTCGATCGTAAAACTGGAAAGCAATAATGGAGGCCTGAATTTTGTCAGTTGTTTCAGAGCAACAAACTATTGCTTCATCCCTTACTTTACAAGAATCAAGGGAGAGCAGATGCGTATTAATGGCCTGCATATGTTCAACGATGGAAGTAAACGATTCTGTCAGCGTATTGACCGACAAATCCGCTTCATTCAGCATATCTTCTACTTGAATAGCCGATAAAATGAGCATTTTGGACGTTTCCCTTACTTGGGTCCAATCAAGATCAGGATTGTACGAGTTCGAATTAGACATGCTTTAATACCAAGTAAAGATTTGTATAAGTATAGGCTGAAAAAGATTGACGCTTTTATATCACTAAGAGAAGCCCACCTTATAAACATAAAAATTTGGCGGAATTATAGCAAGTTTAATGCCCTACGGTGCTATTTAAAATAACCTGGAACATCCGGAAGATGATTAAATATACTGATACTTCGTTATGTTTACCCTATCCATCATTGCTCTTCGCATGAAAGGGACCTTTGCAGCATTTAAAAATGCGCCTAGGTTTTAACTTGGCAGCCATTTACAATAGCTGTACTTTGTAGAAATTTTCTGTCGTTATATGTCCAAAAGATCCCTCTTTCTATTAATGCTGTCAATCCCTGCATTAGTCACCGTTGCCGTTTATTTTTTACCGACCGCGCTACAAAAAGCCGATATTACGCCGCCTGCGACCGTTTTTAACCGGTCAGCAGAAACTGTCGCAGTGGAAAAGCCTTGTTCTAACGAACATCCCGAATGGCGGCAAGCGCAAGTTATCGATGGCGTAAAAATCGATGAGGCGTTGGCGTGCGAGCCGGATAATCCTTACGACATTGCGGTTGCGGTTAAAGGCGCCAACAACGTGTCGATGCAGACTTTGATGCAGACACATCTGGCTCAGGATGCCTTGACCATGACCGATGATCTGGATGGCGATGGCGATCCCGACATCATTCGCATCAAACTGGAAATCGCGGAGCTTAACGGCGCAAGTCCCGATGGTGATTTTCTGATTAACACGTTCGACATTGCCCCCGGCATCCAGCCGGGGCTTTGGGTTTTCGCGCCCAAATCCAGCGGCATGGCGCTTAAAAATTTCAACTCGGCAGTCGCCAATCCGTTGCTGCGTGCGCCATCGCCGGTGATTCGGGTCGAACAGGGCGACAAGGTTTATATTACGCTGGAAAACACCCATTATTTACCGCACACCATCCATCTTCATGGTGTTGATCATTCCTGGGAAACCACTGCCGGTGTCGATAATGACGGCATGGAGGAGCACCCGGTGTTCCCCGGCAAAAGCCATACCTATGAAATCCAGCCACGGCATGCCGGAACTATGTTTTATCATTGCCACGTACAAACCGCCCAGCATTATATGATGGGCTTGAACGGCATGTTCATCGTCGAAGAAAACCGGCCTGATAATTGGGTGCAGACCTTTAATATCGGCGCGGGGCAGGTGCGTCACCCGGCGGCTGCGGTGAAGGAATCCTACAGTCAGGAATATGATTTATATTATCAGTCCGTCGATAAAAAACTGGCGCAAATCATACAGGGCGCAAATGATCCAAGACTGATTGTACACCGGATGAGCCGCGAATACAACATGACCGAATCGTTTGAAAACTATTTTATGCTGAACGGTCACTCCTTCCCCTACACGCTGAGGGATGCGGTGATCGTCGCCAATGAAAATGAAGATATAAAACTGCATGTCGCCAACGCCCAGCGTTCTTTGGTAGCGCTTCATATCCACGGACATAAAGCCACCATCACTGCTTTCGACGGTGTTGAGCAACCGGCCGGATTGCAGATAACGCGGGATGTATTCGACATCGCTCCGGCGCAACGTCTTGATTTGCGGCTGCGAACCCAAAACAACGGTTTGGACAGTTACGGCCCCGGCCTGTGGATGTTTCATGACCATGTACCGCCCGGCACCACCACCGATGGCATGGAGCCGGGCGGTAACATGGCTATCCTTGCCTACAAGCCGTTGCTTGATGAGCAAGGCATGCCGAAAATGCACGATGCGTTGCTCGATCAGGTATTTAACAAAGATTACTATGCCAAAAAACAGGCAGTCTGGGGAGAAGGCGATTTTGCGCCGTTACTCGGAGAAGCCGGGTTAATTGCGCCCGACTATGTTCGCATCATCGTTTTTGGCTTGGCGGCCGGGTTAGCCATAGGGCTGCTTGTTTTTGTGGTGCTGATTTATAAACGGAAACAAAAGCTATGAAATGTTTAATGACACTCTTGATAATGCTGGGCTTGCATTCCCACGCGGCACTTGGGGACGAGCCCATGGCGATGATGCATCACGGCAGCATGATGATGGACGAAAAAGGCATGATCATGAATGCCAACAGCGATAATCTTCCCAAGGACTGCCCGAAGATTTCAGGCGATGTCAACATCACCATCCATGCCGGCCAGAAACACGCGCTGAAATTTCCCGGCAAAATGTTTGCCTTCGACAACCAGGAATGGGATGTTGCGCCCTGCTCCCGGATCAACATCACCTTCATCAATGACGACCCGATACGCCATCAATTAATGATTCACGGCTTGCCGGGCTATTTATACCCTCAGGGCATGTTCCACCTGGAGCTCTACGGCCAAGGCGAATTGAAGGCTTCGCTGATCGTGCCCAGCCAGAAAAAAACCTACCTGGTGCATTGCGAATTGGCGCAACATATGGAAAAAGGCATGAAGGCACAATTAAAAGTCGATGGCGGTGATGGAGATTTGCCCAGCATTCCCGGCATCAGCAAGCCGGTCAAAGCCGATGTTTATCCGGTAGATTGGGGGCAAACAGCTTGGGCGGTCTTGGTTCTTTGTGTATTGATAGGTTGTATTATCCCGTTTTTTATTATAAAAAATAAATTCTAAGAATAAACCCACGGCCCTCCTGTAGGGCGTGCCGTGCGCGCCAAAGAATTGGAAAATTATTTCAGCACAGGAAAAGGCGCGCGTGGCACGCCCTGCTTCCTGCCCCACATAATCATTGCTGTCGAGGGTCTTATGAAACAGTTATTGTCATTCATTATAATTTCCATGATGTTAGTTGTTTGCCAGAACGCATCAGCGCGCGAAAAAACAACAAAACCCGTTAAAAAAGACGCATTGCAGTGCGCCGCCTTCAGCCCCTATGTAGGCAAGCTCAACCCCGATTACGGCGCGCATCCGTCCAAAGAGTTAATTGACCGGCTGCTGGACAAATTAATCAAAGACACCCCTTTCCGCTGCATCATGACCTACGGAGTCATGAATGGCCTGGAATACACTTTCGCCGCCGCCGAGGCACGGCATATCAAAGTCATTGCGATCATCTGGCTGGATGACGACATAGCCGTAAACTCGCGCTCCATAATCAGCGGTATTGAAGTGGCAAAAGCCTTCCCCAAAACCATCATAAAATTAAGCTGCGGTTCCGAAGTCAGAACCCGTCACGATTATGCCTTTGATGGCGAAATCACCCGTTGTATAGACAGCTTGCGCAAAGCAGGCGTATCCCAACCCATCACCACCATAGATACCTGGTGGGAATGGTGCAACCGGGTTTCACCCTGCCACCAAACCAGTTTTGGGGTGCAAGTCGATTGGATAGGAACCAACGTTTTTCCTTGGTGGGAAAATAAACATTCCGGGGTTTTTTCCTGCACCCCGGCCAAAAAAGCGGCTGATTTCCATATAGCCAGACTGGAAGATATTCGTCGAACTTATCCCGGCAAAGAAGTGATCCTGACTGAATTCGGCTGGCCGAACGGCCCCGAAGGCGGCATTGAAATCAATAAACTTACCAAGCAGCAGTGCGGTGTTGCAGGCAAGAAAAATCAAGCGCTGGTCGTTAAATCAACCTTCAAAAAATTGGCTGCAAAAGGCTGGTCGGGCGTAGTATTCGAGGCGTTTTCAGAGAACTGGAAGCCCAGCGAAGAAGGTGACTTCGGCAGTTTCTGGGGGATTTGCCAAGGAGAGCCGCCTTATACTTGCATAAATTTTTAGCACGCGGATGTGCTGAAAACGCAGTGAAGCGCATTAATATCAAACATCTATCACAAACGATGCGCCTCGTGCTTCGGCGCGTCCTACGCCCCTGATCACTGAAAACTAAAATTCGATTATTCATTACAATCATCGCAGTTTATAATCTGTGTTTTGAATCTTACTGTGCGTAGGATGCGCTTTGTTCCCGTGCATACCCTATTGCATTAAATATTAACCCTTGAGATACGTGGCGTGACCGTGTCGCCTACGACTGCATGGACAGATATTTGCTCCTGCAATATCTGCATTCCCCACGTCCATGTGGATTATGCAGGAGGTAGAGTAATGCAGGAGCAATTACCGAAAGCGCCTGCTTTTGGTGCTCGGACAATCATGGTGGACGAATGAATCCGGCGCTCGTACTTTTGATTATCGATTTTTTTTGAGAACAGTTTTAAATGACTAAAGTTAAACTAACGCTACTTATTTTAAATGCCGTATGGTTATTTGCAGTGTCCGAAGTCAGTTATGGTCGCCATGCCGCCATTATTATCGACGCGGACAACGGCAATGTCTTGCATGAAGTAGACGCAACACAGTCATGGTATCCTGCCTCGCTCACAAAACTGATGACGCTGTACATGACATTTGATGCGTTGAAAGCGGGTCAAATTCATCTACACGACACCTTAACCGCATCAACTCACGCGTCACAACAACCCAATAGTAAACTGGGTTTAAGACGCGGCGAGCATTTAACCGTCGAAGATGCTGTTTTAGCCATTATTACCCGTTCTGCGAATGATGCGTCTGTGGTTCTTGCCGAACATCTGGGTAACACGGAGCAGAATTTTGCCGTTAATATGACGACAAAAGCGCATTCATTGGGCATGTACAACACCCATTTCATGAACGCGACCGGCCTTCCCAACAACTGGCAAGTGACCACATCCAGAGATATGGCCGTTCTGGCATGGAAAGCACAGCGCAATTTTCCCGAGTATTATCACTACTTTGCTGCGCACAGCTTTAATTTCAAAGGAACAGAGCTGCGGGGCATCAACAAATTCACAGCCAACTATCCCGGCGCGGAAGGCATGAAAACAGGGTTCACCTGCGGCTCCGGTTTCAACCTGATCGGCGCGGCGCATCAGAACGGCAAACATCTGATCGGTGTGGTGATGGGCGGCATGACCAGCAAAGAACGCTATCAGTTAATGATGCAAAAAATGGATGCAAGTTTCGCTAACCTAACCAGCGTCGATCCAGTCACAAACATCAACACTATGCTTACAAGCTCAGCAGGCAGCCCGCCCTACCAGCTTGATTGCGGTAATGGAACCGCTACGCATTCAATACCAACCTCTAATCGCGTTAGCTATATGCCTAAGCACAAGCATATCAGCCGAACCCGAACTAATATCAGAGGCATTAACACGGTTCGGCCTAAGACTGTCATTTGGGCCAAGACCGGCATCAAGCCCATTAACAAGAGCAAGATTTTGCCTAAAGCTATCATACAGACCAGGGCCATTATAAAACCTGCCAGCAAGCTCCCTGCTAAAAGTAAAAACTTTCATAAACCCAAAGCCGACACTAAAGCGTCCGGCAAAACAAAGAGTACGCAAAAAGTTGCACTTCATTAAGTCAAACCGTTCGTGATGGGCTGGCTTCATCTAAATGTATTTACTTATCGCATTTCACAAGCCGGCAATACAACTCCCTCACTATATACAAACAACTCGTCATCCCGGTAGGTATTCGCTTTGTGCTCTGTCGGGTCACGTCTGACTTCCTGCCTGACCCCTTCGGGTTAATGCAAGTCTGTTCCGGACAGATTTGTGCCGGACCCGTCAGAGCACAAAGTGAATCCAATAGCCATGAATAGCAGTTTTGTCTGAGTCAAAGCATATCAAAATAACCGTGGTCTTTCCCCCATTCTACCAGGCAGGAGGAAAACGTCTGCCGCCGCCGTGCTCTCTCCCAATTGCCGGCTCTCGGACGCGGAATCGTAAACAACAAGGAGCGAGCGGGCTGTGCCGCCATCCGGGGAGAATAACGTCATGCCTTCGGCATGATCTACACCCTGGCCGTAGGGCACATCCAGAACACGCTCCAAATCGTCGGCCAGAACCACACTCTCGCCTTTTGGCTTTGTACCACCCGGCCACCGGAAGATGGTGATCGGGCCGTCCAGATCCATGGTCGGACCTCCCAGGATCAACAGATCTGAGCCCTGTGCGCAAACGTCGCGGATGCCGAGACCGCCTAGCTGGAGGAAATGCTTTCGGTAAGGGCGCTGTTTCGGTCCAATTGGCTTCATCCTCAGCATAGACGGCTTCTTGTTATCCTCCTTTAGCTCCACTTCCAGGATCACCGCCCAGCCACGCAGGACCGGTCCGCGCAGCCCAAGGAAGAGGCGCTTGCCCGCCACGGCCAACCCCTCAATATCAAACCCATTGTCCTTGCCCGGGATCGCGAGGAACGATCCCAGATGCTTGTCCCCTCTCAATGCCTCAGTCAAGTCGTTACCCTGGGCGTTACCACGCAGTTGGGCGGCGATGCGCTTTTTTCCCTTCTTCGTAACTTCTTTCGTCAAGGTGTACGTCCCGTCGCCTTCCACCACGGGGATGCGGGCCAGCAGGTAACGGTTGCCGTCCGTGCTCACCTTGGCCAATTGCTTATGGGCCCCCTTGGCCCCATCCTTCAGCGTCGGCTTTTTGCGCTTCAGGCTGTGTGACCCCACCAACCAGAGGTAGCCGTCTTCGTAGTCCAGCCCTTCCACGTCCACCTCTTCCAGGTCCGCGGGATCATTGGGAGGCGCAACTGGCAGCTGAAGATAATCATCGAGAGAGAATTGCTTGTGATGTCGGCCATATCTGTAGTTGCCGGTGTTACCTCCCTCGATGAGAGAGAGCCGTTCCAGGCTGTTCGATTCATCGTTGGCGACCCAGAGGCTGTCCCCGATCTGCAGGGCAACGGACAGTCCATCTCTAAGCTCTTTATCCTTGCCCAGATCATCGCGTTCAGGATTGAACTCCAGGTCAACGGTACTTGTCGGATTCATGATTATGCCCTCTGCTCAATTAGTAATTTCGTGCACTCGCCCCGGCTTTTTCTTCCACGCCGCCTAACGCAGAGCTAAGCGGGCCGACGTTAAAAGGCTCCGCTTGAGCGTCTTGCTAGGGCTCAATGGGGTTCCTTGGCTTCACTTCGCCTCGTATCCCAAGGGTATAGTTTGGGGATGTAGATTGTGAGAAGAGCCGCGATCAGTATGGCGGCCACCGCACCAACAATAAACAGTGTCCAAGTATCTGGCTTGATGGTACCTAGAGCTATAATCAGGAACAACATGGGAAGGTCAAGAAAGTGAGTAAAGGTAGGAATATTCTCTGCGCGCGCCCTCTCTAGCTCAGGGGTGAAACCGCCGGTGTTTACTGCTTCTTTCGCCAAGCGGCGCAACCGCATGAAATAAAGCCTCGTGACGGTATTCCCCTCGATGAATTCAAACGCAAACAGAAACACCATCCCCGCGAGCCACGGAATATTGATGAAGTTCCAGCCGCCGAATTGTTCAACAATCAGCCAGGTTCCCGAGATGAGCAGAAGCACTGCGCCGGGCACTACAACACCGTCGTAGAACACTGCAATATTTCTTACCGCTTCGGAAAACTGGGGCAACTCGCGCAGTTGACGTGACCGCAAATCGGAGAGCCAGACGCTGATTAGTCCTCCGCCGATGAGTATGGCGCCGAGCACGTGAGCAAACTTGAGGAGCGTGTATGTCATATTTTTATTGAGCCCCAATGTAAAGCTAACCAGGCGCGGCACTGGGAAGCTGAGCAATAAAAACGTACTATGACCGCGCTCTGGTTGAGCGCCATGTTAGGCTTGAACCTCAACGAACGAGCTTGCAGAATGCGGCATCGGAATACGCTGGCCTTCTTCTTTAAGCCCCTCAATGTGAAACTCGATAGCTTCTTGAATAAGTTGCAGAGCTTCTTGCGATGACTCGCCTACAGCTATGCAACCGGGGAGATCAGGGACATAGGCACCAAAGCTTGTTGGGCCTTCTTCAATAACAACCATATAACGCATATAAACCTCTACTACTTAAGTCCCGCTTGTTTCAAAACGTTGATAAGCGTTCCAGGCGGGACATCCACGCTGGGTTTTCCAGCAACTGTGACCGTACCGGATTTGATGGGATGGTGGAACTGACGATGGCTTCCTTTTTGCTGTACTTGCAGCCAACCATCCAACTCAATTATTGCGATAAGGTCTTTAATTTTCATGCTGTGAGTTTAGCACAGCTTTTTCTTGATACTCAACTGGGAACATGCCTAACGTTACGGTAAGGGGCGCGCCGCCTCTGAGGACTTAAACGAAGCCGCCGAACCTTGATAAAAACAAAACCGCCAAAACCGCCAACGGGCGGTGCGTCCCTTTGACTGACTTG
Source organism: Methylobacter sp. (assembly GCA_030653175.1). GTDB lineage: Bacteria > Pseudomonadota > Gammaproteobacteria > Methylococcales > Methylomonadaceae > Methylobacter_A. The sequence goes on from JAURZV010000107.1 coordinate 33,202, forward strand.
TTAGGCCGGATGCGTGATTGCAAGACCTCATTCTTTCAAAGTTCCGACAGCAGCGGGCCGGCGCTCAGCGCATGCCTTGGTATGAAGAACATCGGAAAGCCGCGTGCGGGAAAACTGCATGCACGGTTTGATGAGGGAGGACAGGTGAGAACCTGTTCTCTACTCTACCCCGTGTGCCGTGCGCGCGACTTTAGTGGACGCTTTACGCGGCGGTCAAACATCTTACTTTGATTTTCGGTTGAATGAGAGCAAGCGCTCATACTCAACTTTAACCACCGAATAGCACTCACACGCTCGCTTTTCAAGTTTGCGGCGATTCAACACTGTAATGCGACCGCGTGCCCGTGCAATCAATCCATCTTTTTGTAACTGACCGAGAATCAGGGTCACGCTCTCCCGGCGTACACCCAATAATTTCCCAATTGTTTCTTGCGTTATCACCACTTCATTGTCATGTAATCTATCCATAGTCATCAACAGCCATCGGCAGATTTGCTGATCCAGTAAATGATGTTGGTTGCATACTGCAGCTTGAGATGTCTGAACAATTAGCCCCTGCGTGAAAAGCAATGCTGCGCGTTGCAGTTCACCTCCTAACGAGAATTCTTGTTTCATCACTTTCCGGCTGAGTCGATAAGCATTGCCTGCGCTTTGCACTTCCGTGCTGGTAGGCATACTCTCGCCCCCCATAAAAATGGATATACCGACTATACCCTCGTTACCAACCAGAGCGGTTTCGCTTGAGGAACCGTCTTCCAGAGAATAAATCAGCGAGACAATGCCAGAGGTCAGAAAATGCACAAATTTTTCATGGTCGCCTGACTCTGACATCGTCCATCCCAATGGCATCTCAACGAATTCAAGATCGGGTAACAGGCGCTCGTAATCCTTGGCGGGAAGGGCTGCAAGTATGCAATTTTGCTTTGGATCTGAGGGCAAAACGTTTGCTATTATCGTTTTTGACATATCTGGGTTCCTTCAAGTATGAAATTCGTTGAATTAGCGTAAGTCAAGGCGTGATTGTGCATTATTTCTTACAATTTGGCTTGCTCCACTTAAATGGGCACTTTCAGGCGCATAGCCTTTCATGTTTCAGGGCGCCGTTTAGCCAAGGGCGGAATGCAGGCGTTCACGACTCAAGAGCTCTTTTGGAGATTGCGTTCATATAAAAGCCTAACGCAGCGTTAACCGGGCGCGGTGCAGAGAATGAAGATTAACAACCGCCATGATTCCGCGCTCCGGTTGAGCGTTGGGTTAGGTGTTGATGATACTCAAAGCAGCTTGACTAGAGCGGCAACTATGCCAATAGACAGAGCCATGAGGCCGCCAAGCTTAATGACTAAACGCTGCTCAACCTGGATAAATCCAGAGTGCATTTCTCGCCGAAGAGACTCGATTTCACGGTGCAAATCTTCCTTGGTGACCAGTTCCTTGAGATTAACCTCAAGAGCTTCTGATAGTGCTTCGGCCTCGGCTTCCGCTTGTTTGTCGGGAACTCCGGCAGATTTAAGCCTGTTGGCATATTTTAATGTATCAAACGTAATTGCAGCCATAGTGCCACCTCCTGAATTTAGTTTACCACGCTTGACAGTCGCCGCAAACCTCGCACAGGCCGTACAATTTCTTTGCTGTAGTTGATTTCCCTAACGTAAAGTTGAGGGGGCGCCGCTCACAGAATTTAAACGAAGCCGTCGAACCAAAAAACAAAACTTCAAAACCGCCAACTGGCGGCGCGTCCCTTTGACCGACTTGTTATGCTTTTTTCTATTTCCATACCACATTAATAAAATAAAGATAAATAAATTAGCTCCAATCGGATACAGGCCAAAGCCAACGCTGTAAGGTGGATTCACCGTTAGGCAATCCACCGCAACTTGGACAGGCTGTCGTCGGCGTTGTGCGTGTGTGGCAGTTTGCTGCTGCGAAACTGCCCTACGGCCGGGGATGTATTTACAGCGGTTTTTTGATTAATAGGGGTAATGTCTTAGTCTGTCCACAGAATCGTGCTACAGGTTTAAGTCAACAGTACTGAGAGGTCATCCTCCCAACTTTGTACATTAATAATCTGTATTTTAAAGGCAGCTTGCGCGACAAAATCATAAAATGCTTTATCGACTATGTTTTGTTCGGCGAGTTGTTGCGGGCTCAAGTTGGTATCAATAGCGGCTGACTTTATCAGGATAAGTTCGGTTGCCGAAAGCGTCTTGGCCAGCCATGCCGCGAGGCTGTCTGAGGTTATATCCCAGCTTGCCTGTATGCCTGCGTTATCCAGTTCAATAATATCCGGCGACCAAATGACGGTTTTTTGCCGGTCTAGTTGCTCTTGAATCGCCTCGACAGTATGGGCGATAGCAAAACCCGGTTTAAGCCCGTTAAACATCAAGGCCATTTGCTGCATGGCTAAGAGGGCCATGTGGTGTGCGGTGTTATCGTCAAATTGCCAGTGCTGTTGCGCTAATCTGACCTGATCGGCAAACGCGCCGCCGCCGGGGACAATAACCACTGCCCTGCCCTGATAGTTTTTTTCTACAGTATTTAGGCATTTAATAAGGGCATCCGAGCGGGACAGACTGCCGCCCAGTTTGATAATAATCATGTTACATTCGCACGATGATTAAATTGCGCATTACCTTACCGTAAATTGCTGCAACAAATCGAGCATGGCCGCCGCCTTGTCAAAACTTTCCTGATATTCTTCTTCAGCGACGGAATCATTGACGATACCGCCACCGGCCCAGAAACGGATGGTGTTTTCCGAATGCACCAGCGTTCTGATTGCAATATTGGTATCCATATTGCCGTTGAAACCGATGTATCCGATAGCCCCGCAATAAACGCCGCGCCGGTTGGGTTCGAGTTCTTCTATGATTTCCATGGACCTGATCTTCGGTGCGCCGGTAATCGATCCGCCCGGAAAGCAGCTTTTTAACAAATCCAGTGCGTGCTGGTTATCCGCCAGTATGCCGGTTACGGTACTGACCAGATGATGCACGGTGGCGTAACTTTCCACATCGAATAGCACCGGCACTTTGACTGAACCGCTCTTGCAGGTTTTACTGATGTCATTGCGGAGTAAATCGACGATCATCAGGTTTTCCGCCCGGTCTTTGGTGCTGGCTTCCAGGTTTTTTATTTGTTGCTGATCTTCCGCGTAATCGGGTTTTCTCGGCCGCGTTCCTTTAATGGGCTTGGTCTCGACCACACCATCGGTGAGCTTTAAAAAACGCTCCGGGGATGAGCTTAAAATCTGCACTTCGGGCAAATTAAGATAGCAACTGAACGGGGCGGCATTTAATTTGCGCAAGATTTGATACGCCGTCCACGGATCGCCCTCGCAATCGGCTACAAACCGCTGCGCCAGATTCACCTGATAACAATCGCCTTCCTTGAGATAATGCTTGATCCGGTTAAAGGCATGAACATAGGCATCCTTGTCCATATTGGACGTAATCTCGCTGACGACATTAAACGCATGATAATCCGGCCTTACCGGTAATCGGCTGAACTGACTGATCAAATCTTGCCGTTTTTGCTGATCGCAATTTCCTACCAGATAACTTTTTTGCCGATGATGATCGACGATGACGGCCCACTCGTAAATCCCTACCGCCATCTCGGCAATATGCTCTGCATCTTCGGCCATAGCCGGCAGCGCTTCCAGTCGACGGGCTAAATCATAGGCAAAATAACCGATGGCACCGCCGTTGAACGGCAAATCGTCAAGGCCTGCTTCCAGCTTAAAGCATGGGAACGAACAAAGCTGTTGCTTGACTAAATCAAACGGATTTTCAGTTGATTTTAGCGTCGTGCCGTTACGGGTAATCTCGGTAATCTCGCCATGCGTGACCAAAGTACACACCGGCTCAGCCGCAATAATATCGTATCGACCCTGATTGCTGTGAGGAAAACCGCTATCCAGAAAAACAGCCCAAGCTTTATCTACGCAGGCGGAAAACAGTTCTGCACTGTCGGAAAAATAAGGTAGGGGAGCGATAAGTTGATTCGGTGACGGCATTTATATTGGGGGACTTGTGATGCGTTTTGCATTAACAATGCGAAATAAATCGGGATTGTTCAAATAGTTAGGCTGTAGGGAGGGCTATCCTTAATCCCTCCTACAAAAAATTATTTATTACTATTTGCCCATAAACTGCCCAAATGCACGGCTGCCTTCACCGGTTTGAATGGTATCAATCACTTTCAGGGTTCTGGCGTCGATCACCGAAACATTGCCGTCAAACCAGTTAGCCACATAGACATGCCGGTCATCAGGATGGGTGCTGATACCTTCGGGTTTGGTGCCCACGGTAATCAGGGCGATTTCCTTTAGGGTTTCCGTATCGATAACAGAAACCGAACCGTCATCCTGATTAGTCACCAACAGGCGGCTGTCGTTAAGCGCCAGCGCTGTTGCGTAAGGCAGCATATTGACCTTTACGGTAGCAATAGGCTTCATCCGTGCCGTTTCCACAACCGTTACATCATCGCTTTTTACGTTGGCGACATAAATGCGTTCGCCTCTGGCATCAATGGTGAGTCCAAAGGGGTGTGTTCCAACCTGGGCGGTTTTCTTAACAGTCAGTGTCTTCAAGTCGATCTGGGAAACTGAATTACTGATCCGGTTGGCGGCATATAACCAGCGATTATCAGGACTGACAACCAGGCCTGATGGCGATTCGCCGACACCAATCGTTTTAATTATCTGTAGACTGTCCGCATCAATAACCGAAACATTATTCTTGTACCAGTCCGCCACATAAATCCGCTTGCCGTCAGGGCCCACAGCGATACCCAGTGTGCCGTCATTTACAGCAACGTTGGCGATAACTTCGCGTTTTTTTGTATCGACAACGGCAAAGCCTTTGGCCTCGGGCGTACTGACATAAACTTTATTGCCGTCAGGTGCAACCGCAACCCCGGCCGGTTTGCCGGCAACAGCAATTGTATCGACTACGCTGCCCGTTGCTGTATCGATAACAGACACGCTATCGGCCAATTGATTGCTGATGTAGGCAAAAGGCTGGGCCGCGAGCGGTGTAGATAAAAAGGCTGTAGCGATGCAAATCGCTACAGCACTGTAGGTTGGGTTTACCCTAAAGGGCATAAAAGGCTTTAGCCGTAACCCAACACATCGAAGCCGAAAATGTTGGGTTACGCTCACGCTCGGCACACCGCTTCGCTGCTCCTGCATAACCCACAAGGATGTGGGGAATGCAGATTTTGCATTAACGCCATGGATGGCGTGTAGTAGGGTAATGCAGGAGCAATTACCGAGGAGCAAAAATCTGCCCATGCAAGTCGTAACCCAACCTACGGACTTATAGTTCAATGAGAACACTCGCTAAACCTTATTTTTCAGCCAATTTTTTCAGGTTAATCAATCCTGTTTCCAAAACGGCTTTCACTGCTGTGTTAGCGGCTTCTTCGTTCATTTCTTCCGGTGGATTGTTGTTCATGTAGGCGCGGTAGTAACCGGCTTTCCAGATAACTTCAGTCTTACCGCCTTTATCCGCTAATTCAATGCTTGCTGCGTAATCATTTACAGGTAACGCAGGGACTTTTTCTTCAGCACCGGCATGAGTGATAGTTTTAGATGAACTCATATCGGTAATTTTGTAGGCATAAGACATTTTCTTGTCGTCATACTTTTTTAACTCTTCGGTAATTGTACCGCCATCTTTTAAGGTCAGAACACGGACCGCGCCTTTTGTATTGTCGCCCTTAATGGTTGTGTTAAAAATATCGGGATGCCAGGACATATCACCAAAGTCTTTAATAAGAGCCCAGACTTTTTCAGCAGGCGCATTGATGGTGATTTTCTCTTCGGCTTTTTGACGCACCGGGCCATGAGCGCTGGCTATTGAGGTAAAAAAGAACAGCAAAACTGAAACAAACAAAATGATTTTCTTCATATTAACTTTCCTTATGGGAACATAAAAACTAAAACGCGCATTATATGCCAACCAAGCGCTGCAAGCATCAGCTTAGCTAACTTAAAATACAATATTAGTAACTATTCAGCCACAGATCAGCACAGATCAAACAGATTTACTGCATTCCCACGCAGCGCGTGGGAACGAGAAATAACTCCTTTCTGGCGCGCGCAGCACGCCCTACGTTAAATATTGCCATCCATGGGCTCTGGATGCCGGCATCCATGCAGGTATGACGGTGCCGGCTGAGGTTCCGTGCTAATCAGGTTTGCTCTTACTGACGACTACAGCTAGTGATGATTAACGGCGAGGTTTTCATTAAAGCGGAGTGATCTATAAGTTGATCTTTAAATACCCTGTAGTCTCACAAAGACTACAGGGTGGCTTTGATTACGCCAGGGATTGCTTTTCAATAATATCCAGCTTGTCAGATTCAATCCCGAGCAATAACTCCCCTTTTAACAAGCCGACTAATTCCCTGCCGGCCATTTTAAAACGCCAGCCATGCAATAGCGGACACTCATCATCGTCATTGAACAACAGCACTTCCAAATCCTTACGTGTCGCAAGAATAATTGGATTTAGCGAGTTTTCTTCAGCACGTATTCTGACCAGTGCGGTCAAAATATCCAGTATCGCTTCCTGTTGTTGAGTTTTTTTAGCGGGTCGACCTTTTTCATTCAAGGGTATCGGCGCGCGATTTTTGGCAGCCGTAATGAGTTGACACAATTCTGCGCCATAACGATTAACCGCACGCTCATTAATGCCGCGAACATTGGCTAATTCACTCACTGTTTCCGGTTGCAGCTTGGCTAAATCGAACAGCATCTCATCACGCAACAGCCAACTCTTGGGTCGATCTTCAGACTGCGCAGTTTTTTCCCGCCATTCGGCCAAGGCTTGAACAATTGATAATTGCCTGCCGGTTAGTTTGTTTTTACCCTTAATTTTCAGCCAGGCTTTTTCAGGCTTTACCTCATAAAGATCCGGATTTGTCAGCTCGGCAAAGTCACGTTCCAGCCAATCGATCCGTCCCAGTTCGGCTAATTTCTGCAACATCATTTGATAAATCTTGCATAGATAAATCACATCATCCGCAGCATATTGAATTTCTGCATTTATCAGTGGTCGTTTGCTCCAATCTGCCCGTGTATGCGCTTTGTTTAAATTCACATTCAACAGACTGGAGACCAGCATCGCGTAACCCGGATTCTCCTGAAAACCGAGCAACGGCGCGGCGATTTGGGTATCAAAAAGCGGCTCAGGTAATTTCCCGGTTAATTGATAAAAGATTTCCAAATCCTGTCTACTGGAATGAAATACTTTTACAATGGATGGGCTGTATATCACTTCAAAAAGGATGTCCAAGGAGGGTAATGCTATGGGATCAACACATGCCACCCATTCCGGTGTTGCTATTTGCAGCAGGCAAAACTTCGGGTAATAAGTTTTTTCCCGTAAAAACTCCGTATCAAGAGCTAGCCAGGGTTCTTTCTTTATCTGTTCACACAATTTAGCCAGCTGATCTGGGGTATTTATATATTGTATGTTTGTTCTTACATTGATTGCTTTATGTAGCATGGTCTGTAGATAGTTTAGGCAAATCGCTAAAAATATTGTGTACACATATATGTACGCAAATGAATTTCTGGTTAATACTGAATTGTTATTTTGCTACATCCCTTTGTTTCTCTGGCTTTCAGAGCTTTTAAATTATCATTCATTAAAAATATGCACTCAATTATGTACGCAATGTGAAAGTTACCCAATAGAAACCCATCAGCGAATATTAGTAGATAACCGAGGGTGGCGTGTTATTATCTCAACTCTAAAGCTTTCCCTTAGGGCACTACTAAACCCTTCATATGCTGAATTGGCTAAATTCCTATAATTTTCGATGACGTTATAGATTGAAGAAGCTCCATTGCTTGCAGTAGATGATGTATCGACAATCCAGTTGATGCTCTAACCACCAGTTCCTGTTTGGCTGGATAGTCAAAAATCCAAAAGCCAATTTCATTGCCCAAGCCATCATTGTTAAGAAACCGAGGATTTTCTATTCTTTCCAGAATCAAATCGAGTCTACTTTGTAGCGCTTTCATAGCGTGCATTCCATAACGGGTTCGAGATCTTCTCTATTGAGCTTTTTTAACCAAGCGCGGGTTTCCGGTAACAAATAGACCGGCTGCAAGCGGCGATTCTTATTGTTGTCCAGGTAATCGGCTTCAACCAATGAGCGAATAACGTTGTTTCCGCTTTTTTTGAGCGTTGATTCTGATAAGTCATTCAAGCCTGGTAATGTTCGAGATCGATCCGGTAAAAAAGATTCCCAGGCATCAGACGCTAAATTAGGCCGGTAAATCCGTTTTGTTTCCGCAACAACGTGTTGCATAAAGTCAGGCAGCACAGGGGTATGAATTATTAAGGCAAGCATGAGCAGCTGTTTGTAATGTGATTCCGGCGCATGAATCACGGCTTCTATGAACGTTTCACCTAATGGTTCAAGCCTTCTTCTGACGGCTCTGGCATAACGGATGGCGGTATGCTGGGATCTTTTTTTGAGTATATTTTCTTCAATAAATAAGCGATTCCACTCGGGTTCAGGTAACGCTTGCAAGAGGGTTTCAGCGACCAACCGACTTTCTGCAATCAGCAAACTACCGCCGGTTAAGTCACGGATATATTGCTTTGCTTTGTTTAATTCTACGGCGTTATTCAATGGCGGACTTCCCTTTTGCTTCGGAAGAATAACCTGGCGTTAAAACGAAGTTTTCCACCCCGTTTAAGGCTTGATTATTCTTAAGCCAAAGGTGGTGTTCGGCACTTGTCAGCCCATGGTTTTCTGAACAATCCACATTCCATCGTCTTAACACATAACCGGCAACGGCTGCTCGTACCTTGATAGTCAGTGATCCGTTAACCATGCCATATTCATGTTCGATGGTCTCAGGATGTTGCAGAGCCGGATGTGGAATAAGATGTAGATCAATCATGCGGTGCCATTGAAGGTCGGCAACTTTGGTTTCGGTTTCAGTAATTAAGTTTCCAGTGAGCAAGCTGGGCTTATCGATGCGATTGATAACAAAATCAGAGAACTTTTTTAGATGTCGATCAAAGCCCCGCACATGCCAGCGTAAGCCGTTATCCACTAGGAGGCTGTCGGATTATGCCTCACTAAAAATACTAAGTCATTGAAATATATATAAACTATTTTTTATAACGAAAAGCAATAAAAAATTAATTTATTTTAAAATCAATATGTTATGTGGCTGTGATTTTTAAATCCGA
>JAURZV010000108.1 GCA_030653175.1 Methylobacter sp.
GCGGCTTTAGCCGCGATAATCGCGCGGCTAAAGCCGCTCCCACTAATACCAATAATGTTAAGAAACTTATGAACACCTACTTACTACTTCAAAACAACACTCAGGCCAGGGTTCGCCAACAGTACCCGGCAGGAAAGCAAGCCTATATTTTGACTTTTGAAAGGATAATGGTGACTGATTAACGACGGGGGCAATGCCTCGGAATCCTTATAGGTCACTATGATATAGCCGGTCTGATGATGCTCGGCCCAATCATACAAATCGTCGATGTATGGCACGACGGTAATCGTCTGTTTAAGACGCCCGGCAAAATGATATTGACCGTGATACTTACTGCCGTAAAAGGCAATATCTCTGCCTTCATCCATTAAAGCGGCAATTGTCCGTGCGGCGGGTTGGGTATCGTAGCGGTCGAATTTAACTTCAAAAAAACCGCCGCAAACCGTTATTAATGCGATAACCGAGGCCGCACAAACATAGAGAACCGAGTCCTGCGCCCCTTTTGCCCTGATTACTCCCAAAATCACCGCACTAATGACCAGCAGACTTCCCCATACCGGCGAGATTAACGATAACTCGGTCCGCCAATGATAAGCATCATTTAACCGGGGTAACAACATTAATACCCCGCCCAGCAATCCGAAAACCGCCATCACAACGCTGTGGGCTCGTTCCCAGCGCTCAGGCTCCGTTATTTCATCTACGGCCCGCGCCAATACCAAGGCCATGGCAGGAACCAAGGGTAATAAATAATGGATACGCTTACCGCTGATCAGGGAAAACGCGATAAAAACCGGTATCGCCCAAGCCAAACAAAAACGGATGCCCGAATCCTGATATGTGAGTTTGCGTAATCCGATCCACAAAGGCTTCCAAAGCAGCCACGGCAACAACAATAACGGCAAAATCTCTAAATACCACCACCACGGCAACTGATGCGCAAAAGACTCGACCAATCGCCCGCTGGTCTGCCCCAGAAAAATCGCCTTTTTATAAGTCTCCCCGCCGGCAATTCCGGCCGGTATTGCCCAACACAACGCGATGATGGCTCCGATTAAAATGGTGGCAATCAACCCAAAATACCAATGCTTCCAGCGAAAATAAGCCGTTTTCAGCCACCAGGGAGCCAGCAGCGCGACAGGCAAAATATGCAACAAGATCACCGGGCCTTTGCTAAGAACGCCGCCGCCGATGGCTATTCCTAAAAGCGCCCAGTATTTTAAAGACAAACCCGAATCAACGAGTTTTAACAGACTGTAGATGCCCAATAATGCAAAAAATGCCAGCATCATATCGAACATGGTCAATGTGCTGTAGATCGCCCAAAAAAACAGTCCCAGCAAGATCAACGGTGTAAGCGCTTCAACCCGCTTGCGTTCAGGCCATAAAATGCCAGCCACTGCGCCGGATAAAAACAATGTTGCCAGGGAAAAAAGCGGTGAAATCAGACGTAGCGACCAGTCGTTAACACCCATCAGCCACCAACTTAACTGCATCAACCAGAATAACAACGGAGGCTTGTGACTGTAGGTTTCCCCGTTTAAGTGGGGGACAAGGAAATCATTTCTGAGCCACATTTCCCACGCGACAGCGGCATATCGGGTTTCATCGACGGGAAATAATGGCCGGATATAAAGACTGACGGTAGTTAAAATCCCCCAAAGAAGGAAAATCCAAAGTCTGGCAGGCAGCAATTGATACATGACAATTTACTCAATGCCTAATTTTTTATGCTCGTGAACCACAAAATACAGATTCCGGAAATAAATAAACAGCCCGGTAAGTTGCCCCACGATAAAAACCGGGTCTTGCCGGTAAACCGCGTAAGCCAGGAGGGTAACGCCGCCACCGATGCTGAAGTACCAGAAAGCGATGGGGAATACGCTTTTTTTCTCACGTTCGCTCTTAAGCCATTGCACGATAAATCGGGCCGAAAATAGCGCCTGCCCTACAAAACCTATAATCAGCCAAATAGTCTCTTTATCCACGTTCAACTTCGTTTGCCTCTGACAGTTTTGCCCGTTTCTGCAACCATACCACGCCTAATATGTCGACAATTCCTACCCAAAGCCGATCTAACGTTCCATACTTCGAATAGCCATGCGCTCTGACTCTGTGATTAACCGGCTCGGAAATCACCTGTCCGCCCACTCTTAAAATCAACGCGGGTAAAAAACGATGCATATGATCAAAATACGGCAATCCCAGAAACTCATCTCTTAAAAACACCTTTAATCCGCAACCGGTATCCGGTGTATTATCGCCTAATAGGCGGGATCGAACGGCATTGGCCACTTTCGATGAAAAAAGCCGCCAGGCGGAATCATGGCGTTTATTTCGCCAGCCAGCCACCATCCATAAATTGCTGCTGATTTTTCTTTGCTGCATCAATACTTCATACAATCGAGGGATGTCGGCCGGATCATTTTGTCCATCGCCATCCAGCGTTGCGATACAGGGGTAGCGTGCCGCCTTTACTCCGGTGTGAATGGCGGCGCTTTGTCCGCAGCTTTGCTGATGATGAATTACGCGTAGCATTTTGATATTTTGTTGCGTCTGCTTTAAAACTGCCGCTGTATCGTCATTACTGCCGTCATCGACATAGATAATTTCATAGGCTTCGGCCTGATTCGTAGCCCTAACGATCTCTGCAATTAAAGCACTGATATTATCAGCTTCATTATAAACAGGAACGACAATCGAAATTTTCACCGCCCAATCCCCTTTAAATATCCATAAAAAAGGGCTGCATCCTTACGAATGCAGCCCCTTTATTTTTACATGAGTAACGTGAGTTACTGCATGGAAGTAGTCGATTAACGTTTCGAGTACTGTGGACGTTTTCTGGCTTTGTGTAAACCCACTTTTTTACGCTCTACAATACGCGAATCGCGGGTAACAAAACCGGCTTTTCTAAGCGCTGGACGTAGGGCTTCGTCGTATACCATCAATGCACGCGTCAGACCGTGACGAATGGCGCCGGCCTGACCGGATGGACCACCGCCTTTAACGATTACATTAATATCGAATTTACCTTCCATATCAACACAACCTAATGGTTGACGAGAAACCATCTGGTCGGTTTTACGACCGAAATATTCTTCGATAGTTTTCTTGTTAATAGTGATTTTTCCGGTACCTGACGTTGCGTAAACCCGTGCTATTGCACATTTACGACGACCTGTTCCGTAGTACTGAGCTGCTGCTACCATGATCTACCCGCTTATAATTCTAATACTTGTGGCTGTTGAGCCTGATGATCGTGTTCAGGACCTGCATAAACTTTCAATTTCTTGAACATTGCACGACCCAGTGGATTGTTAGGTAACATTCCTTTAACTGCTGTAGTAAGAATACGATCGGGGAAAGTTTTTCTCAATTTACCCAAGGTAACAGTCTTAAGATTACCGATGTAACCTGTATGGTGCTGATACAATTTATTCTTTTCTTTATTGCCGGTAACGCCTATTTTCTCTGCATTTACTACAATAATGTAATCACCGGTATCAACATGCGGTGTGTATTCTGGTTTATGTTTACCGCGAAGGCGAAGCGCAATTTCAGAAGCAAGACGACCAAGCGTCTTTCCTTCTGCATCGACTACGTACCAATCACGCTTAACTTCTGCTGGCTTTGCACTAAATGTTTTCATCGTTGCTTAGGCTTACTGTTAAAGGCTTAATATAAAGAGCGAGATTTTACTAAGAATTGTCGAATGTTTCAAGTTTATTTGTGACTCAGGCGAAAGGCGAAGGGCAAAAGGCGAAAAAACCGCACACCTTTCGCCCTTCGCCCTTCGCCTACAATTTTATATTCAATGAATGTAACTTGCGATAAAGATGTGTCCGTTCCATGCCCACTGCAGCTGACAATTTTGCAACACTGCCACCGGTTCTTTCAAAATGATACTCCAGATAAGCTTTCTCAAAATGATCCCTGGCCTCTTTTAACGGTAAATTAAAAAATTCAGGCACCGCGTGGGAAGTAACGGTATCACCAATCACCGAACCCAGCGCCGCCTTCACCTCATCCATCTCTATATCTTCGCCGGCACCCAGAATCATCAACCGCTGCACCAGATTTTTTAATTCCCGCACGTTGCCACGCCAGCTGTAATTGCGCAAAAAATTTTGTGCCGCCATGGAAAACTTCCGAAAAGGCAATCTATCCTGACTGACAAAATAATCAACATAAAAGCTCAGCAATGCCGGCACATCTTCACTGTGCTCCCGAAGCGGTTGAATATCGAGCGAGACTTCATTAAGCAGATAATACAAGTCCTGTCGAAAACGCCCGGCCTTGACCTCCTCATCCAAGGCAATGCGGGTTGACGCCACCACGCGGACATCGACACGAACTGCCTCGCCCCCCCCTACCCGCAGGAAAGAACTGGATTCCAGAGCACCGAGCAACCTTAACTGGGTTTCCTTATCCATGCCGCAAATTTCACCTAAAAATAATGTTCCCTTATGCGCCCTCTCCAACAGGCCGGGATAAATCTTGCCCGCATCCTCTTTGCCGAAAAATTCCACCGCCGAATTTTCCGGCGATATGCTGCCTACCGCCACATCCACAAAGGGGCCGTCCCGATGCGCACTGTTATTATGCAAATATCGAGCATACATCTCCTTACCAACACCTGCCTCACCGACAAACAACACCCTTGCATCATGCTGAGCCAAGCGCTTTAATTGATCCTTAAGTCTCGCAACGGTAGCACTCTTGCCAACCGGATCAATATCGACGTGCAACTGCTGCTTAAGCCCCGCATTTTCTATTTGCAGACTGCTGGCTTCCAAAGCCCTTTCTACAATTAATAATAATTTTGCCAAGGACAACGGCTTTTCAAGAAAATCATAAGCTCCCAGCCGGGTTGCCTCAACGGCGGCTTCAACGGAACCGTGTCCTGACATCATAACCACTGGACAAAGCATAGCCTCTTCCGCAACCCATTCTTTCAACAAGGTAATGCCGTCAGTATCCGGCATCCAAATATCAAGCAGGATCAAATCGGGAGCTTTAGCCTTTTTTAACTCCCTGGCTGCGCCGGCATTCTCAGCCGTAGCGACCTGATAGCCCTCATCTTCAAGAATCTCGCAGACCAGCCGGCGAATGTCCGGCTCATCATCTACGACCAATATACGCGGTGTTTGTGTATTCATATTTTTTACGGCATCTCAAAAATTACACGCCGGAAGCTGAATGATAAATCCCGCCCCCACTTTACGGCTGGTGTCGACCCATATCGCACCGCCATGTTCTTCAATTATTTTTTTGACTATCGCCAATCCCAACCCGGTTCCCTTGGCCTTGGTCGTAACGTAAGGTTCGAAGATTTGTTCAATTTGCTCGTCTTTAATGCCCGGCCCGTCATCATAAAGCGCTATTTCAATAAAATCGGTGTTATTTTTTTGCACCCGGCGCAGGCTTATTTCGATTAAACCCTTGGCATTTATCGCTTCCAGCGCATTTTTTATCAGATTATGCAACACCTGCCTGATACTAACCGGATCGCCTTTAATCACCAACAAACCGGTATCGTAATCGGCTTTAAACTTGACTCCCGACTTTAATGCATAAAGCGCTAACACTTCCTGAACCAAACGGGGCAAATCAATATCCACCGTCTGCTTTTTGGAAGGCTTGGCGTATTCCGAGAAATCGTCCACCATTTCCTTCATCGCCTCAACCTGCTGCACGATGGTTGTAGTTGAACGCAGCAACATATCCGCATCACCGGCGGTCAACTTGTCGGCCAGCTTGTGCTGCAAGCGCTCTGCCGATAACTGTATGGGCGTTAACGGATTCTTGATTTCATGAGCCAGACGCCTGGCTACTTCTCCCCACGCCGCATTTTTCTGCGCCTGAATCAAGTCGGTCACATCATCAAAAACCACCACCGCCCCAACTTGCTGACCTTCCTGGGAAAACAGCGGCGTACCTCTGCACAGCAATTCCTGCCGACCGTTGGGACCTAAAAAAGCAATCCGCTGCTGCCATATATCGTCGGCTTGCTCCAATAAGCGCTGAATGGATTTTAACGGTTCGGCCAGTTCCGCATAGTTCTGAACCAGTTCCAACAAAGTCCGCCCGACAAACTGATTAACATGAATATGAAAAATCCTGTAGGCCGCCTGATTCGCCGTACGTATTTTATGTTCCGCATCGAAACTGATCACTCCCGCCGTTAAATTCGCCAGTATCGTTTCCAGATAAGCCCGTTGATTTTCCACCTCAATACCGGCCATTCTGGTTTCATCGCTGGCTCTGGCAATACGATGCGTCATCTCGTTGAAGGACTCGACCAGAAAGCCCAAATCATCCTGGGCAATAACCGGCAATTCCTGGTCATAATGCCCGGAAGCCACTGCCTGCGTACCCTTAACCAGCGCCTTTACCGGGGCGACGATATTACGGATACTAATAAAGGCCACCCAGATGGCCGCCAGTAGACTCATCAACAAAACCAGCGACAAGGCCAGAGAGAAACTCAATTTTAATGAGTGCCTTAAAAAATGCATCTCCTGATAACGCACAAAGGCAAATTCCACCGAATCGGCCAAGTCGGCAATTCTTACCGGCACCGGATATAAAGCCTGTAAATATTGCGGCTCCTTGGCCTTAACGGTGACGATAGCCCGAATCATCAATTCATCTTCGCGCACCGGCGTCAAGGCGACGTACTCTGCATTCTGCCGCAACTGTAACCAGATATGCTCATCCGGCAAGCTCGGCAAAATATCGCCGGGATTAATACTGCTTGAGGCAATAATCCTGCCCTGCCGGGAGAACAAGGTCATCTCGGCCGCCCCGGAAAGTTCACGCAGATTTTCCATTTCCAGCGTCGCCAGCGTTTCCGACGATTCCACCAACTTCGCGGTCAATTGCTGCGTTTGTCGCAAATGCCAGCGCATCCGCTGGTCTAATGATGCCTGACTGAGTTCCAGCGCATCTTCCATCGCCCGGTCTATTTCCACATTAAACCAGCTATCGATACCCTGATGCAGAAACTGCATGGAAAAATAAAACACAATAGCGGCGGGCGCCAAAGCCAGCACCACAAACAGCGACACCATGCGCGTGGTTAATCTCGAACCCGCCTCGCGTTTTTTTAACTGCCGCGCCAGGGAATAAATATTAGCGCCGACCAGCCCCAGCAACACCACAGATCCCAATGCATTGACCAAAAGCAGCCATGAATACATCGCGCTCAACTCTGAAGATTCCTGCGTTGCCGAACTCATAAGCTGCAACAACAGCAGAATCAAGCCAAACAGAACCAATATGGACAAGCTGATAGGGGGTTTTATTTTGTCAAAGGCCATAATGTCCAATCACTGGATAAATACCATTGAGGATTAGTATAAGCAACCGGGCGTAGCGGTAAAGGCAGGGCGTCCCGATCGAGCGTTACTTTTATGCCGACAGCGTAACGTTCTCCCGGCGCACTAACTGCCTTATCCATCACGCGAAAATCACGTATCATTGACATCAAACCCAGCGCCGCAGACAGCGTAGAAAAATTATACAGCTCGCCGCTGCCCTCATTTCTGACCCGGTACATATTCAACAACGCATGATACTGAATACGATAACGGATGCCGGTACTGACCAGCGTTTTATCCCAAAAATAGTCACGATGCTGTAAGGTCTTGATGTGTACATCCCAATACAAAGGCACACCGTTTTGCAACGCCTCCTTTGCCCTCGCACTGAGCTGATAATCTATATCCGCAGACAACACATAGCTATTGCCTTGCAAAGTAATCTCGGCATTTTTCACCTCAACGCCAAACCCTTCGATAGCACTCAGGACAGGCGTATCGGCATAGCTTAAAACGGGCAGCAGCCCGGCCAAAAAACAATACAACAATGAATACCAGAGAGATGACTTATTGCTTACTGATGCATGCATAATAAAACCCGTCCATTGCCGATTCACCGGTAAAAATCTGGCGTCCGCATGCTCCGGCAGTTCCCCAGTCTGCATCTATGGGCAACTCGACCGCATCGCTGTGCTCGGCCAAAAAAGCTTGAACCTGCTGCTCATTTTCCTGTTTCAGAATAGAACAGGTCGCATATAGCAATAGTCCGCCGGGTGCCAACAACGGCCAGACGGCTTGCAGGATGGATTGTTGCAAAACCTGCAACGGCCCGACGTCCTCGGCTCTGCGCAATAATTTAATATCGGGGTGACGACGAATGACGCCTAAAGCTGAACATGGCGCGTCCAGTAGAATCCGGTCAAATGGCTTGCCATCCCACCAATCCGAAGGATTGGCAGCGTCAGCGACGACCAGCTTGGCTTGCAAATTTAAACGCTGCAAATTTTCGCTGACCCGCTGCATTCTGGATTCGTCTATATCAACGGCGACCAGTTCAGTGTAGGCCGGAATAAGACCATCCAAGCGTAGCGCAAGATGGTCTTTTCCGGCAAATTCGGGCAGTGCGCCGGAAACGCCAGTTCTCACTGTTGCTCGAACTGGCTTATTCCGGCCTACACCGCTTTCAAGAATATGCGCCGCTTTGCCGCCCGGCGCGGCACATACATCCAGCACCCGATGCCCCGGTTGAACATCCAGCAATCCGGCCGCCAATTGCGCGGCGGTATCCTGAACGGATACCAGTCCGTCGGCAAAGCCGGGCAGCAAGTCTACCGGCACCGGCTTGTCCAGTATAATCGCCGACGGGCAAAAGCTGACGGTTTCAGCCGCTATATCCTGCCCGGTTAGTAGCTGCAGATAGTGCTCGCGACTGGTTTTCGCCAGATTGACCCGCAACACCATCGGCGGTTGCCGGTTGTTTTCCAAGAAAATATTCAACGCCTGCTCAGGCCAATCCTGCTCAACTTGCTTAATCAGCCAATCGGGATGACTCAGGGCTGCGACCTGAAATTTATCGGCTTTGTGTTCAAGCTCTTCCTGCTCTCGCAGATAGGTTCTGAGCACTGCATTGATCAGCGACTTGGCCCACGGTTTTTTACGTGCCGCCAAAACCGTTTCGGACACCGCCGCATGGGGTTTTACCCGCATGAATTTAAGCTGGTACAAGCCCACCAAAGCCAGCGCCTTAACGTCTGTATCTTTCAACGGCTTATCCAATAATTGACTTAAAATAAAATCCAGCCGGTGATATTGCCTGCAAACGCCATAGCATAGCGCCTGAATGAAAGCCCGGTCTTTACCCGATTCTATGCCCAGAAAGGCATTATCCAGAGCGGCGGTTAAAGACTGCCCGTCTTGCAAAACCCGTGACAATACCCGGGCCGCAACTAATCGTGTATTCACTGAGTATTCAACCTAATTTAACCCCATTAACATCGTGAGAGCTGAGAAAAGCCTGAACAGGCATACGTTTTCCACCCGGCAACTGCACTTCCAGCAGCCTTAAAAAGCCTAAGCCGGTCGCCACATCCATGTGTTTATCGGCACAGCGCACTACGCCGACCCCCTGCTGTAAGGACGAATCGTCATTTACTTCCACAGCCTGCCAGATGCGCAACACATTGCCCTGATAAAGCGTTTGGGCGACCGGCCATGCATTTAGCCCTCTTACTTTTCGGGCCAGATCCGCAGCGGGTTGCGTCCAGTCGATAACGGCTTCGCTTTTTTCCAGTTTTTCGGCATAGGTCACCAGCGCCTCATCCTGCGGCTCGGGATGAACGGTTCCCGCTTCCAGTTGCGCCAGCACTTTGCTCAGGCCTATTGCGCCCAACGCGGCTAATTTGTCATGCAAATCCACGGCCGTATCGGTCGGACCAATCATGCATTCTTCCTTGTGCAACATGTCGCCGGCATCCAGTTTGCGGACTATCTGCATAATGGTCACGCCGGTTTTTTCATCGCCCGCCATCAACGCACGCTGGATGGGTGCGGCACCTCGCCAACGCGGCAACAATGAAGCATGCACATTGATGCAACCCAGTTTAGGCACATCCAGAACGGCTTGCGTTAAAATCATGCCGTAAGCGACCACCACCATCACATCGGCATTCAAGGCGCTAACCTGCTGCAAGTCCTCATCGGTCTTCATCGTCAGTGGTTGAAAAACGGGAATCCCGGCAGTCAAGGCCAATGCTTTGACAGGACTAAGTTGCAACTTACGCCCTCTGCCCGCCGGACGATCCGGCTGGGTATAAACCGCGCAAATCTCATGCTCCGAATCCAGCAACATCTGCAGACAAGGCACGGCAAACTCAGGGGTTCCGGCAAAAATAATCTTCATGCTCAGCTCACTTCCATTTTATGAATTTTTTCCAATTTTTTCTTAATCCGCTGCCGTTTTAACGGTGAAATATAATCAACAAACAATTTTCCGTCCAAATGATCCAGTTCATGCTGGACACACACCGCCAGCAAATCCCTGGCGCTTAATTCAAAAGGCTCACCCTCCCTGTCGAGCGCCTTTACTATGATATGCTCAGCCCTTGTTACTTTTTCAAAAAAACCGGGCACTGAAAGACAGCCTTCTTCAGACTCCTTAACGCCGTCTTTTTCGATGATTTCGGGATTGATTAAACATAACGGGGCGTCCTTTTCCTCACTGACATCGATGACGACTATCCGCTGATGCACATTGACCTGCGTAGCGGCCAATCCTACGCCATGCGATTCGTACATGGTTTCGAGCATATCATTGACCAATTTTTTGATTTTATCATCGACCGTTTTTACGATTGCCGCCTTCTTACGCAACCGTTCATCCGGAAACTCGAGAATAGATAGAATACTCAACAAACTCTCCACTATAATAATTGAATACTGGAATTCTATATGTTTACGGACAATTTGGAAACAGTACGGTTATCAAGGCTTGCAGGCTTTCGCTATCGCGGTGACACATTAAAGGGTTACAAAACCCTGATACACCAAGAGGGCGAAAGCATGAGTGCATCTTCGTAAGCGCCCAACCGCACCATCTAATCAAACCCCATAGAAACCGTTATCCTCTGCATTTTTTGTAGAGGATACAGCATGGCCTTATCAGCCCATTGGAAAACCCATATCAACGCTTGGCAAAGCAGTGATTTGTCGCAAGCGGTGTACTGTCGACAGCACCAACTCACCTACAGCACATTTTCAGCACGGCTGTGTGAGTTCAGGGCGCAGGCTAAATCCTTGCCACCGGCACCACCCCTGTTGCTGCCGATTCATGTGCAACCGCCTCCCTCGCCGGAGGCCAGCTGGGTTCTGCACCATGCCCGAGGTGTCATCGACTGGAATTGC
>JAURZV010000022.1 GCA_030653175.1 Methylobacter sp.
GGCGCGAATTTATTCGCGCTTTTTAACCTGCCGCGCGAATAAATTCGCGCCCACAATATAAATTTAATGGCAGTGAGTTAAGTTAGCGCCGAATTGAGAAGACTGAAAAACCACGTGGCTATATATTGCCAAAAACATAAAAACCGGATTTCTGATTTCATCGTATTACAAAAACTATAGGATAAGACAATGACAAATCACGCTCCCGAAAAATTTTATACCTGTCCCATGCACCCTGAAATTCGCTTGGAAAATCCCGGTAACTGTCCCAAATGCGGGATGACCCTTGAGCCGATGGCCCCGATCGCAAGCAAGGCTGTCGAAATTCATGCTGAATATGTGTGCCCGATGCATCCTGAAATTATCCGCAGTGAACCGGGTTCCTGTCCCAAGTGCGGCATGGCTCTGGAACCCCGAGACGCTTCAGGGGAGGAACAGGAAAACCGCGAACTCATCGATATGAGCCGAAGGTTTTGGGTCAGTACCGCGCTGTCGATACCGGTGTTCATTTTGGCGATGGCTCATGACCTGATGCCGGGATTGATTGCCGGCGACTTTTTCAGTCACTGGCTGCAATGGATTGAATTTGCCTTGGCCACACCGGTCGTTTTATGGGGCGGCCGGCCGTTTTTTCAGCGCGGCTGGCAGTCTATCATCAATCGCAATTTAAACATGTTTACGCTGATCTCCCTGGGTATCGGCGTTGCCTGGATTTACAGCGTGATCGCAACGGTAGCGCCGGGAGTTTTTCCGTCAACCCTACGTAACCCGGACGGCAGGGTGGCCGTCTATTTTGAGGCTGCCGTCGTTATTACTGCACTGGTGCTGTTGGGGCAAGTTCTGGAATTGCGGGCTCGAAGCCGCACCAATCAGGCTATCAAAATGTTGTTGGAACTGGCGCCGAAAACAGCGCGTCGGGTGATAGGCGACGGCAAGGAAGAAGATATTCCCCTGGCACAGGTACAACCGGGCGATGTGTTGCGCGTCCGGCCCGGTGAAAAAATCCCTGTTGACGGTGTCGTACAGCAAGGTTACAGCAGTGTCGATGAATCCATGGTGACCGGCGAACCTATTCCGGTGGTAAAAATTGCAGGGGATCGCCTGATAGGCGCCACCGTCAACAGTACCGGCAGCCTGCTGATGCTCGCCGAGAAGGTCGGCGGCGAAACACTGTTGGCTCGGATCGTTAGGATGGTCAGCGAAGCACAGCGCAGCCGGGCACCAATTCAGAAACTGGTGGATGTGGTTGCAGCCTGGTTTGTACCGGCCGTTGTCATCATTGCCATCATCACATTGATCGTCTGGTGGCAGTGGGGGCCGGAACCGCGTTTGGCTCACGCCATTGTTAATGCGGTAGCCGTACTCATTATCGCTTGCCCTTGCGCGCTCGGCCTTGCCACGCCGATGTCGATTATGGTCGGTACCGGCAGGGGCGCTCAGCTCGGGGTATTGATTAAAAATGCCGAAGCGCTGGAAATCATGGAAAAAATAGATACCTTGGTGGTCGATAAAACCGGCACGCTGACCGAGGGTAAACCCCGTCTGATGTCGGTCATGGCCTGCAAAAATTTTTCCGAAGAAGAAGTATTATATCTCGGCGCAAGCCTGGAGCGGGCCAGCGAACACCCGCTTGCCGCCGCCATTGTTAAAGGCGCTGAACAAAAAGACATCAAGCTGGCTGCCGGGGAACAATTTGAATCGGTAACCGGTAAAGGTGTTTGCGGCAGGATTTCAGGCCGCCAAGTTGCACTCGGCAATGCCCAATTAATGGAGGCGCAGAATATCGATATTACGCCTTTAATAAAACAGGCTGACGAGCTCCGTATGGAAGGGCAGACTGTCATGTTTGTCGGCGTGGACGGCAAACTTGGTGGATTTATCAGTGTTGCCGATCCGATCAAATCGTCAACGCCGGAAGCGCTGAAAGCCCTGCACGAAGCAGGGATAAAAGTCGTCATGCTGACCGGCGACAACAAAACGACAGCCAATGCAGTGGCAAAAAAACTCGGCATAGACAGGGTTGTAGCGGAAGTATTGCCCGAACAGAAAACCGAAATTGTTAAACAATTGCAGGCCGAAGGCCATATCGTGGCAATGGCGGGCGACGGTATCAACGATGCGCCGGCATTGGCGCAGGCACACGTCGGTATTGCGATGGGCACCGGCACCGATGTCGCGATGGAAAGTGCGGGGGTCACGCTGGTCAAAGGCGATCTGCGTGGAATCGCCAGGTCCCGGCGTTTGAGCCAATCCACCATGAGTAATATCCGTCAGAACCTGTTCTTTGCGTTCATTTATAACGCGCTCGGCGTTCCCGTTGCAGCCGGTGTGCTGTATCCATACTTCGGCATTTTGCTTTCACCGATGATTGCGGCGGCAGCGATGAGTTTTAGTTCGGTTTCAGTCATCATGAATGCTCTGCGACTGCGAAAATTACCGTTTTAAAACATCATTTACCTAAAAAAGCGATTATTTGGATTCGAAGGGAGATGCTAAAGCATAAACATTATTGAGATCGCTTTATTAGGGTGCGTTAATGGGTTTTTAATGCACATTTATTGTGCGAATAAGTTTGAGTGAAGACAAAAAATAACTTCTCATTAATAACAGGTTAAAAAACTTAAAAAGATTATCACCACGAAGACACGAAGGACACGAAGAAATCAAACTTCGGGCTCTTCGTGTCCCGGCCACCGCTCCCTGCGTTGCTCTACCTCCTGCATCCATGTAGTCGTTCGTGGTAAATAAAGGCTTTTAATTACCTGCTTGTTAGCATTCCGTGTGTAGCCGATTTGATTCCTAATGTTGCCTGTGGGTAATGAGAAGGTACACAAAAATGCCTAACGTATTGATTTATTATAAATGGCACTATTCGTGCTTTAAAAAATAGCTGTGCGGACTGGGTTGATGCCCTATTTTTTTGTAAATCAATCCGTGAGCTATAAATCCCGAAAATCACTTGGGATTTTGGTGATGTAAGGCATTCAGCTAAATAGCGGGTTACCTGATAGGTAGCAGCGTCTATTGATCGAAAAAGTTGAATTCTCTATCCTCACCTAGCAACCTGAAAAACGATAATATTTTAAATTTTTTTTGAATTACTTAGGAGAAAGCCCATGAAAACAAAGTTACTGATTACCTTGCTCTTAACTGTTGGTTTAGTGTCCGCATGTGCCGAGATGGACCCGCATCCGATGGATATGAATCTGGCCGTGCAAAATGCGACATCCAAAGCAGATCATGAAGCGCTGGCGAAACATTATGAGGACGCGGCGGAAGAAATGCAGGTTAAAGCTGAGGAACACAAGAAACTGCTTAGCCAATATGAGTCAAAAAGCTATCTCTACGGTAGACAGGCGCAAGATTTTAAAGCGCATTGCCTAAGGCTGATTGATGTTTATGAAAAAGCCGCCGAGGAAAACTTGCATATGGCAAAAATGCATCGCCAGATGTAACACTTCAAATCAGGACGATTAGACCTCTACAAACAGTCTTGATGTAATTAACTGAAATCAGGGACGATTAAAGCCACACCAAGACTGCTTGCCCGCCGTTATTTAGTCGCAAAGCCGATACTTCTTAACTGCGGCTCTAGTTGCGGTTTAACGCGGCGGCGGCATCCTGCTCGTTACCGGCCAGATGCGCGTCGCGGGGCGGCAATACGTCTGCGACGACTTCCAGACGCTTCCAGGCCGGAGCCGGTGTTTCGCAATGTTGTTTGGGCACGAATGCCGACTCTTCGACCAGTGTCATTTTGTGAATATAACGCGGACAGTTCGGGAACATCTCCCGCAGTTTTACCCGCAATACCATTTCCGCTTCGGGCCAGTGATCTAGTAAAGGATCATCGTCCTGTATGAAAGCGCTGCCGTTTAAACGAAGACGGGCTTGTCGCTGAAAGTCGACGAACAACAAACTGACATGCTCGTTAACCAATACATTCCCTGCCGACAGGTACATGCCGCTGCCATCGTAAAGCGGAAAAGCCAGGGTCTGTTCATCGATAACTTTGACCAGTCCGACGCTGCCGCCTTTGTAGGAACAGTTAGGGCGTCCTTCCCGATCGACGCTGGCGAAGAAAAACATGTTTTGTTCTTCGATAAACGCCTTGTCTTCCGGGCTGATTTGAGCGCTGACAATCGCATCGACGAGACGGTCGGCCATGGGCCGTGTTTCGAAACGGTCTTGCAGTTGTCGGCTGCCTTCATGGAAAAATTCACTCATTGCTCCTCCCCGGAGTTATCGGTTAATAAAGTTGTGTCGGGAATATCGCCCAAGCTTCCCTCGATAAGAATAATGGCGGCCTGCTTGGCTTGTTCGGCGGAGCCTGAATGACGCTTCATCTGTTCCGAGACGATGGCGCCTTCGACCAGCAGGCTTAATTGCAGCGCCAGATTTTTCGGAGATTTAGAGCCGTATTGTTCGGCCAGATCGGCAATAAAGCTTCGAAAATGGTCATAAAACTCGGCAGACACCTGATGCACAGGGTTGCCTTCCAGCGGAAATTCGGCCGCAGCATTGATAAAGGCGCAACCGCGAAACTCGGGAACAGCCATCCATTCGCCAATCACGTCAAAAATCGCCAGCAGCTTAGCCTTGGGCGTATCGGCCTTGCCGTTAACCTGGTCGACAAACCAGACTCGAAAATCCTCATCCCGTTTGCGCAGAAAGGCAATCACCAAATCGTCTTTGGAAGAAAAGTATTTGTAGAGGCTCATTTTGGTGGTGTTTGCCGCTTTGACAATGGCATCGACGCCGGTCGCCCTGATGCCTTGGCTGTAAAACAGCTCTGATGCGGCTTGCAGGATTTTTTCTTGCAGATTTAAAGACATAGGTTAGGGCAATAGAAAACAGGTTGATTGTCACTATACCGGTCGGTATACTGCAATGTCAATATACCGACCGGTCAGTATATTTTTTATAACAATAAGAAATGAGATAATTCGATGGAAATATTATTAATTGGGGCTGTTCTGATGATTTTTGCTGTTTTGGCTTCGGCGTGGCTGATGACTTTTGCAAGATGGTTTCCTGTCAAAGGCATTGATGGCGAATTCCTTACCGACTACAAAACCCTGATCAGGGCGCATATCGACTTTGCCTTAATGGCTTTGTTTTGCCTGGGGTTTTATGCCGTTAAAGTACCGTTATCCGTTACCGCCTGCTGGCTGGTGGTGATCGGCGGCATCACTAATCCTTGTGTGTTTGTCATTGCTGCATTTGATCCCGCCTTTTGGGAGAAAACTATCTGGAGAGTTTATTCGGCTATCAGCTTTATCATCACAACGATAGGCTTTGGCTGGGTTGGCATCAGTTTATTGGATTACGCTGTATAGTCGAGCCGCGGAATTCTCCCCCAAAATTTATAGGGTCCGAAGTTGGTAAAGCAACAAAGTCCCCTCTCCCCTCGGGAGAGGGCTAGGGTGAGGGCATGTCAAATGTCGCTTTACCAGCTTCGGCTACTATACCGATTGCATTTGAAAAGACAGGGTCATTTTTGACCCTGTCTGTCTGGAACTATTTTTGCTGAAAAGATTCTGTTTAATCTGTCTGGGCGCTGATTTGTAAATTAAGCTCTATTCTTCGGAGCCGTAACATTTGGGGTAGTCGATACACACCTCGCAAGAGGGTACGCGACACAGGTACAAGCCTTCCGTTTCGCAAAGTTGTTTGTACAAGAATTTTTTCCATTTCATGTCCTTGTCGTTTTTTGCGGCTAATTCGGGAAAGTTGTATTGCAGCATGGCGCTCAATTGCGAGCGCGACCAGAGACCTAAATCCTGCCACAGGTGATCGCTACCCAGACTGCCGGCTACGATAACGCCTATGATCCAGTCTATTTCGATAATATCGGGCTTGCTGAAATGCTTGAGCAGGTTAACCAGATCATCTTTTTCCAGCATTCGGCTAAAGTCCAGCTTGCTACCCGATGGCGCGTGGTCCGGAATGCTGCTGCCGGGAAAAAGACGGTTTGTTAACTCATTAAACTGCCAGGACTCCAACCCCATAGTGTCAGGCAAAACGCCTTGCCCTGCACACCAACTGGCCATCATGCAGGCCAGCCATTCATGATTAGGACTCATCATGGACTTGGGCTTTAGCCGGGCATAGATCTGCTCCCGGTTATCCTGAAGTTGGAGAACGGCAGACATGATTAATATTCGACCAGAATATCTTCATCCCTGACTATCATCTGGCAAGCCAAGCGCCAGGGCGACGGTATATCGTCAACAATCATTTGCTCCATTTCATCTTTGCTGATTTTGCCGCTAACGCGCAGCACTTCTTTTTCTTTTTCGGTTAAGGGGCCGCCCATGCGTTGATGCTTTTGATCGACACTGCTGACTTTTACCAGACAGGTGCCGCATTCGCCATCCTCGCATTCATAATTGATCGGGATTTTGTTTTCCCGTGCCAATTTCAGTAGTGTCTCTGTATGACTGCCTGCTACGGCATAGACGGTTTTATCCCGGTATTCGGGATTTGAAAAAGTAACTAAAGCCATGATTTACTCCTTATGAGTGTATTGTGTTGTCGTATGTTTCCGTGTGGGGATTCATCGACGTTTATTCTTATCTGCATTTCCACGCAGAGCGCCACTGCCATTAAGTTAAGGATTTAATAGGGTGTGGGCGCGTATTTATTCGCGCGTTTTAATACCTGTTGCGCGAATAAAATCGCGCCCCCGGCATTCAACCATAACAATTTTCGCTTAAATTAATGGCAGTGACGCAACAGCGTGGAAACGAGAAACGTGTGTTTTTAAACCGGCCGGACCTTAATCGTTCCACCCAATACCTGCGCCTGACAAGCCAGCCGATTATGTTTACCGGCCATGTTTTCGCGCAGGACTTTATCTTCAAGTACAGACGGCTCGGCCAGATTGTTCCAGCCTTCGGTGACTTTCATAATGCAGGTACCGCAATCGCCTTCACGGCAGCCGTAAGTAATACCTGAACCGACCTTTTCGGAAATCTCGATCACCCGGGTGCCCGCAGGCGCCGAAACAGTGATGTTAATATCTTCAAAGGTAATTGACGCTTTCGCCATTGCTACTCTCCTGATGTGTTAAAAAAATATGATTACCAACTTAAGCCGGAACAATTTAAGGTTAAGCCGTTCGTGGTGAGCCCTTCGACAAACTCAGGGCGAACGGTTAAGCCTTGCGTCCGTCCCGCCTTAAGTGGGAAGTCAAAAACATTAAGCAAGATCGGCCATATCGATCACTTTGGGTTGTCTTAAACCCATTAGATCCTGTGCCATTTCATGCCCGAATTCACGACAGATTTCGATTTCTTCTTCGGTCGGAATTAACTTAATGCGTATTCCCGGAATGGGCACACGCAATTTGAGACCGCGTAAGCGATCTTCAACCATTTTCACGCCTTCCCCGGTCCAGCCGTATGAGCCGAAAACGCCGCCCAGCTTGGACTTGAGATTGATAACAGCCAGAGAGGACAATAAATCCCACACCGGTTTAACCGCATCGCCGTTAATGGTCGGCGTGCCGAACAGGATGCCGTCCGCACCCTCTATTAAATCGACAAACGGCGCTATTTCACTGCCTTCCAGGTCGTATAAAGAGACGCGCACATGCTCCACAGCCATCGCGCCTTCATAAATGGCTTCGGCCATGCGCCGCGTATTGCCGTAAGAACTGATATAAAAGATCAACAGGGTTTTTTCGCCAGCACTGATTTCGCTTTGCAAAGCAGGTCTCGATAATTCACGATAGCGCTGTACATACCGTTGCGGTTGATCGCGTAACAGCGGGCCATGCGCAGGCAGGATTTTATTCAACGGCAGCAAGGGATCAATCAGAACCAGCGCCCGATTTACATACTCTTTAAACGGCCGCATGATGTGGGCATAGTAATATTCAAACGAAAAGCGAAAATCGCCGACTTCATCGTTAAACAGGCGCGCATCGCAAAAATGGCAGCCGAACACATCGCCGGAAAACAGGGTTTTTTCTTCCACTAAATAAGTGCATTGAGTATCCGGCCAATGCAAATAAGGGGTGTGAAAAAACGTTAAGGTGCGATCGCCCAGCGATACCTTGTCACCGGTAAATACCGGCGTAAAATCGAACGCATCCTGTTTTAGCAGGGCTTTAAGCATGGATTGCGCTTTCTGGGAAATGTAAAGTTGAGCTTGCGGCGCGCGGCGCATCAGTTCGGGCAATGCGCCGGTATGATCGGGTTCCAGATGATTCAGGACGATAACTTTGATTTCGTCATAACGCGCTACCGATTCCAAACGGGCAAAAAAATCATCGGCAAAATTTTCCTTGACGGTATCGATGATTGCAACGCCCTCGCTGCCCCTGACCACATAAGCGTTGTAACTGGTGCCGTTGGCGGTTTTTAAAATGATGTCAAAGGTGCGTAGCGAGGGATCGAGCGCACCTATCCAATGAACACGTTCGGATAGCGTAACTGCCTGCGGTACGCCATCAAGAGTTAAGACCGGAGGTTTACTCATGACCGCAGCTTGCTTGTGCAAGCGGGCGAGGGCAGCTTTCAATATCCTGATAGGTCTTGGTTTCTTTTAAGCCGATCCAGTTATCGACCGCGTACTGATCGAATCCCGCCATTACTCTATCGCCGGCTTGCATTAACGGGCGACGAATTAACAACGGATTTTTCACCATCAGCGCTAACGCTTCATGCTCTGTCAGGTTATCAGGCTCAATTTCGCCCTGTTTGATTGCCGGGGCGCTGTAATTAAACCAATTCCGTATCGCCAATTTACCGAAAAAAGTGCGCAAGCGGTCAGGCTGCCAGGCTTCAGTCAATAAATTCATCGCCACGACCTGATGTCCCGCTGCGACTAATAATTTCTTTTGCCGGGTATTGTTAATGCAGCCGGGTTTTTCGTAGAAATAGACAGTAGCCATCAGGATGTCCTCAATTAGTGGGACTGTAACTCAGCCATTGCTTCCGCCATTTTTTCAGGAGGAATGCCCGTTAAAGAGCCGGGCGGGTTAATTGCCAAGCCTAACGAATCCAGAATCGCGCCCTCAATCGGGCAGATACTGGCGCATTGAAAAACGGGGAAGTCACCCTCGCATTCGGTGCATTTTTTACTATCGACCAAAAAATGCGGCTTGGCTTCATAAATGGCATTACTTGGACAAACCGGTTCGCAAGCAAAGCAATTTACGCAGGATTCAATAATTTTTACTGCCATGACAGGCTCCTGAAGAATGGTAATCAAACATCGGAGGGCGACCGGCCGGTCGCCCCTACGCACTGGCTCTAACGGAATCTTTGGCATCACCCAGGGAGGGACGGGGTTTGCAACCCCGTCCCTAATGTTTCTGAGCTATTTAACCAGACTCAAGCGTTTCGGCCGGGGCAATATGCCCCGGCCGGCTTTGTGACGTTAACTTACGCACTGGCTCTAACGGAATCTTTGGCATCATCCAACTTACCCGCGGCCGCCATCTCCTTGTAAACAGCCAGCACCGCTTCTTCGATGGGCTCCATCGCATGTTCGCCGTTCGGCGCGATTCCGGCCGCTTCAAGCTGCTCCCAGGGTTCATAACCGACTTTCGAACACAATACCGCTTCGCATCCCGTCAAAGCGCGGATAGTCAGTTGCAAAGTGCTTTCGCCATCGCCGCAAGTGCTGTCGCCGCCGCAATATTGATCGGCTTTGCGATGACTGATAAAACGCACACCGTCCGGCGATGCTTCATAAATCAGGAATTCTTTGGCATGCCCGAAGTGCATGTTAATAACGCCTTGTCCGCTGGTGGCTACGGCCATCAATACCGGGCGTGTAGTAAGCTTGGGCTCTTGTTTAAGTAACTGCGCCTTTTCGGCTTTTTCCAAACGCTTGCCGTCCATTTCAGCCTGTATGGCTTGATGAATCACCTTGCGTTTTTCCATCGCCGCTTGGTAATCGATTTCCATATCCTCAATCTTATCCAGTGTAAACTCGTCGCCCCGATCCTCGCCCAGCATACCCACCGCATCGGCGCGACATTGGCGGCAATGGCGCATCATGTTCATATCGCCGGAACAGCTGTCTTGCAGGTCTTGCAGTTCATCGGGAGTAGGGCCGCGTTGCCCCATCACGCCATAAAAAGTGCCATGTTCGGCTTCGGCAATCAGCGGCATCACGTTATGCAAAAATGCGCCTTTGGCTTTGACAACTCTGCTGACTTCGGCCAAATGCTGATCGTTGACACCGGGAATCATCACCGAGTTGACTTTAACCAGAATGCCTTTGGCAATCAGCATTTCCAAGCCTAGTTGTTGGCGTTCAATCAGGATCTTCGCGGCCTTTACGCCTTTAATGCGTTTATTTTTCCAGAAAATCCACGGATAAATCTTCGCGCCGATTTCAGGGTCAACGCAATTAATGGTGATAGTGACATGATCGATATTGTGCTTGGACAATTCCTCTACCGAATCGGGCAGCGCAAGACCATTCGTTGATACGCATAATTTAATATCGGGCGCTTCCTCGCTTAAACGGCGGAATGTTTCAAAAGTGCGTTCGGGATTAGCTAACGGATCGCCGGGGCCGGCAATGCCTAATACCGTCATTTGCGGAATATTGGCCGCCACCGCCATGGTCTTTTTAACCGCCTGATCCGGCGTCAGCAATTCAGAAACCACGCCGGGACGCGATTCATTGGCGCAATCGTATTTACGGTTACAGTAATGGCACTGGATATTACAAGCCGGAGCAACGGCAACATGCATTCTGGCGAAATAATGATGGGCATCTTCCGAATAACACGGATGATTCTGTACCTTCTCCCGTATCGAATCAGGCAATGAATCCATTTGATTGTCGGTTGTACCGCATGAACTGGCTGCACAGCCGCCCTTTGATGCAGGAGCATCGTTTAATACTGGCAATTCCATAGTATCTGACCTCGTATGTTGCGTTTACTAGCTTACTTAAAGCAAAAGCACAGGCCATGCCAACGGCAGTATTTTATTTAATACTATTGATTTATATGGTTATTGTTTTAGTGGGTGAGTGTTATTGTTGCAAACACAACAGTCATTTTTTCAGGTTTTGTAATTAATGGGACAATGATTTTGGCGGTGAAAAATAACTGTAATTTCATGCCTTGCTGACAAACTACCAGTGCATTCATATAGAAGCCGAAGCTGGTAAAGCGATATTTGAAATGCCCTCACCCTAGCCCACTCCCGAGGGGAGAGGGGACTTTGTCGCTTTACCAGCTTCGGCTACTATATTTAAATCCGTTTAAAGCCAATTTATTGAAGTTGAATAATTTGATTGAGCCTTTGACAAACCTCAACAAACCAATCGTCGTGCAACTTGCCGAGCGGATGCTGTTTCGCGCCGCGCAGCCGCCAGTCAAATGATTTGGGTTGATGACAAAGTACATAGCTAACTTTATCGGCTTTGCGTCCCGAAGCCTTGCCGACCGGTACTGCAAAAGGATTGTCGGCATTGTATTCGGCTGTTGTCATCGGTAAACCGATCACAAGAGAGGTTTTGTCATTAAAAATACGCGGCGACAACACCAGAAAAGGATGACTGTCGCGTATTTCCTGTCCGACCTGCGGGTTGCAATCAATCCAAATAATGTCCTGACGATCGGGTTGCCACGAGATGGTTGTTTTTACCATTGTTCTGCACCTAAATTTTGCACAGTTTGCATGACCTCGCCACCGTGTCGTTCGGGGTCAAATTGCGCTAATCGTTGTTCCAGCGTTAACGGTTCATCCGCAACGGGGGAGATAATGATTTGACCGTCAATAACAGACAGTTTTACGCGCTGATGGGCGTGTAAATCGGCTTCACGAGCAATCGCTGCCGGTAATCGCACACCTAAATTATTGCCCCATCGTTTTATATCCAACATGACTTCAGTCATCGCAATACTCCAAGGATTGAATGTTTAAACATATAGTTTAAACATTCAATCTATTGTAAGCAACTTTGGTAACTTCTCATTACCCACAGGTAGCTGCAACGCGGCAAAATGCAATCCGTAGGGTGGACGCCCGGGCCCCTAATGTCAGCGTTGTCCTATTCAAAATAAATATTGCCCTGTCCCACCGCCCGGTTAGGTCGAAAGCGGAAGTCCACATTTCATCTGTTCAAATGCTTATAGGCAAGAGGCATAAACCTAAAAAAATCAGTTAACCAAAGTGTTGTGAATTGAAATACCTGAATGACTGGCATTGAGCCATGGTATTGCCGGCCAACGTTATTCACCTAAATGGTGCGGACATTGTAGGGGCGACCGGCCGGTCGCCCCTACGGCAGCTCGGGAATATCAAATCCAACTGATTTTTTTAGGATAAAGGCAAAGAAAAAGGCTAAGGTTCAGCATCAATTGGATTGAACTTAATTGTTTCTTCAAGGTGTTCTGGTGCCAGGTGAGCATAGCGCATAGTCATTAACAGACTGACATGTATAAAAAATAGCGTCGAATTTTTTTCATATTAAGCGCCGGTTTTGCCAGCCGATTAAGTAGCAGCTGTTATTAAAACAATAAGATAGCAATAATTGCTGATAAATTTCGGCGCTCTTTACCGGCAAATTTTTCAGCGCTTTTTGACAGACCTAATGTTAGAATTGCTGCCTCAACAAGTTTAATTTTTTAGGAAGAGCATGAGCAAAATTACCATCGAACACAATCCTAGTGACGAGAGATTAAAACAGCTGGGAGTTTCAAGCTGGGAAATCTGGGAAAAAGAAATTT
Organism: Methylobacter sp.; assembly: GCA_030653175.1. Lineage (GTDB taxonomy): Bacteria > Pseudomonadota > Gammaproteobacteria > Methylococcales > Methylomonadaceae > Methylobacter_A. Next base: position 12,707 of record JAURZV010000022.1, read on the forward strand.
CAAAATTCCCAATAGATTTTGATGAAACTGAATGCGCCTATGTGCTGGATGGCGAGATTTTGGTAACTCCAGCTGGAGGGGAGCCGGTACGAATTCTGCCTGGTGATCTGGTGTCGTTCCATGCAGGGTTGGACAGTCAATGGGAAGTAGTCAAGCCATTGCGCAAGCATTACAGCTACGACTATCCCAACGGCATTTAGCCGGTGAATGCGCTTCGTGATGGCAGCCATAGCGCTTGATGGGAAAGTCGTCTGGAATAAAAAAACGATAAGCTGAATTTAACCTGATAGGTGCTTCTAATAAACCGGTAGCTGTCAGGTTAAGTCTGAACTAATACATTTTATCGAAGCATCTTTAATTTTTACACAAAGTCTGTTTAAATTTCCGACCTTTTCAGGCAGTTGCGCCTGTGGTGCTAATCGGTGGAAACCAATGCATGCAGGCATGTCTGCTCCCCTCTCTATATCGCGTATATAGCATCATCACTAAATAAGCCTTGCTTAATAAAACCCACCTGGAGTGGTTTTTATTCTAATCGGAGTGCATCATGACATCAGTGACAAGTGATAAAAACAATCTGTTTTCGCCCATATTGTTGGGGGAGTTGGCGTTACCCAACCGTATAATCATGGCGCCCTTAACGCGCAACAGGGCGGGTGAGGGCAATGTGCCTCAGGACATGAATGTTGAATATTATCGGCAACGAGCCGGGGCCGGTTTGATTATTAGCGAAGGCAGCCAAATATCGGCTAGCGGCATTGGATATCCCGGAACTCCGGGCATTCATTCCGAAGCGCAGGTTGCAGGCTGGAAGCGTGTCACCGATGCCGTTCATCATGAAGGCGGCCGGATTTTTATCCAGCTCTGGCATACAGGCAGAATCTCCCATTCATCGCTGCAACCCGATCATATTTTGCCGGTTGCGCCATCTGCGCTGAAAGCCGCCGGTCAGGCCATGACCTATGAAGGTTTGCAGGATTTTGAAACGCCGCATGCGCTAACTCTCGATGAGTTGCCGGATATTGTTGCCGAGTATGCAACTGCTGCACAACATGCCAAAGCAGCCGGTTTTGATGGCGTGGAGATTCATGCCGCCAACGGTTATTTATTGGATCAGTTTTTAAGAGACGGCACCAACCGCCGGGAAGATGATTACGGCGGCGATATTGCCAACCGCATGCGCTTGTTGGTTGAAGTTGTTGAAAGAACTATCGCTGTCTGGGGAGCTCATCGTGTCGGCGTGCGAGTGTCGCCGGAAAACAGCTTTAACGATATTAACGACAGTCAGCCTCAACAGACTTTTAACGGCGTCGCCAAAAAATTATCCGACTATCCGTTGGCCTATCTACACGTTCTGGAAGGCGACATGCTGACCGGTCAGCGGCATGTGGATTACGTGGCATTAAGAAGCTGTTTTGCAGGTCTTTACATGGCTAATAACGGCTATGACCTGGAACGCGGCAACAGGGCCATTGAACAGGGTCATGCCGACATGGTGGCGTATGGTAAGTTGTTTATCGCTAACCCGGATTTGCCTGTGCGGTTCGCTAAAAACCTGCCGTTGAATACGCCCGATCAGGTGACTTTTTATGGCGGCGATGAAAAGGGTTATACCGATTATCCGAAGTATGCCGGTGGGGGAAGTCCTATAAATTAAGGGTTGAATATGTTGTGGGCGCGAATTTATTCGCGTTTTTTAATTTCTGTCGCGCGAATAAATTCGCGCCCACGGTATTTTCTCAATTACCACGGAATCATGTTGTTATTCACGACTTCACTCGGCGCAGCGCGCCTGTACTGCATTCCCACGCAGCGCGTGGGAACGAGTAAGCTCTAAATAGCCGTCTTTATAGCTCGGATAGTGAAACTGATAACCCAATGCTTTTAAGCGAGTATTACTACAGCGCTTATTCATTCCGGCATCAGCAGCGACTGTTTTAACAGTCGGTCGCATCGGTTCCCTCGGCAACTGCTCCATGCGTTGCTCTACCTCCTGCATCCATGCAGTCGTACCGGTTGCGACACTTCTGACCTCCATGGACGGAGGAAATGCCGACGACTGCCGGGAGCAGTCGTGGCCGCCATCCTTGGCAGTCGGCGGCTGGCAATGCAGGCGATCTGTCAGCCAGGTCATCACTTCCCACATCGGTGCCGGATCATCATCACTTGCCAGATAGCATTGAGCTAAGGCCTTTCCCGCCAGGCGCTGTTCCAGCAAAAAAGATAAAACGCCGACGCAATCCTGCTGATGTATCCGGTTGGTAAAATAAGGCGGCGATTGCTGTATGGCCGGTATTTGCATCGCCAGTCTTAACAGGTATTCTCGCCCCGGCCCGTAAATGCCGGAAAAACGCACCACGATATTAGCCGGGTTCAAATCCATCAATGTTTGTTCGGCCCGCCTGATCAACCGGCTGGTGATATTGGCCGGCTCTGCGACTGAGTTTTCATCGACCCATTCGCCTACCGACTGTCCGTAAACACTGGTGGATGAGACCATTAGCCAATGTGTTTCCGGAAGCCTCGCGAGCAGGTTATTCAAGCCGGTTTCATAAACAGCGCGATAGCTTTGTTCATTGCGCCCATCAGGCGAAACAATAAAAAATGCCTGGGTAAAGTCGGTGTCCAAATCTGCCAGGTCGGCGGATGAGCTTATATCGGCAGTGACATAGTTGATGCGGCCGGGCGCTGATGCTTTTGGGTTGCGTTTTAGTCCGGTGACATCATGACCTTGGGCGGATAAAACTCCGGCAAGCTCCAAACCTATCGCGCCGCAGCCGACAATTAAAATCTTTGCCATGGTTATAATTGATTAATGAGTTGCAGTTCTTGAGGATAAGGCGACATGTAACAGGACTCTTCGATGTACGGATCGGGCGTTTTACGGAAATGATGTTTAAGCAGGGTTAAAGGCACTATCAACGGAACGTAGCCATTGCGATAACGTTCAATAACTTCGCAAAGCTCGGCTTTATCGTCAGCGCTTAAAGTCTTTTTTAAATAGCCTTGAATATGCTGCAAGACATTGACATGATTCTTGCGGGTAGCGATCTTTTTAAGGGTAGTCATCAGCTGCAAAATGTATTGCTCTGCAACGTCTGCCAGGTTGGTTTTGGTGAGTCCGGCTAATAACTGTCCCAGGTCGCGATAATCTTCATGGCTCATGATGATGAGTTTATGACGCGCATGAAAATGAGTCAGGCTGCTTGGCGTTAATCCCTCTGCCAGCATTAATTTCCAGCGGTAGAGAACATAAACGCGCTGGATAAAATTCTCGCGCAGCCCGGGATCGCCCAGTCTGCCTTCTTCCTCTACCGGCAACAGCGGGTTATTGCGCATCATTTCTTCGGCATAAATACCGACCCCGTCTTTGTGCGGTTGACCGCCTGCATAAACCTTCACTCTCTCCATGCCGCAACTGGGCGAATCCTTTTTTAAAATATAACCGCACAAGTCGGCGTGCAAATCTTTTTGATGTTCAGCATGGCTGCGTAACCGCTCGGTTACATCCATCTCAGGGTCTTTAATACCTACACAGCGTATTGTATTGTCAATTTTTATCAGGTGAATGGTTGGTCGAGGCGTGCCCAGGCCAATTCCTACTTCCGGGCAAAAAGGTTGGAAATCAAAATATTCAGTCAGGGTGCCGGTGATATAAGAATCCCGTTTGTGTCCTCCATCATAACGGACATTTTGACCCAATAAACAACTGCTGATACCGATAGGAATTTTTTTCATAGCTTTGATGAGTATTGAGTGATGGAGTCTATTCCATTGTCGCCGGTAGTATGGGAGTCTATCGGCTTTGACGGATTTTTCAATCGATTTTTGGTCTTCCACTTTAGCAGGGACAGGCAGAAGGCTTAATCTTAAACTCACAAAAATCAGAGACTTCGATGATGTAAGGCATTGGTCCAGTAGCGGGTTCACCTGCTAGGTAATGGCACTTATTGATCGAATAAATTGAACTCTCTATTCTACAGAAGGGGTGCCTACCTAAGTATGGTTGCTCTTTCTCCAAAGGGATACCTGCAAGGATGTAGATAGCACGGCACCCCCCAAGGATGGATGCGGTTTACGACTTGCAGGACGGTAGAAGGCAGGATCGTAGAATCGCGTCTGGAACAGCGATCGAGAGCAATGCAGGAGCAGTCGTTCGTATTCCTCGTGGTTTTTAGGTTTATTAATCAATCTACTTACTTTTCGAACTATGGACTTAAGTAGTTGAGCAAAAGTTTTCTAACATTAGTGGGAGCGGCTTTAGCCGCGATTATCGCGCTCCCACTAATGCCAATAATGTTAAGAAACTTATGAACACCTAACTTACTGAACGATTCATTGATGTTGTCGCGGTTCCGGTTCGCTGTAACGGCGGCCACGTTTCACATTCTCCGGCCATTGCTCACCGTAGGCTTGTCAATTTTTCCGGTGGCCGTGCTATTCGCCCTGCGTATCGTGGTCCCCCTAACATGAATCGCATATTGTCGTATTCGTACCTCCAACGAAATTTACTCAAGCCGATGAGCTAAGGAGTGATCATGGAATACCAAATATCCGAATTGTTGATTAATGTCTGGGGCACTGTTTTGATATTGGTGTTGTTGAGGTATAAGAGCTGATCATGGAGCGTAGTCTTGTCATCCGGTCTCCTGATTAGCAAGATGCTTCAGCCGGCACTAAAAAGCCGTCGCTCTGGCATGGATTGTGGCTGTATTGTGGGGGCGGCTTTAGCCGCCCTGTGGCGACTAAAGTCGCCCCCATATCAGCTCGTAGATGTGTTGAACGCAGTGAAGCGCACCCATATCAAGTCTATCCATCGAGAACGATGCGCTTCCTTCGTCAGCATATCTACGTGTTTGGCTAGTGAACATTATTGAGTCGCGGTCTGCATTAACTTAAGTCACAAAGACAAGCAAATTTGTTGCCGCGTCGGTTCCAGTAGGCCGTCATCAGAAATGTCCAATGCCATAAATCTTTTTAAGGGGTTACACTGATGAAGTTTAAAACCATTTTTTATATTATCGTTATGACGTTAAGCACAGCAACTCAGGCAACAGGAAAACAATTACCACCGTGTCCAAGCAGCCCAAACTGCGTTTCAAGTCAGGCCACAGACACCGATCATTTTATTGCGCCGTTTAAAATCACCGGCAATGTTGAAGAGGCTTGGGCGGCGCTAAAAAAAGCCCTGGTCAGCCAAAGCCGCACGGTGATCACCAACGAAGCCGGGGATACGCTTCATGCCCAGGCAACCAGTCTGGTGTTTCGCTTTGTAGATGATATAGACGCGATACTGGATGCGGATGCCAGGTTAATTCATATCCGTTCCGCCTCGCGTACCGGTTACGGCGATTTCGGGGTTAATCGCAAACGGGTGGAAATGCTCCGCTCGCAACTGCAACAGGCGCATGTTATAGAATGATTTTTATACAGGGTTCAAATTATGGAAGCCTGCAATGACGCAATACTCAACCTCGCTGTTCATATTCCGTCGCGACCTGCGTCTTCAAGACAATACCGCGTTGCTTGAAGCCTTGCGGCTTTCAGGGCAGGTGATTCCCTGCTTTATTTTCGATCCCCGGCAGATTGAGCCGCACCCTTACCAGAGCAAACCGGGCTTGCAGTTTATGTTACAGTCCATTCATGATCTTCAGTTGCAGTCGGCAGGCGGCAAACTGGCGCTTTATCATGCGCTGCCGGAGCAGGTCGTAAGGCAGCTGGTCGAACAGCAACAGATACAAGCTTAAATTCGATCAGGACTGCCGGTACATTGATCGCTGGCTGCTTGAACTGCAAGCTTTTCCGCCCAAAACCATTCATCAATGGGACAAAAAGTACAGTGCTTGCAGTTAACCCGGCACCGATTATCGATCATGGTCGTGAGAGCCGGCTAAGCAAGGCCCGGTTTAAGCAAGCGACCAATACGTAACGTTGGGTTGCAAAGCAAGCTTTGAACTCCGGCATCTGTAAATCTTGGAGTCCAAAGCTTGCATCAATGGGACAGGAAACACAGCGCTTGCAGTTATTCATCGCCGATTATCGATCATGGTCGTGAGAGCCAACTAAGCAAGGCCCGGTTTAAGCAAGCAGCCATTACATAGTGTTGGGTTGCAAAGCAAGCTTTGAACTCCTGTGTCTGTAAATTTTGGAGTCCAAAGCTTGCTTTGGCCGTTCAAAGTTAATGCGACAACGCCTCATTTAACGCAGCAGCAAGATCATCGTATTGAAACTTGAAACCGTGCGCCAACAGCCGTTCCGGTATCACGCGCTGACTGCCCAGTACCAGCTGCGACATTTCGCCGAGCAGCATTTTTAACAGCCAGGCCGGAACCGGCAGCAGGGCGGGGCGTTTGAGGCATTGCGCCAATATCCGGGTGAATTCGGCATTGGTAACAGGGTTCGGCGCGGTCGCGTTATAAGCACCCTGCATCGTTGAATCGCTAATCATGGTCAGAGCGATGTTGATCCAGTCCTGACGATGAATCCAGGACATCCATTGCCGCCCGTCGCCCAATCGCCCGCCCAATCCCAAGCGAAACGGCAGCAACATACGTTGCAGAAAACCGCCGCCGTCGGCAATGACCAAGCCGGTTCTGATCAGGCAAACCCTGACGCCGAATGGTTCGGCTTGTTTTGCGGCAGCTTCCCAATCGGCGCAAAGCAGCGCTGAGAAATCTTCATAGGGAGTCGATTGTTCGGTTAACACCGTGTCGCCCTGATCGCCGTAATAGCCGATAGCGGAACCGCTGATTAACAGCTCGGGTTTAACGGTCATACGATCGATGCAGGTTATCAAGTGTTCAGTCAGGTCGATACGGCTGGCCCTGATCAGCTGCTTGCGATCCTCGCTCCAGCGGGCGTCCACAATCGGCGCACCGGCAAGATTGATGATGACCTGATAGCTGTCTTCAGCGTTAAGTTGCGAGAGGCTGCCCAACGCATTAACGCCCGAGCCGCATATTTTGGCGACCTTATCGGGGCTGCGGCTTAACACCGTAACGGCATGGCCTTGATCGACCAGGCTTTTAACCAATGCACTGCCAATGAAACCGGTACCGCCGGTAATAAGTATGTTCATAATCGTGTCCTCATAACCATTAAGATTGATTTGGAAAACTTTTATTAATGCTCAAACAGCATTAACCCGATAGTGACAGTAAAACGGGTGATGGACCAATTAAAATTGCGTGGATTTACAATCAACCTAAAAAAATCAGTTGGATTTGATATTCCCGAGCTACCGTAGGGGCGACCGGCCGGTCGCCCCTACAATGTCCGCACCCTTTAGATGAATAACTTTGGCCGGCAATGCCCTGGCTCAATGCACGTCATTCAGGTATTTCAATTCACAACACGTTGGTTAACTGATTTTTTTAGGACCAATCGCGAAGTGAATCCAATGTCATGGAGGGTAGCTTGGCGGCTTGTAGGTGTTTGATCAATGCAAAGTACCAGTCGACAGTTTCACATCCATGTGCTCTGGATTCGCTACGCGCTCTAACGGGTCCGGCACAAATCTGTCTGGAACAGATTTGCATTTACCCGAAGGGCGTCAGGCAGGATAGCCTGAGGTGAATCCCTGCCGGAATGACGTGCTTGAAAGTACTCGTGTATAACAACGGGCACGCGGCGTGGGAATGAGGTGAATGTAAGAATTGCAATCATTAAGCGTAGGCCGTGACGCCTAACGACCCACCGAAACCAAAAAATCCAGCAATGTATCATTAATACCCGGCCACTGCGCATGGGGTTTATCGCCTTCGCAATACCACGTTTTTACACCGTTAGCGCAACCGGAATAAGCCATGCAGCCATTGGCAATCTTTTCAGGTATAGGCTCGCATTGATTGCACGCCGCCCACCATCCGGAAGTCTGCTGACCGTAATTCGGGAACAGGCGATCGTTCACGCTGTGCATGACCATCACAGGAATCGGATCAGGACATTTGTGATCGCGCAAATCCTGAGAATCGATTCCTGCCGCGCTGGGTGCAATCACCTTGGGAATATGTTTGGTGCCGGACATAAACGCCAAGGCCATCGCAGCAGTACCGCCGTCGGAATGCCCGGTAAGGAAAATGCGTTCTTTATCAACACACCATTGCTTGGCAATCAAGCCTGGAATAGTGCCGAGCTCGATGGTAGAGGTAGGCGATAAATCGGGATGATCGGCATAAGCGACGATAAATCCGGCGGTTGTCGCTTTCAGCGTAAGTGCCGTCGTTTTTTCGGTTTTTGCCCGGTTTGATCCTGCGGGCGAATAGACCATCAGCAACGGATGGGCAATAGTGGCATCATAATTCAACGGCGTGCGTATATTGTATTTAATGCCTTCAAGCGTTGATTCGCCATTGACGCCGCCGGATTCTCCGTCGAGCTTACCGGCAACGCATTGCGGATTAGCGTTTTCTCCGGCATAAGATACGCTGCCTACTTGAGAATACTCGTCATTATTTTCGCTAAAAAAAATTATCAGCGTTATCAAAATAGGCAGTAAGAACAGTAATTTGAAAACGTTGTTCCGCAAAGTCGAAGTCGTTTTTAGTTTATCCAGATAGGCTTTAAACATCGGATGGCCTCGCTGCATGTTTGCCTGCTGCGCGTTTCATTAAGTAAACAACTCCTGCGATAAGCGCCACGACGAATAGAGATTTTACCGGCAAATTGTCTGAAGCTTCTGGTCCAAGACCTATCGAAAGCGGAATATGGCTGTCGATGCTTTTGTCTTTATGCACTATCGCGACATGAGCCAGATAATTACCTGCGCCGAATTTACTGAAATCAACCACGCCATTCACCGTGCCCGATTTTATTTTCGTTGGTTCCAGATAGAAAATCCGGGTTCCTTCCGGTTCTTTGGTGACTTCAAATTCGACGGTTAAATTACGCAGGCTTTTGCCTTCATAATCGAATACGAGATTAGTGGAACCCAGATGCGGAATAATCTGGCAATACTCTTTGTCGTTGCTCAATGCCGGTGTATAAGCGGTAAAGTGCACTCGCTCGTGACCCACCAGAATATTGCAGGCATCGACTTCATTATTCGCCCCGCGATGTGCATAGACGGCCGACGGCAAAGCGACGGTCAATAATCCAAATAAACCTAAAGCCCGGCAACTACAGGTTAAAGTGTTGATTAATGGGGGTAACAGAATGTTCTTTTTCATGTTTAAAACCTATTGTTCTGTTTTATGGAAAGCAAAATTATTTAATTCGAGTGAGGCGGTATCGATACCTGCTGCTGCGCAGGCGTCGGATATACATCACAATCAAGCTTGCTGCTTTCATAGCTTTCTCATATCGTTTTTATAAAATGAGCGCAATCGTATATTGAAATACAAAGGTTTGTATAATACTGACTTTCTATGGAACAATAGCTTTTTGCTATATCAGGAGGCTCTCATGGAAATGCAGCAAATCCGCTATTTTTTGGCAGTCTGCGATCAGGGAACAATCACGCACGCGGCGCAACTCACTTACGTCTCGCAACCGTCTTTAACACAGGCCATAAAAAAACTCGAAGAGGAAATGGGCGGGGAGTTATTTACGCGCACTCGCTCCGGTTGCCAGTTAACGCCGTTAGGTCGCATGGTTGAATCCAATCTGCGCAAGATTTATAAAGATCTTCAGGCAACCAAAGCGGAAGCGATTCGTTTTACCCGGTTAAATACCATTCCCTTGCGCATCGGCCTGATGACCACGATAGGCGCGCAACGCCTAAGTCCTTGTCTTGCGTGGTATCAGCAAGAATACCCGAATATCGAACTGGAATTAATCGTCGATAGCGAAGCGAGTTTATTGAAGCAACTGGATTCAGGCTCACTGGATCTGGTGATCAGTGCCCCGGCGCAATTACCGGCATCACCGTATCAATCGACCCTGCTTTACGAAGAACGCTACGTGGTCGCATTCAGCAATACCCATCGCTTTAATCAACTGCAAAAAGTCGATCTGAACGCGATACAGTCAGAGCCTTATTTAGACCGGCTAAACTGTGAGTTAAGAGAAGATCTGAAATGTATTTGTCAAAGTCAGGAAATCAATCTTTACGCAGCTTACCGCAGTAACAGCGAAGAATGGATTTTGCGCATGGTGCAGGAAGGTATCGGTGTTGCATTAATGCCGGAATATACCCTGCCCAAACAGGCAACCGACATCAGTTATCGCTATTTGTACGAGCCTGAAATCAGCCGTCAGGTTTATGCGATTCATACAAAAAACCAGACATCAGCAAAGTCAGAATTGCAGGCATTGATAGTTAATTTGAGCAGTACATAATAATCAGTGACTAAGTAGTCGATCGAAAGCTTGGCGGATTCACCACGAAGGCGGCACGAAGTTTTATGTTTTTCATCGAGTATTACGAATTAAGAGCATTGAAAAACTCGTCAACAGAAACACCTGCTTGCTTGAGCACGCCGCTTAAAGTACCTACTTTGATTTCACGATGATTAGGAACAACACAGCCTTGAGAACCTTTTTTTAGGATGATATGACTACCTTTCTGGCGAACCACGACAAAACCAAGCCGTTGTAAGGCCCGAATGGCGTCAGCCCCAGAGATAATGGGTAAGTTAGGCATGTGTGGCAACTTGAAATGTTGTCAATAGCGAGCGCCCGGTAATGGTCAGTGGAAATTCTTCCAAGTAAAGTTCGGTAGCCTCCTGAAGATTTGCAAGAGCCTCTTCAATACTTTCACCCTGCGTAGTTGTGCCGGTTTCAGGGTTTAAAGCGATATAACCGCCTTCAACGGCGGGAGTCAATACAGCGGTCAGTTCCATGATTTTTCCTTGAGTTAGTTTCTATAAAACAGCCGATGCCGAGCAGCGCGGCAAGCAACGTTTGGTCTTTGCCTCGTCAGCGGTGTCGCCATAGGTTAATACGCCGGGAATTTCGGGAACCTCTGCCAACCAGCGGCCATCGGCTTCACGCTCATATTCAATATGAAAATTCATAATGCCTCCAGAGATGAAAGAGTGATTTCACATTCTACACTTGTGAATAGAACAGGCCTAACAGTTGATTAAACGGAATCTTGTATAACAGTGCTATACGGATTCAGTTTAACCCCCTCCGCTTGGTGTACTGAGCTTGGGTTTTTCGATAAAAAAGCCAAGGTTGAGCAACAGTTGTTCGTTGCCCAACTTTCTAGTACTCAGTTCCGTAGATACTCTGATTCCAAGTGTTTTTTCATTCTCTCGCTCCCCCAAGCTAATCCGTCAAGCCGCAGCAAGCCGGTAATAGAGTTCGGCATTTTCGGTCAATTTAGCCACCACTGCCGCATCGAGACGGCCGGTTGCAACGCGCGACTGTAAATCGTTGAGAATATACTCAAGGCTCATGGTATGGCGATAAGGCCTTTCTTGCGCTAATGCCTGGAAAATGTCGGCAACGGCAATAATGCGGCATTCCAGATCGAGTTCTTTGTTACCGTTTTTAAAAGGATAACCATCGCCGATCAAGGTCTCATGGTGGAGTCCGGCCCATATCGGAATTTTTGAGTCGTCAAACACGCGTTGCAGGATACGGAAGGTATCGTAGCTATGGCGGTGCATGGTGGCCCGCTCCTCCGGCGTCAGGCTTCCCGGTTTGTCGATGATGTCTTCCGATACCCGCAATTTGCCGATGTCGTGCAACAGTCCGGCGATTTCAACCTGCTCCAGTTCGTAGCCTCCAATGCCGAAATCGATAGCCAATTGCCTAGCGATATGCGCTACCCGTTGCGAGTGCTCATCGGTGTACGGGGATTTGGCGTCCACCACCCGCGAAAACAGCCGCGCCAGCTCTTTGAGTGCAGACATATCGAGTAGGGTTGTTGGAATATGGCTGCCGATGCGACGTAAATCTTCATCCAGATATTCGGGTTCCATTGCCAGCCAAAAAGCTTCGACATCGGCGATTTCGGCAAAGGCGTCCACCAGTTCCGGCGCAAACAATACGCCGGACAACGTTTTGATTTGCGCGATAATCGCCGGATATTCGGTCAGAATCCGGTCGCTGTTCAGGAAAGTCACTTGCAGCATATCGATGCGATCCGCCAGATACAGCAGATTGGCACGCAAGCAAAGGCGATGATCGACAGACGACGCCAGCAGTTTTTCCCAGCGGGTGTGGTGGTAGCGAATCTCGGCGGACAGATGCGCCAACGGAGGACAGGCAGACAAATAATCGGCGCCGCGGATGCAATGATCCTCGGAGCCGTCCCATTCCAGCGTTTCTGTGAGCCGGTGGTGTTCATGGATTCTGGAAACCCCGCAATCATGCAGCATGCCGGAATAAAGGATGGACAGGCATTCAAGTTCCGGCCAGTTCAGGTGCCGGGCAATAGCCCTGGCCATGAGCGCCACCCGCTTGCCGTGCCTGACTTCGTCAACCCCTACTAAATCCAGTGCGCAACTTAATGCGGTAATGGCGTTATGTATATCAATGTGTTGCAGTTTCATGGCAGTTAGGGCTTCGCTGGGTGACAAATCGGTTCGATGGAAACGCCCCACGATTTTGACAGGCGAGCTGCTAATTGTCTTTAAAAATTTGTGGAGCAGAGAAGAGGCTTGAGCACTGCCGGCTTAGCCCTCGGGGATGTCTATACGGATATAGGTAGTAGAGTAATGCAGGAGCAGCGTAGCGGTGTGCCGAGAGGACTTTGCTCTGCTTATTAAGTCAACAGTATTTTTTCGGCCTACGGATTGCGGCCGTTCAAGCTATAATCTTGTGACTTCAACACTTACTGAACTTATGCGCCACAATAATACCTTGCCGAAACTGGATAATCTGTTTGTATGAATAAACCGGCAGCACCTCGCAAACGAGCCAGTGTCAAGCTGGAGACAGCTCTAAAACCTAAACCCCGAACGACACGGAAAACATCAAAAAAGGAATTGCCTAAACCGCCGGTTGGCAGTTTCAAACACAGACTGTTGATGATCGGCCTTGAAGTGCTGGGTTTGGCAATAACTGCGGTTTTTGTCGTTATGATTTTGTTGGGCTATTCGGCCGGCTGGTTTTCCGGTACCCGTTTTTTCACCAGTTTATTGCCGTTTGCAATCGGCGTATTGGGATTGATACTTGCGGCGGCCGTGTTGCTGATAGGCTGGTGGAAACTGCGCAAATGGTTGCAGGGCAAGGCGGCGATATTATCCCCGATTCTGGCTATCAGTTTTGCGCTGGTTATCGGTTGGATTGTGATGCAAAACCATTTTGCCCAAGCGTTCGGACACTTTCGTATGCTGGTCGGAGGCAAACAGGAAGCCGGCCGGGTTACGCTGGCTCATCAGGTCTACGCCGCCTACCGGCGTTATAATCCGGCACAATTGCTACAGATGGTTAACCGTGCAGAGACATATAATCCGGCTATTGTTGAAGCGGCCAAGGTATTCGACATTGATCCCAACCTTCTGCAAGGCATCGCCGCGACAGAATCCTCCTTTTTGCCCAGAGACAGCCGGGACGGCGGGCATGGTCTGTTTCAAATTACCCAGGTGCCTAAAGCCGTCATGGAACAGGCTGGTAAACAGCTGGCGGTGAGCAAACCTTCATTACTCAACCCTCGGCACAATGCTTTTATCGCCGCCGCTACATTAAAATACTATCTGACCGAGATGCACAACGATCTGTTTCTGGGCTTGCTGGCCTATAACATCGGTCCTGCCAATGGCGGCCTTCGATTTATCATGCACCAGTATGGCGCGACCGATTTCGTCACCATACAGCCTTATTTACAACAATTGCCCCGCGATTATCCGATTCGTGTTTTATCGCATGCGCTCGCTTTCCGGCTCTGGAAAGTAGAAGGAAAACTGCCGGTTTACGAAGAGGGCGACAATGCTATGCGTATCCAGCGCATTGGTATACCTGGCCTGCAAGCGGAGCTTTAGTAAGGTAACTCGTAATAGGCGGGTGACAAACAGGGAGAAATTAGCCTTGGATGGGCAGTCGCCCAGAAAAGTTTAGCGAAAGGGTTTAATAATGGCAGCAAGAAAATGGACGGGTGCACAAAACGGGCAGCGCAAGCGGCAGCAATTCAGGCATGGCAGCCCTGACAGCATTCCAGAGGCACGATAACAGCAATCCTGATTTAGTGGGTAAATGTGCAGTATGGGATAGTTCGCTTGATTTTGTTTATGCTTCATATCTCATAAGATTTAGGTTTAACCTCGAATTAGTCAATCCAAAATTTGTAGTAACTATTCAGCCACAGATCAACACAGATTAAACAGATTGCTTTTTACCTGGTTCCCACGCAGCGCGTCACTGCCATTAAGTTAAGCCGAAAATAGTTATGGTTGAATGCCGTGGGCGCGAATTTATTCGCGCTTTTTAACACCTGTTGCGCGAATAAATTCGCGCCCACAATAGTTTAAATCCTTAACTTAATGGCAGTGA
>JAURZV010000004.1 GCA_030653175.1 Methylobacter sp.
GGAGCATGAATATTAGAGAGTGCTAATTTTTCGCAGCATATTAGCTAACTCTAATACACATTTACGAGCCCCCCATTTATTCTTTAAAAAACAGTAACCTATTGATGAATGAGGTCTTGTTTTATTGTATAATACCGGCTACTAAGCCACTGATTATACAAATAAAACGACCTCATTCATGTTCATTCTACGCGATCTTTTACGTCCACTCCAAGCCCATTTTTCCGCTACCGACCTAGGCCGGGAGCGATCCTCATTATTTGCCTGCACACTATTGGCAGTCATCGTTCCGTTCACATCGTCCATGACGTCCAATTTACTGCGCGCTTTGGTTACCTTGTTCGGCATTGAAATCAAAAAGAAGCGCTTCTACACCTTTATGGCCTCTTCGACATTACCCTGACAAAAGCTTTGGCATACGGTTTGGGGATTGATACCTTCCCCTGAAACGGACGGTCGGCTGTTGGTGGTCTTAGACGACTTCATCAATCCCAAAATAGGGAAAAATATCGTAACTATTCAGCCACAGATCAACACAGATTAAACCGATTAAACAGATTGCTTTTTACCTGGTTCCCACGCAGCGCGTCACTGCCATTAAGTTAAGCCGAAAATAGTTATGGTTGAATGCCGTGGGCGCGAATTTATTCGCGCCCACAATAGTTTAAATCCTTAACTTAATGGCAGTGACGTAGCGCGTGGGAACGGGAAAACAGGCTGATTCCAGGAAGCCGCCACCTAACTCTTTGTAAACCTGATAGAAACTCTTGATAATAAGACGAGTGAGTTCTTTATATTTCAGTTTATCAGTGTGCATCTGTGACAATCTGTGACTGAATAGTTACAAAATATCTTCGGTTGCGAGACGATCTTTGATCATGCGGCCAAAGCCAATCAAAGCCCCTATCCATGGGCACAAAATATTGTCTCGGTCGGCTTGCTCAAGCAAGTCAAAGGACGCTGGGCCTGTTTGTTTTTAGATTTCCGTTTTTACCTCGCCAGGAAAACCATTGAAGCGGAAAAGGATAACGCCAAAATCAAAGGTGCCGTCGTGCCGTTTCAGACCAAATTGCAACAGGCAGGACAGATGTTGATCGGCATCGGCAGCCATTTTGCCAGCTCGCCACTTCTCGTTGTTACGGATAGCTGGTTTGGCAACCGGAGTCTGTGGCGACCGGTTCGGGACGCATTGGGGGATCGTTTTCAATTGCTGTCCCGGCTGCGCTGCAATAACGTATTGTATGCTCAACCTGACGCCTCGCAGCCTGGACAGCGAGGCCGTCGCCGTAAGTACGGTAAACGCAGAGAGGTTTGTGCTTATGATGCGGTTGTTATGTTGAAGACGCTCAAACGTCCCGTCCGGGTCGTTTGGGTGTTCCGAAAAACACAGTGGGTAACGATGTTCAGCACTGACCTGGAGCTTTCCGTGATACAAATCATCGAGTATTATGGAGCACGATGGAAAATCGAATCCGGCTTTAAAGAGCTCAAACAAGACATCGGCAGCCGAACAAGTCAGTGTCGCAATGCTCAAGCGGTGAACAACCATCTGCAATTTTGTATGATGGCGTCAACGATCACTTGGATTTATGTGGATCGCTTGAAAGCCGACCCGGAACGTCGGCATAAAGTGAAGGGGCGAACCAGTTTTGCCTTTTCGGATGTTCGGCGGCTTATCGCCGAAGCCGCACTCAATGATGATTTTGATAAGGTTTGCCCCAAACCCGGCAATCCCACGAAAAATTCTCTGATGGCTGTGTTGCTAAGCATGGTGGCCTGATGAATTTTTAGGAAACTTCAGCTAATAAAAACACGCCTTTCACAGGTAAACATGAGGAGCGTCATTCCAATGGAAAGAAATATATTGAAACAAAATACAAGGATGGAAAGAAAGATGGATCACTTATCATGTGGGATGAATACGGACATAAAATAGGTGGAATAAACTTCAAAGACGGGAGTCAGCTTGATTAATACCGAGCTAAGCCGCTCATTGTCATAACTAATGTTTGAACCGTAACTAGACCTATTCTTTTTTTCATGTCATATTGATATTATTGGTTTAAAGAGAAAACGTGCTATGGAAAACTACTCATCTAAAATAGAATTTTTTCCTAATAACAACCTCAATTCTCCGACTTACCTTAATCCTCACCCCTGGTTTCGCTCGCACAGATTTATCATTTTTGGCATTGTCTTTGTAATCAGCGCAACTATCGGCCTCACCTACACTTACAGCCGCCCCGCCATTTACCGCAGCAGTGCAACATTGCTAACCTCGGCAATGACCGCTATAGACCGCGAAAGCAATGTAGCAGATATTCAGCATGTTGCCATTCAAAAACAAATCTTACTGGGATACGAACTTGTTGCTGAGACTCTATCACGACTTAAAGCATCAGCCACTAACAACTCCCTGCCTCAGTTCACAGCATCTGACATTCGGAACTTACTGGATGTTGTGCCTGTTGCCGAAACCAATCTGGTTGAAATCCGGGCGGAAGGTTCCGATCTTGAATTTTTGCCTCTGCTCATCAATACCTGGATTGATGTTTACCTTGATGCACGAGCCGAGGAAATCAAAAAATTAACGGGCACCACGGCCAGTGTTATTGAAGAAGAACTGAAAGGCCTGACTGATAAAATCAATACCGCGCGAACTGAACTTGAGGCTTTCAGAAAAAACAATGACATTTTATCAACCGGTCGGGATGAAAATGAAGCCCTGGCCCGCCTTAAAGGCTTAAGTAACTCACTTAACCGGGCCAGCGAGGATGAAGTCAGAGCAAAGGCTAATCTTGACGCTATTAAAGTGGCTATTGCCAACAATCAGACCGTGGTTCCTAACCAGGATCAGGGCAGTTTGCAGGATCTTGAAAAGCGTTTACAGGAATTACGTGAAAAACTGACTGAATTGGATAAACGATTTACCCGTGACTATTTAAACTTGCAACCTGAATTAAAAGTTATTCCGGAACAAATCAAAAAACTTGAAGACGAAATTAAAAACAAGCGCCAATACGGTAAAAATATCGTACTGACTGAGGCAGAAAAGGACTATGTCGCTGCACAACAGACCGTAAAAGACATTCGCGCCCAGCTTAATGATCATAAACAACAAGTGGCACAATTTACTTCGAAATTTACCGAACATGAAGCCTTAAAAACCGATCTGGAAGGCCTGGAAAAACTTTACCGTGATACGCAAGAACGATTAGTGCAAATCGAAACCAGTCACAAAGAAAAATATCCACAGGTCACGGTGATTAGCCGTGCATATTTGTCTCATGAACCGGTAAGGCCAAATTATACACGTGACGCTATTATCGCGATTGTCAGCTCTATTTTGTTAGGTCTTTTTGCTGTATGGATTACCGATTACTTAACCCGAAAACAAGAATATCAATCGCCTATCACCCTTTCTGGCATCCACATGTATACGCCTGCTGCAGATATGATTAATTACCAGCAAGCCGCTGTCAAACCCCTAGAACAGCAACAAAATAATGCCCTTGCGAGCCCTTTGCACAGGGAGCTTTCAAGTCTTCAACTGAGGGCTTTACTTAACGCCTCAACCTTAAAAGGCAAACAACTGATCGGTTTGTTACTCAGCGGACTGACTATTGAAGAAGCCGCATCGTTAAAAGTTGATCAAATTGATCTGGAAACGGCAACCCTCATCGTCACTGATTCAGCCCCCAGAACCATAGCCATCAGTCGCTCGCTAAAATCATTATTTGAACAATCCTGCGGTTATCCAGTTTGGAATGCAGATAAACCGGAATCATCTGAAGATCTTGCTGCTTCCCTGCTCTGTGCAGCAGTCGATTCAGGCTTACCCAATCCTATGGAAATTAACGCCGAAGCGATTCGGCACAGCTATATCGCCTATCTGGTTCGCCAAGGGCTTCGTCTATCAGAACTTGAACAAATCGTAGGCTATTTGGAGCCGATTGTTATTTCAGGTTACAGCTCCTATTCACCGCCGCAAAAGGGTCGAGGCATTGAGGATATAGAATTGCTGCATCCTGCATTGATTGATATTACTTAAAGCTGTAAGGCGGATGATTTGTAGGGTGGATTCGCCGCTAGGCAACCCACCGCAACTGCGAAAGACTGTCATCGGCATTGCGCATCACCTAAAGCGCCTTTTTTGGGTGATTGGCGGTTTGCTCGGCAACTGCTCCTGCGTTGCTCTACCTCCTGCATCCATGCAGTCGTGGCGCGAAACCGCCCTACAGCGCTACAATGCTACTCAACAACCAAACCTAACTTTACGTTAGAACTGTTTTTAAGCAAGTGGTGAACTCAAATGAACATCGAAACGATCCGTCATGAAGCGTTGTCCCTCCCCCCCCAGGAGCGCGCTCAATTAGCCGAGCAATTACTATCTAGCCTTGACAGCCTGTCAGAAGCGGAGATTGAGCAGCTTTGGTTTCAAGAGGCGACGAATCGCGCTACCGAGTTAGACCAAGGGCTAGCTCAGCGCATCCCCGCCGAGGTAGTGCGTAGAGAGGCTCAGGCACTGCTTAAATGAGCTACTTCTTCAATCCGAGGGCGCGAGTTGAACACCTCGAACACGTAACCTATTACGAATCCCGACAACCGGGTCTTGGTGCGCGTTACCTTGCGGCTTTCGATGCCTCAATGATCAGAGTTTGCGAAGCTCCACACCGCTATAAGGTCGAGTTTCCACCCGATATTCGGCGTTATCGGCTTCCAGGTTTTCCGTATAACATCCTCTACCGGCTGGTTGGCGCTGACGTTGAGGTTTTAGTCGTTGCTCCGCACCGTCGGCGACCGGATTATTGGCGCGACAGAACCTGAGCTTTGCTGGTTCCTAAGCCATGGGTACGCACAGCGTACCCATGGCTTAAATCCGCTTAATCAGCGTTGCCTAGAGGCTCCTACTTTTGACATCCGCGTTTTATTACAACTCACCAAAGCAAAACAATCTGGTATCATTGCGCCCCTCATATCTATTCCCCATAAAGGACAACTCATGTCAGAATTCAATAACGTAACCGTCGTCAAAAAAGCCAATGTTTACTTCGGCGGCAATGTCAGCAGCCGGACTGTCAAGTTCGCAGACGGTTCGTCAAAAACCTTGGGCTTCATGTTGCCCGGCGAATACACTTTCAACACCGCCGCCCCTGAATTAATGGAAATCATCGACGGCGATCTGGATGTTTTATTGCCCGGCGCTGAATGGCAAAGCGTAAAAGGCGGAGAATCTTTCAATGTGCCCGCCAATGCGGCATTCACCATGAAAGTCAAAACGCCTAGCGATTATTGCTGTTCATTCATCAAATAACGACATGGAAAAAGTCGCCATCTTTGTCGATGTGCAGAACATCTATTACACCACCAGGCAAAGTTACCAGCGGCATTTTAACTACACTGCATTCTGGTCGCAGGCGACCGCAGGCAGAGAAGTGGTCGCAGCGTTTGCTTATGCGATCGACAAGGGCGACAGCAAGCAGCAGGGATTTCAACAGGTACTCAGGAATATCGGTTTTGAAGTCAAGCTAAAGCCTTACATCCAGCGTAGCGACGGTTCCGCAAAAGGCGATTGGGACGTCGGTATTACGCTGGATGTGATCGACTATGCGGCCAAGGTCGATGTGATTGTTTTGTTATCCGGCGACGGCGACTTCGACCTGTTATTGGACAAGGCCCGAACTGTTTACGGTGTAACGACGGAAGTATACGGCGTACCGGCGCTGACCGCGCCCTCGCTGATTAATTCGGCCGGCCGTTTTATAGCCATAGACGATAAGCTGTTACTGTAAAACACTCGAAGGCTAAAATCTGTTAGAATAGGGCTTTATTTTTCAAAGCCGTAAAAAACCGCTCAATGGCGCTTAAGTCAACCATCTATAAAGCCGACTGTCAGATTTCAGACATGGACAGAGGCTATTATCAATCGCATAACCTGACCATTGCCTTGCACCCTTCGGAAACCGAAGAGCGCATGATGACGCGCCTGCTGGCTTTTGTAATCAATGCCCATGAACACCTGCAATTCACTAAAGGCCTGAGCACCGATGACGAGCCCGAACTCTGGCAAAAAAGCCTGACCGACGACATCGAGCTGTGGATTGATGTAGGCATGCCCGATGACAAACGCATCCGCAAAGCTTCTAACCGAGCCGATAAAGTTATCATCTACACCTATGGCGGGCGCAACAATATCTGGTGGAACCAGATTCAACCCAAGCTGGAGCGTTTTAAAAACCTGACGGTTATTAATTTGCCCAAAGAAGCGACCGATCAACTCGCACCCATGGTAAAGCGCACCATGCAATTGCAAATCAGCATCCAGGATGGGCAGATTTGGATCAGCGACGATCAACACACGGCCAATATAGTGCCTGAGGTCTGGCTTAGTTAACTCAAGCGCCATCAAAAACAATGGAACGCGGATGACGCTGATAAATATGATAAACGCCGATAATTCAAGAAAAAATCTTATTCAATCATAATCATCCGCGTCATCCGCGTTCTATTTTGCCTTTTACCTTTTTCACCCTTAATCTTCGGAACAAAAACTTGATTTCTACAGCTAACATCACCATGCAGTTCGGGGCTAAACCCCTGTTTGAAAACGTCTCAGTCAAATTCGGCGACGGCAACCGTTACGGCCTGATCGGCGCGAACGGCTGCGGAAAATCGACCTTCATGAAAATATTGAGCGGCGATTTGGAACCATCGGCGGGCAACGTCAGCATCACTCCCAACGAGCGTTTGGGTAACTTGCGCCAGGATCAATTCGCTTATGAAGACCAACGCGTGCTGGACGTGGTGCTGATGGGACACGCCGAGATGTGGGCGGCCATGTCCGAGCGCGACGCGATCTACGCCAACATGGAGGCTACCGAAGACGACTACATGCGCGCCGCCGAGCTTGAGTCGGTGTTCGCCGAATTCAACGGCTATACCGCCGAATCCAGAGCCGGCGAATTATTGCTGGGTCTGGACATTCCGCTGGAACAGCACAACGGCCTGATGAGCGCCGTAGCACCGGGCTGGAAGCTGCGGGTATTGCTGGCACAGGCTTTGTTTTCCAATCCCGACATCATGTTGCTTGATGAGCCTACCAACAACCTGGACATCAACACCATACGCTGGCTTGAAGACATACTGAACCAGCGTAATTGCACGATGATTATCATCTCGCATGACCGTCACTTTTTAAACAGCATCTGCACCCATATGGCCGATATGGACTACGGTGAGCTGCGCGTTTATCCCGGCAACTATGACGATTACATGATTGCGGTTACCGAAGTTCGTGAACGTCTGCTCGCCGGAAACGCCAAGAAAAAAATCCAGATTGCCGAGCTGCAAACCTTCGTCAGCCGCTTCTCGGCGAATGCATCCAAGGCCAAACAGGCTACCTCGCGCGCCAAACAACTGGATAAAATCAAACTGGATGAAGTCAAACCCTCAAGCCGGGTTAATCCGTTTATCCGCTTTGACCAGACTAAAAAGTTGCACCGCTTGGCACTGGAAATTGAGGGGCTGACTAAAGGTTATGGCGAGCAGCCCTTATTCAAAGACCTGAACCTGATGATTCCCGTCGGCGAACGTGTTGCCGTCCTTGGCCCTAACGGTATAGGTAAATCAACTTTGCTGCGCACCCTGGTCGGCGATTTAACGCCGGATGCCGGTATGGTTAAGTGGTCGGAAAACTCTGAAGTGGGTTATTTTGCACAGGATCATGCCGAAGACTTTGCCGAAGATGCCACACTCATCGAGTGGATGGGGCAATGGCGCAAAGAATCGGACGACGACCAAGCCATACGCGGCACCTTGGGGCGATTATTGTTCAGTGCGGACGACATCAATAAATCCGTTAAAGTCATCTCCGGTGGGGAACAAGGCCGCATGCTGTTCGGCAAGCTGATTCTGCAAAAAAACAACATCATGGTGTTGGACGAACCGACCAACCATTTGGACATGGAATCGATTGAATCGCTGAATACCGCGCTGGAAAATTATCCCGGCACCTTGATATTCGTCAGCCATGACCGGGAGTTTGTATCATCACTGGCAACGCGGATTATCGAGTTAACCCCGACCGGCATTGTTGATTTCAGCGGTAATTATGAGGATTATTTAAGCAGTCAGGCTTCGTAACTGATCTGAATCGCGCACATCCAAAGCAAGCTTTGGACTCCTGATACCGGAGTTCAAAGCTTGCTTTGAAGCTTACGACTCTTGTAATGTTGGAGCGAGTGTCAGCTAGGGTGAATAATGCCCCTTATTTAACGTAATTACCCACCAAATCGGCGACAGCCCTGTTCGCCACGCCGACTACCTTGATATTGTTTCTAACAATGCCAATATAATTTTCGTGCAAATGGCCATGAAAGATATTTTTCACCTCCATCGCGGCAGCCAGCTCACCAATCACATCAAACCCGTGCCGATGAGATCCCGGCGCTTCATGGGTCACCAAAATATCCGCTTTCAGCGTCTTTAATGCCTCAAACTCATCATGCCAAATCGCACCCTTGTATTTTAACGACATCGCCGTATGCCTTAGATTGACAGGTTGGTTATGCAGATAATGCTGTTTGTCCCGCCACTTAGGCAGCTGCGGCGGATACCAGACCCGGCCAAGAAAAATCCCCCCTAAACCGGCAATTCTCAGTCCCGCTATTTCCGTGACTTTCAAGTGCAAACCGTTATCAGCCAGGGCCGAATGAAACAGATTCTTATATTTGCCGGGCGTTTCAAAATCATGATTACCCGCAATCCACCAGATTTGGGTTAAACCGACAATGTCCTGCAAACAGCTTTCCAACGGCATTTCCAGATCGTAATCGCCCAGCAAAACAACGGCTTCGGGCTTATATTCATGTACTGCCGCTATCAGTGGCCTGAAATCTCCATGCGGATCGCCTGCAAATAAAATCTTGTTCTTTGGGTTCAAATTGTTACTCCTGTTAACTGGAACCTGGCACTAATACTGAAAATAACAACGTTCTATTTTCGTTGCTCTGCGCGGGCTTAAAATTTCCCTCGATTATAGACAAAAGTCGTCTTGATTAATATCAGGCTGTTAAAAGCCATAAGACTTGTGAGCAGGAGTTTTTTGCAGATCAAAAATAAAAAACGCCGCGATCAGGGCGGTGACGGCAGCCAATAACGCCCAACGTGGCAAATCTGTCTGAAACAGATTTGCATTAACCCGAAGGGCGTCAGGCTGGATAGTCTGACGTGAAATATTCACAATATTCTCCTTGCCTAAAGTAGGTTAGCAGGAATTCCTCATAGCCCTATTTTATCTTTAGCAGCCAAAAACAAACTATGAGTTTGATGCCCCGCCCTCTCCTTAATCAAGAGAATACAAGAGGTGTATAAGCTTATAATTTTCTATGCGCGGATAAAAGATAAAGCTTAATCAGCCAAACGCTTGGCAATTCTGTGGTAAGTATCTTTAAGTTCTTCACCGACTATTTTGGCCTTGGCTATAAACTCTTCGGAAGTCTCCACCGACTCATCCGCTATTTCAGCGGCCTTGATTTTTAAGCGGCCCCATTCTTTTTCGGCTTCTTCAAATTCCTGTCTGGCTTCCATGGAAGCCAGATGCAGTTTTAAATTGATTTCATCGCGTTCTGCTTGCAACTTTTTTAATACATTTTCAAAATCTTCTTTTATTGACATAACACACCTCATTTTATTGCTCATTGATTAACTTAAAAACCAGTTGATATTGTATACCCATCTGTAGGATAGAGAAATCACCCCTTTCAATCAATAAGTAATACCACCAATCAGCCCTCACCACTAACACGCCGAATGCCTTGCATTACCTACGTTTCAGGTATTTTTTACTTTTGTTTTTAATAGAATTGTAAAAATTAACTGTTATAGTATTACAAACATATACGTGTCGAAAAATAACCCTCCATTACAAAAATATTTTATGACTCACGAACTTTTATTATTACGACATGCCAAGTCAGATTGGGCTGTTGATATGGATGACTTTTCCCGTCCCTTAAAAAAACGCGGTCGACGCGCGGCCAAACAAATAGGACGTTGGTTGCATGAACAGCATTTGAAGCCCGACACCATACTCAGCTCTCCGGCGACACGCGCTCTGGCAACAGCGCAACAGGTTTGCCGACAGTTAGACATGGATGAGTCGGCTATCGTCTGTGACCCACGTATTTATGAAGCAGATGCATTAACGTTGCTTACTGTGTTAAAAACCGGCTGTCATGGACGGCGAGCGCTGTTGGTCGGACATAATCCCGGCCTGGAAGACTTGTTATTAAAATTAATTCCCCATTCGGTTCCGTTATCGGCAAACGGAAAATGCCTGCCTACCGCCGCTTTAGCCCAACTCGTTTTTGAAGGCGACTGGACAGAACTGACAGAAGGCAGCGCCAAATTAGTCACACTGATGCGCCCGGACAACTTGCCTGAATAATAAAACAACGGGAATACACTCATGTTAAGACTATTTACTATTGACCGGGGTCGGCTCAAAGAACAAACGCCGCCTGAAGATCAGCTCAAACAGGCAATTGCTAAAGCTTCCTGGATCGATGCCCACGATGCCAGCGACAGTGAGCGCGCGCAACTGCAAACATTCTTACACACGGCGCTGCCCGAATCGGATGATGTGGAGGAAATCGAGTCTTCGGCACGTTACTTTACCGATAACACCGGCGTTCATGTACGATCTTTGTTTCTTGCGCAAAGCGAAGGGCGGCACAGCACAGCGACCGTCGCTTTCATTCTGCAAAATGACCGCTTAATTACCTTGCGCGACGGCGCATTGGCGGATTTTCGCCTGCTACGTATGCGTGCCCGGCACGGACAGATAGAGGCGCATTCACCGCAGGAATTGCTGGTGATTATGTTCGAGCAAAAAGTGGAAAATCTCGCCGATGCGCTGGAGGATATTCATCGAAAACTGGAAGATGTCAGTTATCTGGTGCTGGAAGAAATAGACTCGGATCTTGAAAATGCCATTGATCAACTGGCCAAACTGGAAGACAGCAACGGTAAGATTCGACTATGCCTGATGGATACGCAACGCTCCATATCTTTTCTGCAACGGCATTTACGTAATCACCCCGAGTTGCAGGAAACGGCACGGGAGATCATGCGCGACGTGGATACGTTGATGTCGCATACCACTTTCCTGTTCGATAAAATCAATTTTTTGATGGACTCGACTCAAGGCTTTATCAACATTACCCAAAACAAGATTATTAAAATCTTTTCCATTGCTGCCGTGGTATTCCTGCCCCCCACCCTGGTGGCGAGTATTTACGGTATGAATTTCCAACACATGCCGGAACTCAATTTACAGCTGGGTTATCCCGGCGCACTGTTCTTAATGTTACTATCGGGAATTGCGCCTTATTGGTTTTTTAAGCGAAAAGGCTGGCTGTGAGTTGCGGCAGTGTTTTAGCCCGCTGAATTAAATAAGTAATAAGGGAAATGAGTTAAATGCCTAAGAATCACTATGTTCGTCTGTTGAGCAAACTGCTACCGCAATTTTTTAATGATGACAAAAGCGCGAAGTTCAGTTTCACTGGGATGTCCGCATGCAGACTTGGAGTGTGACGCGTAACGGGCTACCAGTTTCTGACGCTATGGCTTCTAAGTTGATAGCGAGCGCTATAGCCCTAGGAGGCTGTCGGATTTAAAAATCACAGCCACATAACATATTGATTTTAAAATAAATTAATTTTTTATTGCTTTTCGTTATAAAAAATAGTTTATATATATTTCAATGACTTAGTATTTTTAGTGAGGCATAATCC
>JAURZV010000027.1 GCA_030653175.1 Methylobacter sp.
GCGGCTAAAGTCGCCCCCACAATAGCTCGTAGATGTGTTGAACGCAATGAAGCGCACTCATATCAAGCCTATCCATCGAGAACGATGTGCTTCCTTCGTCAGCATACTACGTGTTTGGCTGAAGCATCTTGCTAATCAGGAATCATTTTCGGTCACAGATCGACAAGACTACTGTTAATGGAAACAATACGTTATCGTTCATCCTGAGCCTGTCGAAGGATTTAATCAGTACTTCCTTAAATACTATAACTTTTAATATGGGTTGGATCCGTTAGGAATCAGTCGAGAGGGTCTGATTTGCCCAAAGGGGACAAGAACATAGCCTGCCAGTAGATGCTCCAAAACACGTTAGAAATATTATTCAAGGCATGCCCTCGGAAAATGATCGGCAGCCACCAACCTTAATAAACTCAGTTAGAGAACCCTATATATGTTTAATAATCTCACCATTAAAGCCCGCCTGCTTTTGATTGTTGTTTTTTCGGCTGTCCTGGCGATTACCTTGGGTGCGCTGGGCTTGGTCGGCATGCAAAAATCTAATGCCGGACTGCAAACCGTTTATGTCGATAGAACCATCCCTTTAGCGGATCTTGCTGAAATTAAGACCAAGCAACTGGATACTCGCCTTAAAATTGCAAATAGTTATATTTTTGCTGACGAAACCAGCGAAAATATAAAACAGATTAATGACAACATCGCCGAAGTTAATAAATTGTGGGATGCCTATATGCAAACGTATCTCACGCCTGAGGAAAAAATACTTGCCGATAAATTTGCTGTTGATAACGCGCGTTTTGTTTCTGAAGGCTTGAAGCCGACTATTGAATTAGTGAGTTCAGGTGAAAAGGAAAAATTAGAAAAACATATCCGCGATAAAATACGGCCCTTATTTGTTCCTGCCGCTGAGGGCATTGATGCGTTAGTGCAATTACAAAAAGACGTTGCTAAACAGGAGTATGACGCGGCGCAAAGCCGATATCAAACCCTGCTGATTGTGGCAATAGCCGTTTGTGTTCTGGGTTTGGCAATGCTGGCCTTTATTACGATCATGCTGATTCGCGGCATTTCCGGGTCATTGCAGTCCGCGCAACAGGTGGCCAGCGCTATTGCTGAAGGTAATTTTGGCTCCCCTATTGATACCACCCGGCAAGATGAGATTGGCGCATTATTACGCACCATGCAAACCATGCAGGATGCCCTCAATGCCTTTGTGGCCGCACAAGGCACGATGGCGCAAAAACACGCCGAAGGCTGGATCCATGAGCATATCGATACCGCTAAGTTTCCCGGCACTTACGGCAAGATGGCGAAAGAAATGAATGAACTGGTGGCCGCTCACGTCGGCGTAAAAATGCGGGTTGTGGAAATTATTGCCCAATACGGCAAGGGCGATTTTTCCATCGACATGGATCATCTGCCGGGTGATAAAGCCAAAGTCTCGGACGCTGTAATCAACCTTAAAACAGCGCTGCTTGCCATTAACGGTGAAGTCAAATCACTGGTAGAAGCCGGCGTTAAAGGTGATTTCTCAAAACGTAGCCATGCCGATCAATTTGAGTTTATGTTTAAGGAGATATTGACGAATATTGATACGTTAGTCTCAACGTGCGAGCATGCTTTTGACGACACAACACGCGTTGCCAAAGCGCTTGCTCAAGGCGACCTGACCCAAACGGTAACCAGAGATTATCCGGGTACTTTTGGCCAGGTAAAAGAAGGCTTGAATATGACGGTGGAAAACCTAAAAAACATGCTGGGCGAAATCAAGGAAGCCACCGATACCATCAGCACCGCCGCAAAAGAAATTGCAGCTGGCAACAATGATTTATCGCACCGCACCGAAGAGCAAGCCGCCAGTCTGGAAGAAACCGCCGCCAGCATGGAAGAGCTGACCTCTACCGTGCAGGCCAATAGCCAAAACGCCAAACAGGCCAGTCAGCTTGCCGTCGGCGCAACGGACATCGCGGGGCAGGGCGTTAAGGTGGTGGGTCAGGTGGTATCGACCATGGAAGAAATTAATGAATCTTCACGCAAGGTTGTGGACATCATTTCGGTGATAGACGGCATTGCATTCCAAACCAATATTCTCGCGCTCAATGCGGCAGTAGAAGCGGCTCGTGCCGGCGAACAAGGCCGGGGCTTTGCGGTGGTGGCCGTTGAGGTGCGCAATCTCGCACAACGCGCTGCCGCTGCCGCGGCGGAAATCAAAGGTTTGATTGGCGATTCGGTAGAAAAGGTTGAAGACGGCACCAAGCTGGTTGCCCAAGCCGGAAAAACCATGGAAGAAATCGTCAGCGCCATTCGTGGCGTGACTGCCATTATGTCCGAGATCAGCGCCGCCTCCATGGAGCAAACATCCGGCATTGAGCAGGTCAATCAGGCCATCGGCCAAATGGACGATGTGACCCAACAAAATGCCGCGTTGGTAGAGCAAGCGGCAGCCGCAGCTGAATCGCTGGAAGAGCAAACGCAAACTCTGGCTGTTACGGTGGGACACTTTAAGTTGGACGGTAACCCAAGTACATTTATTGGTTTTTCTAAGACTGAGCCGGCAAGTTCATCCAGACAGGCCGGCAGAAAAAGTGTACCTGCCAAGATCGAGTCCTCTAATGCCAATGTTCCAAATGAAAGCAGCATAGACTTGGATAAGGCGCTTGAGAAACATTCTGAGTGGAAGGTGAAGCTTCGTACCGCCATATCGAAGCATGAGGAGATGGATGTTGCAACCATTTCAAAAGACAATTGCTGTGATTTAGGTAAATGGCTACACGGTGACGCTAAGTCTCGGCTTGCTCATCAGCCGAGTTATTCAGAGTGCGTGTCCAAGCACGCGGCCTTTCATGTCGAAGCTGGAAGAGTCGCTACTATGATCAACGCAAAAAAATACAGCGAAGCGGAAACAATGCTGGGTGCCGGATCCTCTTTTGTTTCCGCATCAACCGCAGTCGGGGTTGCAATTATGCGTTTGAAAAAAGACATCAGTTCCCCGGTAAGCAAAGTCGTTGCCAAGCCGAAAGCTCAAACGATTTCAGCGAACACTGACGAGTGGGAGGAGTTTTAAAGGTTTGTCACAAGGGCGGCCCGGTTGGTCGCCCTTAAAGTCTTAGCTTTTGTTTTTTAACGCCAGTTTGGCCTGATCCCACAAAACATTCAATTCTGCCAGTTTGCAGTTTTTTAAATTCAGGCCGGACGCTTTGACCTGTTGTTCTATGTGTTGAAAACGTCTGGAGAATTTTTTAGTACTTTCTTTGAGCGCGACTTCGGCGTTGACGTTTAAGTGTCGAGCCAAATTAACCGCAACCAGCAATAAATCGCCAATTTCTTCCTGGATATGCGCCTGATCGCCGGACTGCCAAGCTTCTTTAACCTCCTCCAGTTCTTCCAGAACTTTATCAAAAACCGGCAATACATCCGGCCAATCAAAGCCGTGATTTGCGGCGCGATCCTGTATTTTTTCACACTCTATCAATGCAGGAAGATTACGGGCTACACCGGATAACACGCTGTCTCGTTCCGCTGTTTTGTTTTTCTTCTGCCGCTCTATGGCTTTTTCCTGTTCCCAGGCTTGATGACGTTCTTCATCGGTGTTGAAAACAGCATCGGAAAAAACATGTGGATGGCGGCGGATCAGTTTGTCGCAAATGCCTTCCGAAACCTGCTCAAAAGTGAACAGCCCTTGTTCCTCGGCGATCTGTGAATGAAATACCACCTGTAACAACAGGTCGCCTAACTCCGAGCGCAAATCATCCAGGTCATTGCGTTCAATCGCATCGACGACTTCGTAGGCTTCTTCAATCAGGTAAGGAATCAAACTGGTGAAGTCCTGTTTAACATCCCACGCACAGCCCTGTTCAGGATGACGAAGACGCGACATGATGTCTAATAGCTTTTGGGTGTGTTTTAGCATGAATAGCTTATTGTAATTTAGTAAGTGTAGATACTCTGTTCAAAGTATGTAGGTCGGGTTAGCATAGCGTAACCCGACACATCGAAGCGGCAAATGTCGGGTTACGCTACGCTAACCCGACCTACGACTACGACTTTTTTAGCTGAAAATTAAAACGAAGATCCGAAATTCTCGCGGTAGCGTTGTTTGAAGCCATCCATATCAAATGAATGATTCTGGGTGCCGTTATTTTCGATTTTAATTGCGCCCATTAATGAGGCAACTCTGCCGGTCACTTCCCAGCCCAATTCATTCATCAGGCCGTATAAAAGCCCTGCACGATAGGCATCGCCGCAACCCGTTGGGTCGAGTATCGCTTTGGGTTTTGCGGCAGGAATGGTAATGCACTCGCCGTGGGCGTAAATTTGAGAACCCTGGCCGCCCAAAGTAATGATCAGCGCTTCAACCCGCTCAGCCATTTGTTCCAGTGACAAGCCGGTACGTTCCTGCATTAACTCGGACTCATAGTCATTCAATGTCACCCAGGTTGCCTGATCGATAAACTTGAGCAGTTCCTCGCCATTAAACATCGGCATGCCCTGACCCGGATCAAAAATAAAAGGTATATCCAGTTCTGCAAACTGCTCGGCATGCAATTGCATACCTTCCTTGCCATCGGGTGATACGATGCCTATGCCGATTTCTCTGTCAGTAGGCACCGAATTTAAATGCGAAGAATTCATTGCGCCGGGATGGAATGCGGTAATTTGATTAGCCTCTTCATCGGTAGTGATATAGGCTTGCCCGGTATAGCTGTTGTCCAGAATCTGAATAAATTCGCTGGATAATTGGTTTTGAGCCATCCATTGGGCATACGGTTCAAAATCATGGCCGACTGTAGCCATAATTAACGGCTCTTCGCCCAGCAATTTGAGATTGTAGGCGATGTTACCCGCACAACCGCCATATTCACGCCGCATCACCGGTACCAGGAATGATACATTCAGGATATGGATTTTTTCCGGCAAAATGTGATGCTTAAATTTATCATGAAAAACCATGATGGTATCGTAAGCCATAGACCCGCATATTAATGCACTCATTATGTTCCTCTTTATCGCCAGGGATGGTGTGTATGCCGCAAGACTGCCGGGAGCAGTCGCGGCTAAAGTAAAATTAATGCCCAGGTTACCGTAGCCCAGGCCAGTGACATCATAACAGCAGCCGAACCAATATCTTTGGCGCGACCCGATAATTCATGATGCTCAAGCCCCACTCTATCGACTACAGCCTCAACCGCTGAATTTAATAATTCAACCAGCATGACTAAAACGATACTGCCGATCAACAGCAGTTTTTCAATATGGGTTTCCCCCAGCCAGATTGCCAGAGGGGTCGTTATCACAAACAGGATGACTTCTTGTCTGAATGCTTCTTCATGTGTCCAGGTTGCTTTAAAACCGGCAACAGAGAAGATGCAGGCATTAATCAGGCGTTTAAAGCCTTTTGCATTTTGATTTGCCATTATTAAGGTGAAAGGTGGAAAGTGAAAGGTTCAAGACGAAAGGTGTAAGGCGAAATTTTTTTACCTGGTACCTTTCAACCTAAGTCATTGTTCAATCATTTGCTGATAAGCATCCGCACTCATTAATGAATCCAGTTCAGACAGGTCATCCGCTTTTATACAAAACAGCCACGCTCCATAAGCGTCATCATTGACCTGCTCAGGTTCATCTGCCAAGGCTTCGTTGACAGCGACTATTTCTCCGGAAACCGGGCTGAACAAATCGGATGCGGTTTTAACCGATTCAACTACAGCGCATTGTTCTTGCGCCGTTACTTTACGTCCCGGCTCCGGAAGCTCAATATAAACCAAATCGCCTAATTCTTCCTGCGCAAAATCAGTTATGCCGACACGAATGATGTTATCGTCTTCCATTTGCACCCATTCGTGGGTTTTTGCGTACTTTAAGTTATCCGGTACATCGCTCATGATAATCTCCAAATATTATAGTTAGTTACTTTGTTTTCTCGGCAACCGCTCCCTGCGTTGCTCTACCTCCTGCATCCGTGCAGTCGTCGGCAACCGCTCCCTGCCCCTGCGTTGCTGTGCCTCCTATATCCATACAGTCGAAGGATAACGTGCAATTTTTTAAAAACAACAAAAAAATGCATTTAAGAATGGAAATCTTATAACATGAACAAACCCTATACACTCACTTTCCTGTCTACATGAATGCTCTTTTAATAGCCTGCTTTTTTATGCTCAGTGTCGCTCCCGTTATCGCCGATGATGACGATAAGCCGGTCGCCAAACTGCCGGGCTCCGCAGGGCGGGGAACTATTTTCCTGGCCGCTAAAGCCCAATCGGTATCGGGCTTGCAGACAATAACGCTTACCTCTGTCAGCGATCATCCTGAATTCACGGCTTATGGAAAAGCGGTCAATATACAGCCGCTGATCGAGTTACGACATCGATATTTGGTTACGTTAACCGAGCGCAGCAGCGCTACGGCAAGGTTTAAGCAGGCTGAGCAGAACATCAAGCGCCAGCAGGACTTGTATCGTGATGGCGCGACATCAAAACGTAACTTGCAAGTTCAGCAAGCGCAATGGCAAACCGATAAAGCCCAGGTTGATGCCAGCGGCGTTCAAGGCAAGGCCATCATTGATGAAGCCCGGCTCAACTGGGGTAAAAAGCTGGCTGAATGGGCGTTATCTACCGACTCCGACCCGCTGAGCGGCTTTTTATCCGGACAGAAAACGCTGTTGCAAATTACCTTGCCGGTTAACAAACAGTTGGCAAACGAGATTCAGAGTATTGATGTTGAAGCATCGGGCAACCGCAGTGCAGCTACTAAAGCCGAGCTGATTTCAGCGGCTCCGCAAACAGATACTACCGCGCAAGGCGAAAGCTATTTTTTCCAGACCGACGGTCGCCGCAACTGCTCCCGGCAGTCTTGCGGCATACACACCATCCCTGGCGATAACCCTATCAGAACCGGCATGCGCGTTGCGGCGTGGATACCTGAACAAAGTGAAAACCGGTCCGGCGTTATTATTCCGAAATCCGCTTTAGTCTGGTATATGGATCAGGCTTTTGTTTACATTAAAACCGCTGAAGAACAGTTCAGCCGCCGCACTATAGACCTGTATTCGGCAACGAACGGCGGTTATTTTGTCGGCAGCGGCATCAATGCCGGTGAGCAGTTGGTTGTCACCGGAGGGCAAATGTTGCTGTCGGAAGAGTTTAGAGGGCAAATTCCGAATGAGGATGATTAATCAGGATAAGCACTAGAGTATATATAGGGTCCGAAGCTGGTAAAGCAACAAAGTCCCCTCTCCCCTCGTGAGAGGGCTAGGGTGAGGGCATTTCAAATGTCGCTTTATCAGCTTCGGCTACTATAGCTAGCGAGATAAGTTTTGTCCTACAGCAGAAGCAAACGTTAATCCCATGGCGGTGCATCGCCGTTATAGGCAACAAAGTCTTTATCCGCTGCATGAGTTTTGACACCGGCAGCGGTCTTCCTGGATGAAGAACCGATTTTGGAAGATGAAGCCTTCGATCCAGGCGATTCCACAGCATCGGATTCAGCTTGCCATCGGGCAAAAAGCGCAATGTCCTT
Organism: Methylobacter sp.; assembly: GCA_030653175.1. Classification (GTDB taxonomy): domain Bacteria; phylum Pseudomonadota; class Gammaproteobacteria; order Methylococcales; family Methylomonadaceae; genus Methylobacter_A. The sequence goes on from JAURZV010000027.1 coordinate 7,513, forward strand.
ATCTGCCGGGACAAACCATTTCTTTTGTACTGCATCCCACCTCGCACCGAGCGCTTTTGCCTCATCCTTTTGGGCAAAAGGGACATTCAGATAAATTTTCGAGTCTGCCATTTTATAAAAAAGGGGGATTGGGCTTGATAGGGTGGATTGCTGTATTATAAGGCATTGCCAACGCAACAGGATCGAATAATTAAGGCCACATTAACCTAAAAACTAAATGGGTTAGAGTGTGGAAGCCGCTCATGCCTCGACAGTTTCCACACGTTCCACCTGATTTTTTTAGGTTAACGTAAGTTGCAACAACTAGCCGGCAAAGGAAAAAAATGAACGCTGTCGAGTTTCAAACGACCGTCCATAACGGCGTGATTACCTTACCCGGCAATCAGCAAGCATGGAATGGTAAAAAAATCAGAGTTATTTTATTAGATGAAGCCAGCCCTGGCGTAACAGAAATTTCAGCCAATGAACCAACCTCCGAAGCTGATTTTTTCAATTGTGCAGGCATTTGGGAAAAGCGTGACGACATCAATCAGGAGTCCATACGCGCTAAGGCATGGCGTAAATAAACATTAACTCAATAGCTAGCCAGAGGTAAAAGTAATTATGAACATCGCCCAAACTATTTACCAACACGTTAAAACAATGCCGATGGCTAAGGCCATTGAAGCGTTACATTTTATCGAATTTCTTGAAACAAAACCGGATGCTATTGCCGATAATGCTGGCGAAAACGAAGTGCTTGAGTTTATGCAAAGCTTGCCTATAGGTAAGCGTACAGACAACGAAATTAACAGAGATTTTCAGGCATTGAGGAACGATGACTAAAAAAATGGATATTGTGGGAGCGGCTTTTGCCGCGATAATAGCGGCTAAAGCCGCTCCCACAATAAAGCTATTTTATGTACATTGGTTACCCACTCTGCTGAATTTTATGATTTATGAACAATCGCCTCATAGCAAAGATTTAAGAAAGGGCAGATATTCCCAACATAACCAAACCTATTTAATCACAACAGTCACCTATCAAAGGCAAAGGGTGTTTGCTGATTTTTATCTGGGAAGAATCGTTGTACAAGCCTTGCGCCATCAGCACCAACAAGGAAATGTCCACAGTTTAGCGTTTGTGCTGATGCCAGATCATTTGCATTGGCTGTTTACCTTGCAAAACAATAACACCCTGGCAAAAGTCATGCAGCATGTTAAAGGTAACTCAGCCTACCAAATACAAAAAATTCGCCACGAACGCGTGGCTATGCCATTAAATCAAGCCTTATGGCAAGATGGCTATCATGATCATGCCTTAAGAAAAGAAGAAGATTTGCAACAGATTGCCCGCTATATAGTAGCAAATCCATTAAGAGCCAAATTAGTCAATAAGATAGGCGATTATCCGCTGTGGGATGCTGTGTGGTTATAGATTGTGGATGGGTGTTGTGTTGTGGGAGTGGCTTCGCCTAAAGCGCCTACTTTTGGTAGCCACGACGACGACAAATCAGACACAAAATCTTGATGTGCTAAAATCGAGGCTAAAGCCTCTCCCACAAAATAGATGTAACCTAAAAAACATGGACAAACTCAAGCTGCACAGTCCCGATTTTACGCAAGAGAACATCGCCAAATTGGCCGAGCTGTTCCCTAATTGCGTGACCGAAACCCGCGAGGCTGACGGAAGCCTGAAACAAGCTATCGACTTCGACCAGTTGCGGCAAGAGCTTTCCACATCCATTGTTGAAGGGCCGCAAGAGCGTTATCAACTTAACTGGCCGGGCAAGCGCGAAGCCTTATTGACCGCCAACGCGCCGATTGCCAAAACCCTGCGCCCTGCACGTTCCGAAAGCGTCGATTTTGACAGCACTCAAAACCTGTTTATCGAAGGCGACAATCTCGATGCGCTGAAGCTGTTGCAGGAAACCTATCTGGGCAAGGTCAAGATGATTTACATTGATCCGCCGTACAACACCGGCAAGGAATTTATCTACGACGACGATTTTAGTGAAGATACCGCAAGTTATTTCCAGCGATCCAACCAGAAAGACGCGGCCGGACAGCGCATGGTCGCCAACACCGAGACCAATGGCCGTTTTCATTCCGATTGGTTGAGCATGATGTATCCGCGTTTGAAGCTGGCGCGGAATTTACTCAAGGACGATGGCGTTATTTTTATTTCGATTGATGATGGTGAAGTTTCAAATCTTAGAAAGCTTTGTGATGAGGTTTTTGGGGAGGATAATTTTGTTGCACTGATTATCTGGAAAAAACGAAGCACTCCGCCAAATGATAAAGTGATTGCTGCTCAACACGACTACATTCTCGTATACACAAAAAGTTCTATCAGCGGATTGAACTTGCGAAAAAGATCAGATGTACAAGTTGCCCGCTACAAGAATCCAGACAATCATTCTAAAGGTCCTTGGACTGCAGGCGATTTAATGGCTAACGTTAAAGGAGGACGTTATGTGTCATCCCTCTATTTCCCAATAATTAATCCTCGAACAGGCCAAGAGCATTACCCATCTTCTAATGGGAATTGGAGATTCAATGAAGCAAGAATAAAAGAATTGATAGCTAATGATGAAATATATTTTGGTGAAAACGACGAAGGCAGACCTAAGCTAAAACGATTTTTATCTCAAGTTAAGGAAGGTATTACATGGACTACTCTATGGGATTTTGCACCACTTAATACTGCTGCTTCTAGTGAGATGGCCCAAATATTTGGCAACCTTACTACATTTGAGAATCCGAAACCTGTTGATTTAATTAGTCATATTTTGGAATTGGGTGGATCAAATGATGCAGTCGTTCTCGACTTCTTCTCTGGCTCCGCAACCACCGCCCACGCCGTGATGCAACTCAACGCCGAAGACGGCGGCAAGCGCAAATTCATCATGGTGCAACTGCCCGAAGCCTGCGACGAAAAATCCGAAGCCTATAAAGCAGGCTACCCAACCATCGCCGAAATCGGCAAAGAACGCATCCGCCGCGCCGGGCAAAAAATCAGGCAGGTGGGAGAGGCTTTAGCCTCGACAGTCGAGCTACCAAAAGTAGGCGCTTTAGGCGAAGCCTCTCCCACATTACCCCCTCCATTGACTATCGACATCGGCTTCCGGGTATTGAAAATAGACGGCTCCAACATGAAGGATGTTTACTACACGCCCGACGCCGTGCAGCAAAGCGATCTGGTCGACCATGTCGACAATATCCGCGAAGACCGCACTGCCGAAGACTTGTTGTTTCAGGTATTGCTGGATTGGGGCGTGGATTTGACATTGCCTATCGTTCAGGAATCTATCGCAGGCTTTACCGTGTTGTTTGTCGACGGCAACGCGCTGGCCGCCTGTTTCGATACCGGTATCAATGAGGCTTTCGTCAAGGAACTCGCCGCCCGTCATCCGCTACGGGTTGTATTCCGCGATGCCGGTTTTGCCGGCGATAGCGTGAAGATCAACATCGAGCAGATTTTTAAATTGCTGTCACCCAACACCGAAATTAAAACGATTTAACAATCGCTACACACAGGAGTTCATAACATGACAACCCACCTCGTTATTGACGATGCGTTAATTGATGAAGCCCTCGCTCTGGGACATTTTGAAACGAAGGAAGATACCGTTGTTACGGCGTTACGCGAATTTATTAATCGTCGTAAGCAACAGGAAATTATTCAATTGTTTGGAAACTTAGAGCCTGATCTTGATTACGACTATAAACAAGGCCGTAAATCTTGAAAGTATTGGTTGATACTTGCATCTGGTCTTATGCCTTAAGGTCAAGACATTCAAAGAGGGGTTAGGGGAGATTTGATTAGATAAATCCCCCTCAATCCCCCTTTTTCAAAGGGGGGAAGTGAACGTTTACAAGCTTAGTAGATAATTAGGAGAATCCGCATGAATACACAACAAACCAATACTGCACATAGTCTTTATGCGCTTTACGAAACATTACCCGATGATGTGCAAAAAACATTTCTTGAAGAGTTGGTGCAGAAAAAATATCCAGAAATTAAAGCGTTAGCTTTTTCTGGCTCACCCAGCCATGAAAAACATAATAGAGTTATTTTGGGTGTGATGGAAGATGCTTTTACCGTTCCAGATAATTTTGATGAGCCTTTGCCGGAAGACATCATCAATGATTTTTATACAGGCAAGTTATGAACCTGCTACTGGATACGCATATTTTGCTGTGGGCATTAGCAAAACCGAAGCAATTACCCGACAAAGCGGCTAAAGCTATTTATCAAGCGAGTAATGTATTTTTTAGCCCTGTTAATATCTGGGAAATTGGAATTAAAGGTACTATTTGGCCGGATTACGGCATTAAACGGATTGAGGATATTCACGCGGCAGCACTCAAAGCGAATTTACAGGAATTGGTGATAGATTCGGCTGATACGATGCTGGCAACACAGTTGCCTATGATTCATCGTGATCCTTTTGATCGCTTACTGATTGCCCAATCGCATAATAAGCAATTTCATTTAGTTACGGTTGATAACAAAATCGGGCAATATCAAATGCCTTATGTCATGAATGTGTAGGGCAAATGAAACTCAAATTTAAGCACCAAGCCTACCAAACCCACGCCGTCGAAGCCGTGGCGGATTGCTTTGCCGGACAGTCGCAAACCACCGGCATTCAATACCGCGTCGATCCCGGCCGGGTTAAACCGGGAGGACAGCAAAGCCTGCTGGATGACAACGGTTTCAGCAATAACAAGCTTGCCCTGACGCTGCCGTGTATTCTGGACAATATCCATAACGTCCAACGCCGCCAAAACCTGCCGCTTTCTACGGCGCTGGCCGGCAATAAAATTTGCCCGGTAAATCTCGATGTTGAAATGGAAACCGGCACCGGCAAAACCTATTGCTATATCAAAACCGTGTTCGAGCTGAACAAGCGCTACGGTTGGAGCAAGTTTATCGTGGTGGTGCCGAGTATTGCGATCCGCGAAGGCGTGTATAAATCGCTGGAAATCACCGCCGAGCATTTTTTGGAAGACTACGGCAAGCGCGCCCGGTTTTTCATCTATAACTCCAAGCAATTGCACAATCTGGAAAGCTTTTCCTCCGATGCCGGTATCAATGTGATGGTCATCAACGTGCAGGCGTTTAATGCGACCGGCAAGGATAATCGCCGCATTTATGAGGAGTTGGACGATTTCCAGTCGCGTCGCCCGATTGATGTGATTGCGGCCAATAACCCGATTTTGATTCTGGACGAGCCGCAAAAAATGGAAGGCGCAAAAACGCTGGAGTCCTTTAAGGGCTTTAATCCATTGATGATTTTGCGCTACTCTGCCACCCACAAAACCGAGCACAATAAAATCCATCGCCTCGACGCGCTGGATGCCTATAACCAGAAACTGGTGAAGAAAATATCGGTGCGCGGGATTTCGGTCAAAAATCTTAGCGGCACCAACGCGTATTTATACCTGGATAGCATTGAAGTTTCGACCACCAAAGCGCCGGTCGGGCGCGTCGAGCTGGAAATCAAGCAAAATACCGGCATTAAACGAGTGCTGCGCAAGCTGAGCAAGGGCGACAATCTTTTCGAGCTGTCCAAGCTGGATCAATATAAAGGCTTCGTGGTCGCAGATATTAATGCGCATACCGATACGCTCAGCTTTACCAATGGCGTGGAACTGACCGGCGGCGAGGCTGTCGGCGATGTCAACGAGGCGACGCTACGCCGCATCCAGATTCGTGAAGCTATCAAAGCCCATTTTGAAAAAGAGCAGGCGCTGTTTCATCAGGGCATTAAGGTGCTGTCCCTGTTCTTTATCGATACGGTGGCTAAATATCGGTGTTATGACGAAAGCGGGGAAACTTCCGGTGAATACGCCCAAGTGTTTGAGGAGGAATACAGCCGTTATTTGGATGAAATCCTGACATCGGACGGCAATCCTTACAATGATTATTTGCGCGGTATCGAGGTATCCCGAACCCATGAGGGCTATTTTTCGATTGATAAAAAAAGTAAGCGTTTGGTCGATCCTGCGACCGGGAAAAGATCCAGCGAGACCGACGATGTGGATGCTTACGATCTTATCCTGCGTAAGAAAGAGCAGCTGTTAAAGTTTGGAGAGCCGGTGCGTTTCATTTTTTCCCATTCTGCATTGCGCGAAGGCTGGGATAATCCCAATGTCTTCGTTATCTGCACTTTGAAGCATAGCGATAATATGATTTCACGCCGCCAGGAAGTCGGGCGCGGCATGCGGCTTTCGGTCAACCAAAATGGTGATCGTATGGACAACCCGGCCACTGTACATCAGGTTAATGTGCTTACCGTCGTGACCGGCGAGAGTTACACGGAGTTTGTCACCGGCCTGCAACGCGACATTAGCGAGTCGCTGTCAGCGCGTCCCCGCATTGCCGATGAAAAATACTTCACCGGGAAAGTGCTTAAAACGGCAGTTGGGGATGTGGAGGTGACGCCACAACTGTCCAAGCAAATTTATAAATATTTGTTGAAGAACGACTACACCGATGCTGACGATAAAATCACGTTAACTTATCACGATGCCAAGAGAGAAGGGCTGCTCGCCGAATTGCCGCCGGAACTGTCGGACTATGCCGAGCAAGTGTTTCAGCTGATCGATAGTGTCTTCAGCGATGCCCAATTACCGCCGATTGGTAATGATCGTAATAGAAAAATTAATCCACTCAACGCCAATTTCGACAAGAAAGAATTCAAGGAGCTTTGGAATCGCATCAACCATAAGGCTGCTTATGCCGTCGATTTTGAAACGCCGGAACTGATCGATAAATGTGTGCTCGAGCTGGATAAGGAACTGCATGTAAGTCCCTTGCAATACACCGTGCAACGTGGCGAGCAAAAGGGCGAGACGACTTATGATGAGGTCAAGCAAGGAGAGTCGTTCAAGGTGATGGAGTCGACCACGGAGTCGGATAAGGAATCTATCCGCTCCACCGTTAAATATGACCTCATCGGTAAACTGGCGCAAGAATCGAAACTTACCCGTCGAACTATCGCCAGGATTCTTCAGGGAATAAGGCCGGATACTTTCAGCCAATACCCAACTAATCCGGAAGATTTTATTGCCAAAGCTACGCGACTGATCAATGAGAAAAAGGCCACGGTCATTGTCGAGCATCTGGCTTATGACACGATTGCCGAAACTCATAGCCTCGACATTTTTACCCGGGAAAAACGGACGGTGGATTTAAGCAAAGCCGGGGATAAATTGAATCGGCATATTTACGACTATGTGTTTACCGATTCCGGCAATGAGCGCTCTTTTGTTACGGAGTTAGACGCCGGCAAAGAAGTGGTTGTATATGCCAAGCTGCCGAAAGGTTTTTTTATTCCGACCCCCGTGGGCGACTACAACCCGGACTGGGCTATTTCATTCAAAGAAGGTGCGGTTAAACACATCTACTTTATCGCCGAAACCAAAGGTTCGATGTCGTCGATGGAGTTGAGGGAAATAGAGCAATGTAAAATTAAATGTGCGAAGAAGTTCTTTAGCATAATCACTTCCGAGCAAGTCAAGTATGATGTGGTGGACAGTTACGGCAAGCTGATGGAGCTGGTAAAGTAATTTATATACAGGCCGATGGCCGTAGGGTGCGATGAGTATGCGAACTGCACCATTGGAGTGAAGAAGCGCGTAGCAAATACTGTCGTCGGAAGCCATGGGGTGCATCGCACCCATTTCCGATGTAGTTAATATTCTGAAATCTGCAAATGGTGCGCGGTGCATACCCTTGTATACGAACACCAGAGATTGGGCAAGAAATGATATATGTTGCGGCATGTTTTGGTGAGAAAGTATTGGTTTTTGATGACGTAGAAGATGAGTTTGGTATGGGCATCATTTCACAGAATGGATTGCTCGAAAACTGTAAACTATACGGTACATTAGAGGCTTCACTGAGCATGCTATAACTCATAAATTGGAAAAACGAATCAACGGGGCAGGGTCTTTCCTTGAAGAAAAGCACAAGGAAAGACTTAACACTTTTCTATGTGCAATAAAATATTTGGTTCAAGATTGCGGAAATCGAGAAGGACTTCCGCATCCAGGTTAGCGATTAGGCACTACCACAACAGTACTGCCGCCTGAACCGGTTTTACCTTTGGCTCCGGTGCTGCCCCGATTCCCTTGATTTCCGGTAGCGCCCTGTTCTCCTGCTGCGCCGGTGTCTCCCGTATTACCCTGATTGCCTGTTGCGCCGACTTCGCCAGTAGCACCAGCGTTTCCTTGATTGCCTGTTTCTCCTTGCGCACCGGTATATCCAGTATTGCCTTGGTTTCCGGTATCGCCCTTAAGGCCAGTGTATCCGGTATTGCCAGTGTTGCCTTGCGGCCCCATTGGTCCAGTACAGGCACTAAGCCCGAGCACTAAAAACAGCATAATTGAGGGTGTTGAATATTTCATAACGATTCCTTATGGATAAATTACGTGGCTAAAAAGGCCACATAGCGTACTGTAACCGGATGAGCATGCTGCGTCTGTTCGGTATCACGCTTAATCCTAGAAAAATCATTTGATCCACGAAAAACACGAAAAGCACGAAAATATTCAAAGAGATACCAAGTTGTAAATCGTCACCCAAAGGGTGAATGGCTGCGCAATACAAGATACTGATTTCTTTCGTGTCTTTCGTGCTTTTCGTGGACTAACTGCGGTTTTTAGGTTAATTGATAAGAATAGAATAAAGGGGGCAGGTGTTCGCAACCCGATCAGAATACGTCTTACCGCGTTGATTTCAGCGGCTCCGCAAACAGATACTACCGCGCAAGGCGAAAGCTATTTTTTCCAGGCCGACGGTCGCCGCAACTGCTCCCGGCAGTCTTGCGGCATACACACCATCCCTGGCGATAACCCTATCAGAACCGGCATGAGCGTTGCGGCGTGGATACCTGAACAAGGAGAAAACCGGTCCGGCGTTATTATTCCGAAGTCCGCTTTAGCCTGGTATATGGATCAGGCTTTTGTTTACATTAAAACCGCTGAAGAACAGTTCAGCCGCCGCACTATAGACCAGTATTCGGCAACGAACGGCGGTTATTTTGTCGGCAGCGGCATCAATGCCGGTGAGCAGCTGGTTGTCACCGGAGGGCAAATGCTGCTGTCGGAAGAGTTTCGGGGACAAATTCCGAATGAGGACGATTAGCTGAAGCAAACGTTAATCCCATGGCAACGCATCACCGTTATAAGCAACAAAATCTTTAACCGTTGCATGGGTTTTGACACCGGCGGCGGTCTTCCTGGATGAAGAACCGATTTTGGCGGGTGAAGTCTTCGATCTTGGCGATTCTACAGCACCGGATTCAGTTTGCCATCTGGCAAAAAGCGTAATGTCTTTATCTGCCGGGACAAACCATTTCTTTTTGATTGCGTCCCACCTTGCGCCTAGCGTTTTTGCCTCATCCTTTTGGGCAAAAGGTACATTCAGATAAATTTTCGAGTCTGCCATTTTATAATATAGGTGGTGCGGGTTTGATGGGGGGAATTGCTGTATTATAAGGCATTGCCAACGCAACAGGCCGCATTAAGTGCGGAGAATTAGCGCCGGTTTTGCCGGTCATAAATGTGGCATTAAAAACCAATTCAAATTTTTTAAACAAAAACGTATGATCGAAGACATCAAAAAAACACTCTGGGCCACCGCCGACAAGCTGCGCGCCAACATGGATGCCGCCGAATACAAGCATATCGTGCTCGGCCTGATCTTCGTCAAATACATCTCCGACACCTTCCAGACCCGCCGCGCAGAACTTACTCGCAAGTTTGCAGATAGCCAGGACGACTACTATTTGGAAGATGCCGATCCAGACCTGATCAATGAAGAACTCGAAGACCGCGACTATTACAAAGAAGTCAACGTATTCTGGGTGCCGGAAGCCGCCCGTTGGGAAAGCCTGCGCGCCCAGGCCAAACAAGCCGGCATCGGCAAACGCATTGATGACGCGCTATCCCTGATTGAAACAGAAAACCCCAAGCTCAAAGGCATACTCGACAAACGCTATGCCCGCGTGCAACTGCCCGATGGCAAGCTCGGCGAACTGGTCGATCTGGTCTCGCAAATCGGCTTTGGCGAATCCGGCAATGCCGAAGATCGCGCAAAAAATCATGCCCGCGGTTTGCTCGGCCAAGTGTATGAATACTTCCTCGGCCAGTTCGCCAGCGCCGAAGGCAAGCGCGGCGGGCAGTTCTACACGCCGGCATCCATCGTCAAAACCCTGGTCGCCGTGCTCGCCCCGCATCACGGCCAAGTCTATGACCCCTGCTGCGGCTCCGGCGGTATGTTTGTGCAGTCTGAAAAATTCATTGAAGCCCACGGCGGCAAGTTAGGTGATGTTTCCATTTAAGGACAGGAAGCCAACCCGACCACTTGGCGGCTGGCTGCGATGAACCTTGCGATTCGCGGCATCGACTTCAATCTGGGCAAAAAGCCCGCCGACACCTTCGTGCGCGACCAGCACCCCGACCTGCGCGCCGATTTTGTGCTCGCCAACCCGCCGTTCAACATCTCCGACTGGTGGCACGGCAGCCTGGAAGGCGACCCGCGCTGGGTTTACGGCACACCGCCGCAAGGCAACGCCAACTACGCCTGGCTGCAACACATGCTGTACCACCTCAAACCCACAGGCCGCGCCGGTATCGTGCTCGCCAACGGCTCGATGTCGTCCAGCCAGAACTCTGAGGGCGAAATTCGCCGCGCGATGGTCGAGGCCGACAAAGTCGAGGTGATGATCGCGCTGCCCGGCCAATTGTTCTTCAACACCCAGATCCCCGCCTGCCTGTGGTTTTTGGTCAAGGAAAAGCGCGTCCGGCAAGGCGAAGTGCTGTTCATCGACGCCCGCAAACTCGGCAGCATGATCAGCCGCGTGCAATGCGAATTCACCGATGAAGTCATCGACAGAATCGCCAACACCGTTGCCGCATGGCGCAATTCCTCCCCCGATCATGGTTCGACAGGCTCACCACGAACGGAGGAGGAAACCGTTCGCCCTGAGCCTGTCGAAGGGCTGGCATACCAAGACATCCCCGGCTACTGCCGCAGCGTTACACTGGCAGAAATCGCCGAACACGGCCACGTCCTCACCCCCGGCCGCTACGTCGGCGCAGAAGCCGTTGAAGATGATGACGAAGCCTTCGCCGAGAAAATGCAAAAGCTGACCGAAACGCTGGGTGAGCAAATGGCGAAAGGCGCGGAACTGGATCAACTGATACGCCAAAAACTGGGAGGCTTGGGGTATGAGTTTTGAGATTGAAGATGTCGTCGCCATCGTTGATGCGATTTGTGATGTGGAAGAAACCTGCCAACCCTTTGGCAAACGTTACGGCCAACAATTGATTCGGCTGAGCGCTGAGCACCTTGCCGCCTTACAGGCAGGAAAGCTTTTGGCGCTCGATGCTCAGGGCGAATATGTGGTTTTTATAGGCTTGGAAAAAACCGTGGAGCGACCCCATGACTAAACCCCAGACATTGGGCCTGCCAGCCGGTTATGCCGAATGGCTGACGCAGCTAAAAAACCGGATTGCACAAGCCCGCCAACGCGCCACCCTCGCGGTCAATGCCGAACTCGTGAGCCTGTATGGGCAGATCGGGCGCGAAATTCTTGCTCGCCAAGCCGAGCAGGGCTGGGGTGCCAAGGTCATCGACCGGCTGGCGCACGATTTAAAAGATGCTTTCCCCGACATGCGCGGCTTTTCCACCCGCAACCTGAAATACATGGCCTATTTTGCCGAGCACTGCCCGGAAGGTTTAATTGGGCAGCAACCTGCTGCCCAATTGCCCTGGTTTCACATCGTCACATTGCTGACCAAGCTTATCGACCCCGCCGAGCGTGAGCCCGTAGGTCGGGTTAGCGTAGCGTAACCCGACACTCACACATGCAATACAGACGCGCATTTATCCATGGAGGCTCTTTTTTCTTCACTCTGGTGACGCAAGGAAGAAAGCCCATTTTTGCCGCCGCCGAAGAGGTCGAAGTCTTGCGCGGCGCATTCAGGAGCGTACGCAAATCCCGCCCATTCGAGATTGACGCGATAGTGGTCATGCCCGATCACCTGCATTGCATTTGGACGCTACCGCCCGGCGATGCCGATTTTTCTACCCGCTGGCGGCTTATAAAAACCGGGTTTACCAAGCATTGCGATCCGGCCTTACGTCCTGCACCCGGCCGCGCCCGTAAGGCCAAGCAAGAGCAGGCGGTGTGGCAGCACCGTTATTGGGAACACCTGCTACGCGATGAAACCGATTTTGCCCACCATGTCGATTACATTCATTACAACCCGGTCAAACATGGGTTGACCGTATCGCCGATGGATTGGCCGTATTCCAGTTTTCGTCACTATGTCGAAGCGGGTATTTACCCGCCCGATTGGGGCCGAAGCATCATCAATTTAGAAGGCATCGGACATGAGTAAAAATAACCTCCGCGTAGGTCGGGTTAGCCCATCGGGCGTAACCCGACAGGCCCAAGATACGCCTGCGAACGAAGATGTCGGGTTACGCTGCGCTAACCCGACCTACGCTGCTGAGCGGTTATTGTCGGCAAAAGGAGTCTCAAAAGTAAGTTCGGGGTTGTTGCCAATCGGCACTTTATTGCTCTCTTCTCGTGCACCGATTGGCTATCTCGCTATTGCTCAAATACCGTTAGCGATTAATCAAGGTTATATCGCTATTTTGCCAAGCAGTCAGTTACTACCTTTGTATATGTATTTTTGGTGCAAGCAAAATATGGAAGTCATCAAGAGTCGTTCTAATGGATCAACTTTTATGGAAATAAGTAAAAAAGCCTTTCGGCCAATCCCTGCGTTGGTTCCGCCTGTAGAGCTATTAGCCGATTTTTTAGATGTCGCAAATCCAATTTTTGCCCGCTTGACAGAAAATGAAAAACAAGCCCAAACCCTAGCCGTCCTACGCGACACCCTGCTCCCCCGCCTGATCTCCGGTCAGCTCCGCCTGCCGGATGCCGAGGCTTTGATTGAGGAAATAACCGCATGATCACTCTCGAACAACTCAATCGCTGGCTGCTGGCTGTACCTGAGAATGAACATTTGGAGTTCAAAGAAGCCAAGCAGCAGTACCCCCTCAACAAACTGCTGAAGTATTGCGTGGCACTTGCTAACGAGGGTGGCGGTTATCTGGTGCTGGGTGTCAGCGATAAGCCACCGCGTCGGGTAGTAGATACTAAGGCGTTTCAGAACACGGGCGATATTAAAGCACGGATTCTTGAAGCACTTCGTTTTCGCGTGGATATAGACGAATTACAACACCCCGATGGCCGGGTTCTTGTGTTTGAAATTCCATCGCGTCCCATTGGACAGCCACACCACTACGATGGAACTTACCTGATGCGTGCCGGGGAAAATTTGGTCCCCATGTCGCCGGATCAGTTACGGCGCATTTTTTCAGAGGGAAAAGCGAATTTTCTCGCGTTGGACGCATCGACAGCTATTGATGCTGATGCGGTTGTTGCGGCGCTGGATATTCAAACGTTTTTTGAGTTGCTGAAATTGCCTCTGCCCGCATCAAGAGACGGCATCCTTGCACGTTTGGTCAGTGAAAAGCTGATTCGTGCCGAATCAGGGCAATACAAGATTACGAATTTAGGCGCATTACTCCTGGCGAAGGATATGCGCCAGTTTGACTCTTTGATACGTAAAACAGTGCGGATGGTCAAGTACAAGGGCAAGAACAAACTGCAAACCGAACGTGATTTGATTGGACAAAAAGGATATGCCGTCGGTTTTGAAGCACTGATTTCTTATATCAACAGCCAATTGCCAGTGAACGAAGTCATTGGTCAGGCGCTACGGGAGGAGGTACGGATGTTTCCCGAACTGGCGATTCGTGAGCTGGTTGCCAATGCGCTAGTGCATCAGGACTTTGAAGAATCTGGCGGCTCAGTGATGGTGGAAATTTATACAGACCGGATTGAGATCACTAACCCCGGCCAACCACTGATTCCGACTGAGCGCTTTGTGGATGAATACAAATCGCGTAACGAGAAACTGGCGGATCTGATGCGCCGCATGGGAATTTGCGAAGAAAAAGGGAGTGGCATCGACAAGGTAGTGTTTAACACTGAGTATTATCAGTTGCCGGCGCCGGAATTTCGAGCGACACCCTTGCATACTACCGCTGTCCTTTTTGCGCATAAGGACTTCGTTGATATGGAACCAAAGGAGCGGGTGCGTGCTTGTTATATGCACTGCTGCCTAAAATACGTCAGCAATGAAAAGATGAGCAATCAGAGTCTGCGGGAACGTTTCAAGCTCGACGATACGCGGGCGAAGACGTCTGCTGTTTCTCAGGTTATTACTGCCGCAGTTGAACAGAACATGATTATGCTGGATGACCCTGAAAATGCTTCTAAACGCTACGCCAAGTATGTGCCGTTTTGGGCGTGACTTTATTTAATCACAAATGCAATTTCTTGCATTTGTCGAATGTAAGTGATTTTAAAATAAAGAATTTCTCATTAAATCGCTAATGTCGTTTTCAGTGCGTGATTGGAAGCATCTTACGGTTTGCCGGCTTGATTTCAGGAATGTTACGGCTGCCGTAAATAACAAATTTGTTACAATGATCCAATGAACTATACTATTGCCTACTACAATGAGCGGGTTAAACAGCAAGTAATGTTGCTGCCGCCGGGAATTTTAGCGGACTACATTCACTTGACCGATTTAATGCAAAATCACGGTGCGAACTTACAAATGCCCCATTCACGCGCAATGGGTGGCGGTTTATTTGAATTACGCCCCAAAGGCAAAGAAGGCATCGGGCGCGTGTTTTATTGCACGCAAGTTGGACAGGCGATTGTCATTTTGCATAGCTTTGTCAAGAAAACCAACACCACGCCGGCCGCCGATTTACAGCTTGCCAAAAAACGACTAAAAGAGGTTAACCATGAATAACGATACTTACCAGCCTGTTCCACACGATGCCGCATTTCGCGAACAATTATTAAATAATCCAGCGGTGAAGGCGGCTTATGACAGCAACATCACGAAATACGCCATACTCGATGAAATACTGAGCGCCAGACGCGAAGCAGGCTTAACCCAGGCGCAAGTCGCCGAACGCATGGGCACAAAAGCCTCGGCGGTAGCGCGCCTGGAAAGAGCTTTGGTATCGGGAAAACATTCGCCCTCTATCGACACCTTGCGTAAATATGCTGCCGCTGTCGGTAAAAAATTAGAAGTACATCTGGTTTAAATAAAACTATGACCGAAGACCAACTGGAACAAGAAACCCTAAGCTGGCTGGCCGATGTTGGCTACACCTCTGTCTATGGCCCTGACATTGCGTTGGATGGCAACACTCCAGAGCGCAGCAATTACGTTCAGGTGGTTTTGGTCGAACGCTTGCGCAATGCAATCAATCGGCTCAATCCTCTGGTGCCGCTGGTCGCTAGGGAAGATGCCTTGCAACAGGTCTTGAATCTGGATACGCCGGTGCTGCTGGCGGCCAATCGCCATTTTCATCGCTTGCTGGTCAACGGCGTGCCGGTGCAATATCAAAAGGATGGCGAAACACGCGGCGATTTTGTGCGCCTGATCGACTTTGAAGATGTTGCTGCCAATGAATGGCTGGCGATCAATCAGTTTTCGATCAAGGGCCTAAAATATACCCGCCGCCCTGACATCATCCTGTTCATCAATGGTTTGCCGCTAATATTGCTGGAGCTGAAAAATCCCGCCGACCTCACTGCCGATGTATGGAAGGCTTACGAGCAGATACAAACTTACAAAGAGCAAATCCCGGATGTGTTCCAGTACAACGAAGTGCTGGTGATCTCGGACGGCACTGAAGCGCTGATGGGTTCGCTTTCTGCTGACACAGAGCGTTTTATGGCATGGCGCACCATTGACGGCGTGACGCTTGACCCGCTCGGCCAGTTTAACGAGCTGGAAACGCTGGTGCGCGGTGTGTTGGCACCGGCATATCTGCTGGATTTTTTGCGCTTCTTTGTGCTGTTTGAAGATGACGGCACGCTGGTCAAGAAAATCGCCGGTTATCACCAGTTCCACGCGGTGCGTTCGGCGATCACGCAGGTGGTCGATGCGTCCCGCCCCGGCGGCAGTCACAAGGGCGGCGTGGTCTGGCATACGCAAGGCTCAGGCAAGAGCATCACTATGACCTGCTTTGCCGCCCGCGTGATGCGCGAAGTGGCGATGGAAAACCCGACTATCGTGGTAATTACCGACCGCAATGATCTGGATGGGCAGTTGTTTGGTGTGTTCTCCCTGTCACAGGATTTATTGCGCGAGCAGCCGGTACAGGGCGAAACCCGTCAGGATTTGCGAGCCAAGTTAGCCAATCGCCCTTCCGGCGGCATTGTGTTTGCCACCATCCAGAAGTTCATGCCTGGTGAGGATGAAGACAGCTTCCCTGTGCTGTCGGATCGTCACAATATCGTGGTGATCGCTGATGAAGCGCATCGCACCCAATACGGTTTTGAAGCCAAGTTCAAGGGCGATGCCAAAGGCTATCAAGTCGGCTATGCGCAACATCTTCGGGATGCGCTACCCAATGCCACCTTCGTCGCTTTTACTGGCACGCCCGTATCTGCCGAAGACCGCGATACTCGTGCTGTGTTTGGCAATTACATCCACATCTACGACATGCAGCAGGCACGGGATGATGGAGCGACGGTCGAGATTTATTTTGAGTCACGGTTGGCTAAACTGGGACTAAAGCAAGAATCATTGCCGAACATTGACGCCGAAGTCGATGAACTGGCGGAAGATGAGGAAGAAGACCAGCAAGCCCGACTGAAGAGCAAATGGGCGGCACTGGAAAGCGTCGTTGGTGCAGCCCCCCGCATTCAGCAAGTGGCCGCAGATCTGGTTGCGCACTTTGAGGAACGCAGCAAGGCGCAATCCGGTAAAGCCATGATTGTGGCGATGAGCCGCGACATCTGTACACACTTGTACAACGCCATCATCACCTTACGACCGGACTGGCACGATGAAGATCCCGAAAAGGGAGTAATCTAAGGTGGTGATGACCGGCTCCGCCAGCGACAAGGCACTGCTGCGACCGCATATTTATTCCAAGCAAGTCAAAAAGCGTCTGGAAAAGCGCTTTAAAGATCCCGAAGATCCAATGCGTCTGGTGATTGTGCGGGATATGTGGCTGACCGGCTTTGACGCGCCTTGTGTGCATACGATGTACGTGGACAAACCGATGAAGGGGCACAATCTGATGCAAGCCATTGCGCGAGTCAACCGCGTGTTCCGCGACAAACAAGGCGGCTTGGTGGTCGATTACATCGGCATCGCCAATGATCTACAACAAGCATTAAAGGAATACACTGCCAGTAAAGGACGCGGACGCCCGACCGTTGATGCTCATGAAGCCTATGCGGTGCTGGAAGAAAAGCTTGATGTCCTGCGCGCTATGCTACACAAATTCGATTACAGCGGGTTTTTAACGGGTGGTCACAACATGCTGGCGAAAACTGCCAACCATGCACTCGGCATCAAGGATGGCAAGAAACGCTTCGGCGATACCGCGCTTGCGATGTCCAAAGCCTTTACTCTTTGCTGCACACTGGATGAAGCCAAGGCCGTGCGTGAAGAAGTTGCCTTCTTCCAAGCTGTCAAGGTGTTGCTGACCAAGAAAGAAATTAGCAGCAAAAAGAAAACGAATGAAGAGCATGAGCTAGCCATCCGTCAGATCATCGGTTCGGCGGTTGTATCTGAAGAAGTCGTGGATATTTTCAATGCCGTGGGCCTGGATATAAGCCGAATATCGGCATTCTGGATGAAGACTTCCTGAACGACGTGCGCAACCTGCCTGAACGCAACCTAGCGGTGGAATTGCTGGAGCGTTTGTTGGAAGGCGAAATTAAAACCCGCTTCGCGAGCAATGTCGTCCAGCAGAATAAATTCTCAGAGCTGCTCGCCAACGTCATTAAGCGTTATCAGAACCGTTCCATTGAAACAGCACAGGTGATGGAAGAGTTGATCCAGATGGCGAAAAAGTTTAAGGAGGCTGTAGACCGAGGTGTCGATCTTGGCCTCAACAGTGACGAGCTGGCCTTCTATGATGCACTGGCAAGCAATGAAGATTCTGTATGTGAACTGGGTGATGAAACCCTCAAGAAAATCGCCCATGAACTGGCAGAAAACTTACGTAAAAGTGCCCGCGTGGATTGGTCGGTGCGTGAAAGTGTCCGTGCCAGTCTGAAATTGATGGTGAAGCGGATATTGCGCAAATACAAATATCCACCCACCAAACAGGAGGAGGCCATTCAGCTGGTGCTGGAGCAGGCGGAGAGTCTAAGTGCGATTTTTGAGTTCATAGGTTGAGGCGCGAAGCCCATACTGTATCTACCTCCCAGGAACCCATGTCTGGCATGTGCTGTGATCCCGGTGTACCGAATGAATATGATTAAGTTAGTATATGGCACGAATATCCCGGATTCCGTAAACCCATCCGGGCTACTTGCTGTATCGACGTATTTACCGGCCTTCCGGCGTGTGTTTTATTCATTCACGCTAACTAATACCTGATTAATAACCGCCGCTGAAATACGAAAATCAGAGCCGTGCAAAACCTCAAAAACCGCCCGCGCCGAGGCGGTCAAGCCTTGTTTTTTGGCTTGGCCGATAATCGCCGCAGTACCGGTAACACGCAGCCCTTTTTCCTTCGCCACGGCACGACCTGCGCGTTCATCCATAATCAGCAAGACTTCGTTAGCATGACTCAAGCCCAGGTTGATACAGTCCGTTTCGCCCCTATCCAGATCAATATCCAACAGCGGCGCTATAGGTTCAGGCCAGACTTTTAACCGGCCTGCGTCGAGGGCATGGGCAATAGCCTCCTCACCACGCGCGGCTTTGCCCGGCAACACTTCCTGTTTGACGGACTCAGGCAGAAAGACTGTCGAAAAGAGTTCCGGCAGGCATTTTAAGCCGTCCACTATCGCCAGTCCGATCAAGGGGCTGGAATCAATAACAACAATCCGCGCCATGCGGTGTTACGCCTCTTTCAACCATTGCTCCAGGGTATCCATATCCTGCCGCACTTCCTCAGCGGTTTGATTGATGACCGGAATACCTAAACGCGAAACATGGGCGATAAAGTCGGCCAAGGGTATATCGGCCAGCTTGGCGGAGCGGGCCAATGATAACTCGCCGTCTTTGAATAATGCGGTTGCCAAGGCTTTACGCACACCCGGCATACCGATAATTTTGGACGACTTGAGTCCGATCATTAAGGCGTCCGGTTCGTTTCTGTTCATCACCAACACCAAATCATCATGCGCCATCCGCAACGCCTCGCTGGGATTATTCTTTAAACCGCTGACATTCACTGTTTTCATGGCCTTGCCTCACAGGAAGATTGCATGGGCGTATTATAGCCACGTAGGGGGGGGCATCGCACCCATTTCCGATGTAACTCGGTAAGACGCAATCCGTAGCATGATGGCATTTCTCAACCACGCAATCCTTAACCATGCTCACCACCAATAATGAAATTAATATCAAGAGACGTACCCAATTTAATGGATAAAGCCCTTGCTTAACATAACATAACGGTGAAAAGTCGAATAAGGCCAATTAATAAATCAAGCGCGGCATCTTTCTGTATTACAGGTTTGACTCACTACCCTTTATTTCATCAAACTGTCACATTTCTTAAGTAGTCTTAATTAAAAGGTAGCGTTTTTTTAATCAAAAATTCGAGCATATGGCAGCCACTAAAAAAAATACTCCGGATCCCTGCGAAGATGTCCTGAAACAAATTCTTGCAGAGGTCGTTGAGTTGCGCCAAAAAATTGAAATCAATGCAAATCAGCGCCTGCAAAAATATCAAGGCTACTATCATTCCGGTTGTTTTTCCAAAAGCGCCTGTAATCTTGCACATTATCTTGCCATGCGGCAATTTGATCTGCGTCATTTACAAGATCGCTTGGCTCAGGTCGGTTTATCTTCGCTGGGTAGAGCGGAAGCATCGGTATTGTCGACTTTGGATTCGTTGATAGATATATTGAAACGGGCAACAGACAAACACTATTTGCCGGGTGAAAAAAAATCAGGCGAATACGGCTTTAACCAGGGCCAGCAGCTGCTGGAGCAGCATACTATTGAATTATTCGGGCTCTTCCATGAACACGGCAGAGCGCATGTTATGGTGACCTTGTCTACAGAGGCCTCTTGGGATTATACGCTGGTAAGTTCATTACTTGAAAAGGGCATGACCTGTGCGCGTATCAATTGTGCACACGATGATCCTGTTATCTGGCAGGGAATGATAACAAATATCCGTCGCGCAGAAACAGAAGTGGGCCGTCCCTGCCGTATTCTTATGGATCTTGCCGGGCATAAGGTTCGCACCGGCTCCATTGCTCCGGGGCCTTCGATTCATCACATCCGTGTACAAAAGGATCGGACGGGAAAGATCGTTGCTCCAGGGTATCTGGTTTTAACAGCCGACTCTGAAAGCCCGTCTGCGGATAGCTCATTATTCAGAGTATCCATCCCAAAGCCGCTTCATAAGAAACTTGCACCAGGAGCGCACCTAAGTTTTATTGATAATCAAAACAAACAGCGTTGCTTGAAAGTTGAAAAAGCGCTTTCTGACACGGATTGGTTGGTGAGTTGCGAAAGAACGGCTTATCTCGTTTCAGGTTGCACATTAGTGCTTGCAAAGGCTGGGCAGACCCATAACCGGAAATCAGTTGATAAGTTTACATTGGGGCAATTTGCAGGCGAGCCTCTGGATATTCGTGTATTTAAAAACCAATCGTTATTGCTAACTACCGGTGATATCGACGGTAAACCCGCTGAATATGATGATAGCGGGAGCTTGATTCATCCTGCTCAAATTGGTTGCACGCTTTCTTCGGCAATAGAAAAACTTGAAATAGGTCAACCTGTATGGATTGATGATGGGAAACTGGGGGCGATCGTCGAGGCAGTGACCGAGCAGGGTGCATTGTTACGTGTAACAGTGGCAAAAGCCGGCGGCGTACGTATACAGAGCGACAAAGGGATTAATTTTCCGGAAGCCGAGTTTAATTTACCCCCGCTAACCCAGAAAGATTTAGCCGATCTTGACTTTGTTTGTGTGCACGCCGATTTAGTCGGTTTTTCATTTGTAGAAACGCTGGCAGACATGGAGTATTTGATATCCGAACTGGCAAAGCGGAATGCATCAAAACTGCCTATCATCGCTAAAATTGAAACCAACCGCGCGGTAAAAAATCTTCCCGATATTATATTGGGGACTATCGGCAGGCGTAATCTCGGCATCATGATTGCCAGAGGTGATTTAGCCGTAGAATTAGGCAGTGCCAGACTCGCTGAAATTCAGGAAGAGCTCCTGTGGTTATGTGAGGCGGCTCATGTCCCCGTCATCTGGGCAACCCAAGTGCTCGAATCTATTGCTAAAAAAGGAATCCGGTCAAGGCCTGAGTTTACCGATGCGGCCATGGCAGGCAGGGCTGAATGCGTTATGTTGAATAAAGGCCCCTATATTCTTGATGCTATAGAAGCGCTGGTGAACGTTATGGTTCGCATGCACGAACATCAACGGAAAAAATTCTCCCGCTTGAGAGCCTTGCACTGGTAAGCAGCTTAAATTCTCTTTCAGGATCAGATCATGCCCACTAACAAATTCGTTATCAGCAAACCCAAATTATCCATCACTAAACTTCCCGAACAGGGTAGAAAAAAACTGGATTTTATTGACGACTTTAAAGAATATTATGTTCACTTGCTGGGCAGGGATGAAAACTGTCGATCGCCTTATTATGCAGGAGAAGCCTTATCACTGGCGATTCGCGACCGCTTGATGGAGCGCTGGAAGGCCACTCACCAAACCTATAAAAACAATGACTGCCGACGGGGTTATTATCTGTCTATGGAATTTCTTATGGGGCGGACTTTGAGCAATGCCATGCTTAATCTGGGTGTGACCGACACTGTGACTCAGGCCATGTATGATCTCGGCATTGCTATCGAAGAGTTGATCAGCAGCGAGCAGGATGCAGGGCTTGGCAATGGCGGTCTGGGCCGTCTTGCAGCTTGTTTTATAGACAGTTGCGCGACCTTGCAACTGCCGGTTATAGGCTACGGTTTACGTTATGAATACGGCATGTTTACCCAGACGATTGTTAATGGCGAACAGGTTGAAAAACCCGATCATTGGCTACGTCACGGTAACGTCTGGGAAATTGAGCGGCTGGAATACTCGCATTGCATTAAATTTGGCGGTCATACCGAAATCCAAACCGATGAAAACGATAAGCAACGGTATTGCTGGATAGCCACCAGTAATGTGCTGGCAGTGCCTTTTGATACGCCGATACCCGGCTATCAGAATGGGACCGTTAATTCATTGCGGCTCTGGAAGGCGGTGGCTACCGAAGAATTTAATCTGGATGAGTTTAATGCCGGCGATTATGCAGAAGCCGTCGCGGCAAAAATTTCTGCTGAAAATATCACCATGGTGCTGTATCCCAATGATGCCAATGAAAACGGCAAAGAGCTGAGATTACGGCAACAATATTTCCTGGCTTCCGCCAGTTTGCAGGATGTTATTGCCCGCTGGACAGGTATGCACGGCAATAATTTCGATCGGTTTACTGAAAAAAGCTGCTTCCAGTTAAACGACACTCATCCGAGTATTGCGATTGCCGAATTGATGCGCCTGCTGATGGATATTCAGGGTTTATCATGGGATCAAGCATGGGGCATCACCAAAAATACCATGGCCTACACTAACCACACCTTGCTGCCCGAGGCGCTGGAAAAATGGCCGGTTAGCTTGATGCAACGGTTATTACCGCGCCTGATGGAAATCATTTTTGAAATCAATGCCCGTTTTATGGCTGAAGTTTCGATGCGCTGGCCCGCCGATAACGATCGTTTACGCAGAATGTCGATCATCGAGGAAGGTGCAGAGAAACAGGTCAGAATGGCTTATCTTGCTATAGTGGGCAGTTTTTCCGTGAATGGGGTTGCAAGGTTACATTCCCAGTTATTGCAACAAGGTTTATTCAATGATTTTTATGCCTTATGGCCGCATAAATTTAACAACAAAACCAATGGCGTGACGCCACGGCGCTGGTTAGCCGCCTGTAATCCCGAGTTGGCAAGCCTGATAACGGAAACCATTGGTGACAGCTGGATTACCGACTTATCGCAGTTAAAAAAACTGGAACCCTACGCTGATGATGCTCAATTCCGGCAACGTTGGCGCACTATTAAACGGGCCGCAAAACAGCGTTTGATTGACTATAAAAAAAGCAAACACGACTCGGAACTGCATTTGAATGTCGATGCCCTATTCGATGTGCAGGTTAAACGTATTCATGAATACAAGCGCCAACTGCTCAATGTATTGCATGTGATTCATCTTTATAACTGCATTAAAAAAGGCGACACAGACCGAGTGTCACGATGCGTATTAATCGGCGGAAAAGCGGCTCCCGGCTATCGCATGGCAAAAAAGACCATCAAACTGATCAACAATGTTGCCCAGGTTATTAATTCGGATCCCGACGTAGGCGACAAATTGACCTTGCTGTTTTTGCCGGATTACCGCGTTTCAGCGATGGAAAAAATATGCCCGGGTGCTGATTTATCCGCACAAATATCTACCGCCGGCAAGGAAGCTTCAGGTACAGGCAATATGAAGCTGATGATGAATGGCGCCATCACCATCGGCACACTGGATGGGGCCAACATTGAAATTCGTGAAGAAGTGGGTGATGAAAACTTTTTTCTGTTTGGTTTGACGGAAGAACAAATTGAAGCAAGACGAGAGCACTATGATCCAATCGCCATTATCGACCAGGATGAAGACTTGCAGCAGGTCATGCAGCTTCTGGAGTCGGGCTGTTTTAATCAATTTGAACCGGGCATATTCGACGACCTGATCAACTCCATAAAAAGTCCGCATGACCCCTGGATGACTATTGCTGATTTTCGAAGTTTTGTAGAAGCCCAAAAATGCGTTGAAGATGCCTATCAAGATAAGGATCATTGGACCAAAATGAGTATTTTAAATTGTGCGAACAGCGGCAAATTCTCTACCGATAGGACGATCAGCGAATACAACCAGGATATCTGGAAATTAAAACCACAACCGGTAAAGGATTAATAATTTCTCAATCACTTATGCTTGAGAGTGAAGAAATCTCTGTAAACCGCCGTTAAATAAAATCATGCACTCCTTTAAACTCATTATTGGCACTAAAGCCAATCATGCAATACCTACTGCGACAATAGGAGTAAGACCATGAAAGATGAAAAAAAGACTATTAATTCATCAAAAAAAACAAAAGAAAAATCCATTAAGAAGGATGGAAAAAAATTATGGATAAAGAGAAAAACAGATTGGCTAATGGATGCCTTAGGGGAAGAAATCCTTGACACCTTTAAAGACCTTGGTTTTGATGAGGAATACATCCAGGACAAGCAGAGCATATTAGCGGGTAAAAATAGATTCGCAGTTCTGCTATGGTGTAATGAGTTAGACTTACGATGCAAAGCAGCATTAGCTGATAAGCTGGGTGTCGAAATGGACGACTTCAATACCACTTTAAAAACCCTGACCAAGTTATGACACCAAGAAAATAGTAGAAAAGCGCAATAACTCGGTAAGGCGTATTCTGTATGTCAATATGGCCCACCAAAAGATCATTGATCATAAGTAGGTGTTCATAAGTTTCTTAACATTATTGG
>JAURZV010000032.1 GCA_030653175.1 Methylobacter sp.
CACAGCAATAAACATAAATGATAAAGTCTTCTAGTGGCATGGCACACCTCCCGCTATCGTATGTTTTATGATAATTTAACTTTACGACAGAAAAGGTCGTCATGCCATTCTTTCTGCATTTAGAAAGTTGAGCATCGCGTAAAAATATATAATTTATTTGTAAGCAGCCAGCGCTACCAGCTAACCCTGAATTCAGGAGGCACCAGAATACAAACATTGTCAATTTTTGATATTAAATCCGAGGGCGCAGCTCTTGAAGATGAATACCGATACCGGTACTGTCTGAGGTTTCTTGTTGATTAGGTTACGACTTAACTTGATGAGATTGTTGAAGGGTCGGCCAGCCGGATGCCCTTACAAAACTTCAAAAACCACAGATACCTTTTTATTTCACTCTTTCAATATGAATCATAGTTGCCCGTAAAGAGGCCAGCACATCGATAAACAGACAAACCATTGAGCTGAAGATAAACAACACGCTGAACACGACAAATAGAATCAAAATTTCAGTGCTGATTTGATCGGTAAAGCGCAAAGTTATTGAACCCAGCATAAACACGCCGCTGCTTATCGCACTACATAAAAGCAGGCCGAAACTCCACTTGAGCACTTGACAGCGGTACACCATGGTATTGAGTTCCTTTTCCAGTTTTTCGCCTTTTTGACCGGTTTTCAGCTCATCGTAGATGTCTCTCACCCGGCCTATCGCATGGGTATAACGGGCGTTTAATGTCAGTACAAAAATACCGATACTGGAAAATAAAACCAGAGAGCTGGTTATCAGTTCAACAATGCCATCCAGTTTGGACAACACTTAACCGTCCTGGCCGTCAATTCTTGCGCTGGTTAATATGGGCGCGTAAACAAAGACGAATAAGGAGAACGCCGCCAGCCAGGAAAGTGTCGATACATAGATTAAATTTTCGTACCAGTGCGGCATCGCTATCGGCAATAAAACCCGAAACAATGCGGCGACATTAATCAGCACAAACGCTATAGCTATCGCATTGGAAGCCTTCATCGCACGGCCGGTGTGGCCTAACGATACCCTCGCCATCATGCCCAAGGTTAATACGCCGATACCGCCGAGCGTAAAAGCATGCAGCGCCAACGACGGCAGCACTACAGAATAGGCCGATAGCGCGGTCAACATAAAGCCCAGAATTACCCAGCCGTAACCGGCATAAAGCACCCATAACAACGGCACATACCAGATCCGTTGCACATACCAGCCGGCTAGTCTGGCGATGTTCACGGCAACGGCAACAATCGCCGCCAAGGCTAGCAAGGTTCCTGAAATGCCGAATAATTGCAGGGCAAAGACGATTACGGCTGATGCTACAGACAAGCTATCCAGCAACGGGTTCCTGATGATCAGCGTTCCGGATATCCCCCGTTCGGTAAAGAAAGGGAAAACGCGCCCGGCGATGATCAGTATTAAGATGATAATTGTCGCAACGACCAGCTGGATCCCTATTGTTGCAATGTTTTCTTGCAATCCCAGCATTTCAGCATGGATCAAGCCGTTACCCAGAGCCAATAGCACTAACAGCCCGATAAAAAATAGATTTCTATACTGCTTTGCCTGAATGATCGGTTTGCTGACTTGATAAGCCAGGGCGGGCAAAAATGAAAAATCCACCAGTGCAATCAAGGCGTCAGGCAACGCGCCTGCATAAAACGGCAGGATGCGCCCATAAAGCCATAACAGGCACAAGCCGGCCAATTGGTCGCCGGTTAAGGTCGGTTTGCCGGTCCAGTTTTTAACCGCCGTCAATAAAAAACCTGCTATGACGGCTACGGCATAACCCAACAGCATTTCGTGCGCATGCCAGTAGTTATCGGGATAATAATGTTCCGACGTTAACGTGCCGTTGAATATGGCATTCCAAAAGACAATCAGAATCAGCGCCGCGAGGCCCGCCAAGGCAAAAAAGGCTCTAAATCCAAGTGCAAAAAGAGGGTAATCAAAAATAGGTTGTGATTTCATTGCGATGTTTCCAGCCAGTTCAGCTCAGCTCAGCGTTCGAGAATTCCGGTAATTATACTCATTTCTCTCTTAAAAGAGCCCTTTGTGTTTCCAGGATGATTTTTTTTATTTTACTCAATACTTGCTGTTGCTGCTCTGGAGGCAGTTTGGCAAATTCCTGTTCAAATTCGGCCAAGCTATAGGCGGATTCATTTACTGCGTTATCCGATACGCTAAGGCCGCAATCGGTAACGACGTGTTTAATGGGTTCGGCGGCATTTTCTAACGGTATTGCGGCGGACAGGACCTTGCGTATCATGGTATGAACGCGGATAAAAATGGACTGTCCGGTCAATATGTCATCAACGATGCGTTTGGCATAGTCTTCCGTATAGCCTTTTCGCTTGGAGTCTTTAAAGGTTTTCATTTGAATCGTAACGGGAGAATTTTTGTCGATCTGATATTCAAAATCAAAGGCGCTACCCTGAGAGGCGACTAAACTATCGGCATCAATGACCACTTGCAAGGTATTGTCCTTACAAACGATTTCCAGTCTGAGGTTGTCGTAAAGACCGCGGATCGGCAAAGGTGACCGGGCAAAGCTATAGGTTCGATTGCTTAATTGATCGTTTTTCTGGTGATAGCTCCAGGTATTGGCAGCGAATACGTTAAAGGGACAAAAAAACAGCAGCGCCAAAATGAGTGCTTTGGCGGTTTTGTTGTATGGCATGTAGTGGTGGGGTAAAGCTATCTCTCCTTGCTCACGTCTCTTGCCTGGATCTATGTAGGCAATGTAAAAAGCACGGCTATGTTTCATTTTTGATGCCCCTAGTCCAAAAGTGCTCGATTATTCCATCAACTTAAAAAAACTTTTCGGCGCGCCGCATATCGGACAATCCCAGCTGTCGGGAATATCCGCCCAGCGGGTTCCCGGTGCAATACCGCTATCAGGGTCGCCTTTGGCTTCATCATAAATATGCTCACATTCCAAACAATGATACTTTTTAAAATCCGACATGTTCTGCCTTCTTAATATAATTGAAAGGGTAGTCTACGCGTGTTGAAAACCGGTTGCACGGTTAACCTTTGCCGCGAGTACGGGTTCTGGTGCTGGTATTGGTAGGGGATTTGTCTTTTGAAATTTCCAGCGTCTCAAAGCGTTTTTCAATAAATTGAATGATTAGATCCGCAATATCCTTGCCGCTGGCAGCTTCGATACCTTGCAATCCGGGCGATGAGTTAACCTCCATAATGACCGGGCCGTGATTAGAGCGCAGCATATCGACCCCGCACACGTTCAGTCCCATGATTTTTGCGGCTCGCACCGCGGTAGAACGTTCTTCAGGCGTTAAACGCACTAAAGTTGCAGAACCGCCGCGGTGTAAATTCGAACGAAACTCACCTGCCGTTGCTTGGCGTTTCATTGCGGCAACGACTTTGCCGTCTACTACAAAGCAGCGAATGTCACTGCCACCGGCTTCCTTGATAAATTCTTGAACCATGATGTTGGCTTTTAGTCCCATAAAAGCCTGAATAACACTCTCTGCGGCATTGTGGGTTTCTGCCAGAACCACACCGATGCCTTGCGTGCCTTCCAACAATTTAATCACCAGCGGAGCGCCGCCAACCTGAGCGATTAAATCTTCAATGTCGTCAGGATTATTGGCAAAACCGGTTACCGGCAGGCCGATCCCTTTTCTGGCAAGTAATTGGGTCGACCTTAATTTGTCGCGCGACCGTGATATGGCCACAGACTCGTTCAAAGGAAAAACATTCATCATCTCAAATTGTCTCAATACCGCAGTCCCGTAGAAAGTGACTGAAGCGCCAATTCTGGGAATAACGGCATCAAATCCCGTTAAGTCTTCACCCCGATAATGGATAGAAGGATTATGCGAGGTAATATTCATATAGCAACGCAATACATCCAAAACCCGTACCTTATGGCCCCGTGCTTCTGCGGCTTTAACCAATCGAGAGGTCGAATACAGTTTGGGGTTACGGGACAAAATAGCTATTTTCATAAAGACTTAAGTTCTCGATTTATACTTTAAGGTAAAGATATATTTTGACACGAAATAAGGCAGGATGCTTTAGAAATGGGACACTAGAAAGAACGTGTACGGTTTCATGATTGAGTTAACGTAGCCTAATCCGATATATCAAGTGCAAGTTTGTGCGAGTAAACAAAGTTAAAATCATGTTTGGATAAGAGGTCGAATACCCTGAAATAACCAAGGCAACCGATGCCGGCTCTAGTTGTTATTTCTTGTTTTTAAGCAAAAGCGCTGCTCCATGCAGGGCTTTTGCAAGGGTAGGGTGGGCGTGTATGGTTCTGGCCAGGTCTTCGCTGCTGGCGGAAAACTCCATAGCCAGCACGGCTTCGGCAATCATTTCGGAGGCTTGTGTGCCGATGATATGAATGCCGAGCAGGGCATCGGTTTCTGCGTGTGCGATGATTTTAACCATGCCCTCAGTTTGACCAATGGCTTGAGCGCGAGCTGTGGCTTTTAACGGAAAGGTGCCGATTTTGATGGGTTCGCCCATGGCCCTTAAGGCTTGTTCGGTTTGACCTACCCAGGCAATCTCAGGGTCGGTGAAAACAACGCTGGGCAGGAGATCGTAGTTGACGGGGTTGTGGAGGCCGGCGATTTGTTCGGCAACGAATAACCCTTCTTCTATGCCTTTATGGGCAATCATGGGGCCGAGCAAGGTCAGGTCGCCTATCGCATAAACGCCGGGCTGGGTGGTGCGGCAGTTTTCATCGACATGGACATAACCGTTTTCGTCGAGCAATAAATTGGCTTCCGCGGCGGCCAGATTTTCGGTATTGGGTTTTCGACCGGACGCAACAATCAATTTATCGACACGCAGGGCATGGGTGCCCTCACTATCCTGGTATTCTACGGTGACTTTTTTACTGCCTTTTTTGGCTGAAATAACCCGCGCGCCCAAGCGCAGTTCCAGTCCCTGTTCGCTATAGATACGATAGGCCTCTCGCGCAATTTGCTGGTCGGCCATGCTTAAAAATGATTCCTGCGCTTCCAGCAGAATGGTTTCAGCGCCGAGTCTGTTCCAAATGCCTGCTAATTCGAGGCCGATAACGCCAGCACCGATAATGGCTAAGCGCTTGGGTACTGAGTTGAGGTTTAAGGCCATCGTCGAATCGATAATAAACTCATTATCGATCGGCGCACAGGATAAATCGATTGGAGAGGAGCCGGTGGCCAGAATAATGTGCTTGGCTTCGAGCATCGATACAGCCGAGCGATCGGCTGGCGTGACTTCTACAAAATGCTCATTGAGCAGCTTGGCCTCCGCTTGAATACAGTCGATTTTGTAATGGGCGAACGAGTCGGCAATTTGTCGACTGAGTGCTTTAACAATATCGTTTTTGCGCTTCATCATCAGCGCAATATCCACAGAAACTGCCTCTGCCTGAATGCCGTGTTCTTTTAAATTGTAATTGATCGATTGATAAATTTTCGCCGATTCCAGCAAGGCGATAGATGCAACACAACCGGCATTAAGATAAGTGCCGCCCAGGCTGCTTTGACCTTGTTCATTGCGCCAGTTATCTATACAGGCGGTTTTTAAGCCGAGCTGTGCGCATCGGATGGCGCTGGAATAACCCGCAGGCCCAGCTCCGATCACGATTACGTCAAACGAAGTTGTTTGTTTTTTTGTCATAATTATATGCTACCTCGTTCCCAAGCGGCGTGCCTTGTGCTTGGAATGGTTACGCTGGTTCCCAGGCTCCAGCCTCATCGTTATACACATATTCCGTTGGCACCAAATCAGCTTGGATGCCAACGCAAAGGCTTTTTAAGGCTACTGCTGGAGTGCAGGCTTCGCCTGCAAGCGCAAGCAAAGCCTGCACTCCAGTTTGTCTCGTTCCCACGCAACGCGCTCATGTTATACACATGTCTGCGAGACACCGTTATTCCGGCAGGGGTGCCGGAATAACGGTGTCTAATTGACACTTGTGTATAAAGACGAGAGCTCCAGCTTGGGAACTAGCACAATCAGTGTTTATCCATCTAATCCGTGTCATCTGTGTGCTATTTTCTTAAATGCTGAGTAGTCGCTATATATTAAGCAACAGGTGAGCGGGCGCTTCCAGGCATTCTTTGATGGTGACTAAAAATTGTACGGCCTCGCGACCGTCAACCAATCGATGATCGTACGATAAAGCCAGATACATGATCGGCCTGATAACAATCTGTCCGTTTTCAACCACCGGCCTTTCCTTGATGGCATGCATGCCCAAGATAGCGCATTGCGGCGGATTGAGTATCGGCGTGGACAGCATGGAACCGAAAATGCCGCCGTTGGTAATGGTGAAGGTGCCGCCTTTTAAGTCATCGTAGGTCAGAGTGCCGGCCCTGGTCTTTGCGCCGAAATCGACGATACTTTGTTCGATGCCGGCAAAATCGAGTTGATCCGCATCGCGCAATACCGGCACAATCAGGCCGCGCTCGGTGCTGACCGCAATGCCTATGTCATAGTAGCCGTGATAGATAATGTCGTTATCGTCTATGGAGGCGTTGATGGCCGGAAAGCGCTTTAAAGCCTCGATAGAAGCCTTAACAAAGAAAGACATAAAGCCCAGTTTGACATGGTGCTTTTTTTCAAAGCGTTCTTTGTACTGGTTGCGAAGATCAATCACGTTTTGCATGTTGACCTCATTAAATGTAGTCAACATGGCCGCATTTTGCTGTGCCTGCAACAGGCGTTCGGCAACTTTGGCTCTTAGCCTAGTCATGGGAACGCGCTGTTCCGGCCGCAGGTTTGAAATCCCCCTGCCTTCGGCTTCCCTTTTTATCAAAGGAGGACTTTCTGCCTCCCCCTTTGATAAAGGGGGATTGAGGGGGATTTCTTTGACCGCCGGGGCTATCAGCTGAGCTTCCTGCAGGGTTTTTTTATGGAGATAATCCAACACATCGGTTTTAGTAAGACGCCCATCCTTGCCAGAGCCTTTGATAGCGAAAGGATCCAGCGCATTCTCGGCAATTAACCGGCGTACCGACGGGCTTAGCGGGATATCCGACTCTTCCCCGTCCTCAGGTTCAGGGCTGGTCGCCGCTGTTCTTGGGCCTTCTTCTGCGGCTTGAGGTTCAAGCAAAGCCAGTATCTCGCCGCCAACAACAATGGAACCGTCTTCCTTGAGGATTTTGCCAAGGATGCCGGATTCCGGTGCAGGGACTTCAAGCACAACTTTGTCCGTTTCAAGATCAACGAGGTTTTCGTTTTTAATAACAGTGTCGCCGGGTTGCTTATGCCAAGTGATCAGCGTTGCATCGGAGACGGATTCGGGTAGGTTGGGAACTATGACTTCAATGCTCATGTTATTTTCCTGAAAGTTTGCCGTAAAGAGCCGATTGAACGACTGCTTTTTGTTGTTCTATATGGACGCGGAAATTGCCGACAGCAGGCGCTGCCGATGCCTCTCGACCGGCATAAGTCATACTGATTTTGGAGCCGAGATTATCGCTAAAGTGATGTCTGGACTGATACCAGGCGCCTTGATTTTGCGGTTCTTCCTGACACCAGATGAACTCTTTAAGATGCGGGTATTTGCCGACTTCCGCTTTAAATAACTCATCGGGAAAAGGGTAGAGCTGTTCTATGCGGGCAATAGCGACGTGCTTAAGGTCGTCCTGACGCCGTGTTTCCAGCAGGTCGTAATAGACTTTGCCCGCGCACATGACCAGGCGAGTCACTTTTTTGGGATTGATGTCGTCCTGCTCGCCGATGACGGGCAGGAATTGACCGTCCGTTAAATCTTCCAGTGTGGAAACCGCAAGCTTATGACGCAGCAAACTCTTGGGACTCATGACTATCAACGGTTTTCGATAGGGGCGCAGCATCTGACGACGCAGCAAGTGAAATATTTGCGCAGGCGTAGTCGGACTGCAAACCTGGATATTATGTTCGGCACACAGTTGCAGATAGCGTTCCAGCCGGGCTGAGGAGTGTTCCGGCCCCTGGCCTTCAAAGCCGTGCGGAAGCAGCATCACCAGATTGCACATGCGCCCCCATTTGGTTTCGCCGGAACTGATAAACTGGTCGATAACCACTTGCGCGCCATTGGCAAAATCGCCGAATTGCGCTTCCCAAATAACCAGGGTATTCGGCATCGTCGTACTGTAGCCGTATTCGAAACCTAACACGCCCGCCTCGGACAGCAGGGAATCGAAAATCTGCGCAATGCCCTGATCTTTGTCCAGATGTTTAATCGGCGTATAGGTTTTATTATGTAGTTGATTATGCAAAACAGCATGGCGATGCACAAAGGTGCCGCGACCGACATCCTGCCCGGTCAAACGAACATTATACTTTTCCATTAACAGCGTCGCGTAAGCCATGTTTTCGGCAAACCCCCAGTCCAGCGGCATCGCTCCCGCCGCCATTTTACGGCGGTTGTCCATGACTTTGGCGACTCTGGGGTGCATTTCAAAACCGGTCGGCAGTCGTTGCATTCTGTCGCTGCAAAAGCGCAGACGATCCATAGAAACCGAGGTGTCGCAGGGTGACTTCCAGTCGGTGCCCAGGAATTTGTTCCATTGATTGGTGTACGGATAGGGACCGTCGGCCAGGATAGGTCTGGAAACAACTTCACCGGCTTCCAGCAGTTTTTGGTAATTTTGTTCCAACTCTGTCGCTTGTTCAACAGTGATAAGCCCGGTTTTGATGAGTTTTTCGGCGTAAAGTTTCCGCGTAGTCTTAAGTTTGCGGATTTTTTTATACATCAAGGGTTGGGTGGTCGAAGGCTCATCGGCTTCATTATGTCCAAGCCTGCGATAGCAAATAAGGTCGATGACCACATCTTTATTAAAAGTCATCCGGTAGTCCATTGCCAGTTTGGTTACAAATATAACTGCGTCCGGATCATCGCCATTGACATGGAAAACCGGCGCCTGGATCATGCTGGCCACATCGGTGCAATAAAGCGTGGAGCGCGCATCCAGCGGGTTGCTGGTGGTAAAGCCGATTTGATTGTTGATGACGATATGGACGGTTCCGCCGGTATAAAAAGCGCGGGTTTGCGACATGTTCAAGGTTTCCATGACGATGCCTTGTCCGGAAAAGGCCGCATCGCCGTGGATTAAAATGGGGATTACCGTATTTTTGCCGTTTATTCCCGCTCGGTCCTGACGGGCTTTAACCGAACCTTCGACAACCGGGTTGATGATCTCCAAATGTGATGGGTTGAATGCCAGCGTTATATGAACAGGGCCTCCAGGCGTACTGATGTCGGACGAAAAGCCCATGTGATATTTCACATCGCCGGTACCGACACCCGGCGAAAGCGGCGATGTACCGGCAAACTCATTAAACAGGCTGGCAGGACTTTTGCCCAGAATGTTGACCAGCACATTTAACCGGCCTCGGTGAGCCATGCCGATCACAATCTCATTAACGCCTTTTGCGCCAAATCCTTGGGTTAATTCATCCAGAATTGGAATCAGCGATTCGCCGCCTTCCAAAGAAAAACGTTTTTGACCGACAAACCGATTATGCAAATGACTTTCTATGCCTTCCGCGGCAGTCAATAGCTTAAGCGTCCAGAGTTTTTTTTCAGGTTCCAGCTCCAGGTTGGCTTTAGAGCTTTCCAAACGGTTTATTATCCAGCGCCTGATATGGGTATCGACTATGTGCATGTATTCAGAGCCGATGCTGCCGCAGTAAATCTCTTGCAGATTGGCAATAATGTCGCGTAAGGGCAGCCGGTCGCCACCATAAAGCGCACCGGTGTCGAACAAGGTATCCATATCAGGCTCGGAGAGACCGTAATAAGCGGGATCCATATCGGGAGGAGGAGGCGAGGTTTTGCCCAATGGGTTATTGGCGGCAATCTGATGGCCGCGAACCCGGTAATGATTAATAAGCCTGGCAACAGCCGATTGCTTTTTGACGCTTTCTTCGGTAAAGCCTTGTAATTTCGCCAATCTGCCTTGAGATTTAAGCGCAAGCTGCGCAAAGCGTTCTACGACAGGGCTATGAGGTGTCTCAAAATCAGCGCCGTCGTGAATTTCGTTGAATTTTTTTTGCCAGCTGGGTTCAACCGAGTCAGGGTCTTCGAGAAACCGTTCGTATAAGTTCTCAACAAAGCCGGCGTTGCTACCATAGAGAGAAGAAGAATCTTGAAAAAGTTTAAGCAGCTTACTCATCATGAATGTCCAATTTATTCTGTAAGGATTTTGTCTTTGTCTGAACTCTTAAGTAGTATGTTACCAAGGTTTAACGCATTCGCTGACTAAAATATGCGATGCTGAGCCAAGAAAGACAACCAATTATTTTCATCTAAAAGTATGGTCGATATGATTTTATGACAGACAAAAGAAATATTGTAATTAAAGTTAAATATCCGGTATCTGGAAAAGTGACAGAGAATTTTGAACCCAAAATGATAACAGAATGGAATGTTAAAAGGATATTGCTCGCCGCCGGCGCGCTGGTTTTTATTTTAGCGGCGTTGTTTTATGTTATTAATAATGATCAGCAAAAAAACGATTCAGATAATGCCGCGGTGATAATTAATACTATAGAAAAAAAAGTAACACCGCAGGTTGAAATCAAGGAAGTCGAGATAAACAAACCGGATAGTTCCAAACAGGTAGTTGCGAAAACTAACCCGCCAATTAAGCCGACAAAAGAATCCAATAAGAAAAATAAACCTACTTCCGACATTACGGTTAAGAAAGCCGTAAAAAAACAACCCACTGAAAAAGTTATTAAAGATCTCGGGTATTCAAAGGTTAATCATAATGTAACAAGAGCAGTGTTAACTTACGATATTAATAATAAAGAGCCTGTAGGTGAAATAGCCCGAGCTGTGAACGTTAGCAGGAAAAAGCCGGTCTGGGTCTATTATTTTACTGAATTAAAATCAATGAATGGCAGCAAGGTTTATCACGAGTGGTTGAAAAATGATGTGCTTGTTTCCAAACAGGAGTTGATTATATCGGGTGATACATGGCGCACATCAAGCCGCAAGTTATTGGCTGATTCTGCAAAAGGTAACTGGACTGTAAGACTGGTTGATGAGCACGGCCAATTATTAAATGAAAAGTTTTTTAAGGTTGAATAACTTTATACGTTATATATCTAATATATTTATAATTAGATTAATGATATAGTCAATATAACTTTTTCTAATTTTAAGGACTTATAATGACCGAATATCAAAATCTTTCTGAACGTGAATTGCAATCTGTTATTGAGAATGCAGAAAAAGCATTAAAAAATAAACAGTCTAATAAACGCAAAGAAGTTATAGCGCAGATTAAAGAATTGGCAGCATCTATTGATGTCATTGTGGAAATTCATGAGCCTGAGAAGAAGTCTGTTCGCAAGGGCGCAAAGGTTGCCGTTAAATATCGTCATCCTGATGATCATAACAAAACATGGACAGGTCGCGGAGTGGCGCCAAAATGGATGCAGGAATTGCTGAGCGCCGGACATGATCGCTCTGAGTTTGAAGTATAGAGCTTACGATCTATCCAACCATACGCACGATGAATCGCTGAGCTCCGGTTCGATCCCCATATAGAATCATAAACTGATTCAGGGCGGGCTTTCATGGATCGGATTGACCATTTTTGGGCAGCCTGCTTAATTGCCAAATGTACGACTTTCATGACCGATTGATTAGCAGGAAACAGTTTACGACGTTCGGTGGCTTTGCTTCCAAACGGCCAGCCCTTAGCTCCACGTTAAATTGCTGAAATAAACTGAGTCCTTATCGAACAATAAAGGGTTAACAATGGATGACTTTCTAAAAGAACTGATCGTCGGACTGCCGGACACGCCGCAGATGGTTCGTGGAGCCTCCGACTGATAGCTGCTGCGCTGTTGGGCGCTGTAATAGGAATCCAGCGTGAGCGCTTGGGCAAACCGGCGGGGTTACGAACGCATATGCTGGTCGCTCTAGGCTCGGCCCTCTTCGTGGTTGCTTCCTTAGAATTCGGGATGTCTTCGAGCGATTTGTCGCGCGTGATTCAAGGGCTTGCTACCGGCATCGGCTTTATCGAGGGCGGCGCCATTTTCAAGTTGAATGAGGAACGTGAGATTACAGGATTAACGACAGCGGCAGGCATCTGGCTGACCGCAGCTGTCGGCGTGGCTGTGGGGGATGGGGCGCTGGGGAACGGCGGCGTTGAGCGTCGTATTGACATGGATCATTCTCGCAGTCATTGGCCAAATTGAATATCAGAGCGAGAAAAGACAAAAGCCAAAGACACGAGTAATGGAGTCTGAAGTCCAATGGTATCGGATAAGCACAGCGGTTATAAGCGTCGTATAGCGCCAAACAAATCCCTGAACTTATGACCTGATTAGCAAGATGCTTCAGCCGAACACATAGATATGCTGACGAAGGAAACGCATCGTTCTCGATGGATAAGGCTTGATATGGGTGCGCTTCACTGCGTTCAACACATCTACGAGCTGTTGTAGGGGCGACCGGCCGGTCGCCCCTACAACAGCTCGGGAATATCAAATCCAACTGATTTTTTTAGGATAACGGCTCCAGTTCCCGCAGTGGTTTTCGAT
The DNA here is from genome assembly GCA_030653175.1 of Methylobacter sp. Lineage (GTDB taxonomy): Bacteria > Pseudomonadota > Gammaproteobacteria > Methylococcales > Methylomonadaceae > Methylobacter_A. The sequence goes on from JAURZV010000032.1 coordinate 12,527, forward strand.
CTTGCCGCAAGGTATGCTTGACGATCAGCAACCTGCCTGTCATGCCCCCCAATCAGCGCTAAGGCTTCCGTCGTCGAGCGGCCAGAGCGCCGCTTATCATATAGTTATAGGTAACCGAGGTTATAAAGATTCATTTGCTCTTTTTAATCAAACTCTCTTCGAGAGGAAAGAAGGCCGGAATGTTGTTTAATCAGCTTGGTTACCTAATAAGTTAAGCCGAAAATAGTTATGGTTGAATGTCGTGGGCGCGAATTTATTCGCGTTTTTTAGCACTTGTTGCGCGCCCACAATATATAAGTAACCGGGGTTATAAAGATTCATTTGCTCTTTTCAATCAAATTCTCTTCGAGAGGAAAGAGGGCCGGAATGTTGTTTAATTAGCCAAGTACCTACCACGCCCATGTTGAGAAAATGCGCCCAGAGATTTTGTCGGGGCTCATCGCGCACCGATTGCTTATAGTCTTCCATCAATCAACGCTTGCTGACGTTTTTGACGATCATTCTTGCATCCCGGATGCGGTTTCTTTCCATACCGGTGACGCCTTTGGGACAGAGCGGAGTTTCTTACATCGTGATGAGCTTAAGGTTCAGTGCGATACCGTACAGACAGCAACGAACTGCCGGACATATTCTCTATTCAACCTTTTATACGCCACATATTTTCGAGTGCTCACGGCATGGGCAATAGCTCTCTGCCGCATATCAATAGATCTAATTGATGAGAAGAAAACAAGTAAATGACTTACGGGCTGGAAGGAGCGGTGCTGGTTGCCAGTTATAACCGAGAGCTAAAGCGGGTTCTATCTATCTGAATTTACATAGCGAGGATAAATAAATGACCTTAATCCGAATAATTTTCACCTCATCGCTACCGTCATCCTTGCCGCTTGTACTCCATCTGCCAGCCGCAAGACTGGGAAAAGACTTCGAAAACCCAAGTGCTCGAGGCTGAAAAAGTCGCTATGTTACCGAAAAGTCAAAAGCCCCCCTTTATCCTGTCAATATGACGGGATGCGGCCAGGAGAAACTGCAAATGCAAGCTAATCTATTAAAATCACTTGCCGTTATGGAATTGGCGGCCTTGGCCGTACTGGCATTGTTGGCGCTTTGCTATGTCGGGATTGCAGGTGCTTTTTCGCGGCATATGATTGTACATATCGCTCTGATGACCGTCGCAGCACCCGTTTTAGCAAGTTTGTTTCTAAAGCTGCGTTATTCATCCGCCAAACCCGCTAGTGTTTCAACACTGTTCGCGGCTATCACCCTGCAAGCTGCTTTGTTGTTTGCATGGCATTCGCCGCCAGGTATCGGTCTGGCGATGGAAGGGCATGCCGGTGCCTTGCTGATGCAGGCAACCCTGCTTTTCTCCGCCTTATGGTTTTGGCTCACAATATTCAATCAGACCGGCGAATATTTATGGCGGGCGGTCATTGCTCTGTTGTTGACCGGTAAGCTGTTTTGTTTAATTGCCGTATTACTGATATTTGCGCCGCGTGTGCTTTACGGCATGACGGCCGCCAATATGCCTATGGCTATTGAGCTCGCCGACCAGCAGTTGGCCGGACTGCTGATGGTTACTGTTTGCCCCATTACTTATGTGCTCGCCGCGATTGTGCTGATTTCCCGTTGGTTCCAGACGCTGTGCGATTCGCAAAGTGATGTTGCACCGGAAAACAGCTCATGGCAGAGCCGGTAAGAAGCCGTTTGCGTAAACTTCTGCCTTGGGCTTTCGGGCTTTTTGTCGCGGGGATTGTGCTTGTTCTGGCCGTCGCATATTCCGGCATTTACAGCGTGGCGGCGAGCGCAGGGCACCCGGATTGGCTAGATTGGTTTTTTGCACTGGGCAAGCGGCGATCGGTCACGGTCAACAGTCTGGCTATTGACGCACCGGTGCTTGATCTTGCCGAGTTGGTGCCGCTTGGGGCTGCACACTTTCAAGGAGGATGCGCCACCTGTCACAGGACGCCGGGGCAATCGTTGAATCCCGTTTATGATCAGATGCTGCCTCCTCCTCCCGACCTGCGGATTCATGCGCCTATGTGGACGCGCGAACAACTGTTTTGGATTGTGCGCCATGGTATTCAATTCACCGGCATGCCGGCTTGGAGCGGTCAGGGTCGCGATGACGAAGTTTGGGCGGTGGTTGCTTTTTTGGAAGTGCTGCCGTTAATGGAGGCAGGGGATTATCGGCAGTATGCGAGAGGTCATAGCGAAGCTCAAAACTATTCCGTTAGAAAGATTGTCAGTGAGGGTAAGCCCAAAGTTAACCTCACCGCATGTAACCGCTGCCATGATACGGACAATGCGCCGCCGCTGAGCCCCTATGTGCCCCGCATTGGCGGCCAGGATAAAGCTTATTTAAAAAGGGCATTACACGAATATCACAGCGATCTGCGACAAAGCGGCTTTATGGAACCTATTGCCGTCGAACTTGATGATGAACATATTAATCTCTTGGCGGACTATTACGCATCCCTTACGGCTCCCTTTAGCAAACCCATCCGGAATCCATCTACGCCAAGGCTCGAGCCGGGTCGCCAACTGGCTGAACAGGGCGACCGATCGCGCAAGATTCCGGCTTGCCTGTCGTGCCACGGCGCTAATAAACGTCCGGATTATCCTCGTCTGGACGGTCAATCTGAACAGTACCTCAGGCAGCAATTGCAGCTTTTGCAGCGCGGCGGCCGCGCAAAAACGCCGCACGGCGCGATTATGACCACCATTGCAAAACGTTTGACCGAGCAACAGGCAGAAGCCGCTGCGGCATTCTTTGCGAGTCAACCATCGGCGGAACAAGCTGAGCACAAAGCAGGGGAGGGCTTGCGACAATGAGCCATGCCATCAAGAAGATGTTTTGCGCTGTGGCTTTGCTGGTTATAGCGGGCTGTGATGGCGGGCAATCGGCATTTTCCGGCCTGGGGCCGGTTTCATCGCGAATTACACTGCTGATCTGGATCATGTTTATTGGAGCCGCTTTGATAACAGCTTTAATATGCGTATTGACGTTGATTTCAATAGCCGGTCCTGCCAATTGGCGTCACAAACTTACCGGTAAAAAAAGCATTGTTCTGGGGGGGATTGTTTTTCCGATAGTCACCTTAACCGCACTGCTGATTTACGGTTTTTTGGTTTTGAAAGCCGGGGGAACGTTGGTGCAGGCCGAAAATCCGGTGCATATTTCGGTGGTAGGCGAGCAATGGTGGTGGCGGGTTATCTATCGGCACGACGATGGTCATACGACGGAAAGCGCCAATGAACTGAGGATTCCTGCAGGCCGTCCTATTGAAATCGAGTTATCGACGGCGGATGTGATCCACAGCTTCTGGATACCCGCGTATGCGGGCAAGGTCGACATGATTCCGGGGCGGATCAATACCCTGCATTTTATGGCAGATAAGCCCGGCATCGTGCGTGGACAATGCGCGGAATATTGCGGCGGCGCCCATGCGCTGATGTCATTTTATACTGTGGCGATGATGCCTTCCGACTATGAAGCCTGGCTCGCCAAGGAGCGGGCGAATACGAAACCAGCGCTTGAGAACCAAGGCGAACAGCTGTTTTTATCCAGCGGATGCGGCGGCTGTCATACGGTTCGCGGCACTCAGGCGGACGGAAAGATAGGGCCGGATTTGACTCATGTCGGCAGCAGGCTGTCGCTCGGCGCCGGTATTCTGCCCAACACTACGGAAAGCTTTGCCAAGTGGATTAGTCAGCACCAAACAGTTAAACCGGAAAATTTGATGCCTCCTTTCGACATTTTTTCTGAAAGCGAGCTTCAGTCCTTATCGGTTTACCTAAACAGCCTGGAGTAATCGCGATGCTTAATATTGATGAATATAGTCCGGCTGTTAACTTGTTTGCCTCGTTCCCACGCGCTGCGTGGGAACGCAGTCAAGGCGCGCTGCGCCGTGAGTTGCGGTCAACGCGCCGAAATGCAGAGTATATCAACGTAGGACGCAGCGCGTCCCATATCACATTCCCACGCAGCGCGTGGGAACGAGAGCGGGAGCAAGATACCTATGCCTCAAGAGAGAAAAGGCCGGTACTTGTGTAGATACCTATGATTCCATAAGGGGGAGTTAGTGACAAAAACAACCGAAGAAAAGGCAACGCTACCCAACACCTTACCAAGACCGGAAGGTGAAGAGGAAGAATTGCTGCGCATTTGGGCAGCACCGACCGGGTGGAGGTGGTTCACAGCTGTCAATAACACAACAGTGGGGTTGCTTTATCTTGGCGCCGCCTTTGCTTTTTTTGTTCTCGCCGGCCTGCTCGCTTTAGTCATGCGCACACAACTTGCCGTACCGGAGAATGATCTGGTCAGTCAGGATTTATACAACCAGCTGTTTACCATGCACGGCACCACTATGATGTTTCTGTTCGCAGTACCGGCCATGGAGGCGCTGGGCGTGCTGTTGCTGCCGCAAATGCTGGCTGCCAGAGATTTGCCGTTTCCGCGACTGAGTGCGTTTGCGGTCTGGGCCTACATAATCGGCGGCGCGGTGTTTTTCAGCACCATCTTTTATGACCTGGCTCCGAAAGGGGGCTGGTTTATGTATCCTCCTTTGACTTTGACGGAATATTCTCCAGGCGATAACGCCGATTTCTGGCTTCTGGGTATAGGTTTTATTGAAATCTCGGCAATCGCCGGGGCAATTGAGATTATTGTCGGCATTTTGCGTAACCGGCCGCCCGGGATGTCGCTGGATAAGCTGCCTATTTTCGGCTGGGCCATGCTGGTGTTCGCCGGCATGATTGTGGTGGCGTTCCCGGCGGTGATTCTCGCAACGATGTATCTGGAGATCGAACGGTCTTTCGGCTGGCCGTTTTTTACTGCCGCCGGCGGTGGCGATCCGCTGTTATGGCAACATTTATTCTGGTTTTTCGGTCATCCGGAAGTGTACATTATTTTCCTGCCGGCGGCCGGGCTGGTCTCGATGATTGTGCCAACCATGGCACGTACACCGCTGGTAGGTTACAAGCTGATTGTCGTTGCTCTGATTGCCACCGGCTTTTTCAGTTTCGGCTTGTGGGTGCATCATATGTTCACTACAGGTATTCCCTCCCTCAGTCTGGCCTTTTTTTCTGCGACGAGCATGGCCGTAGCCGTGCCGTCCGGTATCCAGGTTTTTTCATGGATCGCTACCATCGCCTCGGCCAAAGGCCGGTTTCAGTTGAACACTCCCTCGTTTTTCGTGCTGGGCATGCTGTTTATTTTTACGGTCGGCGGACTGACCGGCGTAATGGTCGCCATGGTGCCGTTCGACTGGCAGGCACACGATACGTACTTTATCGTTGCCCATCTGCATTATGTATTGGTCGGCGGCATGGTTTTTCCGCTGTTTGCCACTTTTTATTATTGGGCGCCCATGGTCAGTACGCGAATGCTGTCCGAGCGGCTCGGAAAATGGTCTTTCTGGCTGATATTTATCGGCTTTAATGTTGCTTTCTTTCACATGCATATTACCGGGTTGATCGGCATGCCGCGCCGTGTATGGACGTATTCAGAGGCGTCGGGATGGGGGCCTTATAATTTTGTATCAACGGTGGGGGCTTATATCATCGGCGCCGGGGTGCTGGTTTTTATCATCGACGTGATGCGCAATTTTCGGGTCGGGGAGGGTTGTGTGAGCAACCCCTGGCAAGCAGGAACCCTTGAATGGCTGCCTACGGATGTGTATTCCACCCGCTCCATTCCTCATGTGACCAGTCGCGAGCCTCTGTGGGAGCAACCCAACCTGGCTGAGCAGGTCGAAGCGGGCGAGCATTATTTGCCCAATGCCCCTACCGGCGGACGAGAGACCATTGTCACATCCGCCATTGAAGCCAAGCCGCAATATGTGATCCAAATGCTGGGTCCAAGCTGGACGCATTTCATCGCCGCCGTCTTTACCGCCGCCTGCTTTCTATTATTAACTATCAAGGTGGTTATACCGGCGCTTGTTTGCGCTGTGCTTGCTATTGTCAGCTTCCTGGTCTGGGCGTGGGAACTCGATAAAGGTCCCGACAAGGGCCCGGTGGATATCGGCGCAGGGTTTAAGCTTCCGGTTTATGTCACCGGCCCGGTGGGCCACGGGTGGTGGGCAATGGTTATTCTGATGCTCGTTGCAGGCTCGCTTTATTTCGCTTATTTGTTTTCTTATCTTTATATTTGGACAGTATCGCCCGGAGTTTGGCCCTCCGATGCAAAGAGCCTGCCCAGTTTACAGTGGCCTGCCCTGAGTGCATTGTTGTTTATTGCCGGCGCTGCATTTTTTGCTGTGGCAAAGAGAACGCTCCCGGAACCGGGTAAAAAGCATTTATTGACCCCGCTGCTGGTGCTGCTTGGCGCACTGTCGAGTGTGCTTGCAGTGTACCTGGAGATATGGTGCCACTGGCAGACAGGTCTTAGTCCTGCAAAATCAAGCTATGGAGCATTAGTGTATATGGCCGGCGTTTTAAACGGCCAGCTGGTTTTTGCCGTGCTGATTATGTCGCTGTTTGTTATCGCACGGCATTTTACCGGCAAGCTCGACCGGGTGCGTTTTGCCAGTCTGGAAAACACCAATTTGCTGGCTTATTACACCGTGGCTCAAGCGCTTACCGGTCTTTTGATAATTCACGGCTTCCCGAGAATGATTTAATTATGACGACATCAAAACAACAATTTCCTGAAAAATTTATCGGCATAGCGCTGCTCTCTCTAGCCGGTCCTTTTATTTGGGTATTGCATTTTGCCGTTGTGTACGGGGTTCAACATATTGCCTGCGTCACGCTCGGAAACCGCGCCGACTTTTGGGTAGAGACCTCTGTTATTGTTATAACCGTTGCGGCGCTGCTGGCGTTACTGTTGTTAATCCTCAAGCCCGATATTTTGCAGTATCTGGATAGAAATCAGGTCAGACAAGAAACCACAAAAGTATTTTTCTCGGGAATTATGCGTTTGTTGGCGTTATTATCTTTTTTTGGTGTTTTATGGGCGGGGATCGCTTTATTTTTTCTGCCGGCATGCGGTTCAGTCGTATGAAGCACAGGAAGAGTTTTTACCTGGATTTTATCTGAAGTCTTGGGTGCGCATGCCTGATACCCTGCAAATTTTCTTGCCAACATGGTTTTTTCGTAGATCAAGCAATAGTGAAATAGAGCTTATTTCCCATTTTCGGTTTTTTGCCCATCCCGCGTTAAAATTTTTTAAGCCGCCGTGTTACACGGCGTATTCATGAAGAATTTAATTTCCATTAGTGCAATATTCCTCTCCCCGGCGCCTTTAAGTTTAAAAACAAGGTGCAATTGCCTTACGCACCCTCTTTTTTCCCGCCTATAAAAACACCCATTTAAAAATACGGAAATCACGTATTATTATGATATAGTTATCTTAATGAGAATGATTGTTGATAACTTTTGGAGCGGTTGATTTTTAATGCACTTTATTTCAATGGTTAATTTATGACGATAAGCTTAAAAAACTTGGCTGTGGGCGATTTAGGAAAAATAGTCGGCTTTGAACAGTCGGGTAAGGCTTATCGCAAACGCTTGCTGGCTATGGGCTTGACGCCTGGAACCGAGTTTAGCGTCACCCGTTTTGCACCGATGGGAGACCCGGTTGAAATTAAACTGCGTGGATTTTCACTAACCCTGCGTAAGGATGAAGCGGCAATATTGTTGATAGAGAAACTCTGATGAAAACTGATTTTACGGTTGGCGTTGTCGGTAATCCAAATTGTGGCAAGACTACATTATTTAATGCGCTGACCGGCGCCAGACAGCATGTCGGTAATTGGCCCGGCGTTACGGTCGAGAAAAAAACCGGTGAATACAGCTTCGATCATAAACTGATCGAATTAGTCGATCTACCCGGTACTTATTCTTTAGAAGCCGCCGACGATCAGGTTTCTTTAGATGAAAAAGTCGCCCGTGATTATGTCGCCTCCAGGCAGGCCGATTTAATTATTAACATTGTCGATGCTTCCAATTTGGAACGAAATTTGTACTTGACCTCGCAACTGATCGAGATGCGGGTGCCGATGATTTTAGTGCTCAATATGATGGATGCCGTCAAGCAACGCGGCATTAAAATTGATGTTGATTTTCTTGAGCGGTTTTTAGGCTGTCCGGTTATCCCGATTACCGCCTCAGTCAAGGGCGGTCTCGGCGCATTAAAGGCCGCAATTAACAGTGCCGCTATCGCCAAGCCGATACCTTCAGTAAAAATCAGCTATATCCCCGCGCTGGAGCAAGCCATTAATGACATTTCACCGTTATTGCTTGAGACCGCACAACAACATCATTGCGACCTGCGCTGGCTGGCCGTTCGCTTGCTTGAAGACGATACGCTGGCCAAACAATTTGTAGGAGAGACTTCAGTCGCCCAAGGGCGAATTAATTCGCCCCTACAGACAGCTGCCCAATTACAGCGCCGGGTAGAAGCGGAAACGGATGATGAAATAGACATTCTTGCGGCAGATGCCCGCTATGGATTCGTCAACGAATTAACCAATGGCGCCGTCTGCAAACTAACCGAAGTGGGTCGCCATACGACCGATAAAATCGACAACATCGTCTTGAATCGCTTTTTGGGCATTCCGATTTTCCTGTTAGTCATGTACGCGATGTTTATGTTTACCATCAATATCGGTAGCGCCTTCGTCGATTTTTTCGATCAATCCGTGGGCGCTTTATTGATCGACGGCCTAAGTTTGGTGCTTACTGACCTGAATTGGCCGCAATGGCTGATTGTATTAATCACTAATGGCGTAGGCGGCGGCATTCAGGTCGTCGCCACCTTTATCCCCATTGTCGGCTTTCTGTTTATGTTCCTGTCGGCGCTGGAAGACTCCGGATACATGTCCAGGGCGGCTTTCGTGATGGACAGATTCATGCGTATGATCGGTTTGCCCGGGAAATCCTTCGTGCCGATGATCGTCGGTTTCGGCTGCAATGTCCCGGCGATTATGGCAACGCGTACGCTGGAAAGCCAGCGCGACAGGATATTAACCAACCTGATGAACCCGTTTATGTCCTGCGGCGCAAGATTGCCGGTTTACGCCTTATTTGCCGCCGCATTTTTTCCGGTCGGCGGCCAGAATCTGGTGTTCGGCTTGTATTTGTTGGGCATTGCCGTCGCGGTACTGACCGGCTTGATCATGCGCCATACCCTGTTTAAAGGCGAATCGGCCCCCTTTATTATGGAATTGCCCGCCTACCACATGCCGACAGTGCGCGGCGTTTTTATCAGAACCTGGGATAGGCTCAAGTCGTTTTTGTTCAATGCAGGTAAAGTTATCGTACCGATGGTGTTAGTGCTGAACTTTCTTAATGCACTGGGTACAGACGGCTCATTCGGCCGGGAAAACAGCAACAAATCGGTGTTAAGCGAGATCGGGCGCAGCCTGACACCGGCGTTTAAACCCATGGGCATAGAAAAAGACAACTGGCCTGCAACGGTAGGTATTTTTACCGGCATTCTAGCCAAAGAAGCGGTGGTCGGCACACTGGACGCCTTATACAGCCAGCTGGCAACGACAGACTCAAGCGTCGATAAAGCGCCGTTCAATCTTGAACAGGCTTTAATTGACGCCTGTTTAACCGTACCTAAAAACCTGCAAGACGTTGCAGACAATTTGTTAGACCCATTGGGCCTGAATGTCGGCACTGTCGATGATATGGACGCAGCAGCCAGCGAGCAGGAAGTCAATGCCGGTACCTTTGCCTCCATGCAGCAAAGTTTTGACGGCAAAGCCGGAGCTTTCGCCTATTTGTTATTTATTTTGCTGTATGCGCCATGCGTCGCGGCAACCGCTGCAATCTACCGGGAAACCAACATGAACTGGACATTGTTTGTGGTGTTCTGGACGACCGGCATTGCCTACATGACCGCAACTGTTTTTTATCAGGCAATGACCTATAACCGCCATCCCGACTATTCTTTGGTTTGGATAACCGGATTAATCTTTGCGTTTTTGGCCGTATTGTTCGGACTGTGGTTACTCGGCAAAAATGCCGATGCAACAGCCGTAAAACAAAACAGGGAGTCTTTAAGTGATCCTGTCTGATTTGAGAGCCTATTTAAGACAACAGCACCGGGTTGCCCTGGCTGATTTAATCATTCACTTCGGCATGGATGCCGATGCCCTGCGGGGTATGCTGGACAAATGGATCAGCAAAGGTAAGGTGCGTAAACTGCCTTTGAGTGCTTCTTGCGGTACAAGCTGCTGTCAGTGTGATGCTGCTTTAACAGAGATTTATGAATGGATTGATGAGTAAATTCTGCCAAAACCATATGGAATACTATATATTCGCTTAACGGTTATCAAAGCGCCGTGCTACACCCGAAATAAGCGGTGCGTAGAAAGATCAAACCAACCCATTGCAACCGAGAGGAATCCGTCATGCACGAGCAAACACTCAAACAGGAAGCCCTGGAGTCTCTCCAACGTCTGCCCGACAACGCCGACATTGATGAGATCATGTACCAACTCTACGTCATAGACAAACTGCGCAAGAGTCGCGAGGCCATCAAACAAAACGAAGTGATCAACCACGAAGACCTGAAGCGCGAAATTGAACAGTGGTGATTATCTGGTCAAAACCCGCATCTGAAGACCTGCGCCTGATTCATCAGTACATTGCCCATGACTCCAAACACTATGCCACCCGCGTGATTCAGGACATTACCAACAAGGTAGGAATCCTGATGAGCCTGCCGCGGCTTGGAAAAGTGGTGTCCGAAATCGGCGAACAGAGCGTGCGGGAAATTGCCATGTACTCTTACCGTATCATGTATGAATTGATCGGCGACACCATTTACATTCACGGCATCTTCCATAAGAGAAGGCATTTCAAGCCGGAAGATTTGCAACGATAAGGCACCATCCAAGTCGGTAGCCGGATCAAGAGCCGGCAAGAGCAAGTGTTTGTGGTACAGCACTCATCGTATTTAAAGGATTCGTTAACAGCCAATTCATCTACAATGTTCCATTCACTCTAATTTAATTTAAAATCATCGAACACGGAAATAACTCATGCGTATTCTCTGTATTCTTGCCCTTGCGATTCTCTCAATTCTTGAGATCAGTCCCATTCCCATCACCCCGATATTGTTAATTTACGTCGTGTTGTTTCGTCCGGTATGGTTTTATGAGTTGGTCCTCAAGCTATATGACAAAAATTAAAATCAGCGGCAATGTAAAAAACAACCCATTTTTTGAATTGAATACCGTCAAGAGAGGGGCGTGTTAGCAACTCTTTGTTCCAAAGCCGATTTTGCACGATATGGACTTAGCTGATCGATCCGGAAGATGGTAGGATTAGAGCATAAAATCTCCGCCCGGCAGAATTTGGAAATAGTAAACTTTCCAACATCTTGAAGTTACCTATATGAATTTTAAATGAAACCGATTTTTTACCGTCCTGCCCAGCTGCGCGGCTTGGCTTTTCTGGGTTTATTGTTGCTGGCTCTCGCCATACTCGGCGGCATGATCTGGCGAAATGTACATCATTTTGAAACGGTTTTTTCTTATGTTAACTATTCGCATCGCATCCAGAATGTATCGGTAGGCCTACAGCAATCGCTGATTGAATATCTGACCGAAACAGTGCACGATACTCATCCCGAGGCGCTAACCAAGACGCTGAATGACATGGATGTTTTAATGACCGATAAACGCTATTTGTCACCGGAAACCAGAACGAGCCTGGAAACGGTCAGAAATATGTTGGCCGATTTATCCGCACTAAAAAAAGAAGAAAAACACAATCGATTGTTAACGGCTCTTAAATTGATGAGCGAAACGCTGGATAACGAGGCATTGCAGCGTGAAGAATCGCTGGAGGATATCAGCCGGAATACCCAAACCGAATTGTATATGGCTCTGGCTATATTCACGGCGATATTGTTTGTAGCGGCATTATTTTTACGCTTCAGAATTCTGCATCCGCTTAATGATTTGAGGGAACTGCTGCAACGGTTGACCGAAGAGAATTTCACCCCGATCACCACTGATCATCTTGATCCGCTGCTATTGCCGGTGTTCAACAGCTATAACGAGATGGTCAAACACCTTGCGGAACTCGAAGATGCCAACCGCTTACATGCCCAATCGTTGCAACATGAAGTCAGGTTAGCCACGCAAGCCTTACTGGAACAGCAATACAGTTTGGCGAAAACCGACCGGCTGGCGGCAATAGGTGAAGTGGCAGCGGAATTAGCGCATGAGATACGTAACCCGCTCGCCGGAATTCAAATGGCATTTAACAATTTACGCCGTGAAATTGATGATATAGACCAGCTGGAAAGGCTGGATTTGATTAATGCCGAACTGAAACGGATGGCGAGATTGCTTAACGACATGCTCGATCAAAGTCGTCATTCGCCGGAAGTGGCTACCGCTTTTGATGTGAGGACGTTGATTCGGGACTTGGTGGCGCTGACCCGTTACCAGATTGCCGAATCCATACGTCTGGAAATAGAGGCTCCCTGTGCGTTGCCGGTGCATCTGCCTGAGAGCGGGGTACGGCAAGCTTTGTTGAATCTGATACTGAATGCGGCCGATGCGCTTGAAGGCAATCCCGGTACTATCCGTATCAAGGCTCGAACTGACAAACAGGGATTACGCATCGACGTGCAGGATAACGGCATCGGCTTTTCCCAGGATATGCTGGAGCATGGCATCCTCCCATTTCGCACCAGCCGCCAACGCGGCACCGGCCTGGGACTGGCTATGGTGCAGCGCTTTGTAAAAGACGTGGGTGGCACGATCAGCCTCACCAATCAACCGACTCATGGTGCATGTGTATCCATATTGCTGCCCAACGACTGCATTGTTAGAGATAAATTATGATAGAAACGTTGCTCATCATTGAAGATGAAAAGTTGCTGGGCTCGGAGTTGTCCCGTCATTATCGACAGTCCGGTTGGGAAGTGGCGCTGGCTACCAATCTGAGTGAGGCCAGGGAATTATTGCTGAAGAAGAAAGTAGAGCCGTTACTGATTCTTTCCGATATGAATTTGCCGGATGGCAATGCACTGGATTTCATGGAAAAGATCAAGAAAGATATTAGTTATACCGACGACTCCAAGGATGGAGGAGGTAAAGCAATGCCTGTAGCCTATGCCGAATGGCTGTTTTTAACCGGCTACGGCAATGTGCCGGATTCGGTCAGGGCATTACGGTTGGGCGCTTATGATTTCCTGGAAAAACCCTGCGATCTTGAACGCCTTGATCTGCTGGTCGCCAGCGCCGCACGTAGCGCATCCATTCAGCGGCGGGTTGCCGATCAAACCAAGCACCGGCACCGGCGTTATTCGCCGGATGCTTATGTCGGCCATAGTCAGCAAGCGCAGGGCATACGACAGTTATTGGCAAAATTGACGCAAGTGCCGTTCAGCGCCCTGATTATCGGCGGCGAGAGCGGCACCGGCAAAGGCTTGGCGGCGCGCATATTGCATTATGGCGGTTCCCGCGCCCAGCAGCCGATGATTGAAGTGAACTGCGCGGCATTGCCGCGGGAATTGCTGGAATCGGAATTATTCGGTCATGAACCCGGCGCATTTACCGGCGCGGCAGGACGACATCGCGGCCTGCTCGAACAGGCCGATGGCGGCACCTTGTTCATGGACGAAATCGGTGAAATGCCGCTGGATTTGCAGGCAAAATTGCTTAAAGTGATTGAAGACCACAAAGTCCGGCGATTGGGTGGAGAAAAAGAAACTCAGGTCGATGTGCAGATAGTTGCCGCCAGTAACCGCGATCTGGAAAAAATGGCGCAGGACGGCAGCTTTCGTGCCGATTTATATCATCGCTTAAGCGTGTTCAAGTTGATTTTGCCGCCGCTACGCGAGGCGGTAGAAGACCTGGACGAGCTGGTGCCGTTATTCGTTGCCGAATACAACGCTAAAGCAGGGCGACAGGTTAAAGACATCCCCGATGCGGTGTGGAACAAGCTGAAAGCTCATTATTGGCCGGGCAATGTCAGGGAATTGCGTAACGTCATTGAACGCTGCGTATTATTCTCCGACGGGCCGACATTCCCCGGACAATGGCTGCAATTGCCGGGACAGCCTTCCGTAGAGGCGTTACAAACCGACCTAGGCATTTGGTTGCCCTTGGATGGCAGCATGGCGCTGGACGATATGGATTGCTTTATTATCAAGACCGCTCTGGAACGGGCGGATAACAATCTGACCGCAGCAGCCAGGGCGCTGGGGGCTACCCGCGAAACGCTACGCTATCGGGTGCGGAAATATAACCTGAAAATAGCCGACTGATTTTGATGATGGATTGTTTACCAACGCAACTTATACAGCAAAAATACCGCCAACCCCGCACCGCTGGTATCGGCAATCCAATCGGTAAGGTCAGAAAAGCGACCATCGACAAAAGACTGATGCCATTCGTCGGATATGCCGTATAAACTGCAAAAGGTAATGCTGAGCAAAGCAAGTATAATAGATCCATTGAGCAGGTATCTAAAACTGCGCCATGCCAATACACCCATTATAAAATAGGCTCCGGCATGGAGAATTTTATCCTGCTGGGAAAACAAACTCGGAACCGGCAGGGTAGGTTGGTCGGAAAGCCAGTAAATGAACAGGCAATAGAGAAACAGCGACGTGAAATCTAAAATCTTGACCATAGCTTTACAATAATGAGTAATGAAAAATTTATTTGAATTTGCCGAGACGTTTTTTTGTCAGGCCAATGTCGATGAAAAGTTGGCGCTAACGCATCAGGCTTGGCAAACTTGCATTACCGGGGGATTAACGTTTAGCTCGGACCGGCCTGTATTGCCGATAGAGCGGGTAACGTTTCCCGAGAGGCCGGAGTTATTGGCTCCCCGCCTGATGCCCCGGCGAAAATTGACCACGCCTGGCGGTGTAGCAGCTTTTTTTCATGCTATTGCCCATGTTGAATTCGTCGCCATTTATCTGGCCTGGGATATTTTGTATCGTTTTCGCGGCATGCCCGAGCAATTTTATCAGGATTGGCTGCGTGTTGCCGATGAAGAAGCTCAGCATTTTGCATTAATCAGGACGCATTTACTGGCTATGCAGGTTGATTACGGCGATTTACCCGTGCACAGCGGCTTATGGGACCATGCCAAAGATACTGCCGATGATTTGCCGGGCAGATTGGCGATGGTTCCCCGCTGTATGGAAGCGCGGGGATTGGATGTAACGCCTGCGCTTATTGAAAAATTCAGGGTACTGGGCGATGATGCAAGCGTGGCAATTTTAACGCGCATTTTGACCGACGAAGTAGGGCATGTAGAGCTGGGGTCTTACTGGTTTAAGTTTGTTTGTCAACAACGCGGCTTTGAAGCCGAAGCCAAATACCGGGAATTAATCGATCAATACTATGCGGGCGGTAAGCCTAAAGGACCGTTTAACAGGGAATTGCGCAAAATTGCCGGTTTTTCGGATGCTGAGATAGATTGGCTGGAATGTTAATGACGTCAGCCTCCAAGGTGAAAACAATGCAATTATCCCAATGACTGACACCTCAACCAATCAGGATATACCGCCTGCACTGGAAGCCGTTGAACAGAACGACGGGAAGCTTTGCGTCAAACTGACAGGCAGCTGGAATCTTCGCCGCCTGGTAACAGCAACCGAACTGAACCGGAAAATCAGCTCGTACGCAGCTAATAAAAACATTCAGTGGGATTTAAGTTCGATTGAGGTGCTCGACAGCGCCAGCGCTTTGGTTCTCTGGAAAGCCTGGGGGAAAACGATACCGGTTGCGTTGCAGATGAAGCCTGAACATCAGCGTTTATTCGAGCGCTGGCAAACCCAGGAAATTCCTGAGTCCGAACCGGTCAGTTCCAATTCAAGCCTGATTATTAAATACGGCTATCAACTGTTCGCCAGTTTTTGGGGACAATTGCTGCAACTGGTGACTTTATTGGGCCAGCTGGTTTTGGATATAGGCTATCTGTTGCTGCATCCGGGCGATATTCCCTGGTCGGAAATTTCCATTACGATTTATGAATCAGGAGTTCGGGCTTTAGGCATCACGGCGCTGGTAGGCTTTTTGATCGGCATCGTGCTCAGTTATTTGTCGGCGTTGCAATTGAAAATTTTCGGGGCGGAGATTTACATCATCGATATTCTGGGCTTGAGCGTCATACGCGAGTTAGGACCTTTGTTGGCGGCTATTCTGGTTGCGGGTCGCTCAGGTTCGGCAATGACGGCGCAAATCGGCATCATGCGGGTGACGGAGGAACTCGATGCACTCTCTGCGATGGGAATATCCCATTCCTTGCGCCTGATTCTGCCCAAGGTGATGGCGTTGACCGTCGTCTTGCCTCTGATAGGCGTATGGACCAGCTCGCTGGCGCTGATAGGGGGGATGGTTTCGGCGCAAAATACGCTGGACATCAGTTACCAGCAATTTTTCCTTAAACTGCCTGATGTGGTGCCGTTGACTAACGTTTTTATCGGTTTGGGGAAAAGCGCGGTTTTCGGCTTGATGATTGCGCTGATTGCCTGTCACTTTGGTTTTAGGATTAAGCCGAATACCGAAAGTCTGGGCAATGAAACCACTAACTCCGTGGTGGCGGCCATTACCGTGGTGATTATGGTCGATGCGGTATTCGCCATTCTGTTTATGAATGTGGGGATGCCATGAGCGATCCCTACGCAATACGACTGGAGCATGTTTGGACTAGCTTTGGCGATCCCAAAAAGGGTACCGACAAGATTGTTCATAAGGATATTAATCTTTGTTTGGAACGTGGCGAGATTTTGGGGTTGGTAGGCGCATCAGGTTGCGGCAAGACGACTTTGCTGCGCGAAATCATTGGTCTGCAAACGCCCAGCCAGGGCGAGATTTTCGTGATGGGACAGTCTTTGAAAAATGTTAATTCTGATCACGACCAGCGGCTGCGTAACAATTGCGGCGTGCTGTTTCAAAAAGGCGCGTTATTTAGCGTTTTAAATGTTTTTGATAATATTGCCTTTCCACTGCGGGAGCTGGGTTTCCATGATGAAGAATTGATTGCGCGCATCGTGTTTATGAAACTGACAACGGTCGGATTAGCTACCAGTGATGCCTGGTTAAAGCCGGCTGCTTTGTCGGGCGGCATGATCAAGCGGGTAGCGCTCGCCCGTACCTTGGTTCTGGAACCGGGGCTGTTATTGCTTGACGAGCCGACCTCAGGTCTTGATCCAATTTCCAGCGAGGATTTTGTCACCCTGTTATCCGAACTGCATAAGGATCTTCATTTTACGGTAGTCATGGTGACCCATGATTTGGACGTATTGAGAGATTTATGTACCAAGGTTGCAGTGCTGGCGGATAACAAAATGGTTGCTTTTGGAACGCTGGCTGCTGTTTTAGACTGCAAGCATCCTTTTGTTGCTGATTTTTTTCACAATAGACGCGCTGAACGGGTATTTCAGTATATCGCCAGGGATGGTGTGTATGCCGCAAGCCCGCCGGGAGCGGGCGCGGTTCAGGAGACTACTCATGGGTAGAGAAAACCATGCACTGATTACCGGGCTGTTTTTGATTGCTTTGGTGACGGCATCGACGGCGATTGTTTTCTGGATCGGCACCATGAATAAAGAGCGCAATCTCTACGTTATCTCAACCAGGAAATCGGTGTCGGGCCTTAATCCTGAATCTACGGTTTTTTACCGGGGCATAGCGGTGGGGAAAGTGCTTAAAATTCAATTCGATCCTTTAGATTCCGGCACCATTCTTGTTCCGGTTGAGATCGATAAGAACATCGTGCTGAGTAAAGGGGTTTACGCAACCTTGCGCTTAAAAGGCGTAACCGGCTTAACCCAGATTCAGCTGGAAGATTCCGGTACTATCTCCGAAGAATTGTTGCCGGGGGATAATCCCATGTCTCGTATTCCTCTGGTGCCATCAATAACTGACAAACTGATGGATACAGGAGAAGAACTTTTGCATAAAGCCGATCATTTAATGCAACGGCTTAGTTCGTTATTAAATGATGAAAATGAAAAGAATATCGGCGGCATTTTAAGCAACCTGAAAACATTAACCGACAAACTTTCCGAGTTGCAAAAAAGCGTTGATAAGGCGCTCGCCGGTATCCCTGCGTTGACTACGGACGCCCGAAAAACCCTGACAAATATTGATGCGCTGACTAACGAGTTACAGAGCTTAACCAGGGAAGTGCAAAATCTCAGCTTGAAAGCGGGTGGACTTGTCGATAGCGGAAAAAACACCGGCGATGTTTTGGCGAAGACGACGTTACCGAAAGTTAACAAGCTGCTGACTGAGTTACAGTCGACAACGCAACAGGTAAAAAGAGTCGCCACGATGCTGGAAAACAATCCGCAGGAATTGCTACTGGGGCCAACTCAACAAGATGTAGGACCGGGTGAGCCCGGCTATAAGGAACAGCAATGAGATACTTATTAATCGGCTGGTTAGTTTTTTTAAACGCAGGTTGCAGCGTTACTGCCAAACAGCCGCCGGTGTTGCATGATTTTGGCGTATCTGCGCCAACAGTGACTCATCAGGGCAAAGCATCGGTTAGCGTCAATGCGCCGACCTGGCTTTGGGATAACCGTATCCGCTATCGATTGCTTTATTCCTCACCCTCTCAAGTCAGGTTCTACGGTTTGGATCGCTGGATTGCCTCACCGCCCGAGATGTTTGAGCAGTTGTTGAATTTCAGCGGCAAGGCTCGAGATTACGCATTGATAATCCGGCTGCAGGATTTTGAACAGCAATTTGATGCGCCTGACCGAGCTCGTGTGGTGTTGCGTTTCTCTGTAGAAGCTTATTCTGATAATAATAAACAGAAGATCGGTACGCAGGAATTTTATCTACAACAGCCCACTAAAACGCCGGATGCGGCTGGCGCAATAATTGGTTTTATTGATTTAGCGCACAAGGCTACTGAAAGAATCCAGGATTGGGTCGCGGGATTATCGGATCACCAAGAGTAGGCGCTTTACAACTTGTATGGACAGATATTTGCTCCTCGGTAACTGCTCCTGCGTTGCTCCACTACAGGCCATCCATGCGTTATGCAATATCTGCATTGCCTACACGGATGTAAGTAAGGGGCGTGAGCAGGAGCGGAAGCTTTCACCGCATCCATGTGGATCATGCAGGAGGTAGCAATGCAGGAGCGGCGTAGCGGTGTGCCAAGGCGAAGCTTCCGTTTTCGTCCCTTACCTACATCCATATAGTAGTATAGGCAAAAAAAACCTCCCAGTGCCAAAGGCAAAGGGAGGAAAGGTGTACAGACACTGGATAGTTCTGAACTTTCACACTACGAGGAGGTATATGAAACTATTGGAGATAAGCTATTAAGCTTTGATCTCATGGCATAATGCTAAAAAATAGCAAGACTTGCAAAAACGGTCGAAATAAAATACGTAAGAAATAAGCGCCTATATTCCTGAGGATATCTCTATAAATCAGTCGTGGTAGTTTATTTTCCAATGCCTAAAGATTATACGTATGTAACCGTATGCTCACAATACGACTGTAAATTAATAGATTGTTTCTACTTTGTTGATAGTTACTGAGGAACGTATCTGAACCTAAAAAAATAAGCGCTTGCAGGATCAAAAGTTCAATTTCCTCGCTCAATAAGTCTTATTACCTATTGAATGAACCCGTTATTGAGTTGAACGCCTTACATTATCAAAGCTTTAGGTATTGTGTAACATTAGGTAATTCTACTAATTGTATAAATAATTAGCCTCACCTATCCTGTAATTGCTTTAAACACACAACTGAATTTTTAGGTTGAACTGGTTTGGCATGGAATTGACAAGAGGTTTGGGCTTCCATGCTTTTGTCGTTTGGTTTCTTTTTTAGAAAGATTATCACCTACACTTTAATGAGGAAAAAATCATGAAAAAATCAATATTTGCATTTGCAGGTTTATTGTTATTACTAGGTACATTTCTAAGCACTGCGGTTTTCGCCGAAGAACATGCAATGGCGGCGCTGGAACACGCCAATGCGGCGGTGGCTGAGGGTAAAGCCGGTAAATCTGAAGCTTTGGTCGAGCACGCAAAGTTAGCAATGGAGCATGCGCTGGCTGGCGCCATAGTAGCCAAGAGCATACCGAAAGGTCATTTAGAAGCTGCCGCTAAGGAACTGCAAGAAGCCATCGATCACGGTAATTTGGATCATGCTGACGTGGCCACCAAACATGCTGAAGCCGCTGTAGAGCACATTAAAGCAGGCAACAAATAGTTTCAATGTTTTAACGAAAAGGGCGGAGTAATCCGCCCTTTTTTTGTTCAGTATTTTGCCGTTTCTTAAATAGTCACATTGCTGGAAATACAGCCAATTAATCCGCAACTTATTTTTATAGTTAAGCTTCCTCATAAAACGCTTTAATATCCGATAGTTGTTACGCTTAAAGACTGTAAGGCTGTCTAAAAACCGGATTAAACGGTATAATTGTCAGCAACATTCATCCCGTTAATTGAGCATACAGTGGATATTAAAGAATACATGAAAACGCTTGGTCAGCAGGCCAGGAAAGCGGGGCGGGAAATTAGCCGTACCGAGTCGGGCAAAAAAAACCTGGCTCTGCTGAAAATCGCCGAAGCCATTGAAACCAGTCATGAGTTGTTGATTGCGGAAAACCGAAAGGATTTGGATGCCGGAAGGAAAAATGACCTGGATGCAGCCTTGCTGGACAGGCTGGAATTAAAGTCATCCGGCATTCAGGCAATGGTTGAAGGTTTAAAACAGGTAGCCGCGTTACCCGATCCGGTCGGTGAAATCAGCGAATTAAGCTACCGGCCCAGCGGCATACAGGTCGGTCAAATGCGCGTGCCTTTGGGCGTAATCGGCATTATTTACGAATCCCGCCCCAATGTAACCGTCGATGCGGCGGCCTTATGTCTTAAATCCGGTAACGCCTGCATTTTAAGAGGCGGCTCGGAAGCCATCCATTCCAATCAGGCGATTGCAGCGTGTATTTCTCAAGGGTTGGAAGCCGCAGGTTTGCCGGTGGAAGCCGTGCAAATCGTGGCGACGGCGGACCGCGCGGCTGTAGGCGAATTAATCACGATGGATCAATACGTCGATGTGATCGTACCGCGCGGCGGCAAAGGCTTGATCGAGCGTATTTCCAAAGACGCAACGATTCCTGTGATCAAGCATCTGGACGGCATTTGCCATGTTTATATCGATGACAAGGCCGATATAGACAAGGCGATCAGGATTGCCGTCAACGCCAAAACCCATCGCTACGGCGTTTGCAATGCGATGGAAACCTTGCTGGTTGCCGAAAGTATTGCCGCAAAAGTATTGCCGTTGCTGGCTGAAAAATACAGCGAAAAAGGCGTTGAATTACGCGGCTGCCTTAAAACCTGTTCCCTGATTCCAAACTGCATCAGAGCGACAGAGGAAGATTGGAACACCGAATATCTGGCGCCGATTTTATCGATCAGGATAGTTGACGGCATCGATCAAGCGATGGAGCACATCAATCAACACAGCTCAGGGCATACCGAAGCCATAGTGACCGAAGATTACACTCTAGCCCGCCGCTTTTTGCGGGAAGTCGATTCCAGCTCGGTGATGGTGAATGCCTCGACCCGCTTTGCCGACGGCTTTGAATACGGGCTGGGCGCTGAAATCGGCATCAGCACCGACAAGCTGCATGCCCGTGGTCCGGTGGGTTTAAAGGGGCTGACCTCGTTGAAATACATCGTTCTGGGTGACGGCCATATCCGGCAATAAATGATCGGTATCTTCGGCGGCACTTTCGACCCGGTTCACTATGGGCATTTACGTTCGGCGCTTGAAGTTAAGGACATCTTCGGACTGGATGAAGTCCGGTTGATCCCTTGCGCTAATCCACCGCATCGCGAACAGCCCGCCGTAACAGCAGAGATGCGCTTGCAGATGTTGGAGCTGGCGATAAAAAACCAGCCGGGGTTAAAGATCGATACCAGGGAGCTGGACAGATACGATTTGCGTCAAGCGCCGTCGTATATGGTCGACACATTGGAGTCTTTAAGGCAGGAGTTTCCAACCGAACCTTTATTGTTGTTTATCGGCACTGACGCGTTCAAACATTTAACCGGCTGGCATCAATGGCGGCGGTTATTCGACTATGCGCATATTGTGGTGATGACCCGGCCGGGCTTTGAAACACAGCAACTCGATGACTTTTTTAAAGCCAGATTGGCTGGAGTAAAGGAATTGGCGCAAGCTATTGCAGGAAAATTATGTTTCCAGCAAGTCACCCAACTGGATATTTCGGCAACGGCTATCAGGGACATGATTGCAGATAAACAAAATCCGGGTTTTTTATTACCCGATGCTGTCATAGAATACATCAAGCAACACAAGCTTTACGAGACACATTGATCTCATTATTTACACTAGGAATTTGAATGCAAGCAGAACAAATATTGAAAATTGTCCAGGATGTTTTGGATGAACGCAAAGGGCAAAACATAACGACGCTCGATGTTCGGGGCAAAACCAGTTTCACTGATTATATGGTGGTAGTCACCGGTACTTCGGATCGTCACCTGAAATCTTTATGTGAGTACGTATCGGAAAAGCTAAAAGAAAACGGCGTTAAACCTTTAGGCATGGAAGGTGATTTGGGTTCGGACTGGGTGTTGCTGGATTTGGGCGATGTGATTGTTCATGCGATGAACGCTCAGGCGCGTGGGTTTTATCAGCTTGAGAAACTGTGGTCGGTTGATCGTCCGAAAGAAAGCGAGCAGGAAGCGGGTTAATAGCTGTAGGGCGGTTTCGCGTAGCAAACCGCCAATCACACACAATATCAAAGATAATCAGACAAAAATCGCCGCTTGGAAAAGCCCGAATAGGGGGCGGATTCAAGGCTCCGTTCGTGGCGGATTGCCTAAGGGCGAATCCGCCTTACAGCGTTTTTTGGGCTTCTGAGCATGTCGAAGAGCAGGTTTTGCAAGTACCTCCGTTCAAATAGTGTTAAATAGCTTTTATCCGTGCCCATCCAAAAACGGATTAATATCGGGCGCGTTTTCAGGTTTAAAGTTTTCCGGCTTTGGTTCACTCAAATACTTTTCACGCAAACTGTAATAAAGATCCAGGCGTTCCCATTGCGGTTCAGGCAATACCTGCTGCTCATCAGATAAATACGGCGAAGGCAAAAAGACTGTGGTCAATTGGTCGCCAAAGCCGTTCCACAGTCGCAATCCCCAACTGCGTCCGCCGCCGCATTTGCCGCCACGCATTTCGAAAAAGCCGCACTGGGCAACAGGACGATTTTTTCTCAGTTCTTCAGAGGGGCAATTCTTGTGCGGTCCAATGCAAAGATGAAAATGCCAATGACCCAGGTCAACGGTCAAATAGCCGTCAAGATAAGAAAGTTTTGGCTCTTTAGCAAAACGTACTTCAAAGACGGCGCCTTCAACACAGGGGCCAACGACAATCTTGTTCCAGTTCTTCGAGAACAGGTCTTGCGACAGCTCTTTCATTTTTTCTTCGGTAGGCTCGAAGTACGTATATTCAGTGATTGTGCCATCCAGATTCTCAACCGTCTCACGATTGATAACGCTTGAGCCGATTGTTGCTATTGTCATTTGTCTATCCATTGGCGGCCTCGGGCTTTTGTTGTGTATCATTATCATAGCCGTAAGGGCAATGACGACACCCTGAATGACAGCAATAGCCGCGTTTCAAGTGGTATTCGGCTGTGTAAACCACCCAGCCGTCTTCACGATAAAAATCAACTTCTTCTGTCAAGTTCTTCATAGTTGGGTCGCGTGTCAGGCAGTGCATTGAATAGTTTAACGATGGATAAACCTGCAACCGCATAACCCAAGGTATAACCAACATAAGGCAGGTAATACTGGGCTACCCGTGCAAAATATTGTCCCCAGGATAAATCCGCATAACGACCTGAAAACAAATAGAAGCTGCCGTTTGAAATGGCGAATGCAGCCGATGCCGCCAGTATCAGGAGACCAAACTGTATTGCCAGTTCAGTCATTTTCAGCGATTTAAATGCCGAGCAGTAGCGACCTGCAAACCACATCACCGCATAGGTAGGAATCAGGAAAACGTAAGCGGGCGATACACACCAGCTGCTGGTGCCGTTTGCGATGGCGATGGTGTCGATCAATCCCGCCATGACAGCCAAGAAGATGAACAAGGCCTTTTTAGGGTAAAAACCGGCAAAGAAAAAAACCGCAAGCGTTGCATCGGGCAGATGCAATACGTCGCCGAAGTGATGAAAACGCGTCAGCACCATCAGCGCGATCAGCGGGATAGGTAAATACTTGGTAGGAGCGGCTTTAGCCGCGATTTTCGGGGCTAAAGCCCCTCCTACGAGAGCAAGTTTTATGTTCATGATATTGTCTCCAAAAAGTTAGTTGTTATAGTGGATTGAAACAAAGAAATTCCGGTCTGCGGTATTGTAGGTATTGATTGTTTGATACTGTTTGTCCAGCAGGTTGTTCAGCTTTGCGCTCAACGTCCAGTTTTTACTTAAATGATAAGCCGAGCGCAAATCAACGGTGACGTAACCGGCAACCTTGGTTTTGTTCAGCGTATCGTCAAAACGGTCGGCTTGAGCCAGCACATTAGCGCCCAGATCAAACTGTCCGAATGAGCGTGATAAATCATAGGATAAGGTTTTTTCCGCACGGCGCGGCAGTCGCAAATTCGACTCCCGGTTTTTAGGGCTTAACAGGTTCATGTTCAACTTGCTGTTCCAGCCCATCAACTGTGTGCCGATTTCAGCTTCGATACCGTCAATTTGCGCTTTGCCGACGTTTTCCGCGCTGGATTGAAAGGTTATCGGGTTTGTGACCGCCACAATCAAATTGTCGATATTGGTATGGTAAGCGCGAAGTTCCCATTGCAGCCAATCATGGTCACCGGCCAGTCCCGCTTCGAAAGAGGTTGATTGTTCGGCTTTCAGCGAGGGATTACCGAATCCCGGAAAATAAAGCTGGTTAAATGTCGGCGCTTTAAACGCATTGCCAAAACCGGCAAACGGGCTGATGCCGTAGTCCCCGTTATAACGCCAGCCGAAATTGCCGGTCGCCTGATCGCCGAAGGCCTCGTTTTTATCTCCGCGTACCGACGCGTTGATAAAGTGGTCATCCAGAATGCGGCTGTGTAATTCGGTGAAAATGCCTGCATCATAGCGAGAGCGCTCAGCGAATGTTTTTGAGCTGTCCACTTCATCCAGGCGGTAGTCGGAGCCGATAACCAACTGGTGATCGTCAGACAAGGCAAGCTCATTCAACCAACTGGCGTTCCAGCGGGTACTGTTAAACTTGCTGGAGAAAGAACCATCAGGCGCAAAATTATCGCTATCATCGCGGCTTTGCCCCAAGCGCAGTATTGAGCGCCAGTTTTCAACAATGCTCACACTGGCTGTAGTGCCTACAACCTGGTTGACAAATTCCGTTTTATTTTGGAAGTTACCGTCAAACTCGGTTTTCCCCTCAGCCCGCATAAAAGATGCCTCAACTTCTGCATTGTTGTCAAAACGGTGACCTAATCGGGCATTCAGTGCCGTGTTCAGGTAACCGTCCTTGTCAGGCTGATTAACGCCGAACGGCCCCGTGGTTGGCTGCCGGGCATTAAAACCCTGAGAACCGAACTGCGACGAACCCAAGGTATACCAGCTGTTTTTCCATTTACCGCTGACCGTACCGGAAGCGCGGTAAGTATCATAGGTACCGCCGCCGGCATCCAGGGTGACGCTGGGCTTATCCTCCCGCCCGCCTTTGCGGGTAAAAATCTGGATAACCCCGCCTATCGCTTCAGAGCCGTAAAGGCTTGATTGAGGGCCGCGAATAATTTCCACCCGCTCAACCTGATCGATAGGAATAAATTCAAAAGGTGTCGTACCCATGGTAACAGAGCCGACTTTAATGCCGTCAATCAACACCAGTACGTGATCGGCATTAGTGCCGCGCATGAACACACTGGTGGTTTTTCCGTAGCCGCCATTTTGGGTGATGTCGATGCCGGTCGTGCCGCTTAACAGTTCCGGTAAAGTTTTAGCTTGCAGGCGTTCAATATCCTTTCGGGTATAGACTGTAGCCGCAGCCGCCAGCTGATTTTTAGCCGTCTCTGTTCGGGTTGCCGTAACAACCAGATCGGGAAGATTTTTCGGAGTTTCCTGCGCATGTAAATGGGTATTAAAACCCGTGAGTAATAATGAGCCGAAGATGAATTTTTGCATGTGTGTCCTCCGCGCCGCCCGCGCATGGAAAGTTGTTTTACACAACAGAGGACAAAAGAAAACGAGAGATGACGCGGAGCTGCATTGTCATTTTCGCTGACAGCCCTCCGCTGTACCGAATTAAACTTTCGGGCCGGTCTCCGGGCTTATAAGTGGCGTTAACCTGAATCATCACCTTCCCATGCGTGAACACAGTGGCATCTCGATGAAACTTTTACTTATATACCGTTGCGGGGGCAGCGTCGGATTTGGCGTAAACCTTACCGACTTCCCGTTTAACCATTGGGTTTGAAAAACCCTCCGGAACCTGAAAGCAAGGCGTAATTATAGGGGGTTATATTGATAAAGCAAATGTTACGGCTGCCAACTGGGCTGTGGTAATGCAATTAACTTGGACTTACCGCGCACATACTTCGACAAGGCTCTCTTGAGCGTAGCCGAAGCGCGGTAGGATGGGTAACATCTTTTCGTTGCCCATCATTTTGACGCCCAATAATGTTGTCGGCAGGGAAAAACCGAAATCCATGCCATATGGGAGTAGAGCCTTGTCATATTTTTTGTATTTCAGTACGTCATAGCGTACGATAAAGTCTCAGTCTAACCCAGGAGCATTAAAATGCAGACCCTAAGCGCAAGTGAGGCACGGGCGAATCTTTACCGACTTATTGATGATGCCGCAACATCCCATGAACCTGTCGTTATTACAGGCAAACGTAACAATGCAATTCTTATTGCAGAAGAAGATTGGTCTGCAATCCAGGAAACCTTATATTTGTTATCTGTTCCAGGTATGCGCGAATCCATACATGACGGCATGAAAACAGCCGTTAGCGAATGCGAAAAGGAGCTTGATTGGTGAGTTGGCTGTTAGTCTACACAGCACAAGCCAAGAAAGATGCAAAAAAACTGGCTAATGCTGGCTTAAAAGAAAAGACTCTTGCTTTACTTAATATCATCGGAACTAATCCCTATCAAAATCCGCCTCCGTACGAAAAGCTTGTTGGTGATTTTTCGGGCGCTTATTCGAGGCGAATCAACATTCAGCATCGATTAGTCTATGAGGTTATGAACGATCAAGGTACGATCAAAGTACTGCGAATGTGGACGCATTATGAATAAATCACATCAGTCCTGTAGGCCGGAATAAGTCGGTTTGAGCGACAGCGAGAACTGGCGTTTCCGGCAAACACCACCCGGATTCGCCGGAAACGCCACCTCGCGCTACGCGCTTGGATGGTCTTATTCCGGCCTACGCCTGACCGTAGCGGGGTTGGGGCAACATCTTTTCGTCGGCCAATATTTTAGTTGACTGCATTACCCCGGCAGTCGGCTAACAAACTCAACGGGGCAAACTGGAAGGAAAAGATCATGAATTGGTATCTGGAAGTTTTGAAAAAATATGCAGAGTTCAACGGGAGAGCCAGTCGACAAGAGTATTGGTTCTTTATGTTGTTTAATATTCTTATCAGCGCCTTTTTTGCGACTGTTGATTTTTTTAGCGGAACTTTTAATGTTGAATCCGGCGTCGGCCTGTTAAGCGGTATTTACTCATTGGCTGTGCTGATTCCCGGCATAGCGGTAACAGTTCGAAGGCTTCATGACACTGATCGTAGCGGTTGGTGGTTGTTGATTCCGCTGATTCCGGTTATCGGCGGTATAGTGCTTTTTATCTTTATGGTTCAAGACAGCACGTCCGGCGACAATCAATATGGTCCAAACCCAAAATAGGGCGGCAATGCGCAAGGCATAGCAGTCGAATAGGGCGCGCCTTCTCCGCACTTTTCCGGCGCGCGCGGCACGCCCTACGATAGGCATTGCCATCCATGACGGCAAGAATACCGCTGTTAGCGAATGCAAAAAGAAGTTTGATTGGACAACATCAATCCTCAATATTTTCAGGAGTGACTCTTAACATTTCGTCAACACTGGTTATCCCCGAGGCTACTTTTTCGGCAGCACTCAGGCGTAAGGGTCTCATGCCTTCAAGCATGGCTTGTTTTTGCAGTACGGCACTGTCGCAACCGCTTACCATTAGTTTTTTTAGCGCCGATGAGTTACTGAATATTTCATAAATGCCGATTCTACCCGAATATCCGGTGTATCTGCATTCTTTACACCCTACTGCTTCGTATATATAGGCGGGAGTTGCCGCCTTATAAGGCGTGATTAATCGAGACCACTGTTCATCGTCTATGCCGACCTGCTTTTTACAGTTTGTGCATAAAACGCGCACCAGACGTTGCGCCATCACACCCAATAAAGTGAGTTGAATCAAGTAAGCGGGTACTCCAATATCCAGTAAACGAACCACTGCCGAAGGCGCATTATTGGTATGTAAGGTCGAAAACACCAAATGCCCGGTAAGAGAAGCCTGAATGGCCATTTCCGCTGTCTCCAGATCGCGAATTTCGCCGACCATAATAATATCGGGGTCCTGGCGCATTAAGGCACGAATGCCGCTGGCAAAAGTAAGCCCTATATTGGCTTTAACTTGCAGCTGGTTAAAGCTGGGTTCGATCTGTTCAATCGGATCTTCCACGGTACACAGGTTTACTTGGGGGGTAGCCAGATGTTTCAGGGTTGAGTACAGCGTGGTGGTTTTTCCTGAGCCTGTAGGCCCTGTGACCAGAATAATGCCGTGCGAGTGTTGATTCAATCTATTCCAGATTGCCTTTTCATGATTGTTAAAACCCAGTTGTTTATAATCGCGTGTCAGCACCTCGGGATCAAAGACACGCATGACCATTTTTTCACCGAAAGCGCTGGGCATGGTGGAAAGTCGCAACTCAATTTCTTTTTTTCCTGAGATATGGGTTTTAATGCGACCGTCTTGCGGCAATCTTTTTTCAGCAATGTTCATCCTGCCGAGAATTTTTAACCGACTCATCACCGGATTCATAACGGCTGCGGGTAACTGATAGACATCATGCAAAATGCCGTCGATTCTAAAGCGCACATTGCCTTGATTACGGCGAGGTTCGATATGAATATCGCTGGCACGCTGATCAAACGCATATTGCATTAACCAGTTTACCAAATTAACAATGTGCTGATTTTCCGCATCAAGATTACTAATCTGACCCAGTTCAACCAATTGTTCAAAATTATAAAGGGTGCTGGTTGACTGATTGGCGGAGTTATCTGTCGCCCCTTTTAAAGATTTTGCAAACGCGTAAAACTCACTCAAATAGCGTTTAATTTCATCCGGATTAGCCAACACACGGATTATTTGGCCCGGTTGAATTTTTTTAAGGTCCGCCTCCCAAGCGCGAATATAAGGTTCCGCGGTAGCAATGACGGCTTCATCTTTGCTCACTTTAATCGGCAGAATATTGTAATTTGCAGCATAAGCGTGACTGTAAATTAAGGTCACGGAAGGGATGTCAATTTTTAGCGGATCAATGTAGTAGGGCAGATTTACTTTTTTTGCCAACCACTGGGTTAAATTCTCAAGCGTTAAAGGTTTTCCAAGCTGGGTTTGGTCGGTTACACCGCATTCGATAAGAATATTGAGCGGGTGTTTGACTTGGCTGGTAGACGATTTCCCGTATACCCTGCACTTTTCAAAGTCCGCGTCCGAAATCACCCCGTCTTCTTGCAACCAAAGCAATACCTGCTCAAGCGTTAATTTGGCCTCTTGCGGCTCTTTTGGGTTAGCTAGCGGCGGGTGTTGTTTTAGCAATTGTGTAGACATTAAATGACAAATTATGATTTTGCGGATTGCTTGCAGGTAATTGTAGTCGTCTGTGGGAATTTGGGGGCGGCTATGGTTTGCGATCACCCCGCGCAGAACGCTTCAATACATCCCAAACCGAACGCAGATTGGATTCAGGTTCAGGCAACAGCAGGGTGATTGCGATTTCTTCAACGGCTGCAAGTATGCACATCACGGCAGCCACTCGAAACGGCCATGCCGGACCGCCCAGAAACAGCACATACAAGGTCAGACCCATAGCTGCGACGGCGATTTTGACTCCCCAGGTGTGATAGCTGGTAAAGCACCCGAACTTGAGCATACCCGCAAGGGCAGGCAGCAGGCAACTGGCAACAATCAGACCGACATAAAGCAGCTCTCTGCTCACCACATCAGGCCATAGCCACCAGCAACACAATGCGATGGTCAGATAAATGATGACATCCGCCCAGCTGTCAAGGGTAGCGCCAAACTGGGTAACTTGTCCGGTCAACCGGGCCGCCATGCCATCGAGCAAGTCGGTAAGAAAGGTAATCGCTAACAGCCCCATAAAGGTGTGTGGGTAGCCATGCCATGCTAACCACAGCAATACCGGTGCTGCCACAAAGCGAAATCCTGTCAGCAGATTGGGCAAGGTCAGTTTGGACTGTGTGTTGTTCATAAGGTAAACGAGGCTGTTAATGGCGCATGGTCTGAAAGCGCATGCCACGGTGCGTGGGCCAGACGATCGCACGATACCGGGATTAAACCGCGATAATAAATGCGGTCCATCGGTAAAAAAGGCAACCAGGACGGAAAGCTTCGCGCATAGCGTCCATGGGTTTCGTGAAAAATCTCCTGCAAGCCCAGATGGTCATGAAAGAGCCGGTCGGCCTGTCCCAACCAGTCGTTAAAGTCACCGGCGATAATCAGCGGCGCATCATGCGGCACATGACTGTCGATGCGCGCAGATAATTTACTAATCTGAAGGCGGCGCTCTTTGCCCATCAATCCGAAATGAATGCACACAATATGCAGATCCTGACTGCTTCCCGGCAATCGGATAACGCCATGCAACAGGCTGCGACTGGCCCAGGGAAAAGGTGATACGTTAATATTTTCCCAGCGCTCGAACGGATGTTTGCTCAGGATGGCATTGCCGTGATGACCGGCATTGTAAATCGCATTCTTGCCGTAGGCGTGGAAAGGCCAAATGTTCTCAGCGAGAAACTCAAGCTGGGATAAAACCGGCCAATCGGCGATTTTTTGCTGATGGCGCAGGTGCTCACCCTGCATTTCCTGCAAGAACATCAAATCGGCATCGGCGGTTATCAATGCATCCCGAATCTGGTGCAGCACAAATCGTCGATTGCCCACATTAAAACCTTTATGGATGTTGTAGGTTAATACTCGTAGCATACGTTTTTAGTCTAATAATTGTTATGTTATGGACTGTCCACGAAAGACACGAAAAACACGAAAATGCTTAACAGTACGATCCGTTCCACTGTTGCTTTTAGGTGGTTCAGTACCCGCGTCTTATGTGCGCCCATTGTTACAGAAAGTGCTTTATGCATTGCATACTCTATATATTGCACCCACTCCAGATCCGTTTTTTCGTGCCTTTCGTGCTTTTCGTGGATCGCACTTTCCTATTAAACATGAGTAACATCAGTTAATAAGGCCGCTTGCGGATATGCAATCGGTAAAGAACCGGCGAAATCAATTCCTCAATCAGAAAAAAAAGCGCCACAATCAGGATGATGTCAATCAGGCTCAGTGCCAGCGGCTCTTTTAACAGTAATATCGGTAACAATGATTCAGGCACCGTGTCAAGACCTCGTGCTCGACTGCTTTCAGAGCGCCCCATTCGGCGTTTGATAAAGCTTGCCAGCAAATCTCCGGCCATTGTCAAAGCCCCGAATAATACACCCGTCAAAGGCTCTATTCCGCTTAAAAATGCTACCAGGGTTGTAAAGAAAATAGCCGCGCACAAGCCTCGCCAAGTTTTGGTGTCGCCAAACAAGCGCCGGCCGTCGCGTAGTTTTAACTTATTATCCACCGGCCATGCCCAGTGCTTGCCCAGTGCTTTGTTGATCAGCACCGGTGCGCCGTTCGCCGCAACAAGCAATGTGATAGCCTGGGTCATGCAATATAAACACAACGATAGCGCAGTCATGTTGAAATCCTCGGTTGCTCAGAAAAACTCTGCCTTTAGCTGATCTTATTTGACCACAGTTAATAATCTCTGTCGATTCAGGTTAGGTGAACTGCCGAGATGCTTGATGATGAACCGGCACGCGCATAAAACAGACTGCTTAAAAATGCTGTAAAATGCTGTAAAATGCCTAAAAGGCAAAAATCAATTACTTTTGCCCTTCACTATAATTAAAGAGAAAACCATGATAGATAAAAAACTGCTTGATATTCTGGCCTGTCCTTTATGCAAGAGTCCGTTGATT
Organism: Methylobacter sp.; assembly: GCA_030653175.1. GTDB lineage: Bacteria > Pseudomonadota > Gammaproteobacteria > Methylococcales > Methylomonadaceae > Methylobacter_A. The sequence continues at coordinate 44,801 of JAURZV010000032.1, forward strand.
TATGACAAGTCCAAGCAGGAACTTATCTGCAAAGCCGACCGTATCGCTTTTCCTATCCGTGACGATATTCCGGTCATGTTGGAAGATGAAGCCCGCGAATTAACCAACGACGAAATCGACGCATTAAACAAATGAGTGTGCGTTTTAAAGTCGTCATCCCGGCAAGATACGGATCGACAAGACTGCCGGGTAAGCCGTTGCTGAACATTGCCGGCAAGCCGATGATTGCGCATGTCTGCGAACGCGCGAAGGAAGCCGATGCCGACGAAATCATTGTCGCCACTGACGATGACAGGATTTTTCAAGCTGTCATGGATTTAGGAATTAAAGCGGTCATGACGCGTGCGGATCATCAAAGCGGCACCGAAAGACTTGCCGAGGTTGCAAGGCTATGCGGCTGGGTCGGTGATGAAATCATCGTTAACCTGCAAGGCGATGAACCGTTGATTCCTCCGGCCTATATCCGGGATGTCGCTACGGCATTGGCCGGTCAAAAGCAGGCGGGTATCGCGACATTGGCTGCCCGAATCAACGATCCTGAAGAAATTTTCAATCCCAACGCGGTCAAAGTGGTTTTGAACAAGGCCGGTTACGCGCTTTATTTTAGCCGCGCGCCGATTCCTTGGGAAAGGGATGCGTTCACCCGGTCAGGCGGCGCGCCCTCGGGGAAACTGCCTTATCTTAGGCATATCGGCATGTATGCGTATACGGTTGATTTTTTAAACCGTTACTGCCTCTGGGATGCGTCAATGCTTGAGTCGGTTGAATCCCTGGAACAGCTCAGAATACTGTGGCACGGCGAAGCAATCCGGGTGGAAATCGTCGATAAAACACCGGCCGCCGGTGTCGATACCCAAGAAGACCTGATGCGCGTGGAGCAAGTCTTATGCTTGGCCCACTAACCTGCCATAGTACTGTTTCCATCTGACATGGCGTATTACAACGTAGGCCGAAATAAGCCTGTTTGAGTGATAGCTAAAACGCCCGCCCTGCGCTACTGCCCTTCGACAAGGTTTTCCTGAGCGAAGCCGAAGGGCTCGAGGCAGTTTTATTCCGGCCTACAAGACTGTTTCAGTTTGACATAGCTTATTAATAACAGTAATTTGGACAACATTTTTTAACTTTCACTTAAACACCGGTTTTTTTAAGAGCTGTCAATGGAACAATTTCATAGAATAAGTCGTTTACCTCCCTACGTTTTTAACATTGTTAACGATTTAAAAGCCAAGGCTCGCGCGGCTGGAGAAGATATTATCGATTTTGGCATGGGTAATCCCGATCAGGCCACGCCTGATCATATCGTCAATAAATTGATTGAGTCGGCCAAACGCCCCGATACGCATCGTTATTCAGTTTCCAAGGGCATACCCCGGTTAAGAAAAGCCATTTGCACCTGGTATAAAAATCGCTTCGATGTCGATTTGGACCCGGAAACTGAAGCCATTGTTACCATAGGTTCAAAAGAAGGTTTGGCGCATTTGGCTTTGGCGACTTTAGGGCCGGGGGATGTCGTGTTGGTGCCTAATCCTGCTTATCCGATACATCCTTATGGCGTAGTGATTGCCGGTGCCGATCTTAGGCATGTGCCTATGGTTCCGGGCGGCGATTTCTTTGAAGAGCTGCAAAAAGCCATAATCGATTCATGGCCCAAGCCGAAAATGCTTATTCTTAATTTTCCCGGCAATCCGACCAGTCAGTGTGTGGAACTGGATTTTTTTGAAAAAATTATCGCTATAGCCAAAGAGCATAAAATCTGGGTGGTACAGGATATTGCTTATGCGGACATCGTTTTTGACGGCTACAAGGCGCCGTCCATTCTTCAAGTCGAAGGCGCAAAAGACATTGCGGTAGAGTTTTTCTCGCTGTCGAAAAGCTACAACATGCCGGGCTGGCGTGTGGGATTCATGTGCGGCAACAAAGAACTGGTTGCTGCGTTGGCGCGCATTAAATCTTATCTGGATTACGGCACGTTTACGCCGATTCAAATTGCCGCGATTGCAGCCCTTGAAGGTCCGCAGGAATGCGTTGCTGAAATTGCCGAGATGTACCGAAAAAGACGCGACGCACTGTGTGACGGATTAGCGGCAGCAGGATGGCCGGTTGAAAAACCGAAAGCAACCATGTTTGTCTGGGCGCGTATTCCCGAAGCGTATCAACACATGGGCTCGCTTGAGTTTTCCAAAAAATTGCTGGCAGAGGCCAAAGTGGCGGTTTCGCCGGGTATTGGTTTCGGCCAGCATGGCGATGATCATGTCAGGTTCGGTCTGATTGAGAATGAACACCGAACCCGCCAAGCGGTTCGCGGCATACGCAATATGATGAAGAAAGACAAGGTTGTATAAAATCCTGCGAGTTCGTTAGATTTGGGTTTTAATAGAATACGGATTAAACGGATTTTTATCAGCGTTTATTGTAACCTCCGCCAACTTGAAAAAACCATTAGGAGTTAAAATGTCGGACAACATAGAAAATATTGTTTTAGAACATTTACGTCATATTCGCGGTAGAGTTGATCAAATAGCTGATGATATGTCTGATCTTAAGCATCGTATGTCCAGTCTTGAGTTATCAATAGTTTCAGTTAAACATGAAGTTGCCCATGGCGATGAAACTGATGCGAGGCAGCAAGTTACTCTCGATAAAATTATTGATCGTATTCAGCGTATAGAAAAAAGACTGGATCTTATTAATTAAGCGGTGTGTTTTCATTGTTCTCATCGTTTGCGTTTAAAGCTATGGAACGATAATATTTTTTAACTGGAGTTTGATTTGAAACCGGTAAAAGTGGGTGTATTGGGATTAGGTACTGTCGGTGGCGGCACCGTCAATGTGTTGAAGCGAAATGCGGCGGAAATTGCCCGCAGGGCAGGCCGTGAAATCATTATCACTCGGGCTTCCGCAAAGGATTTAAGCAAGCAGCGTATTTGCGATACGCAAGGCATCGCCTTAACGACCGATCCTTATGAAATCATCAATGATCCCGAAATTGAAATTATTCTGGAACTGATCGGCGGGGCAGGGCCGGTCAAAGACATGGTGTTAAAAGCCATAGAAAACGGCAAGCATGTCGTAACCGCCAACAAGTCGCTGATTGCTTTGCACGGCAACGAGATTTTCGCCAAAGCCAGCGAAAAAGGCGTAATCGTCGCCTTTGAAGCCGCTGTTGCCGGTGGCATTCCCATTATCAAAGCCATCCGTGAAGGCTTAAGCGGTAACCAGATCGAGTGGTTGGCGGGCATCATCAACGGCACAGGTAATTTCATTCTGACCGAAATGCGCGATAAAGGCCGTGATTTTGCCGACGTATTAGCCGAAGCGCAAGCCCTGGGCTACGCAGAAGCCGATCCTACTTTTGATGTGGAAGGCATAGACGCCGGTCATAAATTAACCATTTTGGCTTCCATTGCTTTTGGCATCCCGTTGCAGTTTGATAAGGTTTATACCGAAGGCATTACCCAAATTACCCGTACCGATGTCGAGTACGCGGAGCAGCTGGGCTACCGGATTAAGCATCTGGGTATCGCCCGCAAAACGCCGGAAGGCATCGAATTAAGAGTGCATCCGACGCTGATCCCCGAGCGTCGTCTTATTGCCAACGTAGACGGTGTAATGAATGCTGTTTTGGTTAAAGGCGATGCAGTCGGCCCTACGCTTTATTACGGCGCTGGCGCCGGAGCCGAGCCTACCGCATCCTCGGTAGTCGCCGATGTCATCGATGTAGTCAGAGCATTAACCAGCGACCCTGAAAACCGCGTACCGCATTTAGCCTTTCAGGCCAATGCCTTGGCCGACATACCGGTATTGTCACCGGAACTGTTCAGAACCTCTTATTATTTGCGTCTTAATGCAGAAGATAAACCGGGAGTTTTGGCTGAAGTGACCCGGATTCTGGCCGAGCATCAAATAAGCATTGAAGCCATCAGTCAGAAAGTACCGTTGAACAATGAAACTTCGGTACCGATTATCATGCTGACTCAGATCACGCTGGAAAAAGAAATGAACGCGGCTATCGCTGAAATTGAAGCGTTAAAAACCGTTACCGGTAAAGTCAACCGCATCCGTCTGGAAACTTTGGGATAAATAAAAACATGTCTACGCAGAAACACTACACCGGTTTAATTGAACGTTACAGAGATCGTCTGCCCGTCAATGAAACCACTCGTATAATCAGCTTGAACGAAGGCAATACGCCGTTGATTCAACTGCAAAATATACCCCGATTGATCGGCAAGTCGGTTGATATTTACGTCAAGTTTGAAGGCTTGAACCCGACCGGTTCGTTTAAAGATCGCGGCATGACCATGGCGGTTACCAAAGCCGTAGAAGCAGGCAGTCAGGCCATCATTTGCGCCTCAACCGGCAACACCTCGGCCGCTGCCGCAGCGTACGCGGCACGTGCCGGAATTAAAGCTTTCGTGTTAATTCCCGACGGTAAAATCGCCCTGGGCAAGCTGGCGCAAACCCTGATGTACGGCGCTGAAATCATCCAGATTAACGGTAACTTCGATAAAGGCATGGCGCTGGTTAAAGAAGTCGCCGAACATGCGCCGGTTACCATCGTTAACTCCATCAACCCGTTCAGAATCGATGGACAAAAAACCGCCGCCTTTGAAATTGTCGACGAGCTTGGTTTTGCTCCCGATTATCACTGTTTGCCCGTCGGCAATGCCGGAAATATCACGGCCTACTGGAAAGGTTATAAAGAGTATTCAACCGATTCGGCAACTCACAAAGCAGTTACCGCAAAGCGCCCTATCATGTGCGGTTATCAAGCTGCCGGAGCCGCGCCGTTCGTAGCCGGGCACATGATCGACGAGCCGGAAACCATTGCCACAGCGATACGCATCGGCCATCCGCAATCCTGGGATTTTGCTTGGGCCGCACAAAAAGAATCCGGCGGCTGGTTTGACAAGTTTACCGACGAACAAATTTTAGCGGCTCACAAAATGCTGTCCCAGTATGAAGGCATCTTTTGCGAGCCTGCCTCGGCAACGTCTTTAGCCGGAGCCTTGCATGACATCGGCTCCGGAAAAATACCCGAAGGCAGTAAAATTGTCTGTACCTTAACCGGTAACGGCTTAAAAGATCCTGATACCGCTATCTCGCAATGCGCCGCTGCACATCCGGTGACGATTGAAGCCAGTTTGGATGCGGTTAAGAGAGTTATTTTGGATTGTTTGTAATACCTGGAGTTATGCTGGTTCTTGGTAGCTGGACGAGGCATGTTGCCCCGTCCGAAACGTTTTGCGTTGGTTAAATGTAATCACTTTGCTCAAGTATCGTAGAAACGTTAGGGACGGGGTTACAAACCCCGTCCCGCTTGTTTTATGCCTGCCCTGAATGTTTGCGCCAGCTCCCAAGTTCCAGCTTGAGAACTGGCGAACAATCAAATAATGTAAAGCCGATAACAGTCGGCTTTTTTATTGGAAACCCATGTATTATCAAGGCGTAAAAAAAACCATAGTTACCCGTCCTGTCCCGAAAAAACGCGCTAAATTGGGCGAAATGCATCCTGTATTGGAACGTATTTTTTTAGCCAGGGGGTTAACTTCGGAAGCGGAACTGGACAGGACACTGGCAAAGCTTCCGTCGCCGTGGCTGCTATCGGGCATGGAAGAGATGGTGGGTTATTTGATCACTGCAATCAATGAGCAACAAAGGATTTGCATTGTGGCCGACTTCGATGCCGACGGCGCGACCAGTTGTGCTGTGGCTATCAAAGGCTTGCAATTATTGGGGGCAGGGGAGGTTTCATTTGTCGTGCCAAACCGGTTTGAATACGGTTACGGCTTGACGCCTGAAATTGTCGACCTGGTTAAGCTACAAACCCCTGATGTGATTATTACCGTTGATAATGGCATATCGAGCATAGATGGGGTGAGGGTAGCCAAAGAGCTGGGCATAAAAGTCCTGATTACCGATCATCATTTGCCGGGTCATGAATTGCCTGCTGCCGATGCCATCGTAAATCCCAATCTGGTCGATGATAAATTCCCCGGCGGCGCACTTGCCGGTGTCGGCGTTATTTTCTATGTATTAATGGCTTTAAGGAGCCGGTTAAGAGAAAAAAACTGGTTCGAGCAAAATCAGGTTCAGGAACCCAATCTCGCTCAGTTGCTTGATTATGTCGCATTGGGTACGGTCGCCGACGTGGTGGCGCTGGATCAAATCAACCGCGTTCTGGTGCATCAGGGTTTATTGAGAATACGCACGAAACGCTCGCATCCGGGGATCAATGCGCTTATCGAGGTATCGGGCAGAAGGCCTGAAGCCGTTTTTGCCTCCGATTTGGGCTTTGCGCTGGGGCCAAGACTTAATGCCGCTGGGCGTATGGATGATATGTCATTGGGGATTCAGTGCCTGTTATCCGAAGATCCGGCGCTGGCAAAAGAAATGGCCTTGCAGCTTGATGAGCTGAACAATGACCGGAGGGAAATCGAAGGGCAAATGAAAAACGAAGCTATGGCTTTGTTAGGTGAAATGAAAAAGCTTGATGAACACCATTTGCCTGCGGGCGTCTGCTTGTTTGACTCAAACTGGCACCAAGGTGTTATCGGCATTTTGGCATCGCGGATTAAAGATCAATTGCACCGTCCCGTTATCGCTTTTGCGCCTGCCGGAAAAAATGAGATAAAAGGCTCGGCACGCTCGATCCCCGGCGTTCATATTCGTGATGTGCTGAGCGACATTGCCGCAGCACACCCTAAATTGCTGAGTAAATTCGGCGGTCATGCGATGGCCGCAGGCATGAGTTTAAAAATGCACGACTATCCGCCTTTTGCGTTGGCTTTTGATGAAATGGTCAGAAAGCGTTTGGTAACTATCGATCTGGAGCAGAAAATCTATTCCGATGGCGAGTTGACCGAACAGGAGATGACTATTGAGTTTGCCGATTTACTCCAAAATGCCGGCACTTGGGGGCAGGAATTCCCCGAGCCTGTTTTTGATGGGGTTTTTGATGTTATTCAATCGCGCATAGTCGGACAACGTCATCTTAAATTAGTGCTGAGAAAACCGTTCGGCGATTTGTTGATCGATGCGATTGCTTTTTATGTTGATAAGCCGGAAAGCTGGTTGGGTTTGCGACACATTAAGGCGGCTTACAAACTGGACATCAATGAATTCAGGGGGAATCGCAGTGTGCAGTTTATAGTGCAGTATCTGGAAAAAATTACATAAAAAAGGGCGGATAAACCGCCCTTTTTTGTATAACGTAATACTTATTTTTTTGGTTCGGCAGGCGCGGCGGGTGCCGGTACTGCTGCCTTTTCAACAGTTTTTTCAGTTGTTCTTTCTGTTGTTTTTTCAACAGTTTTTTCAGCCGGTTTGGCTGGTTCTGCTACTGGAGTGGCAGGTTCAGCTGTTGCCGGTTCTGCTACAACAGGAGCCGCTTCAGCTTTTGGTTGTTCTTCGGTCAGCGGAACCAAAATTTCTACTTTTGCCTGTTTACGCAATGTTTCTATCATCTCCTGAACTTTTTTACGTTGCAGGAAAGGCGTAAGTTGCTCTTTAACCGCTTCCAATGGTGGAGGTGTTACCGGACGAGAATCTTCCTTTAAAATCACATGATAGCCAAACTGAGTCTTAACAGGTTCTTTGGTGTATTTTCCTTTTTCCAAGGCGGCCACCGCTTCAGAGAAAGGAGGAACCATTTGTGCGGCAGAAAACCAGCCTAAATCGCCGCCATTTTGCGATTCTTTGGCGTCTAATGAATTCTTGTTGGCTAATTTGGCAAAATCTGCACCCTTATCCAATTCAGTAATCAGTTTTTTAGCTTCAGCTTCGGTTTTAACCAGGATATGACGTGCTTTAAACTCGGTTCCCTTTTCAGCGGCTACTTTATTATCGTATTCAGCTTTGATTTCCGCGTCGGTTACCGGATTGGCTTTGATGAAGTTTTGCAGGCCGGCTTGAGTTAATAAGGCCTTTCTAGCGGAGTCAAGCTGCGCGGTGAATTCAGGTGATTTGTCCAGTTGCTTTTGCATTGCATCCTGAACCAGTAATTCACGCTGAACGAGTTCTTCAACCAGTTTTTCCTTAGGGAAAGTTTGTCCGTGGCTACGCTCGGCGATTTCTTTTTCCAGCGTCTCCAGTGTCGATTTGGCGATATATTGACCGTTGACAACAGCAACAGCATCGGCTTTATCAACCGCAGGTGCAGCGGTTGCAGCAGGAGCGCTGCCGGCATTAGTGGCTTTTTCTTGATTACAGCCGGCAATCAATGCTGTGCCGACAACAAGTAGAGGGATGAATTTTTTTTTCATTTATAATCTTCCTTTAGTTTCTTCAGAGGGTGAGAGAGCATTAATGCCTAAGGCATGAATTTGTTGTTTCATCATGTCGCCCAGCGCATTATAAATAAGCTGGTGTCGCTGAACTAAAGATCTGCCTTCAAAAATTTCAGCGACAATAGAGACATGATAGTGTCCGCCGCCGCTACGTGCACCGGCATGTCCGGCATGAGCCGCACTGTTATCAATAATTTCTAGAAGCTCCGGTTTAAAGGCATCGTTTAACAGCTGTTTAATTAGTTCGGATGTCATTGTGGAAAGACCTTTTTAAATGGTTTAACGGTAACCTTGGCATAAACCCCGGCATCGATATAGGGATCGACGTCCGCCCATTGTTGGGCATCTGTCAGACTGTCAAATTCGGCAACCACCAGACTGCCGGTAAAACCGGCTGCACCGGGATTGTCACTGTCAATTGAGGGATGGGGGCCTGCCAAGACCAGTCGTCCGGCATCCTGTAGTTCTTGCAGTCGCTTAAGATGCGCCGGGCGTGCGGATAGCCTCTTTTCAAGGCTATCCGCTACATCTTCACTGATAATGGCGTATAACACGTTTTATTCCTCGGTATCGGGGATATATTTATATAAAAAAACCATTTGCAGCAAGATAAAAATAACCATTAAAACCGGTACGCCAAATGTTTTAAAGGTAACCCAATCATCGGTATTGTAATTGTACATCACATAAAGGTTGATAAAGCCTACACTGATAAAAAAGAAGCCCCACATGGCGTTTAATCGTTTCCAGATTAATGCGGGTAAGGTTAAACTGCCGGACAGCATTTTTTCAATGAAAGGTTTTTTACCGACAAACTGGCTACACAAAAAGGTAGCGCCAAATAGCCATTCTATGATGGATAATTTCCATTTGATAAATTGCTCATCCTGCAAATAAAGAGTTGCGCCTCCCATCACCAGAATCAACCCCAAGGTAATCCATTGCATGGTTTCAACCTTGCGGTATTTAACCCAGGCATAAGCCACCTGGATAATGGTTGCCGCAATGACAACGGCGGTAGCGATATAAATATCGTAAAGCTTAAACGCAATAAAAAATAAAAGAATAGGGAAAAATTCGAAAAGCTGTTTCATAGTAACTGAAGGTAGAGGTGATCAGGCGTAAGCATCTATTCCTGTTATCAATTGAGCACGTTGATCTTGCTGCGGTGCATTGAATGCCTGGTTATAGGCAGAAAGTGCTCTTAAGGTTCGTGAGTCGGTTGGTTTAATAATATTGTCATGGCCTGACAAATCAATGGCTAAGCTAACATTATCCAGTGTTTTTTTAATCTCTTCAGGTGAAGAAGGCTGATTAAATTTTTTATTTTGAGCGTCTTTTGCGATAGATAACTCATTTTCATCTTTATTTTGCGCACTATTATTCCTACCGACTTTCTGGTTAAGGCCTATGGGCGAAAAAGTTAATGATGAATTATGAACTCTCATATTTAAAGCGAGTTGCTACGCAAATTTAACACAGTTCATTGTAAAATCTTTACTGCGGAATGTACATGCTTGAATAGTCGTTTCTGCTAGAATATCGATTATTTTTGGAGCAAGTCAGTGGATAAAAGCATACAAACAGAATTAGAAGCGGCTGCATTCAGACGTTTAGTCAGTCACTTACAAAAAAACACCGACGTTCAAAACATCGATTTAATGATATTGGCGGATTTTTGCAGAAACTGCCTGGCTAAATGGTATATGGCGGAAGCGGTAGAGCAGGGCATAGCAATGGATTACGAGCAGGCTAGAGAAATCGTTTACGGCATGCCTTATAAAGAGTGGAAAGACAAATTCCAAACCGAAGCTACAGCCGAACAGTTGGCGGCCTTCGACCGTAAACAACAAGCCAAATTGTAATGACTGACAAATCACAATACGACGCCATATTTTCCGGCGTGATCGGACAGGATTATGAACTGCTCAACTTAATCTGTCCCTTAGCAACCCAAATGAGCCGCCTGGTAGGTGTCGCAGCCGCTGAGCATTCCGCGCAAGCAACCGATAATCTGACCGTTGTAGAGCTGGGCGGCGGCACCGGTATTACCACCTTATCGCTTTTAACCGCGTCAGATAAATTCAAGATCCTAAGTATTGATAACGAGCCGGTCATGCAGAAACAGCCAAAAAGCACCTGCACAAATGGGCGATAGAAGGCAAGCTGGCTTTTTGCGGCGATGATGCCTTGACGGCGTTAACAAACATTGCAACTGACAGCGTCGATATAGTGGCTTCGGCCTACACCTTGCACAATTTTATCGATACTTATCGCCAAGAAGTCATAAACGAGTATGGCGGGATGTTTACAAGCCATTTAGTTCTCGACGAACCGGGGCGGCCTGACTTGTACAGCCAATGGTTTGACTTTTATTTTCCCGGCCAAGATCGGTTTACGGTCTGGAATGCCGAAATCGTTACTGCACGCAAGCCATCACCAATTTTCGCGTAATCGGTGAAACCGATTGGCAGGCTGCTAATCCAGTACCGCATGAACGACTACCCATTGTGAGCGAAAAAGAAGCCTTGGCGGCAAATTATGGGAACCAACATTAAATTATTCAACATAACGCCACTAACTAAGCAGGGCAATCGCGCTTAAATCAGCTTGACTTTTATAATCATCGCCCAATCAAGTGGTTAGAAATGCCGCTTTATTAAAATTTCGTAACTTTTTCAAAAAAACCACGAAATAGCAATTTTTATCTTATTGATTTTAAATGGTTAAAATTTAAGCGCGATTGCCCTGACTAACTAAGCGACTTTTAAGGTTAGGCATCGCTTGAGTGTGTGATGTCAATGGGATCCCCCTGCGTCAGAATAGTTGTCGCCTCAAATTTTAAGAAAAAAATAAAATTTGAGATTAGAAATGAAAAAATATAAAAGGTATTCAGCAGGCTTCAAAGTTTGGTTTTTCATTGGTTCCATTCGAGGCATTTCAAATAATCGGTTGTTTGCTGGCTTTACATGCCGCCGGTTACACGTTTTTGGTGACAATGAAAATCATCCATCATTTAAGTCTGGGTAACGGCAAAGGGCTGCGTAAAATATGACTGATATAATATAACCGAACTTTCCGCCGGTAATTTATTCGTTACAGGCGAACTGGGCAGCGGTAAGACCATGTACGCCGTTAAATTGATACGGTCGTATTTGTTCGGCTGGCCGTCCCGTTGTAACTAATTTGGACCTGTTTCTTGATGAAATGATGCCGCCTGATAGTAAAGTAACCGCAATCAGGATGCCCGATAAACCGACGCGCGCGCATTTCGATCAGCTTGGTGATGCGTACCCAATGAAAGATGACAAGGGCAAGGATATTTACGACGAAAATCAATTTGGCCTAATCGTTCTCGATGAGTGTTTGACGTGGCTGAATTCGCGCGGTTGGCAAGACAAAGAGAGGGTAGGTGTGCTTGATTGGTTTCTTCATGCTCGGAAACACGGCTGGAACATAGCATTTATTATGCAGTCGGCTGACTATTGCGATCCACAGTTGAGGGAAACGCTGCTGACGTATCATATCAGTTGCCGCAAGATGGGCAAGTACAGGATTCCCATAGTCGGCAAGGCGTTCGGTCTAAGATTACCAAAAGGCCCCCTTGCTACAACAACCGCCGGTTATGGCTCCAACGCTATAGATCATGACAAAGAACTTTACCGCGGTTCCGACTTGTACACTTCATACAAAACGCGACAGGTATTCACGCTTGAGCAAGATCTCATAAACGGCGTTTTCGTCGATATGAGGGCACCTTATACGCTGCTCGTCTTGGCATTTAAAGGGCCGTTATCTCCTGCAGCACACTGTACAACCCAGTCAGGATCTACGACACTTAACAGGAAAACTGATAAACGCCTTCGGCTGGTGGTTCATCCGTCCGGCGGTTTTATTGGTTTTGCTGCCGTTCTACACCTCACAGGTTTTACAGATTTTTTGTTTTATGGGTGAAGGGAAACAACGAATTTTGTGATTACTTTTACCGACCAGGCTAATGCAGGTAATGCCTGTAGAAAACGGGTTTTTGATCGTAAAACCGTTACCACTAACGATCAAGATTTTACTCTGCAAGAACAAGCTTTGCGTGCTGCTGGCTGTGAAGTGATTCGTGCCGAGAAAGTGACTGGCACTAGCAGGACCGGCCGGACCGAGTTGCAGGTTTTGCTGGATTTCCTGCGCAGTG
>JAURZV010000040.1 GCA_030653175.1 Methylobacter sp.
GGGTTCTTTATATTTCAGTTTATCCTAAAAAAATCAGTTGGATTTGATATTCCCGAACTGCTGTAGGGGCGACCGGCCGGTCGCCCCTACAATGTCCGCACCATTTAGGCGAATAACTTTGGCCGGCAATACCATGGCTCAATGCAAGTCATTCAGGTATTTCAATTCACAACACTTTGGTTAACTGATTTTTTTTAGGTTTATCAGTGTGCATCTGTGACAATCTGTGGCTGAATAGTTACCTTGATGGGTGGTTAATCTGATCGAAATTACAAAGCCGACTTTGAATGACCAAAGCAAGCTTTGGACTCCAAAAAACACAGATACCGGAGTTCAAAGCTGGCTTTGAAATTTTAGAAAATCACTTTTTTGACGCCGATGGCAGAGGCGCAAGTGCCGAAAAGGATGAGTAGTTCATTAACGCCCGATTAATGCGGCGCTTAAGGTATTTACCAATGCGTCATTGCCATGGGCTTTGACATAATCGATCACCACCGGAATAAATTGCTGCACCATCGCAGGCGACATGCCCTGCTGCTGAAAAGCGGAAACCACAGAAATTAAATCCCCCGCCGTTCCACCTGAAGCACCCGCTATTGAAGACAAGCGCCCCGCCAAACTATCACTCGGCTGCGATAGGGCAGGAACAGCCCCAAGCATTCCTTGCATACCTGGAACCGACTGCTCCAGCTGGGTAAACGCATCTGCCTGCATCTTGTTTTTAGCGATTTGAAACAAAGCGCCTGCGCCCCCCTGAGCCTGGGCCTGAGTCACGCCTGTCCGCCGCATCAGTAACTCGGTCAAACTGCCTGTTTGCAGTGGCTGGGCCGCATTAACAGCCTGTTGACCCTGTTGCAACGCTTGGCCTGTATTATTCGCCTGACCATTAACGTTGCTATTGACAGCATTAAGCGCATCTTTCCAATTTGCGGCATCGGCATTGTTGACCAATGCCAAAGAAATGGCCATAGACGTACAGAGCGTTAGAATCGTTTTTTGCTGCATATTTTCCTCTCATTGAGTTAAATCAGTGTTTAAAATTCGAGATAGTACGGGATAAAACTTATATTGAGATTAAGCCGGCAGTTCGCGAATGATGCGCCTCGTATTGCTGTAGGGCGGTTTCGCGCTAGCAAACCGCCAATCACTGAAAGTAGGCGCTTTAGGCGACGCACAATATCAAAAAAGATCGGACATAAAAAATCCCCGCTTGGAAAAGTCCGAGTAGAGGGTGGGTTCAAGGCTCCGTTCATGGCGGATTGCCTAAAGGCGAATCCGCCATACAGCTTTACAGCTTTGATCTTATATACTCATCAACTTCTGAAAGTGCTCCTTCAACGCTAGACAGCGCAAAATATTTCATGTCGCAATCAGTCGCCGATATGCTCTATATGCAAATAACTCTCCGACTGCATATCGATCAATCTCGATGCCGTCCGTTCAAATACAAACGAGCCTTCGCCGTCGGTGTAAAGCTCCTGAGCCGGTACTTCGGCCGTACAGATCAGTTTCACTTTATGCTCGTACAGCGCATCAATCAGCGTTACAAACCGCTTGGCTTCGTTGCATTTTTCTGTAGTCAGTTTGGGAATACCAGCCAGTATCACTATGTCGAACCGGTTGCCGATTTCCAGGTAATCGGCAGGGCCTAAGGCTTGCATGCATAGTTCGTCAAAGGAAGTCAGGGCGACATTGCCGTGTACCGCAGACAGTACCACCTTTCTGCCTAATACCTCCAGAACGCCCGGTTTCAGCGGGGCAAAATTAGTCAATTCGTTATAACTTTGCCGTATGAATTTTGCCGCCTGTTCATCCAGCGGATAATAATAAGTTGTCTTCAGCGCGTGTAGATGGCTGAGCCGGTAATCCTGGTCTGCAACCAGTTCTATGACCTTGGCTTTTTCTTGCAGGAGTCGGACAAAAGGCAGAAACAACTCCCTTTGCAAGCCGTCATGATACAGTTCATTGGGATGACAGTTGGAGGTAATCACGACAACGATGCCCAAGTCGAACAGCCTGTTGAACAGCCGTGTCAGAATCATCGCGTCGGCGATGTCGGAGACATGAAACTCGTCAAAGCAAAGCAGCAGTCCCGATTCCCTGATATGTTTTGCCAATGCGAAAATCGCATCGGTATTGTTTTGCCTGTGCCATTGGTGGATGAAGGCGTGGACTTCGAGCATGAAGGCGTGAAAATGCACCCGCCTTTTTTGACTGATGGGGCAGGCATCAAAAAACAAATCCATCAACATGGACTTGCCGCGACCTACGTTGCCGAATATGTATAGGCTTTGGTAGTTGACGGGTTTGGGTAAGAGTAGTTTATGTAAGGTTGATTTTTGATTGTACTGGGTAGCTGATAGCAAGTTATCGAGCAGGGTTTGCAGGTGATGTAAAGCGGTGATTTGCGCGGGTTCGTATTGGATGTGACCTTGCGCGACTAGGACGTTGTATTGCTTTTCCAGCAAGCCGGAGCCTTTTTGGGACGGTTTTGCGGGTGTTTGTTGGAGAAGCTTTTTTAGCATAAGTAGGTGTTACCTCGTTCTCACGCGCTGCGTGGGAATGCAGTTAAGGCGCGCTGCGCCTCGGGTCAGGCGCAACGTCTGATAACGTAGCCAGTACAAGCACGGGACGCAGCGCGTCCAGCACGGCGTTCCCACGCGGCGCGTGGGAACGAGAAAAAAACGTGGTTTTATGACTTGCTCTTCGCAACCCCACCAGCCTTTTGCCGATAACTATCCATCTGATCAAAGTTCAGGTAACGGTAGGTATCCTCGGCTGTTTCGTTAATCTGACTTGCATAATGCATATATTCTTCAAAAGTCGGAATCTTGCCCAGAATCGAACACACTGCCGCCAATTCAGCCGATGACAGATACACATTAGCGCCATTGCCCAGTCGGTTGGGGAAATTCCGCGTCGAGGTGGAAACCACGGTAGCGTTTTCGGCGACCCGCGCCTGATTACCCATGCATAATGAACAACCCGGCATTTCGGTGCGCGCACCGGCTTTACCGAACGTGCTGTAATAACCTTCCTCGGTTAATTGGGTTTGATCCATTTTTGTAGGTGGCGCAACCCACAAACGGGTCGGTAATTCGCCTTGGTGTTTTTCCAGCAATTTACCGGCGGCGCGGAAATGGCCGATATTGGTCATGCAGGAACCCAAAAACACTTCGTCGATTTTAGTTCCGGCCACAGCGGACAGCGTTTTTACGTCATCCGGATCATTGGGGCAGGCCAGTAACGGCTCCTTGATTTCACTCATATCGATTTCGATGATTTCAAAGTATTCGGCATCGGCGTCCGGCTCCAGCAATACCGGATTAGCCAGCCATTCTTCCATGGCTCTTATCCGGCGCTCTATGGTGCGCACATCGCCATAGCCTTCGGCTATCATCCACTTCAACAAGGTGATATTCGAGTTCAAATACTCGCGGATCGGCGCTTCATTCAAACGCACCGTGCAGCCACCGGCAGAACGCTCGGCCGACGCATCGGACAATTCAAAGGCTTGTTCCACTTTTAAATCCGACAAGCCTTCGATTTCCAGAATGCGGCCTGAAAACACATTTTTCTTGCCCTGTTTTTCAACGGTTAGCAAACCCCGTTGTATTGCTACATAAGGAATCGCATTGACCAGATCGCGCAGGGTAATGCCCGGCTGCATCTCGCCTTTAAAGCGAACCAAAACCGATTCGGGCATGTCCAGCGGCATTATGCCCGTTGCGGCGGCAAACGCGACCAACCCGGAACCGGCGGGAAATGAAATGCCGATAGGGAAGCGGGTATGCGAATCGCCGCCGGTGCCGACCGTATCCGGCAACAGCATCCGGTTTAACCAGGAATGGATAATGCCGTCGCCGGGACGGAGCGATACGCCGCCGCGATTCATAATAAAATCCGGCAGCGTGTGCTGCATGGTGACATCAATCGGCTTCGGATACGCCGCGGTATGACAGAAGGATTGCAGCACCAGATCGGCTGAAAAACCCAAGCAAGCCAAATCTTTCAATTCGTCGCGGGTCATAGGCCCGGTGGTATCCTGTGAACCCACGGTAGTCATGCGCGGTTCGCAATAGGTATTGGGACGAACGCCTACAACACCACACGCCTTGCCGACCATTTTTTGCGCCAGCGTAAAGCCTTTGCCGCTGTCTTTGGCATTAACCGGACGGCAAAAAACCGTAGATGCCGAAAGTCGCAGTGCCTTACGAGCACGGTCAGTCAAACCCCGGCCGATAATTAACGGAATACGGCCACCGGCGCGCACTTCGTCCAGAATCACCTCGGTTTTCAGTTCGAATTTGCAGATCAGTTCGCCGTTGTCGTGACGCTTAACTTCGCCTGCATACGGATAAATATCGATCATATCGCCCATCGCCATTCGGGTGACGTCGCATTCAAAGGGCAGGGCGCCCGAATCTTCCATGGTGTTAAAGAAAATCGGTGCGATTTTACCGCCGATGCAAACCCCGCCTTCGCGCTTGTTGGGAATGTATGGAATATCATCACCCATGAACCACAATACCGAATTGGTCGCCGATTTGCGCGAAGAGCCGGTGCCGACCACATCACCGACATAAGCCACCGGAAAGCCTTTTTGCTTGAGTTTGTTAATTTGTTGTTCGGCGTTGGTAATGCCCTCGCGCGGCATTTTCAGCATGGCTTTGGCATGTAACGGAATGTCGGGCCGCGACCAGGCATCGGGAGCCGGTGACAAATCGTCGGTATTGGTTTCGCCGGTTACCTTAAATACGGTGACCGTGAGTCTTTCAGGCACTTTGGGTTTGCTGGTGAACCATTCCGCTTCCGCCCAGGAATTAAGTACCTGTTTGGCGAATGGGTTTTCGGCATCGGCTTTTTCCTGTACATCGTGGAAAGCATCGAATATCAGCAAGGTATGAGACAGCGCTTGGACAGCAATCGGAGCCATTGCAGCGTTATCCAGCAATTCGATTAACGGCGCAATGTTATAACCGCCCAGCATGGTGCCCAGTAATTCGGTAGCGCGTGCCGCATCCAGAATCGGTGAGCTGTCCTCGCCCTTTGCGATGGCCGCCAGAAACCCCGCTTTAACATAAGCCGCCTCATCAACACCGGCAGGAACGCGGTTAGCCAGCAGATCGAGTATGAATTCTTCTTCGCCTGCGGGTGGTTGTTTAATCAGCTCGACCAAAGCGGCGACCTGTTCGGCATCAAGCGGCTTGGGGACGATGCCTTCGGCGGCGCGTTCTGCTGCGTGTTTACGGTATTGTTCTAGCATGGGGAATTCCTTTGGGATGGTTTAAAACGGGATCAGACAACACCTAGGAACACCGCGAGTGTCCTATTAATGGCCAACATGTCTTCTTCGGCGATGCGTCCAAACACAGCGCCGATTTTTTCGCGGGGTACGGTTTGTACTTTATCCACCATAACTTCAGACATTTTTCGTAGTCCATTGCTTTCACCGGGTTTAATTGGAATCCGGAATAGTGGCGTACCACGAAGATCGCTTGTTACCGGAAGGATGGTCACGGATGGATGCTCTGAAAACAGGTCGGACTGGACGATCAATGCGGGTCGTGGCTTGCCATAAGTGCCTTGCAAGGCAATCGTGACCAGATCGCCGTGTCTCGGCAACTGCTCCATGCGTTGCTCTGCCTCGGCAACTGCTCCCTGCGTTGCTCTACCTCCTGCATCCATGCAGTCGTCCTGCATCCGTGGAGTCGTCATTCCCAGCCCGTAGTGTCAGCCGAAGCTTCTAGCCAATTCAAGGTGTCGGTTTCTTGTGAGTCGCCGAGTAGCGTAAGCGATTGGCGGCGACATTCATCGGCAAAGTCGCTACTTCGCGTATCGGGCACCCAAATCTGTACAGGGCGTAGCCCGGAAGCCCGTAATCCGGCGCGATGCTTTTGCACACGCGTTGCAACATTTGAGCGCATAAATTTCTCCTAATAAGTTACATGTAACATTTTAATGCAATATCACTCGTATCTCAACGAAAAGCATTTAGCTTAAGCGTCCAGAGACTGATGTTGAATGTAACGCAGGAGCATCGCGTACTGCGTTCCCACGCCAGGAGTGTCACCGCCATTAAGTTAAGTCGAAAATAGTTAGGGTTGAATGCCGTGGGCGCGAATAAATTCGCGCCCACAATATATTAAATGCTTAATTTAATGGCAGTGACGCTGGAGCGCGGGAACGATATAACTATTTCATCGCCTCAACAATCGCATTACCCATTTCAATCGTTCCGCATGTCGATTGCGGATTAAGGTCCGGCGTAACAAACTTGCCTTCATTAACTACTTTTTCAACCGCTGCTTTTATTTTAGCGGCCGCTTCGTGTTCGCCGAGATGATCCAGCATCATCACGCCGGCCATAATAACGGCGGTGGGGTTAGCCAGGTTTTTCCCGGTGATGTCCGGCGCGCTGCCGTGTACGGCTTCAAACAAGGCCGCATCATTGCCGATATTTGCGCCGGGAATCAAACCCAGTCCACCCACCAAGCCTGCGGTCAAATCGGACAGTATGTCGCCGAACATATTGGTGCAAACAATGACATCAAACTGCGATGGATCCATCACCATATGCATGCAGGCTGCATCAATGATTTTTTCGTCAAACTGAATGTCGGGATAACGCGCGGCGGTTTCTCTGGCGACATCCAGAAACAATCCCTGAGTGAATTTTAAAATATTGGCTTTATGGCAAACAGTTACTTTTTTGCGATTGTTGTCCCGTGCGTATTGAAAGGCATAGTCGATCACGCGTTGCGAACCGGTTCGGGTGACTACGGCCAGACTTTCTGCGATGTCTTTTTTAGGGGTTAGATAATGCTCAAGCCCCGCGTAGAGTCCTTCGGTATTCTCCCTGACGATAACAATATCAACGTCGTCATAGCGGGTTTTTACGCCGGCCCAGCTTTTGGCGGGACGGACGTTGGCATACAGCTCATACTTTTGCCGCAATGCCACGTTAATGCTTCTAAATCCCGAGCCACCGACAACCGTGGTTAACGGGCCTTTAAATGCCAGGCGGGTTTTGTCTATTGATGCCATGGTTTCATCCGGCAGGGGAGTGCCGAATTGTTCAAAAGCGGCCAAACCGGCAAACGCTTCTTCCCACTGAATTTTTACGCCGGACGCGTCAATAACTTTAACAGCCTCATCCATTATCGATGGGCCAATTCCATCACCTTTTATCAACGTAACTGCGTGCATTCATTTCTCCAAGTTTAAAAAAAACAGATTATCTTGTAAATTATAGTGCTTTAGGCCTGTGTTTATCCAGTTGCAGTGGTTAAATGGTACAAATCGCCAGCCTTTTGTTATGATGCCTTAAGTCCATGGAGACGTCGCCTAATGCGCCTACTGTTGGTGCGGTGCGACGTCGCTACCTTGCGCAACATTGCTCAATATTATTTGAAGGAGTTGTTATGGCTAGTCTCACACTCAACCCACCCGCAAACGGCAGTGCTATCACTATGCAAAACGGCAAGCTTGTCGTGCCGGATAATCCGATTATTCCATTTATTGAAGGTGACGGTACCGGGCCGGATATTTGGCGCGCCACCGTTCGTGTTTTGGACGCGGCTGTTGCAAGCGCCTATTCCGGGCAAAAGAAAATTCACTGGATGGAAGTGTATGCAGGAGAAAAAGCCCACCGCTTGCTTGATACCTGGCTTCCCGATGAAACCGTCGAGGCTTGCAAGCATTATTTGGTGTCCATTAAAGGCCCGTTGACTACTCCGGTAGGCGGCGGCATCAGTTCTCTGAATGTGGCTTTGCGCCAGTTACTGGATATGTATGTATGTTTGCGGCCGGTCAGATGGTTTCAGGGTGTGCCTTCGCCGGTAAAAAATCCCGGAGCCGTCGATATGGTGATTTTCCGGGAAAACACCGAGGACATTTACGCCGGTATCGAGTTTGAACAAGGCAGCGACGATGTAAAGATTTTTTTAAATTTGTTAAAAGAGAATTTTCCCAAGCAATACGCAAAAATTCGTTTCCCGGAGTCTTCGGGCATAGGCATAAAACCTGTGTCGCAGGAAGGCACAGAGCGACTGATCCGTTCGGCTATTGATTATGCTATCGCCAATAAACGCAAATCCCTGACTATCGTGCATAAAGGCAATATTATGAAATTTACCGAAGGGGCGTTTCGTAATTGGGCATATAAATTGGCGGAACGCGAATATCCCGAGCATGTCTATACCTGGGGACACTGGGAAAAAACCCGTGCCGAGTTTGGCGTAGAGGCTGCAAACAAGGTTCAGGCCGAAGCGTTGGCAAAGGGGCGTATTTTAATTAAAGACTCTATCGCTGATATTACCTTGCAGCAAGTTCTGACCCGGCCTGAAGACTTTGATGTGATCGCTACATTGAATTTGAATGGCGACTATTTATCCGATGCCCTGGCCGCGCAAGTCGGCGGAATCGGCATTGCTCCCGGCGGCAATATCAACTATCAAACCGGCACGGCTGTTTTTGAGGCCACGCACGGCACGGCGCCCAAATACGCTGATCTGGATAAAGTCAATCCCGGGTCACTCATTCTGTCCGGCGAAATGATGCTGCGCTATATGGGATGGACTACGGCTGCCGATGCGATCATTAATGCGATGGATGCCGCTATTGCCGGCAAGCGGGTGACTTATGATTTTGCCCGGCTGATGGAGGGGGCGACAGAAGTTAAATGTAGCGAATTTGCTGATGTATTGATTGAGAATTTGAAGTAGCAGCCAGAGCAGACCATTGCGCATAATTTTTAGGTAATGATACGAATAGATGACAGTTGGCTTTGACCTTATTATTGAGAACAAGTTGATATGCCATCAACTTGTTCTCAATGGATAATTCCTTTTCAATATGGCTTTTAAAACCATCGGCGACTTCGAAGAAGCTTCATTTGGTTAGAGAGTGAGAGGAGTTGAGGTAAATCAAATGCATCTGGAGTAGACGTCATGGCGGAAAAATCGGCCCGAAAACAAGTGCGTTACGAAAGAAACGACATCAATGCCGTTTTGAAAAAAACGCCCGTTTTCTTTAACCGGGAACAGCCGGTAAAAATACTTAACATTAGTAAACAAGGTCTCGCCATCTGTAGTAATCAGGCGTTAAAAAGAAACAACCACCTTAAAATAACGCTTTGTTTTATAAAGGGTGATAGTTTTTTTCTTGATGGACAGGTTGTGCATTCGTTTAATAAACCAGGCAATTCCGAGGATGATGAGTTTGTTGAATTGTTTCTTGGGGATTCGGTGTTACCTATTCCGTTGCCTTTTAAATACGGCATCCATTTTGAACAGCATTATCCCCAGTTCAGAGATTATCTTATCGAATCCGGTTGTAAAAACGGCTTTGAAGTCCAGCGACGGGGCTTTTATCAAAGGCAAACGCGTCTTAAATAATTTCCAATGCTTATTACTTTTTATTACCCAGTAGGGATTTTAGATCTGCAAATGGGTTGTGAGTGGCAACAGGTGCAGTGGCTTTGCCCGATTTTGAGCCGTCAAAGCGGGTTTCTTCGTATCTTGAATGTTCGTTATCATGGCAGTAAAGGCACAATAACTCCCAGTTGCTGCCGTCGGACGGATTGTCGTCGTGGTTATGGTTTTTATGATGCACTGTCAATTCGGTCAGGCTTTTATGATCAAATTCACGGGCGCATCGACCGCATACCCAAGGATATAACTTAAGAGCCTGGCCGCGATAAGACTGCTCTCTGAGTTCCTGATTGCGCCGTGCATCGGTCACGATTTGATCCAGTTTATTTCTATCTGGCTGGTTTTTTTTGATGGTCATATAAATGTCTTCTGTAGTTGGCGGAAAAGTCACGCTAAGCCGGTATGACTAAATTCTAACAGAAAAACACTAAAGGATAGGATCGACTTTTGTTGGTGCGAAGGTGATCGATTAGCTTTGAAAAATTAATAAGTAATGTCGTCTTAAAAAATTTATACTTAAAAGAGGTTAACAAAAGTCTAAGGTGACGTGTGGATAAACGAACATTTACAAATCGATTGGTAGTTCTCGATACCGAAACTACCGGATTAAATCCGCAGGAAGGGCACAGAATTATTGAGATTGGCTGTGTGGAACTGGTTAATCGCCGCTTAACCGGCAAGCGGTTTCATACCTATATTAATCCCGAACGGATAATCGATGACGGCGCTATTGAGGTTCACGGTATCACCAACCAGTTTTTGGAGGATAAGCCTTGTTTTGCGGATGTCGTTAAGGACTTTATTGCGTTTATTCAGGATGCCGAGTTAGTCATTCATAATGCGCCGTTTGATGTCGGCTTTATTAATTATGAATTTTCACGGTTGAATAGTCAGACGGGAGCGGTCACCGATTACAGTAAGGTATTTGACACGCTGACCTATGCCAGAAAAAAACATCCCGGACAGCGTAATAGTCTGGATGCGCTGTGTAAACGTTATGGGATCGATAACAGCCACCGGGATCTGCATGGCGCATTGCTGGATGCCGAGATTCTGGCCGATGTGTTTTTATTGATGACAGGCGGACAGTCTTCGTTGCTGGATGAAGGGCAGGGAAGGGCGGAAGGGGCGGCTGTTAATAGGGAGATTAAACATTTGTCGTCTGCGGATCGTCCCGCATTAAAAGTCATACGCTGTACGGAAGAGGAATTAAACGCGCATCAACAACGTCTGGAGGCTATTGAAAAAGCCGGCGGCGCTTGTCTCTGGAATCAGTAAATGTAAGCGGATTGATCAATAAACCGCGACCGACTGGCGGAGCGATCCACCGAACGATGGAGTCCAAAGCTTGCTTTGGAGAAGAATACAACCTAACCTTTTTTGAAATGTCCAAAGAAAGCTTTGGACTCCTGAAATGAATTACACAGCTTGGGAGCGGGCGAGGTCGCCCGCTCCCGGAGTTGCAGGTTACTCAGCCGCTTTCGGTTTAGCCCGTCTGGATGGCGAACCTACCCTTTTTTTGCTTTTATCCACTTTTTTAGCACTATCGTCGTCTTTCGCCGCTTTTTTAGCACCTTCATCCATTTTGGAGATGTTAAGTTGCTGGCCGGCTACTCTGACTTTTTTCAATT
This sequence comes from Methylobacter sp., assembly GCA_030653175.1. GTDB lineage: Bacteria > Pseudomonadota > Gammaproteobacteria > Methylococcales > Methylomonadaceae > Methylobacter_A. Next base: position 11,066 of record JAURZV010000040.1, read on the forward strand.
CCTCAAACAATTCTTTCGGTATGCCTGCCGGTAATTCAACGGTGCTGTAGTCGTCCTGGATTCTGATACGGGCGATATGGTCGCCATCAATGCCGGTTTCATTGGCTATGGCGCCAACGATGTTGCCGGGCTTTACGCCGTGGGCATGACCGACTTCAATCCGGTATGTTTCCATTTCAATATCTGCTCCGCCGCCGAACGCGCGTTTTGGCTTGCGGTCTTTTTGCGGTCTGTCGGATTTTGCTGATCTATCATCCCTGGATGGTCTGTCGTCCCGGCTATCTTTAGACCTTTTAGGCAGATTTTGCAGTAACAACGGCGTTTCACCCTGAACCAGTTTTGCCAGTGCGGAGGCTATTTCCAATGCGGTTACATTGTGCTCTTGTTGGAATTGTTCTATCAGTTGGCTGAAAAAGCTCAGTTCCTCTGCGGCCAGGGTGTCGGTAATGTTCTGTTTAAAGCGTGCAATACGTTTATTGTTAATGACCTCGGTTGAAGGCAGGCCCATTTCTTCAACTTTTTGCTTGGTCGCTTTTTCAATATTAGCCAACAGATTTCTTTCCCTGGGGGCAATAAACAAAATGGCGTCGCCGGTGCGCCCTGCGCGGCCGGTTCTGCCGATACGGTGAACATAAGATTCGGTATCGTAAGGAATGTCGTAGTTGACCACGTGGGTGATACGGTCTACATCCAGTCCGCGTGCAGCAACGTCAGTCGCTATCAAAATATCCAGTTTGCCGTTTTTCAGGTTATTAATGGAGCGCTCGCGTAACGCTTGAGACATGTCGCCGTTAATCGCGGCGGCGGAATAACCGCGCGCTTCGAGTTTTTCCGCCAGCTCAACGGTTGCGGTTTTGGTTCTGACAAAGATAATCATGCCGTCAAACGTTTCCGCTTCCAGAATACGGGTTAGCGCGTCCAGCTTATGAACGCCGCTGACCAGCCAATAGCGTTGGCGTATGTTTTCAGCGGATGCGGAAGTTACCTTGATGGTGATGTGTTCAGGCTCATTAAGATATTGCTGAGCGATTTTACGAATAACCGAAGGCATGGTCGCAGAAAATAAGGCTATTTGTCTTTTTTCAGGAATTTGATCAAGAATCCATTCCACGTCATCAATAAAGCCCATACGCAGCATTTCATCGGCTTCATCAAGAACCAGAAAGCTGAGTCCTTTCAGGTTTAGCGTGCCTTTACGCATGTGATCCATAACCCGGCCCGGTGTGCCGACAACCACATGAGCGCCGCGTTTTAGCTGGCGTAGCTGGGTAGTGTAGTCTTGCCCGCCGTAGATAGGCAGAACATGGAAACCTTTTAAGTGCGCGGCATAACGTTGAAACGCTTCTGCCACCTGAATGGCCAGTTCGCGGGTTGGCGCCAGAACCAGCACTTGCGGGTCTTTTTGTTTAAGGTCGATGCGCGACAAAATCGGTAATGCGAACGCGGCGGTTTTACCGGTACCTGTTTGTGCTTGCCCCAGAACGTCTTTGCCTTGCAGTAGGAGCGGGATGGTTTGTGCTTGTATGGGCGAAGGTGTTTCATAACCGACATCATTCAGCGCTCTTAGCACCGGTTCAATCAGAGCTAAATCACGGAAAGAGGGTAATGTAGAAACATCATTGGACATGGATTTACCTGTTGGAAGCTAGAAGGCGCGTAAGCGCGGAGAAATGTGTTTGTTTATCAGAACATTATAACGCACTATATTAACATTTGCAGCAAAATTAACTGGACAAAGAGCTTGATTATGAGGATTTGGGTTGATGCGGACGCGTGTCCTAATGTGATTAAAGATATTTTATTTCGCGCGGCGGAACGAAGGCGGTTGCCGCTGACACTGGTAGCCAATCAGTTTTTAAAAACGCCTCCATCCAGAGTTATCAATACGGTGCAAGTTTCAGGAGGTTTCGATGTGGCTGACAATTACATTGTCAAGCACTTGCAGGAAAATGATCTGGTGATAACCGCCGACATTCCTCTGGCGGCTGAAGTAATAGCAAAAAATGCCCATGCCATTAATCCCAGAGGCGAGCTCTATACTAAAGAAAATATCAGGGAGCGATTAGCCATGCGTGATTTTATGGAGGAAATGCGCAGTGCAGGACAAACATCGGGAGGGCCGCCGCCTCTTGGGCAGCGAGACAAGCAGGATTTCGCCAATGCGCTGGATCGGTTTTTAGCGAAATACCGGTAAAATTACGTATCAGGCTGAGTTTTAGTTATTTGCTTGTTATAATGATGCCAGTTTTGTAACAGCATTAATTCTGATCGAGAGATTTCATGATTCAAGGTAGTATCGTCGCTTTAGTAACACCGATGGATGAACGCGGTGCGGTGGATAAGGAGAGCTTAAAAAGGTTAGTGGAATTTCATATAGCAGAGGGGACGGATGCCCTTGTTGCCGTCGGCACCACAGGCGAGTCGGCGACGCTGGATGAAGATGAACACTGCGATGTTATCAAGTCTGTTGTCGACTATGTCGGCGGCAGAATACCGGTTATTGCCGGAACCGGCGCAAACTCGACTACCGAAGCGATTACCCTGACCCGCCTGGCCAAAGAAGCCGGCGCCGATGCCTGTCTGATCGTGACTCCTTATTACAACAAGCCTACTCAAGAAGGCTTGTACCTGCATTATAAAGCCATTAGCGAAGCCGTCGATATTCCCCAGATTTTGTACAATGTGCCGGGGCGCACCGCCTGTGATATGTTGCCGGAAACCGTTGGCCGCTTGTCTCATATCAACAACATCGTCGGCGTTAAAGAGGCGACCGGCGACCTGTCCAGGGTTAAAAAAATCCGCGATTTGGCCGGTGACGATTTTGCAATCTATACCGGCGACGATGCGACCAGTCGCGAGTTTTGTTTGCTGGGCGGCAACGGCAGCATTACCGTAACGGGTAATGTCGCGCCAAAGCTGGTGCATGAAATGATTATGGCGGCGATAGCGGGCGACGGAGAAACCGCTTTAGCCATCGACAAAAAACTAGCCGCGTTACACAAGAACCTGTTTATTCAGTCTAACCCGATTCCCGTTAAATGGGCGGTTGCCGAAATGGGCTTGATGGGGAAGGGTATACGTTTACCTTTAACCTGGTTAACGGAAGATTGCTTTGATGCGGTTCGTGACGCAATGCGTCAGGCCGAAGTTATTTAACTCGTAAAGCTCGTAGGATGGGTAGAGCGATAGCGAAACCCATCGCATAGGCATTTGATAATGATGGGTTTCGGCTATCGCCTCTACCCATCCTACCGCACTTTCCACTACCCACTCATTATGAAAACTAAAATCAGGTCGCTCATTATCGTTGCTGTTTTGGTCAATGTATCGGCCTGCAGCACCATAAAGAATTTATTTCCGGATAAAGAAAAAGATTATCAGTTTACGACTGAAATCCCACCACTGACCATACCGCCTGATCTTGCAGGCGATTCAATCGCAAACGCTCCCGCCGCTCCTGCTGCTGAAACAGCTGATGTTGCCCCCGCTGTCCCGTCAACTGACAAATTCGCCGGGAGCGAATTTGAACAGCCATCGGCTGGCCCGAAGGGGGAAATACAGGGAGGTATTTCATACACAGCTCCGACTGTAGACCGGAAATTAATTCAGGTTGAATTGGTTGACGCTGATCAGGGAACAAAGCGATTGCGCATCGGTGCGCCCTCAGCAATAGCATGGCGCATGGTTGGTAAAGCATTAAGCAGAAAGTCTGTTGAAGTGACTAATCGCAATCAGGAAGAAGGGCTGTTCCATGTCCAATATGACCCGGACAAAAAGGAAGTGGAAGACGGGTCTATTTGGGGCGAGGTCGTTTTTTTGTTCAAAGGATTTGAAATCGCTGAACAAGAGTATGTTCTTAAATTGGTAGAAAACAACCGGCAGACCGATGTTATTATCATGGACAATGAGCAAAATCCGGTGGCTGACGCGACGAGTTTAAGTTTGTTGACGCTTTTGCATGACACTATTAAGTCTGATTTGGCTAAGTGATTTATTGAGGTGAAAGGTGCAAGGTGCAAGGTAAAAGGTTAAAAAGCCAATACTTGCATTTCGCTCCTTGAACCTTGCACCTTTTACCTTGTACCTTCTTTTCGCATGTTAAAAATCTCTGGAACTTCCGCGCTTTCCGTCTTTCGCATTAACAAATTGCTGGCCGAACTTCAGGCTATAGAACCTGCTATCAAGGCCGTCTCAGCACGGTTTATTCACTTTGTGGATATTGAGAATAACTTGGGTGACAGTCAAACCGGGATTTTAAAGCAGTTGCTGGCTTACGGTTCCAGGCTATCAGGCGCTGATGTTCAGGGGACGCATTTATTGGTTGTGCCGCGCTCGGGCACGATTTCACCGTGGTCCAGCAAGGCGACAGAGATTGCCCAGCGCTGCGGATTATCCGAGGTTAAACGGATTGAACGGGGCATTGAGTACACGCTGGATGTCAATGGGCCGTTATCGGCATCGGTGAATGCGTTGTTGCATGACCGTATGACTCAAACCGTTTTGGACGGTAATAGTGAGCCGGAATTGTTCGTTCAGCATCAGCCCAAGCCGTTACTGAGAGTCGCCATCATGGAGCAGGGACGCGACGCGCTGGTTAGCGCCAATACGGAATTGGGTCTGGCCTTGTCCGATGATGAAATCGATTATCTGACCGACAGCTTTCAAGCGTTGGGCAGAAATCCGACCGATGTTGAATTGATGATGTTTGCCCAGGCCAATTCGGAGCATTGCCGCCACAAGATTTTTAATGCCGACTGGACGATTGACGGCGTAGAGCAGGCGCAATCCTTGTTCAAAATGATCCGCAATACCGCGGAAAAAAGCCCGGAAGGCATATTGTCGGCCTACAGCGATAACGCCTCGGTAGCGATGGGCTCAACTACGCAGGTTTTTTTACGCAATCCCCAGACCGGCGAATATGCCTACGTTGAAGAAGACGCGCATTTGCTGATGAAAGTGGAAACCCATAATCATCCTACCGCCATCTCGCCTTATCCGGGGGCGGCAACCGGTTCCGGCGGTGAGATTCGCGACGAAGGCGCGACCGGTCGGGGCTCTTCGCCCAAAGCCGGTTTAACCGGTTTTTCCGTGTCGCATTTGAAAATCCCCGGTTTCCCCCAACCCTGGGAAGCCGATAACGGCAAGCCGGAACGCATCGCTTCGGCGTTGACCATCATGCTGGAAGGCCCGCTCGGCGGCGCGGCGTTTAATAATGAATTCGGCAGGCCCAATCTGGCCGGTTATTTTCGCAGTTTCGAGCAATCCGTACCGGGCAGTGACAATGAATTCAGGGGTTATCACAAACCGATCATGATCGCAGGCGGCATGGGTAACATACGGCCGATGCTGGTCGATAAACACCCGATCCCTGACGGTTCGTTGATCATCATCCTGGGCGGCCCGGCTATGCTGATCGGGCTGGGCGGCAGTGCCGCTTCATCGCAGGCTTCCGGCGAAGGTTCGGAAGATCTCGATTTTGCCTCGGTGCAACGGGAAAATCCCGAAATGGAACGCCGTTGTCAGGAAGTCATCAACCATTGCAATGCCATGGGCAACGATACGCCGATAGTATCCATTCATGATATTGGCGCGGGCGGTTTGTCCAACGCCGTGCCGGAAATCATCCATGATTGCGATCGCGGCGGCCGCTTCGAATTGCGCAAGGTGCACAATGCCGATATAGGCATGTCGCCGATGCAAATCTGGTGCAATGAAGCGCAGGAACGTTATGTGGTTGCGATAAAACCGGAATCGCTGGCCTTATTCACCGCCTTTTGCGAGCGCGAACATTGCCTGTTTGCCGTGATCGGCGAGGCGACCGAAGAAGAGCATTTAACGCTCGGCGACGAGTTGCTGGGCGACAAGCCGGTCGATATTCCGATGTCGGTATTATTCGGCAAGTCACCCAAGCTGCACCGGAATGTCGAGCATGTGCCGGCCAACACCCAAGCGCTGGATGTTAGCGGCATCACGCTGAACGAGGCGGTCAAGCGCGTTTTGTCATTTCCCGCCGTCGCCGATAAAAGCTTTTTGATCCATATCGGCGATCGCTCGGTAACCGGACTGGTTGCGCGGGACCAAATGGTCGGCCCCTGGCAGGTGCCGGTGGCCGATGTCGCCGTCACTGCATCGGGATTTTATGCCTTAACCGGTGAGGCGATGGCGATGGGCGAGCGTTCGCCGATTGCGGTCATTGACGCTCCGGCATCCGGTCGTATGGCGATAGGCGAGGCCATTACCAATATTGCCGCTGCCGGCATTGAGTCCCTGAAAAAGATCAAATTGTCCGCCAACTGGATGGCCGCAGCAGGTTACCAGGGCGAAGACGCGGCATTGTTCGATACCGTCAAAGCGGTGGGCATGGAATTGTGTCCGGCGCTGGGCATTGCGATACCGGTGGGCAAGGATTCCTTGTCGATGAAAACCGTGTGGAAAGACGATGCTATTGTCGAAAAAACCATGACCGCGCCGTTGTCGCTGGTCATTACCGCATTTGCGCCTGTCGCCGATATTACTAAAACCCTGACCCCGCAACTTCGCTGTGTGCCGGATGAAGACAGCGCCTTGATCCTGCTTGATTTGGGCGCCGGTAAAAACCGTTTGGGCGGATCGGTGCTGGCGCAAGTTTACAACCAGCTCGGCAACGAATGCCCCGACCTGGATGATGAAAGTCTGTTGAAAGCTTTCTTTGATAGCATACAAATACTCAATTCCCAGGACAAGCTGCTTAGCTACCATGACCGTTCCGATGGCGGCTTGCTGGCAGCGGTGGCGGAAATGATGTTCGCCGGCAGGCTGGGCGTGACCCTGACGCTTGATAGTCTGGGCGATGATGTACTGGCGGCATTGTTTAACGAGGAGCTGGGCGCGGTATTGCAAGTGCGCCAAAGCGATTGCAATGATGTCGTGGAGCTGTTGAAACAATCGGGGCTGATCGATTGCACTTATGTTATAGGCAAGGTTGTTGATTACGGCATGGCTCAGACAGAGCATTGTGGGGGCGACTTCAGTCGCCCGGGGCGACTGATGTCGCCCCCACAGGATGCAGGACAGCAACTGATCGTTCGCTATTTAGGTGAGGTCATTTATTCTGCCAGTCGGGCCGAAATGCAGAGCATCTGGTCCGAACTCAGCTACAAAATGCAGGCCTTGCGCGATAACCCGGAATGCGCGCAGCAACAGTTTGAGCGAATCGCCGATGATGAAGATCCCGGCTTGAATGTTGCGTTGACTTTTGATGTCAACGACGACGTGACCGCGCCGTTTAGAAATGCCGCAAGACCCAGAGTCGCGATACTGCGCGAGCAGGGCGTTAACGGTCATGTGGAAATGGCGGCGGCATTCGATCGCGCAGGGTTTGCCGGCATCGATGTGCATATGAGCGATATTATTCATGGTCGGGTGAGCCTGGCTGATTTCACCGGCCTGGTTGCCTGCGGCGGTTTTTCCTATGGCGACGTATTGGGTGCAGGCGGCGGCTGGGCAAAATCCATCCTGTTCAATCCGCGCTGCCGCGATGAATTTGCCGCATTTTTCCAACGTCCCGATACCTTCGGCTTGGGTGTTTGTAACGGTTGTCAGATGATGTCGGGATTGAAAGACATCATTCCCGGCGCCGAACATTGGCCGCGATTCATGCGCAACACCTCGGAGCAATTCGAAGCGCGCGTGGCCTTGGTTGAAGTGCAAAAATCGCCGTCGATACTGTTTGCCGGCATGGAAGGTTCCCGAATGCCGGTCGCCATTGCGCATGGCGAAGGCCGCGCAGAATTTGCCGTGGATCCGGCGGTTGCGCTTGAAGCGGGCGCGGTTGCCTTATGTTATGTCGATAACTATGGTGAATTAACCACGGAATTTCCCGCCAACCCTAATGGTTCTCCGTTCGGCATTACCGGACTGACCACCGCGGACGGGCGATTTACCATTATGATGCCGCACCCGGAGCGCTGTTTTAGAACCCTGCAAAACTCATGGCACCCGGATGATTGGGATGAATATGGCGCGTGGATGCGACTGTTCAGAAACGCCAGGGTTTGGGTAGGCTAAAAACCATTGTCCACGAAAAGCACGAAAAATGGGTGAGGAAATTGAACCCATTATTGCTGAACGTAAGGCGGGTGCATAAGGCGAAAACAGTTAAACAGATTGTGCTATAAAGCTTTTCTTGATTAGTAAGGAACTTCAGCCAGCATCGTCATACTGGCATGGATGCCAGTATCCAGTCACATGGATGTGAATGCATGAAGCCCAACTCAAGCGGCAGAGCACTTCGAAAGTTACCATCCATGGCTCTGGATTCCGGCTTCCCTGCCGGAATGACGTGCTTTTTGGCTGGCTGAAGCTCTTGCTAATCAGGAAGCTTTTTTCGTGTTTTTCGTGCTTTTCGTGGACAGTGCATAACGTTTGAAGAGTGCAGAGTATAATCAAATCCTGGCAATAAAAGGTTTAGAGGTTGTAGATTATGGATAAGGCCAACATGACGAAAAATAAAAATCGAAGAGTATCTTTTCGAATTTATGATGAAGTTAATCTGTTTTACAAAAAAATAGATGAAAAACTGGTGACCGAACCGCACCCTGTTTTCGATAATATTTTGAATGACTTTTTATCGCCTACAGATATTGAAAGGAGAGCGCGGGATTCGGCATTGCCCAAGCTGGAAAAAAACCTGCCGGATGTCACGATGCCGGGCTTTCAATTTGAGGAAAATGACACCCTCAACGTTAACATCAGTGCAAGCGGCATGGCTTTTAATTGCGAAGACGCGCTTAAAGAAGGCGACTATCTGATAATCAAGATACTGCTGGTATCCACCATGGCGGTCATCGTAACTTACTGCAAGGTTGTTTATTGCAAAAACAGTAATCCATACGAAAGTCAGCTGCCTTATTTGGTTGGCGCACATTTCATCAACTTGAAAGATGAAGATCGGGAATTACTGAGCAAACATGTGGACAAAAAGAAAGTGCAACAAATCGTGGTTAAAGGATTTATCCTGGCCGCTGTCATTACAGTTATCGCCGCGCCTGATGTAGTATTCGGCTTTTTGTTCGACCTGTCTCATTCTCTGCTGGGATTATTCCTCCACAGCATCCATATTACCTTTGAATTTATCGAATCCACTCTCGATCACCTCGTCGAACATTTTTTTCATACCAACCTTAAGCAAACTCAGATTATTGTCTTTTATATCATGTTGTCTTTTGGTTTATATGTACTCTACCGTCTGTGGCGGGCATTGCCGCCTTTTTGTCGGCGGTGTAAAAAAAACCAGATCGCCTATTGGTTACGGAAGAAGGCAAGTTTGCTTTATTATTGGCGGGAGCAGTCTTTGTTCAATAAAATAAAACTGGTTGTGATCGGCGCGGCGGCCATCACCGGCTATATTTTTTTTGGCATGTAGTACGAGTTTTTGTTGCCCGACATTTCGAAGCATGGGAATGTCGGGCATAAACAGCATGCCCGATCTACAGGGCTTAAAAAAACGCCTTCAATACTAACGATATAACGCCTGCCAATAGCACACCAAGCATCCATCTATTTAACTTTAACTCACCATCAATACGCTCAAAGCGCACATTCATTTCTGCTTTAATTTCATTTTTGACTTCGGTTAGGTCATGCTTTGTGATAAGTCCGTCTTGAGCTTCGGCAATCACGCGCACAACCGCCTCAGCTTGCGCTTGTGGAATACCGGACGATTTAAGTTTATCAACTAACTCCAGAGTATCAAACGTAATGGTGGTCATGGCATTTACTCCTGTCATTATTTCAATATTCAGTTTACCACGCTTGACAGCCGCCTTGCCACTGGATGCAGTTATGTGTATGACACTTAACGTTTCCGCGATACCTAAAAAACGGTTGCACTTAACTGACGCAAAACGTTTCAGACGGGGTAGCATGCCCCGTCCGGCAGTTCAGTATCTACGCCCTACTGAACCTAGAAAAATCATTTCGTCCACGAAAAGCACAAAAAGCACGAAAATTTTCAAAGAGATACCAAACTGTTAACCGTCACCCAAAGGGTGAATGGCTAAATCAACGGAACATACTGATTTATTTCGTGTCTTTCGTGGACTAACTGCGGTTTTTAGGCTGAAGGGTGCATGGCAGGGATAGCCATGCATGACTTATTTCGCCCCCATACGAATTTTAATGACGGGATTTTTACCGGTGTTTTCTCTTAATGAGTTGATGTTGTTGATTATTTTTTGATCCACAATACAATTTTTAATATAAGGCTTATTCTCAAAATAAACGCTATCCACTTCCATGCCGGGTTTCAGTTGTATCCATGAAATTTCCATAACCGGACGCTCCACGGTAGTACTTTGTGATCCACTAAATAGTTTGCTGTTCTTCCATGATTTTTTAACCGCAGGGAGTTCCACAACCACATCCTCCTCAATGGTTGTGTCTTCTTTGAGCACTTTAATGAAAGTGTCGATAATATCAGGATCGTAATAGCTTTCTTTTCGACTCTTTAATTGATTGATCGCGGCGCTGACGGACATTACTTCACCTGTCATTGAACCTTCAAGATACGCAATATAGTCGCCGACCACATTCAGAATACGGGATCCCAAGGGAATCTTTTGTTTAGCCAGGCCGTCGGGAAAGCCGGAGCCGTCATAGCGTTCGTATTGATGCCGGATTAAAATAGACGCGCCTTTTAACTGTGTCAATCCCTTCAATAAAGCTTCACCTTCTACCGCATGTTTTAAATAACGGCGTATGTCGACAAGAGGTATTGAGTAGTAAGGCTCTGACAGCAAGCTATCCTGCAAGCTCATCTTGCCGATTTGTATCAGCAATCCGGCATAAAAAATATTTTGCTTCTCTTCTGAGTTCATGCCCAGTTCGCGCGCAACCAGTAAGGCTTTTTCGGCGATATATTTTGACTGCCCGCTTTTAATGCCGGGGCGCATTTCAATAATACGTGAGAATGCCTTGATGGAATCGATATATTGCTTTTTTAGATTCTTGTTTGCCCGGTCAAGATGCTGCATAGTATTCTTGAGCTGTTCGGTACGTTGCTCGACTATTTCTTCCAGATGTTCGTTGAGTTCTTTCAATTCTTCATTTTGCTGGTGAACAATACCGGATAGACGATCCCGCTCCTCGCGCAGACGCTTTTGTTCCAGGGCGTTGCGAACCAGTAATTTAAGTTCCTCATCATTCCAGGGTTTATTGCAATAATTGTAAATACGCCCTTTATTGACGGCATCAATCGTTGATTGAAAGTCGGCATAGCCGGTCAGTAAAATGCGGATGGTCTCCGGCCATTGCGTGAAAACCTGAGTTAAAAACTCCGCACCGCTCATTTCCGGCATACGCATATCGGAAATAATCAGGTCAACGGCATTTTGCCGTAATATCTCCAGTCCTTCTGCGCCGCTTGAGGCAAAGTAGGCGACATACGGTTCATTATGAAATAAGCGGCGTAAGGCTTTAAGCACATTCGCTTCATCATCGACAAACAATATCGCGGCAGATTTGTCATGCGCATCGCTAGCCAGTTCAGTCAGCATAACTACTCCGGTTTCATTTTAATCAAGATGTCCGTCATTTTACGCATTTTCAATATCTGCTCCGGCAAAGTAGGTAAGACAATCCAAAAGGTCATCTTCTGACTTAAATGGCTGGTCAGTGTCATTTGAAATTGTAAAGGAGAGTAAGGCGTTTTGGATAGTCGATGTTTCGTTATTTTCGGACAGGCTCTTAGTTGACATAACCGAATGGAATTTTGCAAAATATTTACCTACCAACTTACTGCTGTTCATCATAAAGTGATTAATTCTGTTTCAGTAACAATTCAAACTGCTCAATTGGCACTGGTTTACTGAACAGAAAACCCTGATAGATCGAACAGTTATTTTGTTCCAAAAAATTACGTTGCACTTCAGTCTCCACCCCTTCTGCGATGACTTCCATGCCTAAATTGTTGCCCATGCCGATGATCGTTTGCACAATCACCGCATCAGTGGCTTTTACATTAATGTTGCGCACGAAGGATTGATCAATCTTGAGTTGGTCGAGCGGTAATTGTGTCAGATAGCATAGTGACGAATAGCCGGTGCCGAAATCATCCATGGAAAAGCGCACGCCGATTTCACGGAGTGCCTTCATCTTGAGAATGGTGTTATCGATATTGTCGAGTAGCAGCGTTTCTGTCAGTTCCAGCTTAAGCCTTTCGGGGTTGATAGCGTTACGACGCAAAATCTGACAAACGTGTTCCACAAAATCAGCCTGATGAAACTGTTTTGCACTCACGTTGACGGCAAGCTGTAAATGTTGAGTATGGAAATTGCCTTCCCAGATTTTGATCTGTGCGCAAGCCGTTTCCAGAACCCATTGCCCAATGGGTAATATCAAGTCGGTTTCTTCTGCCAGCGGGATAAAATCTAATGGGGAGACCAAGCCACGCTGTGGATGATTCCAGCGAATCAAGACCTCGGCGCCGATGATTTCGCCTTTGTGGTAAACCTGTGGCTGATAATAAAGCTTGAACTGGTTTTCTGCCAATGCCAAGCGCAAATCTGTTTCCAGTGCAGCGCGGGAAGAAATACTGGCTTGCACTTGCGGATCAAAGAAGCATAAAGTATTGCGGCCGGCCGTCTTAGCCTGATACATGGCAATATCTGCATGCTTCAATAGTTCTTCCTTAGTCTGATCGTGATCACTAAAAAAAGCGATACCGATACTGGCAGTACAATGATAGTCGTGTGAGGCAAGCTGGTAAGGCTGATTGATAATGTTCAAAATTTTATTGCCAATGGTTTCGACCTGTGCTGCCGCCTCAAGGTTTTGTTTACTCAGTTCCTCCAGTATCACCACGAAATCATCACCGCTCAGACGAGCAATGGTATCGCCTTCGCGTACACAGGACTGAAGACGTTGTGCAATCTGTTGTAGCAGCAAATCACCCATATCATGGCCGATAGTGTTGTTGAGTGTCTTAAAATTATCCAGGTCAATAAACAATAAAGCGCCCATCCGACCGTTACGCGCGCTGAAAACGAATGCCCGCTTGATCCGTTCATATAGAAGCCGCCGATTAGCCAAGCCGGTGAGCTGGTCGTAAAATGCCAGATGCTCAACTTTTTCTTCCAGGTGGTCGTTGAATTCTTTTAATTCTCTATTTTGCTGGTGAACAATACCGGATAGACGATCCCGCTCCTCGCGCAGACGCTTTTGTTCCAGGGCGTTGCGAACCAGTAATTTAAGTTCCTCATCATTCCAGGGTTTATTGCAATAATTGTAAATACGCCCCTTATTCACGGCATCAATCGTTGATTGAAAGTCGGCATAGCCGGTCAGTAAAATACGAATGGTCTCCGGACACTGCATGAAAACCTCGGTTAAAAATTCCGCACCGCTCATTTCCGGCATGCGCATATCGGAAATAATCAGGTCAACGGCATTTTGCCGTAATATCTCCAGTCCTTCTGCGCCGCTTGAGGCAAAGTAGGCGACATACGGTTCATTATGAAATAAGCGTCGTAAGGCTTTAAGCACATTCGCTTCATCATCGACAAACAATATCGCGGCAGATTTGTCATGCACATCGCTAGCCAGTTCAGTCAGCATAACCACTCCAGCTTTATTTTAATCGGCATGACTGCCATTTTATGCATTTTCAATAACCGCGCCGCTAATAGGCAGGACGATCCGAAAGGTTGTCCCCTGACCTAACTGACTGGTCAGTTGAATTTCCCCCTGATGTTTTTTGATAATAGTGTAGGAAACCGAAAGTCCTAAGCCGGTGCCTTTACCTACCGGCTTGGTAGTAAAAAAGGGATCAAAAATTTTATTTTGGTGCTCAGGGGCTATGCCTTTGCCGGTATCGCTGATTTCCACCCACGCGCGATCATTTTCTGTTCCGGTGCGTAAGGTGATAGTACCTTCGCTTTCAATAGCGTGTGCCGCATTGATCAGCAAATTCATAAACACCTGGTTAAGCTGGTGTGGCAGGCATTTTACTTCAGGCAGGTCGCCAAATGCCTTAACAATTTTTGCCTTGTATTTAATTTCATTGTTAACAATATTGAGTGTACTTTCGAGCCCGACGTGCAAATTAGTCCATTGCCAGTCATCATTAATATCAAGGTGAGAGAAGTCTTTAAGATCTTGAATAATTTCTTTCACCCGTGTCGCGCCTTCATGGGATTCTTCCAATAAATCGAGTACATCAGTCTTCAGAAAATCCAGATCTATTTTTTGTTTAAAGGCTTTGATTTGTGCGTGTTGCTCAGGATGCGTACAAACGTGTATACAAACGGCTTCTGCCTGCTCGTAAATCGCCACCAGTGCCAGTAAATTATCGATATAGTTTTTTAAGGAGGTCAGATTGGAATTGATATAACCAATAGGATTATTGATTTCATGTGCCACGCCGGCAGCCAATTGACCGATAGATGCCATTTTCTCGGATTGCAGCAGATGCACTTGCGCTTCTTGTAATTGAGTATTCAGCAGCAACTGTTGGTTTTTTTCAAATTCCAGGGTTCGATTGATTTTGATAAGTTCCCGGGTGCGCTTTTTAACGTCTTCTTCCAATTGCACATTGCTGCGAGCCAGCACTGTTTCGGCTTGTTTTTGCGAAGTAATGTCCATACCGCAACCCATCAATCCGGCGAAGCTCCCGTTCTTGCACATTCTGGGGGCTGCTGTTTCATAGATCCATGTGATTTTACCGTCGGCGGTCAGCAAGCGGTATTGAATTTTGAATTTACTACGTTCTTCAGCCGCACGGCTATAGGTTTGGGTTACTTTGTCCCGGTCTTCAGGATGAATGGCGTTTAGCCATTGCTCACGGCTGGGTATACCGGGTTGTAAATTGAAAGTGGCTAACCAAAAGTGATTGCAAAAAATCGGCATATGATTAGCGTTGGTAATCCAGATTAATGCGGAAATGTTTTCGGCTAGTTCCTTAAAGCGGCTTTCACTCTCGCGTAAGGCCGAGTATAGATTGCTCTGAATAATTTCATGGTGTTCTTGTTTATCGATTTGGATTTGCGCGGCATCAATGCCGTTAATAAGGCTGAGTGCCATTTGTTTATCGGTACTGAGAATATGATGGCAGAGCCAGTTGACCAAGTAGTCCATCAAGTCTTCCGAAAGAGCGTTAATATCGACCTCGACTTCGCGCTGGACAGCTATCATTTTGTCCACAAATTCTTTATGCTCAGCCTCATGTACGGCATATATCGTTGGGTTAAACTTTGCAGCCGACATCAGTTGTTCTTCATCCTGAAAGTGGTACACAGTATAATCAACTAAGTTATTTATAATTTTGATGATCGTGTCACGGTCAGCGCCAATGGCTACAGCTTCATCCAATTGGTTAGCTAAATCGATAAGATGTTTATGTTGTTTGTCAACAGACTCTATACCTAGCACCAGTTGATCATTCCAATTCAAAATGGCCATGTCGTTTGCAATAAATTTAAGAAGGATACTCTATGCATTATGGCACAATCCTTTAATGACATATTTTTTTCCTGTTTAATACAGGGTAAGGATTTGGTTAGCAAACTGCCGTCCACTGTCAGTACAATGCGCCGCTTGGTCAATTGAAATATTGAGTATGGCAAGTGCGGTGCAAATGGGTTCGTGTTCCTCCAGAGCGGATTTATCTGATTGTTCAGTATTGACTATCAACAAATTGGCGGTATAGACCAGTAATCCGAGCGACTTGGTTGTAGCGGACTCAGGATATGTTTCATGTTGTTCAATAGCCTCTTGAATCTCCTGAGGAAGATTCCAGTATTGTGCGGCTTTGCCACCTATGGTTGTATGATTAAAACCTAAGATCTTTTGTTCTTCCTCTATCCCAAATTTTGCAGACACTTTAACAAGCCGGCTGAATTCGTCAGGAAAAAGCATGACAATCACCAAGTCTCCGATGTCGTGTAATAATCCGGCTGTGAAGGCAAAATCAGGACTGTTACCGGATAAACCTGCAAGCTGCCGGGTACATTCGGCAACGGCCATGCTGTGATGCCAGAACTGGCGATAATTGAAGTCTTTATGCCGTTCAGGCAGCATTTTTGAAAAACAGATACTAATTAACAGGTCTCTTATGCGGTTAAAACCCAGTAATACAACAGCCTCACGCAAAGAACCTATTTCCCTGGACATGCCGTAGAAAGATGAGTTGGCGATACGTAAAATCTGTACCGCCATGGATGGATCCTGGCTGATTTTATCGACCAGTGTGGTCAGATCTTGTTTGCCATTAATCTGTTGTAACGCTTCCATAAGCAATACCGGCATTGACGGCAAATCCGTCAAACACGCGAATTTATTTTTTAAGGTGGGCATTTCAACTCTGCTTTAATGGTGACAATACCATAATGATTCCTTTCGATTGGCTGATATTTCCCATTGCGCTTACTAATACATGCATGGAAACATCTTCACTCAACGCTACAACTCCGCCATCAAGCTGTACAAAGTTATCGGAACAGGTGTTTTGTAATAATTGCAAAAGCGCCTCGGGTAAAATATCACCCGCCATAAGACCGAGCAGGCAGCCCGGAGGTTGGCAGAATAGTGCCTCGGCGCGTCGGTTGGAAGCTACGATCATATTCTGTTCGTCAATACCGATAATGCCTACCGGTAAATGCTCAAGAATTTCCTGTGAAATTTGCAATACATTAATACTGTGTACAATTTCACGGGTTTTATCGGCTACTTTTTGCTCAAGATTGTGATTGAGCGTGGAAAGTTCGTCATTGGCAGACTGAAGTTTCCTGCTTAAACGCAAATTTTCCTGTTCCATTTCATAGTACTGAAACGCCTCGCGAATGTTATCCCGAAGCAAGCCATCGTTCCAGGGTTTGGTCAAAAATTTACAAATCGCACCTTCGTTAACGGCGCTGGTGACTGATTCAAGTTCGGTATAGCCGGACAATACAATGCGTAATGTCTTGGGATAAAGAACTTTAACTTTACGCAAAAACTCCACACCAGTCATATGGGGCATACGTTGATCGGAAACGATGACGCCCACTTCGTGCTTTGCCAATAAGGCAAGTCCCTCTTCGCCGCTATTGGCGGTCAGGATGGTATAGCCATCAGGTCGCAAAGTACGCTTAAGAGCATTAATGATGTTAATTTCATCATCTACCAGCAGGATGGTGCGTGAGGTTTGTGGCGCTTCTGTCATTAAATGGGTATCGTGTGTGTATTTTAGGCTCCGCCATTATAAGGTAAAAATAGCACAGACGGGCTTCGAAAAATTTACAAATCAGGTTGCTTAGGGATGAAAATTAGTAACTACCTCACAGCCGAACGGGGCATGTTGTCCCGTTCGAAACGTTTGGAGAGGGTCAAGTGTAACTACTTGGTTCCGGTGTCGCAAAAAACGTTAGGGACGGGGTTGCAAACCCCGTCCCGCTTAGTTCATTGAGAGGAACCGGTCTACTCGACCCTAATGCGTTTAACGGGGGGAGTCTGTCAATTTTTTTGCCGGAGACCGGTTGCCTGGAGGATAAAGAGGATCCAGCCCGAAAATTAGTGCTGAATCCTCTTGTTGCTTGTTTAGCTAGCCAAATACTTCATAGCGGATTTGGATTACCATCTTCCAGGGTAACCCTCGCTCATTCCATTGCCCAGAAAAGAACCGGCGGCGGCGCCCAGTCCGGTAGCAATAGGGTCGCCGCTGCCCAGTTCATAGCCGAAAACACTGCCTATCACGCCTCCGGCCAATCCTTGATGAGAGCGTGGATCAGCTGAATACTGTGCTTGCCGCTGATAATAATTAACTTGGGGCTGGGGATAATAATTAATTTGCGGTGCTGGGTAATAGTTGACCTGTGGTTGAGGATAATAGTCGCGATGATGGTGGTGACCATGATGATGCCCCCAACCGTGACCATGGTGTCCCCAATCATCGTCATCATCAGCGTAGGATAGCGGTGAAAACAGGATTGCAACGGCGGTTAATTGAATTAAAAAAAGTAACTTTTTCATGGTGTTTTTTCTCTCTAAATTATTTGGTTTGTTGTTAAGTTAACAAAATCAAGCTTGCCGGTTAAACAGATACGTCATTAAAATCAAATCGGGTTAGCGTCTTCCGGCGACTCCGTTGCCGAGATAAGAACCTGCGGCAGCGCCCAATCCGGTAGCAATGGGATCGCCGTTGCCTATTTCGTAGCCTAAAACACTACCTACAACACCCCCGGCCAAACCTTGGTGCGAGCGTGGATCCTGATAGCTTGAATGCCGGGGCTGCTCCGGATAATACCTCGCCTCATCGGAATGATGATGTTTGTGGTGTCCTCTACCATGACCATGACCTTCCCCCCCAGACGCGTAGGATGCAGATGAATAAATAATTGCAAACATAAACAATGGACTTAAAAAGAACGATTTTTTCATGGGTATCTTCCTTAAATAATTAATTTAATGTGGACTGGATTGAGCCGGCAAAGGCGGATTGGCCAGTGATAAACTTTGGATTCATATTATTCGCTTTAACCTTAATGGCCGCTTAACAAATGCAATCGTCTGATGGGGCCCTAAAGCCTAGTCTTGAATCACAATGTCGCCCGTTACATGCGCCAATTAATTGCCGGAATAATTCTGCTGTGTCGCTTATAATAATAGTCTACTTGAATCAATATTTACCCAATCTTAATGGCATCTTAATAAATGGAACAGTTTATCCCCGGCCAACGCTGGATTAGTAACACCGAGTCTGAACTCGGCTTAGGTCTTATTCTTGATGTAGCGCACAAGCGGGTCACGGTGCTTTTTTTGGCGTGTGACGAAAAGCGTATGTATGCGCAGGATAACGCGCCGTTAACGCGCGTCCGGTTTTCGGTAGGCGACGTTATCGAATCGATTGACGAAGATAAAGTGACCGTTACCGGTTTAACTGAGCAGAACGGTCTGATTACTTATGTGGGCAAAGACGAGGATGGACAGGAAGTTCAGCTTGATGAGGTGGAACTGAATCATCACATTCAATTTAACAAGCCCCAGGATCGGTTGTTTATCGGGCAAGTCGATCCTTCCGCCTGGTTTTTGTTGCGCTATGAAACCTGGCTTAGATTGCAACAGCATCAGCAATCGCCGGTTAAAGGCTTGCTGGGCGGCCGTGCATCGCTGATTCCGCATCAGTTGTTTATTGCCCATGAATCGGCTAACCGGTCGGCACCCAGAATTATGCTGGCCGATGAAGTGGGCTTGGGAAAAACGATTGAAGCCGGCTTGATTTTGCACCATCGGCTGATTAACGGCTTGAGCAACCGGGTCTTGATTATCGTGCCGGAAACGCTGCTGCATCAATGGCTGGTGGAAATGCTCCGGCGCTTTAACCTGCGTTTTAGTATTTTTGACGAGGCGCGTTGTCTTGATACCTATGCTGAAGACGACATGCTTGCTGAAGCGGAACCGGATGATGGAGTTGCCGATAATCCGTTTTTAACCGAACAATTGATTCTATGCAGTCAGGGCTTCTTTTTCAATTACCCGCGCCGCCAACAGCAGGCCATAGCGGCGGGCTGGGATATGGTGATTGTCGACGAAGCGCACCATCTGGAATGGAGCGAACAAGCGCCCAGTCCCGACTATCTGTTTGTCGAACAGCTTGGAGCTATCTCCCCCAGTCTTATCTTATTGACCGCTACGCCGGAGCAACTGGGCAAGGAAAGTCATTTTGCCCGATTAAGATTGCTCGATCCCGACCGGTTTTACAGTTTTGCCGCTTTTGTCGAAGAAGAGCGCTTGTTTGAGCCGGTAGCTAACGCGGCCAAGTTGTTGCTGGCAGATACAGCGTTGAATGAAGAGGCGCAGCAACATTTAACCGCGCTGCTGAAAGATGACAACGTCGACGGCTTGCTGAAAAACCTGAACGATCCTGAACAATCGGCGGTGGCGCGAGATGCGCTGGTTAATGTGCTGCTCGATCATCATGGCACCGGGCGGATTTTATTTAGAAATTCGCGGCAAACCGTGCAGGGCTTTCCAGAGAGGGAGCGTTACGGCTATGCCTTAAGCGGGCAAGCAAATGCCGACGACTTGCAACAAGACCCGCGCTATTTGTGGCTGGTGGACAAGGTTAAGCAGTTGACTGGCGATAAAGCTTTGGTAATCTGTAAACAGGCGCAAACTGCGATTGATTTGGAGCAAGCTCTGAAAAATCGAGCCGGTATCGCGTCGGCGGTGTTTCATGAGGGCATGAGCATTATCGAGCGCGACCGGGCGGCGGCTTATTTTGCCGATCCGGAAAGTGCGGCGCGGCTATTGATTTGTTCTGAAATCGGCAGTGAAGGCCGGAATTTTCAGTTTGTGCATCATTTGATTCTGTTGGATTTGCCGACCAATCCCGATTTATTGCAGCAACGTATCGGTCGTCTGGATCGTATCGGCCAGAAACATATTATCCAGATTCATGTGCCGTATCTGGAGCACACCGAGTGTGCGGTGTTGTATCGCTGGTACGATGAAGGCCTGAATGCGTTTGCCTGCAACAGTTCATCGGCCCAACGGGTTGCGGATATTTTGCACGATGAGCTGGCGGCGGTTTTGGATAGTAAAAATCCAGCCGATATTGATGCGCTTATCGCCAAGACCCAAGCGCTCAGCGCCGAACTTGAAGCGCAAATGCATAACGGTCGCGATCAATTGCTGGAGTTGAATTCCTGTCGCAAGGAATTGGCCGATGAGCTTATCGAGCAGCTGAATGCCTACGAGAAGGAAGGCGTGCTTTGGCCTTATATGGAAGATGTCTTTGAATGCTACGGCGTGGATACCGAGTTCCATTCGCCCGATTGCTTTATTATCCGTCCCAGCGACCATTTGCGCGTTTCGCATTTTCCGGGGTTAACGGAAGACGGCATGACCATCACCGTTGACCGGCAAATTGCTTTGGCGCGGGAAGACATGCAGTTCATGACCTGGGAACATCCGCTGGTCACCGCGTCCATGGATATGGTGCTGTCCAGTGAAACCGGCAACGCCGCGATCAGCGTAATCAAGCATGGCGATCTTAAAGCCGGGCAGTTTCTGCTGGAGTGTTTGTTTATTGTCGAGTGTAGCGCGCCTGCCGAATTACAAATCGGAAGGTTTCTGCCTCATACGCCGATTCGGGTATTGATTGATCAAAACCAGAAGGATTTAAGTGCGGACATCGACCACCGTGACTTGGTTGAGGCCGGTATCAAGTTTGATAAACACAAAATCATCGCCTTTTTGAACAGCCAAAGGCCGCACCTTATCAACCTATTGAGCGTGGCCGAGCAAAAAGCCAAAACCGATATGCAGCAGTTGGTCGATCAGGCGACCCAGGCTATGCTGGAATCGCTAAGCAATGAGATCAAGCGTCTGGTCAGGCTGAAAAAGGTGAATCCGACTATCAGGACCGAAGAAATCGAGCAGTTAAAGGATATGACTATGCTGGCGCATGAAAACATCCAGGCCGCGCAGCTAAGACTGGATGCGGTGAGGTTTGTTATTACCAGTTGATGTGAAAAATTCACCACGAAGACACGAAGCTAGTAGGTCGGGTTAGCGTAGCGTAACCCGACACATCGAAGCGGCAAATGTCGGGTTACGCTACCGCTAACCCGACCTACATGTCTATAAAACTTTTTCGTGCCTTTCGTGCTTTTCGTGGACAATACTTAACATCAGTTACCAGTTGATGTTGAAGACTTATCACGATGTGTATTAAACCCAAATCTACCCAATAAATTATGATAAATATCGGCAAAATAAA
Source organism: Methylobacter sp. (assembly GCA_030653175.1). Taxonomy (GTDB): domain Bacteria; phylum Pseudomonadota; class Gammaproteobacteria; order Methylococcales; family Methylomonadaceae; genus Methylobacter_A. The sequence goes on from JAURZV010000040.1 coordinate 32,799, forward strand.
TAAGCTGAATGTAGTTAAACAACAAGGCCCTGATGTCTACCTCGATGACGGCACCTCGGGAAAAGTGCTGCTGGCGGACAGAAAGCTGCCCGCAAACTGTCAGGTCGGCGATACTCTGGACGTATTTGTTTACGTGGATTCGGAAGGCCATCTGGCCGCCACCACCAAAAAACCGTTAGCCGAGGTGGGAGATATAGCCTGGATGAAAGTGGTGTCGCTCAATTATGTCGGTGCGTTTCTGGATTGGGGGCTGCCTAAAGATTTGCTGGTTCCGTTCAGTGAACAATACCATGAGATGGAAGTGGGGCGGTCTTATCTGGTTAAGGTGTTTCTCGATGACCGGAATCGCATTGCAGCGACCACCAAGATTGATAAATTGCTCAGCGATGAATCGGTCGATTTTGAAGTGGGTCAAAAAGTGTCGCTGATCATCGCCGATACCTCTGATCTGGGTATTAAAGCCATCATTAACAATAGCCATTGGGGCATGTTATATCAAAACGAGTTGTATCAGCCGGTCAGGAAAGGCCAGAAACTGGACGGCTATATTAAGCAGATACGGGAAGATCATAAGATTGATCTCAGTCTGCACCAACCTGGATACGGCAAAGTCGTATCGCTCACCGATAGCATTATAGCCAAGCTGAAAGCCAATAACGGCGAGTTGATGCTGAGCGATAAAAGCCCTCCGGAAGCCATTTATGCCGCATTCGGAGTTAGTAAGAAAGTATTTAAACAGGCTATCGGCGCACTGTATAAGCAACAATTAATTACCATTGATAAAAGCGGAATCAAGCTTGTTGGTTGATAGTCGTCAGGCACAATACCCTACATAAGTGAAAGCGGTATGGCTAAATTCAAAACCCATTATGACAACTTAAATGTGTCGCGCAATGCGCCTGTAAGCGTTATCAAGGCTGCCTATAAGGCGCTTTGCCAAAATTATCATCCTGATAAATACGCAGGCAGACCTGAAGAAGCGCTTCGAATAATGAAAATAATCAATGGCGCTTATACGGTTTTATCGGATTCTGACAAAAGAGCCGAGCATGATCGATGGATAGACAGGCAGGAAAGAGAACACGCGACTGATAAAGCGCAGCGGATAATGGAGATTATTACAAAAACCTATGTTGAGCCGCCGGTAACGGCCCCAAAAAATCTCCCTGTCAGCTATCTGGCAACTATCAATGACTTCTGGAAAAACGCCTGCTTCGTCGGCAATAAGGTACGCCCCATCAGTATCCAAAGATCAAAAAAATTAAATTGGATTCTCGGATTCATAGGTGTTGTCGGCATTGTATTTACTGCAACTGTTTTTTACGGGCCTGACTTAAAAACAAAGACAGCAGCATCGGCTAATCGGGATATTGAGGAACTATTAAAAAAAGCAAAGCACGCGTTAAACAAGGGCCAAGTTGCAAAAGCGTTGCCGCTTTATTTACAGTTGGCGGAGCAGGGGAATGCGGATGCTCAATTTCAGGCAGGCTTGATATATGTCAATGGACAGGGCATAACAAAAGATGATAAACAGGCCGTCGGCTGGTTTGCCAAGGCGGCCGAACAGGGGCATATGGAAGCGCAAACTAAATTGGGCTTTATGTACGCGACTGGAAAAGGCGTGGCGCAGAATTATAACTCGGCTGTTTATTGGTGTTTCAAGGCCGCTGAACAGGGCGATGTCATTGCGCAATATAACCTGGGCCTGATGTATGCAAAAGGACAAGGTGTGGCACAGGATAATAGCCTGGCCGTTTCCTGGTACAGCAAGGCGGCCGAACAGGGCGATGCTCACGCTCAATACAATCTGGGCGATATGTATGCAAATGGAGTGGGTGTGGCAAAGGATAGCAAACAGGCTGCTGTTTTGTACCGTAAGGCAGCAAAGCAGGGGCTGGCCGAGGCTATCGCCGTTTTAAAAAAGTGGGAAGTGGATAGTAGGAAGTAGGAAGTAGGAAGTAGGAAGTAGGAAGTGGTGGCATGATTTTTACGTCCTATCTTCCTCTCACCGCTACCCATTTTTCAAGGTTTGCTTCATCTCAGGCAGCGGCATACTGATGTGATAGCCTTGGGCGTAATTGATGCCCATATCCTTGAGTGCCTCCCAAATTTCCTGGTTTTCGACAAATTCGGCAACGGTGAGAATGCCGATGTCCTGGCACAGTTTGGACAAGTTATCTACCAAAGCATAATCCACTTTAGAAGTCAGTATGTTACGCACAAACGCGCCATCAATTTTGACGTATTCGAAACGCAACTCACGCAAATAATGAAACGAGTTATAACCGGTGCCAAAGTCGTCCAGGGCAAAGGCAAAACCTTTACGACGCAAATTGGTCAGAAACCGGCGCATGTTGGTCATATCGCCAATCGCATCGCGTTCCAATAATTCAAATACAATGCTTTCGGGGGGGAGTTCCAGTTTCTGACAGAGTTCTTCGGCATAACCTAAAATGCCGCGGCCTTGAATTTCCTGCACCGATAAATTGATAAAAATTTTCGCGTTCGCTTCGGGACGGTTAGCGTCCATACAAGCGCGCTTAGCGGCAAAAGAGTTGTTGATCATCGCGAGGTCGAGCTCGCGCGCCAAGCCGTATTTTTCAATGGTTTCGATAAACATCGCCGCCGAAGTTGTCTCTCCCGTTGGCGATTTAAGTCGGGCCAGCGTTTCAAAGGCATAAAGTTCGCCGGATTGACAGTTAACAATCGATTGATAATAGGGAATAATGCGGCCTTCTTTTAACGCCTCGCGCAGATTTTCCGCATTATCGCGAGTCTCGCGAATACTGATGCGTGCTTCCGTTGCATCAAAGGCGCAAACGCTATCTTTACCCATGTCCTTGGCTTTGTACATGGCGGCGTCGACACCCTCCAGCAGGGCAGCAATGTCGTGTCCATCGACGGGATAACTGCTCACGCCGATGGAGACGGTTAAATGAAAACGGTTGCCTTGTGCCGATGTTATGGCCAATTCCCGTAGTGCGCGACCTACGTTTTCGGCGACTATCCGCGCGCCTTTGGGGCCTGTTTCGGTCAGGATAATGGCAAACTCATCCCCGCCGATGCGGGCGCACAAATCACCTTTGCGCGTATGTTCAAGCAGAACAGTGGCGATTGCGCACAGCGCTGTATCGCCGGTGGGGTGTCCGTAGGAATCGTTGATGTCCTTAAAGTCGTCCAGGTCGAGCATCAAGACGCTAAACTCATGCTTATGGCGCTCGGAACGACCGATTTCATAGTGTAAGATGTCATTAAACTGGCGGCGGTTGTGCAGCCCGGTAAGGGGATCATGCACGGCATAGTATTCAAGTTCCAACAGCGTACGCGATAACACCTTGCTGGAACCCACCACCATGACCATGACGGCGAGTATCGCGCGGATGACGCTTTCTTCCTGCGGTGACAGTTTGTTTTCTGCGGCGTAAGCGACCCCGAGTAAGCCCGCCAAATTGGGCGCATGATCGGGTACCGGCACACTAATCATGCGAATATCGAGATCTGTCTTGATTCCGGCTCCACACTGGATATTAAATTCTTCAATATCCAGTGCCGAATCGGGGGGTAGCCCGATACTTTGAAGCATCTGTTGGCTCAGTAAACCACGCGCCTGCGCGCGTATCTCATCCGAGTATTGACCCAGATAATACAAATAGAGTGATAAGCCGTTTTCTTCTGCAAAGGCGATGTAAAAAAAGTTAAACGGGAAAATGGCGTAAAAATCCGCCAGAATTTCCTGCACAAACTCTTTCCATTGCGAGATGTGTTCGTGCGACAGGATAATGCGTTGCAACACCTGACTTTGTCGCTCCAGTAAGTCTTTTTCAATCAAAACAGAAGACAGCTCAAGCAAGGTTTGATTAAACTCGATCATCAGGTTCTGGATGTGCTGATCGCTAGACGCCCACTGCTCACTGCGTTGTTGAAATAGTAAGTCAAGACTGCGATCCAGCCGGGTGCAGGTACTAATGATATGCGTAATCGTTGGGATCATGGCAATCATGGCGGCGGAGTCGTCGGTAGCCATAGTGGCCATAGCCGCCATCAATTTACTGATAATCTCTTGATGCACGTCATGATTAAGCTCGGACAAACCTGTTGCATAGTGCTGGGTGCGTGATTGATTTTCTAAAATTTCGGCAATCTGGCTGATAACCCTGAAGCGCAAAGCCTCCAGATGATTGGGCTGTGATAAATCACTCATGCTCAGTCCTCTAGCGGAAAGCGTCCGCCAGGCTGCATTATGTCGATGCCGCATTGCAGGTCTTTGAGCCAGTTTAGAAAATCCTGCACCGCAGCGCCTCGGTAAATCGGTCCGTGTTGCGGGGCAATCATCGCAATATCCAGATCGGCAATGGTGTCCAACCAGCAGCGTATTGCCTTGTTAGAGCACATGTAGCGACGGTGAAATCCCTTGACATAAGGGATGTGACTGGCAAAATCGTCTACAAACGCTTCATCTTTGTCCATGGGCATCATCGCCGCCCCGATGTCGCCGGTAAACAGGATTTTAGAAATCGGGTCGTAGACATTAATTTGGCCTTCGGAATGCAGAAAATGCGCGGGCACGATTTTTAGTTTAAAGCCTGGCGCTGGCTCGCAGTCCTTGCCTTCGTTGGGGACTCCGACAAATTGCGACATGTCTTTCAAGCCGTAATGGGGCAAAAAGCGTAGCCAGATGCTGGAAACATACACGGGGCAGTGACACAATTCCAGCCAGGTTGACAGGCCGCCGACTATGTCAGGGTCTTGATGGGACAGAAAAATGGCTTTAATTTGCTCCGGCCTTACGTAGCGCAACATTTCTACCAGTACACGAGGCATCACCCCAAAACCGCCTGGATCAAGCAACACCCCGTCATCATGATGGGTGATTAGATACTGGTTGGAACGCACGCCCTGTTCTTTATCGCCCCAATCACTCTCGTTTAGTAAAATAAAACGGTGATCGACGGATTCAAATAATTTAATGTTACGCATATTCCCTAATCTTCTGCTGGGTTAGAATTTTTATATTTTCCCTGGTTTACTTCAGGTTATTTCAAAAAGTATAGATATAGCCTCTTCCAATACACAATAAGTTTGAAAAGTCGTAACTATTCAGCCTATGATTAGTGCGGGTTAGCGTAGTGTAACCCGCACTAATCGATGCCGCACCCGTTGCGGCGCGCAAATGTCTATCCATGCAGTTGCAACACAATCTACGGCCTTCATAAAAATTGCTTGGAGAAATTGGCAATGGCGATGGCGATAAGAGCGCCCATCATCCATTTGAGTAGATTGAGATCAGCCTTGATGGGTGCAAGCTCGATCTGCAAATCCTTTTTAGTAACCAGTTCTGACTCATCAATTGCCGCGCGCATTGCCTCAGTCAAACCCTCCGCTTGCTTTTGGTCAAAGCCTGCCTCTTGCAATTTACGAACAAATTTGTGTGTATCAAATGTAATCGTTGCCATAATAAACCCCAACAAATTTTAAAGTGTCCGTGAGTATAACAAATAAAATAAATAGCTGCGTAGGTTGGATTAACGGCTCTTTTGCCCCAGAGGGTATTATCGTTAACCCAACATATCGAAGCCCAAAAAGAAAGTTGGGCTGCCAAACAGCAAACAACTCAACAGGTTCATGATAAGAAACAGGCTAACAACGACAACATTATATACGGATTATTTCTTATCGCCGCTAACCAGAAGCGGTAACGCGAGAATGGCCAGACACATTAGCCATGCCATCAGTTGATAATTGGTTACTGAAAAAATAAACGCCACGCCGATTCTCTCGCCGATGTTAGGATAAGCAAGGATAAAGTCGCGGCTTATCATGAAGGCTTTGGTTTCCCAGATAATAAGAGTCATGCCCACAATCAGCAATGCGTAGCCCATTATCTTATCCTGATCGGCCTTGGCATTTGGGTGTCCAGCCAATCGGTTAATCTCAACGGCTTTTAACGACCAAGGAGATTCGGTCATATAACTGATGATCATTAAACCGAACATGCCGACAACCGGGACGTAAACGGCTACTGTGGGAAAGCTGATGTAACGTCCATTCAGCGCCAGGCCGAAGGTTTTATAAACGGCAAATCCGGCAAACAGCATGTAGAGTGTATATATCCAGGCGCCAAATTTTGGATTGACTGCCTTATTGGCTAACAGGCCGTAACTGCGCTGCAATATCAAACCGGCCAGGATGGCGTTCAATCCCACGGTTAGCACGGTCTGAAAACGCTGCCAGTCGCTATAGCTGGTGTACCACAGGTTTTCGACCATGTTTGCCAGCAGCAAAGTAAGCAATTGCGAGAATAGTAAAAAAAACGCAACACGCGATAAGGATAATGATTGCAACGACTTCCAGTAGTAGGCAACGATGATCAGGAAAAGTATCGTTGAAGCTATAACGCCCTTAAGCCAATCGGGGTTTTCGTAGACCTTACCGGTTAAGGGAAAAACCTCTTTACGATCAACCGAATAAAGTCCCCAGTTTGCCCCGACCACGCCTTCAAGCTCACTTTTCCATGATTGGTTAAAGGCTTCGACAATGTTGTAATCGAAGCCGTTTTTATTGGCGACTTCAATTAATGCGCGGATGAATTTTGCTTCGTTCACTACGCTCGGCACCGACCAGCCGCGTTGACGACCTTCGCCCGGCCAGCCGGATTCACCGATCAGTATGGGTTTACCGGGAGCAATCGCATCGGCCTCCTGTTGAACCTGCTTGAAAATGCGCTCGATATGCTTTGGCGCCTGGTCTACGGTGATAGGCTCATCCTCCCAATAGGGCAGGATATGGATGGTAATAAAATCCACTTCTTTAATTAACTCGGGATGCTTCATGTACATGGACCACACATCGGCATAAGAAACCGGCTGTTTCACCGAGCGTTTGACTTCCCGTATGTATTCAATTATTTTTTTAGAATCCAGGTCGCCTCGCAACAGCACTTCATTGCCGACGATAACCCGCTTGACCACATCGGGGTTTGCGTTGGCGGAACGGATGACTTCGGCGATTTCCGCTTTATTGTCTTCTTTTATAGAGCCCAGCCAAGCACCTTGAATCATCTTCAAGCCATACTTTCGTGCTAAGGCGGGAATGGTCGGCATACTGCCTTCCGCGCTGGCATAAGTGCGAATAGTGTGGGTTTTTTCACCCATCAAACGCAAGTCGGCATCAATTTGTTCGGGGGTGGGGAACTTTTCATCCAAAGGTCCTTGGCCTTCCCGAAACGGGGCGAATGAGAGACTGTTGAGTTTTCCTGACGGAACGTCCGCCCCTACATCTTGGGGTAAGTTGATTGACCAGCCCAACAAGCCATTAAGCAAAACAACCAATACAACTAATGAAGCAATTTTCATAAATAAAAAAACGGTAACACAAAGATTTTTGAAGACGGGTGTTAGGAAACACACCGAGTAAATTGTTATCGACATCATCTCATAATTGCTACTCTTTGAATACGGGCGGCCTTTTTGTGCTTTTAGATTCTAAGGTGTAACTACTCACCCAGGCTGGTATTTGCTCCTGTATGTCACAAAACGCGGCGTTTAGAATCGTAAATTTCAAAGCAAGCTTTGAACTCCGGCATTTTTACCTCTTCTGGAGTCCAAAGCTTGCTTTGGCTGTTTCAAAGTCGGTTTACCGATTTAAAGGGGGAGCAGTTACTCCAAGGTTTATTAAACCGCTTTTTGTGGAGGATGATGGCGGAACTCGATTTTTACGGCTTAAACTACGCAAATCATTAGCGTTCAGCTAAAATGCGCATCTTTTTGCTTATGTAACCTTATGGCTAAAGATATTCGTATTGAAAGATGGAGCGGCCCGGCTCTGGAACAATTTATCCCTGAACTCGCCCGGCTCAGAATTGAAGTGTTTCGCGACTTCCCGTATTTGTACGACGGGGATATCGATTATGAGAAAAAATATTTACAGACCTATATCGATTGCCCCGAAAGCGTTATTGTAATCGCTTTTGATGGCGATAAGGTGGTCGGGGCATCGACAGCAATCCCGATGAAATATGAAACCGATGAGCTGAAAAAGCCGTTTCTCGATAATGGTTACGACCTCGACGAGGTGTTCTATTGCAGTGAATCGGTGCTGGACAAGAATTATCGCGGCCTGGGTATCGGCGTTCGGTTTTTTGAGCAAAGAGAGGCTCACGCGAAAGACTTGGGCGGCTTCAAGTATATTTGTTTTTGTTGTGTAGAACGGCCTGCAGATCATCCCAGACGACCGGTCGATTATGTGGCATTGGATCAATTCTGGAACAAACGCGGCTACGTCCAGCATCCTGAGCTTAATACAACCTATATCTGGAAAGATCTGGATGATGTTAATGAAACGCCTAAACCGATGACTTTTTGGTTGAAGCATGAACGTTAAAATTGCAACCGCTCAATACGACATCAGTTTTCTGGAAAACTGGCAACAGTATCAAAGTAAAGTTGAACGCTGGGTTGTCGAGGCCGCTGAACAGGATGCGAAGATTCTGCTTTTTCCCGAGTATGCCAGTATGGAGCTGGCCTCGCTGTTCGGCAAAGCCGTTTATTCATCGTTGAGCAAGCAGCTGGCAGCCATGCAGTCATTGCATGACGATTATCTGGACTTGTTCCTGAGCTTGGCTAAAAAATACCGGTGCATTATTCAATCGGGCACGTTTCCGGTAAAAACAGATTCCGGCGCCTATCGAAACCGGGCTTACCTGTTTATGCCGGATGGTCAAATTGATTATCAGGATAAACTGATGATGACCCGTTTTGAAAACGAGCAATGGCTGATTCAAAAAGGTGAGGAATTAAGGTGTCTTGATACCGAATACGGAAGAATCGCCATCAACGTTTGCTATGACAGTGAATTTCCGATGTTGGCAAGAAAGCAGGTCGAAGCCGGAGCGAATCTGATTTTAGTGCCCAGTTGCACTGATACTTTGGCCGGATACTATCGCGTTAAAATAGGCTGCCAGGCAAGAGCCTTGGAAAACCAGTGTTATGTCGTTCAGTCTGCTCTGGTAGGCGATGCGCCGTGGTCTGAAGCCGTGGATGTTAATATCGGCGCGGCGGCTATCTACACGCCTGTAGACTGCGGTTTTCCTGATAACGGCATTCTAGCGGAGGGCAAGCTCAATGCCGTGCAATGGGTTATTGCCGAAGTGTCGCTTAGTGCTTGCGGTACAGTTCGGGAACAAGGGCAAGTTTTTAACTACAGGGACTGGCCGCTGCAAAATGCGTTTGTTGGATGCCGGATCTAATACGCATCAGCTTAAGACATGAAACCACGAAGACACGAAGTTTTACCTTCGCTTTTCTTCGTGTCCTCTGTGTCCTTCGTGGTAAAAAATCCTCAAAATCAATTAAAAATTGCTTCAAAAGAATAGCCGTTAAATTCCAGAATTTCTTTCATTCTTTTTAAGGCATCCATTTGAATCTGTCTGACACGTTCCCTGGTTACGCCCAACTCTTGAGCAACTTGCTCAAGAGTTGAGCCTTCATAACCGCAAAGCCCATAGCGGCGACAAATGACTTCGCGTTGTTTCTCAGGAAGTTGAAACACCCATTTGGCAATATTGTGTTTAATACCATCTTCTTGTATTTTTTCGGCGGGTGATAAGCTCTCGCCATCGGAAATTGACTCAACCAAAGGTTTATCAAAATCCTTGCCGCCCGGAATATCGATGGAGGTAACCCGCTCATTGAGTTTGAGCATTCTTTCAACTTTATTGACCGGTATATCCAGATGCACTGCGATATCTTCGGCATTGGGTTCATGATCGAGTAATTGTGACAAATGGCGTTGGGCTTTCAGATAAGTATTCATTTCTTTAACGATATGAATCGGCAAACGAATGGTTCGCGTCTGATTCATGATGGCTCGCTCGATGGTTTGCCTGATCCACCAGGTTGCATAGGTTGAAAATCTAAAACCTCTTTCAGGATCAAATTTTTCAACCGCGCGCATCAAGCCAAGATTGCCTTCCTCAATCAAGTCCAGTAACGGTAAGCCCCTATTCAGGTAACGACGGGAGATTTTAACGACCAGGCGTAAATTACTTTCGATCATGATCTTGCGGGCAGCCTCATCGCCCAGCAAAGCCCTGGAACCGTAGATTTTTTCCTGATCAGCGGTCAGTAATTGCGAACGAGCCAGTTCATTTAAATAAACCCGTGTCGCATCCATGCTCTTGTCTTGCCGCGATTCAATAGTAATTATCTCATCAATATCCTCGGCAATTGTTCCATGCATTGCTCTGCCTCCTGCATCCATGCAGTCGAATGCTTCACCGATAGCGGAATTTGTCTGGAGTTCATCATCGAAAGACAAATCGTCATCAAATAATACACAAACATCATCGTCTAATAGCTCAACCAATTCTGCTTTCATGATAACCTCTACATTGTTCGACCTAAGTCGAAATGGTTTAATTATTTTCCGGTAAAAAGTTAACTGGGTTTACCGGTTTTCCGTTTTTTCTTATTTCAAAATGCAGTGATGTTCTGTTTGATCCTGCTCGCCCAACTTTCGCAATAACCTCGCCTTTTTCTACGGTATATCCTTCTGCAACGAGCAGTCGGCTATTATTTGCATAAGCGCTTAAATACAAATCGTTGTGCTTGATAATAAGCAAATTACCGTAGCCAATCAGGCCTTGTCCGCTATATACAACTTTACCCGCTTCAGCCGCACTTACGTCCTGTCCCATTTCGCCGGCTATATCAATGCCTTTGTTATCGGCTTGAGAAAAAGATTTTAAAATCCTCCCCTTTATCGGCCATTGAAAGTTTAACTTTAACATGTTTCCATTATCAATTGAAATAATTGATTTTTTTTGTGGACTACTTCCGTTTTTTTCAGCGATATTATTAAAAGGTTGGCTTTTATATGGCGGTTTGTAAGTCAGATTGGATTTGGTATTTAATGAAATAGCGGTTTTTTTCTGTGAGCTGATTCTATTTGTTGCAGTTGCAGTTACGATGTTTTGTTTTGCCTTTGTTTGAGCTCCCGCATCCATGTGATCATGGATGGGCGTGTTTCCAAAATTCGGGTCGGAGAGCCTTATTTTTTGTCCTATTTCTATCGTATAAGGCGGAGCAATCCGGTTCCATTGGGCTAATTGCCGATAATCCAGATCATAAATCAAGCTTATTGCGGACAAGGTATCGCCTTTTTTTACCTGATGATATTTTGTCTCGTCTTTAGGAGTATCAGGGTAATTTGTGCTGACAGGGGCATAGTTTGGACTGACGGGGGCACAGCCATTCAATAAAGCCGACAGCATGGCAAGGAAAATAAGCTTTGAAGTAGCAGGTGTCATAGCGGATTATTTTTTTAACAAAATCTTTTTAGCCAGATTTATTTTTGCGGCCAAATAATCCGATCCACCACGATCGGGATGCATTTTTTGCATCAATTTGCGATGAGCGGCAATAATTTCAGATTCCGATGCCCCCATCTTCAAACCTAATACTTCATAAGCCTCTTCAATAGACATATCGCCTTTGGCGCCGGATTTGTTTTGCCGCTGCGACGTGTTCTGTTTTGCAGAATTGAAGTCGGACCATAGTCGGTGCAAATAGGGTGCATAGCGTAACAATACCGGCATTAAGCGGAGTAAAAAGGCGATAACCACACCCGCCAGCGCAAAAAGCCAGCTCAAGCGTCCGGTTGCGGCCAAATAAAACAGGATCAGCCCTGTAACAAATAGAAACAACAGTTTGATATAACGAGCTGATATGACGGGTGAGGTTTTTAAAAACGCACGTATCCAAAAAAATGCGATGGTGATAAATAACAAAATCAGAAAAATTCGAATCAAGGTTTACTCCTGAATTAATGATCTGTTTAAGATCGTTCTCAAGGCTCACGCCCCTTACCTACATCTGACCGCCATGGAGGGCACAGGTATCTACACAATTTTTTTATATTTTAAATACATCGATCTTACCCTCCCTTCTCTTGATCTCACTGCCATTAAGTTAAGGATTTAGTGTACTGTGGGTGCGCTTTTAACCTACCGCGCGAATAAATTCGCGCCCACAACCTACATCCATGTAGGCATAGTATTTGGATAAATAATACCTTAGAATATGACATCTTATGATAACAATCTAACAATTTGGTTGATATGCAGAATGCACAAATTCCGGTTTTAGGTTTTGTTGCCGCAAGCGGGACCGGCAAAACCACGTTACTGACCGAATTGATCCCGATTTTAAAACAAAACGGTTTGCGTATCGGCATGATCAAACATAGTCATCATGATTTTGAAATTGACCGGCCTGGAAAAGACAGTTTTCGCCTAAGGAAGGCCGGCACCTCGTCTGTCATGCTGGTATCCCGGTATCGCCGCGCGATTATTACCGAGTTCACCCCGGAAAAAGAACCCCGCCTGGATGATCAGTTGAAGCAATTCGATCAATCCGAACTGGATCTGATCCTGGTTGAAGGTTTTAGGGCGGAACAGTTTCCTAAAATTGAATTGCATCGACCCTCGCTTGAAAAGCCCTTGCTTTACCCAAACGACCCGGACATCATCGCAATAGCGACAGATGCAGCGCTGGAAACGCCAGACTATTTGATGCAACTGGAACTTAACCGGCCTGAAATGATTGCCGCCTTTATCCAATACCATGTTATGAAAAGCCATGATTGACGCATGCAGCCGGGAATCCAGGCCGTTATTGTCTATTGACGACGCGCTGGACAGAATCAAAGCTGCTGTAAACCCTGTAAACAGCATAGAAAAAGCGGCGTTAAAAAACGCCTTGGGACGGGTACTGGCAGAATCGGTTTATTCACCGATCAATATTCCTCATGACCGGAATGCGGCTATGGACGGCTATGCTTTTGCAAGTCGAGACATGGCTGACGGGCAAGCGTTCACGCTAGCTTTAGCAGGGACTTCCTGGGCCGGGCGGCCATTTCAGGGGCAGCTGCAACCCGGTCAGTGCGTCAGAATTTTTACCGGCGCGGTTGTGCCGGAGCAAGCCGATTCGGTCATCATGCAGGAATATGTACAGGTTCAGGGACAAACCATACATTTTCCGGTCGACACACGAGCGCAGCAAAATATCAGGAAAATCGGTGAAGATGTAAAACAAGGCGCCTGTTTAATAGCCGAGCCTAAAAAGCTGACGGCGGTCGACCTGGGTTTACTGGCCTCTGCCGGTATTGATGAAGTTACCGTTAAACGACAATTAAAAATCGCCTATTTTTCCACCGGCGATGAACTGACTGCCTTAGGTCTGCCGCTGGAGCCGGGGAAAATATACGACAGCAACCGCATTATGCTAGGCGGATTGTTGGCAGACCCCGGCTACAGCGTTGTCGATCTGGGCGTCATTCCCGATAATAAACAGTTGCTTGAAGATAGCTTTATTGAAGCTTCCAAAAACTATGATGTCATTGTAACCACCGGCGGCGCTTCAGTCGGAGAGGCCGATTATGTCAAAGAAATCCTGCAAAGCTGCGGGGAAGTCAATTTCTGGAAAATTGCGATAAAACCCGGTAAACCGCTGGCCTTCGGCAACATAGGGCAGTGCTGTTTTTTCGGGTTGCCCGGCAATCCGGTTGCCGTTGTCGTAACCTTTAATCAGATTGTAGCGCCCGCACTCAGACAGCTTTCCGGCGCGCCGTCTGCCAAACCGTTAAGATTCACCGCGACTTGCACCTCGGTATTAAAAAAATCTCCCGGACGGCAGGAATATCAGCGCGGCATCCTCAGTCAAGATGAGCGCGGCGAGTTTTTTGTCGCCTCAGCGGGTCGGCAAGGCTCGCATATCCTCAGCTCCATGAGTCAGAGCGGCTGCTATATCGTCCTGCCGGAAGAGTGTAAAGGCGTGCAGGCAGGTGACAAAGTAACCGTTGAACCGTTTAGTTTATTGATATAGCAGGGGAGTGCAAGCTTTGCTTGCCTGTTGGCAATACATTGCATAATTTGCAGGCAAAGCCTGCACTCCATTTTTAAGTTGATGCCTATAGAGTTTCTTTTTGGAACACTAACCAGCAAAGATGGTATTTTATAGGTCGAAAAAATCAATGGATTTTGATTGCGGCGGATTTAACTTTCTCAAAAAACAGTTTTTTGAGCGTCAAGCTGATGTCCTGAAACACGGATTTCCCGGCATCACGCAGCTTGGTGCCGTTGGTTTCGCGCTTGGTCAATATCGCTCGCCATTGCCGGGTTCGTGACGACACTCAAACAAAATATAAAAACTGGCGTATTCGGGTAACACAAAGCATTCACTGTTCATCAATTCCTGAATGAGCCCGGGCTTATCGTCATGCTCTTAATATTAGGCCTTTTTAACAAACTCCGATTTAAGTTTCATTGCACCAATACCGTCGATTCTGCAATCAATATCATGGTCACCGTCGACCAAGCGGATGATTTTGACTTTAGTGCCGACTTTGACAACCGATGATGACCCTTTGACTTTGAGATCTTTGATTACGGTGACTGTATCTCCGTCTTGTAACACGTTGCCGTTTGCATCCTTAATGATACGGACATCGGCGCTATCTTCGGCTGTCCCATCTTTTGGCCATTCGTGTGCGCACTCAGGACAGACATACATCATATCGTCTTCGTAGGTGAATTCTGAGCCGCATGCGGGACATTTGGGGAGGTTATTCATTGCTTTCCTTAATATAGGGTTGTTTCAACCTTGTGAAGTTGAGGCGATATGATGCCAGATTTAGGCGTTTATTGTCCATTTCACGAGGGGTTATATCTATTCGGGGCATGCAGACTCTGGAAATTACTGTTGAAATTAGCCGTATACGGGGAGGGGGTCATGCCCTTGGTGGTGGTTTTAGGTAATGCCTCCATTTCATACCGCCAAAAAATTAAAACCGTACTCGGATTTGCTGGAAGAAAAGGGAATACGGTTTTAATTTTTTGGCGCCTTATATAGGATCCGAAGTTGGTAAAGCGACATTTGAAATGCCCTCACCCTAGCCCTCTCCCGAGGGGAGAGGGGACTTTGTCGCTTTACCAATTTCGGAACCTATACTTTGCTCGTCCGGCTAATCCACCCGGTCAACCTTAATCAAAATATGCATTTGGCTTTTGTCTATTTGGCGGGTATTAACAAGCGCACCGCTTGTACTGCTGTTACCGGTTTCGCCAACGCCTCCGAGCTCTACCCATTCGCCAAGATTAATCCTGAGTGTTGATTGCGCATTCTGGGTCTCGATCTGCCCCCGTCCGTTTATTCTGTCCGACCAGGGCGATACGCCAAGAATCACTTGATTCCCTGCCAGTCTGGGAATTACCGCAAAACCGGCGGTCGCTTCGGTAAGTTCGGTGGCTGTGGCGTAACCGTAGGTTGCAGAATATTGTCTTGGATAAACACTGCCCGCCTTGATGTGAGCCGGTACGCCTTCCATCGTGCGGATAGTCTGGGTGCTTTCATCGGCGTCCTTGGCTTGGGTCTGGTACAAATGGCCGATTATCCTGCCGCCGGATCGTGATGGATTATCCACCGGGACATTCAGTTGAACTCTGGCCGCCGCGTTAAGTTCATCGGCGGTCGTCCGCCTGCTTTGCATGACGGTGATGACCAAATTGCTCTGGCGCACATCCAGTTGATTGACGATGGCCTTGATTTCAGCCAGTCGGTCAGGCGTAGTTTTGACCAGTAGATTGGAGCCGTTATCAATAAGTTGGGCGGTATTTCCAAGCAATGGAGCGAGCAACGGCAGTATCTCGGACGCCGGTCGATTGGTTAACGGGATTACTTCAATAATTGTTTTTGCGGCAAAAGCGCTGCTGCCAAGCAGGGTTATGAAAATTAATGCTAAAAGTTTTTTCAAGGCGATGCTCCGGTACAGTGACTATTAATCGTTATGGTATAACGTTGTGTGTGCTATCTGAAATTCTTTTTCGTTATACTGGCGGGGTGACTTGATGCCTGCTTCCGGCAGCCGATTTTGCGAACGCATCGTCATTTTTCCATTGCTTATGCTTATCCGGTTAGCTCCCAAGCTCACTAGATGTAGTAGTTCGCTGTTTCTTTGCATAAAACTCGGCGTAGGTCGGCGCAGTAACGTTGCCTGCGATACCAAGCAGTGAACGGAATGCGTTGAATGGATAGAAGCGGCGATTGAATCGGAAGGTGAATTCATTGAGGTAGGTTTGCAGATGTTGCGGACTGACACCGTGGTGAATGCCCCGCAGCCAGGTTTTGAGATTGAAGAACACCAAGTGACTGATGGGCAGAAAAGTTTCGGCGACTTGCGGGTCGCCCCGTTCAGGGACAGCGGTATGGAGATAGCCGCGCTCTTGGAGCTTGGCATAACCGCTCCAGTCATCGGTGACGATGGAAGTGCCGGGAATAATTGTGCGCTCAACGAAGCTGAGCAGCGATTTGGCGCTGCGATCTGGAACCCCTGCGAGCCGGATGCTCCCTGCGTAGCGGCCTGTTCTGCGCTTGTTGAGACCACATTCTTTCTTGCGCCGGCGTACCTCGACTGCACCCGCCACTATGGCCATATCATGAATTCCGCGCCCCTTGCCACGCATGCGACCGCCAACGTAGGTCGTCAAGTTCGACATGTTCTTCGGAATTGCCACCGATCCGATCCTGATCAGGGCGAACCATGCCAACTCGCAGCTTGCGGAGAATCTGGAAAGCAGTTTCATAACGCGACAGCCCAAGTTGCCTCTGAAATTGAACGGCCGACATGCCCTGCGTCTGGCTAGAGACCAAGTAGGCTGCCCAGAACCAGACGGTGAGTGGCGTGTGCGTACGTGCCATAACGGTATCAGCGGTAAGGCTCGTGTCGCAGTTACAATGTCGGCATCGAAGAACGTTAAGACGATTCGCAAACCGATAGGGCTCTTCAGAAAAGCCACAGTACTCACAGATGAAGCCTTCGCTCCATCTGGAGCGCTCAAGATACGTCGCACACGTCGCCTCGTTCGGGAACATTCGCTGAAATTCTGGCAGCGAGCAAGGAAACGATAGATTGTCTCGTTCAAGCGCGTCAATACCCATGGTTGCTCCAGAGACTGGTACGAGTACCTGTCATACTGCCCCTAGTGGGCTTGGGAGACAACCGGATAAGCACGGGAACGGGGTTGCAAACCCCGTCCCGCTCAATCAAATTAAAGTATAACCACGAAGACACGAAGTTCACGAAGAAAAACAAAGAAAACTTCGTGTCTTCGTGGTGAT
The DNA here is from genome assembly GCA_030653175.1 of Methylobacter sp. GTDB lineage: Bacteria > Pseudomonadota > Gammaproteobacteria > Methylococcales > Methylomonadaceae > Methylobacter_A. The sequence continues at coordinate 49,970 of JAURZV010000040.1, forward strand.
AATCTTTTAAATTTTTTAACCGCATTTCATAGTATTGGATGGCAATAGTGAATATTCGAAAAACTATCTTATATACCGGACTGGGGCTGATAAGCCTAGCGGCGATAGCCGTCGGCGGCGGTTTTTGGGTTTTGCATCAGGCCATGCCGCAACTCGATGGCACGGTAAAGCTGGATCGGCTTACGGCGGAGGTTCGCGTACATACCGATGCGCACGGCATGCCGGTCATCAATGCCGCTAACCGTGCCGATGCGGTTCGGGCATTGGGCTATGTTACCGCGCGCGATCGCCTGTTTCAGATGGAATTGATGCGGCGCAAAAGCGCCGGGCGCTTGGCGGAAATTTTCGGCGACATGGCGCTGGACAATGACATCAAGGCCCGAACCTACGGTTTTCATCGGGAGGCAAAAGCGATACTGAAAAAACTGCCGCCGGACCATCAGCAATATCTGCAAAGCTATGCCGACGGCGTCAACAGCTATATGACGGAATCCGGCAAACTGCCTTTCGAGTTTACCGTATTGGGTTATCAGCCGGAGCCTTGGACTCCTGAGGACAGTCTGCTGGTGGTATTGGGCATGTGCGAGAACTTGACTGCCGGTGAGGAGCGCGGCGAGCGCATGCTGAGTGTGATGGAAAAAACCTTGCCGGACGCCGCGATGCGTTTTTTAACGCCGGATACCGATTTTTACACCGAACAGCTGCAAAAACAGGCCGAATCGTTGCGTCCGGCGCAGGCGATTCCTGTTGAGGCTTTGGCAACCGCACTAGCCCACCAGCCGTCGGACAAGACAGCGCCTGTTCAACTGGCACAACTGGTTCAGCAATCCGATTTAATGGTCGGCTCCAATGCCTGGGCGGTCAGCGGCAAGAAGACCTGGGACGGGCGGGCCATTCTGGCTAACGACATGCATTTGGGTATATCGGTGCCCAATATCTGGTACCGCATCGAGCTGAATTACGGCGATACACATGCCGCAGGCTTGACGTTACCCGGCACACCTTTGTTAATTGTCGGCAGCAACCGGCATATCGCCTGGGGAGTAACCAATCTTTCCGGCGATTTCCTGGATTTGGTGCAGCTCGACATCAATCCCGACTATCCCGATCAATACCGGGTAGGCGAGCAATGGCAACGCTTCGACGAGTATCCGGAAACCATAGTTGTCAAAGGCAGTGCAGCCAAACAGATCACGGTCAAGCAGACGCGCTGGGGGCCTGTCGCCAACCAGCCGCTGCTGGATCAGCCGGTGGCGATCCATTGGGCGGCGCTGGATGCCGATGCCGTCAACTTCAATTTGTTTGAATTGGAGCAAGGCGAAACCCTGGAGCAGGCGGTAAAAATCGTCAACAGCAGCGGCGGTCCGCAGTTGAATATTTTGCTGGCCGACGACAAAGGCCGCATCGCCTGGACGTTGATGGGCAAAATCCCCAAGCGCTTCGGCAATGACGGTTTGGTCAGTCGCTCATGGGCGGACGGCAGCGTGGGCTGGAACGGCTATGTCGAACCCGAGAATCTGCCGCGCGTCATCGATCCGCCCGAGGGCATTTTGGCGTCGGCCAACGACCGCCGTCTGGGTAAAAGTTATCCGTATGTGATCGGCCACCAGTTCGGCAATGGTTACCGCGCCTACAGGATTACCCAACAACTTACGCAAATGCCCAAGATCGGCGAATGGGCCATGTTCGATTTGCAGCTTGATACCGAAAGCGAGTTTTATGTTTTCTATCAGCAGTTGGCCTTGAATAGCCTGACCGTCGAAGTGATTGCAAGGCAGCCGGAGTTGGCCGAGGCGCGTGACTATCTGCTGGCCTGGAACGGCCGGGCCGATGTCGGCAGCCTGGGTTTTGCCGTGCTGGTCGAGTTCCGCAGGCAATTGATCGAGGCGGTGTTTACGCCGCTTTTGTCGGCCAGCCGCGACGCCGATAAAAATTTCAGCTATTCATGGACTTATATCGATACGCCGTTGCAGGCCCTGCTGAACGAAAAGCCGCCGCACGCGCTGCCTGATGCGGTACATTACCGCAATTGGGACGACTTTATTCTGGGACAATTGAAACACGGCGTGCAGCAGGTGCAAGCCCAACATCCGGGGATAGCGTTAATGGAATTGAACTGGGGTAAACAGAATAAGGTCAAGCATATGCATCCGTTTTCACGGGCCTTGCCGATACTGAGCGATTTACTTGATATGCCGGGCGAAGCATTGCCGGGTTGTGCTTTTTGCGTTCGCGCGGCCGGTCATAATTTTGGAGCCAGTGAGCGGCTGGTGGTCGCGCCGGGCCATTTTGAAGACGCCATTCTGCATATGCCCGGCGGCCAATCGGGTCAGCCCTTGTCGCCTTATTACCGGGATCAGCAGAACTATTGGCTCAAGGGCTTGCCGATGCCATTGACAGCCGGAAAGTCTGAACACATGCTGTTGCTACAACCGCAGGGCAAGTAAAAAGTCCAGGCGGATATGATATTTAGGTAGAATGAAACTTCTCATTACTCGCAGACGGTATCTAGAGTCACATCGGTTAAGCGCGGAATGCTGATAAACAAGAGATTAAAAGCGTTTTATTCACCACGAAGACACGAAGAACACGAAGTTATTGAGCGTTCATTGATGACTACAATTTTTAGCCATTGTGAAATGATAGATATCTCCCAGTTGCGGTATGATGGCTACGTGAAATACTGATAACTTGACTGAAGGTTGAATGTCATCAGGAAGTGTTTTGTTCTTAAAACCTTCGTGTTCTTCGTGTCTTCGTGGTAAAAATTCCATAGCCATTGCGTACATCAGTTAATCACTGGCCTGATAGTTGCGCTTTAAGCGCCCCAACGTAAACGACTTTTGGCTATTCAACTTATGACTTCACCGGGCAAAAAACCACTCATTATCATCATCGGCCTTGCGCTGATTGTTGCGGTTTATTTTCTTACCAAACAGCCGAAATTTGTTGATGTTGAAATAGTCACCCTTGAACAAGGCGAAGTGAGGGCGACGGTATCCAATACCCGCGTCGGTACGGTTAAAGCTTGTAGGCGCGCCTATCTGGCGCCTGCAACAGGCGGACAGGTTGCTATGCTGCATGTCAAAGAAGGCGACAGCGTCAAACAAAATCAGTTGCTGCTGGAAGTCTGGAATAAGGATCTGAAAGCGCAAGTCAAATTGCAGGACGCTCAAATCAGGGCCAACCGGGCATCGGCCGAACAAGCCTGTCAGCTTGGCGCAGGCGCTGAACGCGAGGCAGACCGTGCGTTGCGTTTACAAAAATTCGATCATATTATTTCTGAAGAACAGGTTGATATTAAAGCGACCGGCGCACGAGCCAAGCGGGCATCCTGCAATGCCGCTCTTGAGGCCGTCGCCGTTAGTCAGGCCAACCGCGACGCAGTTCAGGCTGCTGTCGAACGCACCCTGATTCTCGCCCCTTTCGACGGCACCGTGGCTGAAATTAATGCCGAGCTTGGGGAGTTTATAACGCCATCGCCGCCCGGCATTCCGACCTTGCCCGCCATCGATTTACTGGATGTCAGCTGCTTGTATGTGTCCGCGCCGATTGATGAAGTGGATGCACCGCAGATCAAAACCGGCATGAGCGCCTGTGTATCGTTGGATGCCTTCACCGATAAACGCTGTTCCGGCACGGTAAGCCGCATTGCCCCCTATGTGCTGGAAAAAGAAAAGCAGGCGCGCACCGTCGAAGTCGAAGTTAAATTAACCGACCCAACAGACCTTAAAGGCTTGCTGCCCGGTTACAGCGCCGACATTGAAGTCTTGTTAACCAGCAAACCTCAGGCGCTCCGGGTGCCTGCCGAGGCGGTGCTGGAAAATAACCGGGTGTTGGTAATGCGGGCGGACGGCTTGCTGGAAGAGCGCAGCTTTACACCGGGTCTGGTCAACTGGAACACTGTGGAAGTGTTGTCAGGCCTGAATGCCGGCGATAAAGTCGTGTTGTCGGTAGGTCGGGAGGGCGTGGTTGCAGGCGCTTATGCCCGCGCACAAAAATGATACGCTTGGAGCATATCCACCGTTATTTTCAGGTAGGCGAGCAAACCGTTCATGCCTTGAATGACATCAGCATTACCATCGAAAAAGGCGAATATCTGTCGGTGATGGGGCCGTCGGGTTCCGGGAAATCGACTTTGTTAAACGTCATAGCCCTGCTGGATCAACCGAGCTCAGGCCGGTATTTGTTAAACAATCAGCCGGTTACCCAGCTCGACGATGATGAGCTCGCCAAGATTCGCCGCGAAAACATCGGCTTTGTGTTCCAGTTTTTTCATTTGATTCCGCGTTTGTCCGCGGCTGAAAACATAGAAATGCCGATGATACTGGCGGGCGTGGCGGTTAAGGAACGCAAGCAACGGGTGCAGGAGGCGCTGGCGTCTGTCAGTCTGCAAGACCGCACCGACCACAGGCCGGATCAACTTTCCGGTGGGCAGCTACAGCGCGTCGCCATTGCCAGGGCCATGATCATGCGCCCTTCGATTTTATTGGCGGACGAGCCGACCGGCAATCTCGACAGCAAATCCGGCAAGGAAATTATCGAGTTGCTGGAAGGGCTTAACCGGCAGGGCGTAACGTTGGCGATTATTACTCATGATCAGAGTTTGGGTGACCGGGCGCGGCGGAAAATTCGCATTGTCGATGGGCAGATAGCGTGATGAGTCATCAAAATATAAAAGATCACCACGAAGACACGAAATTTTACCTCGTTCCCACGCGCTGCTTGGGAATGCAGTTAAGTAGGCCGTACAAACACGGGACGCAGTGCGTCCATTATGGCGTTCCCACACAGCGCGTCACTGCCATTAAGTTAAGAATTTTAGTGAGAGCTAGTTCCCAAGCTCCAGCTTGGGAATTCGGTGTGGGAAGCTCCAGCTTCCCGTCTCGCGAAGATGGAGCTTCGTCATCTAGGTTCCCAAGCAGGAGCTTGGGAACCAGCGTAAAAGATCACCACGAAGACACGAAATTTTACCTCGTTCCCACGCGCTGCGTGGGAATGCAGTTAAGGCGCGCTGCGCCGCGAGTTACGCGTAATGTCCGGAAAAGTAGGCCGTACAAACAGGGGGCGCAGCGCGTGGGAACGAGAATGGGTAAGTCCGATAAACCATGTTCATCAAAGACACACTAACCCAATCTTTAGTCGCAATCAGCACCCAGCGTTTACGCGCGGCGTTGATTATTCTGGCAATGAGCATCGGCATAGCTTCGGTTTCGGTGTTAACGGCCTTGGGCGAAAGCGCCCGCCGTTATGTGGTTAATGAGTTTGAAGCCTTAGGCACAAACCTGGTTATCGTGCTGCCGGGACGCACCGAAACCACAGGCGGACAGCCGCCGCTATTCGGCGAAACGCCGAGGGACCTAACGCTTGATGATGTCGAAGCCTTATTCCGCAGTCGTCATATTGCCGCCATTGCACCGCTGACCGTCGGTTCCGCGCCGGTTTCATCGCTGGGTCTGGAGCGCGAAACCAATGTCCTGGGCTCGACACACGCATTAAGACGGGTGCGTCGTTTGACTGTGGCGCAGGGCAGTTTCCTGCCCCAAACCGAGGTCGATAAAGCCTTGTCGGTTTGCGTGATCGGCCAAACCATACGCAATGAACTATTTGCCAATCAAGCGGCGCTGGGGCAATGGCTGCGCATCAATGACCGGCGCTTCCGGGTGATTGGCGTGCTGGCGTCGGAAGGGCAATCGGTCGGCATCGATTTTGACGAAATCGTGATTATTCCGGTAGCTTCCGCACAGGCTTTGTTCGATACCCATTCATTATTCAGGGTGCTGGTTGAAGCCAAATCCAAGCCGGACATGTACAAGGCGGTCGATGAAATCAGGGACATCATCAAGGCTCGCCATGAAGGCGAAGACGATGTGACGCTGATTACCCAAGACAGCGTGGTCAGCACCTTCGACAAGATATTGACTGCGTTAACGCTGACCGTTGCAGGCATCGCCGGAATCAGTCTGGCGGTGGCCGGTGTGTTGGTGATGAATGTGATGCTGGTCAGCGTGACGCAACGCACCGCCGAGATCGGCTTGTTGAAAGCATTAGGCGCGACCAAGCGGCAGCTGCTGTGGCTGTTTTTGAGCGAGGCAGCCATGTTGTCGCTGGCTGGCGCGGTGCTGGGCGTGATGTTGGGCTACCTAACCATTGGTGTTTTACAGGCTTTTTACCCGGATTTTCCGATGGAATTGCCGGGTTGGGCATTGCTTGCCGCATTGGCGGTTTCGTTGTTTACAGGTCTCTTGTTCGGCGTATTGCCGGCCAGAAAAGCGGCCAATCTCGATCCCATTGCAGCATTGGCGAAGCGGTAAGATATGCGTTACGCTGACTTAATCTGCTCTCGTTCCCACGCGCCGCGTGGGAATGCGGTCAATGTCTTGCGTATACGGGACGCAGCGCGTCCAACACTGCATTCCCACGCGCCGCGTGGGAACGAGGGGTAATGACGGTGTTCCGCAGATACTTGTGTATAAAGATGAAAGTCCCAGCTTGGGAACTTGCGAATTTCGATTCTATTGCCGCATTGGCGAAGCGGTAAAACATGCGCTACGCCGACCTGATCTCATTGTCATACCGGACGGTTATCAGTCACAAACTCCGTTCGGCGCTGACCGTGTTGGGGCTGATTATCGGCATCGCGGCGGTGGTCGTATTAACCTCGATCGGTCGCGGCATCCACACCTTTGTGCTGGCCGAATTCACCCAGTTCGGCACCAACCTGATCGGCATCCATCCCGGCAAAACCACCACCTTCGGCATGTCGGGCGCAACGATAAGCACGGTAAGACCCTTAGTCCTAGCCGATGCAGTCAGCTTAAGCAAGCTGGAAAACATCATTGCTATGTCGCCCATGGTACAAGGCAATGCGCGCATTGAAGCAGGGAAAAAACAGCGGCGCACCAATGTGCTGGGGGTCGGTTCAGCCGTGCCGGCGCTCTGGAAAATCAAGGTCAGCAGCGGAAGTTTTTTACCGGAAGAACAAAGCAATCCGCGCGCCTTTGCGGTGTTGGGCAATAAATTGGCGACCGAACTGTTCGGCACGGCCAGTCCGCTAGGCCGGCGCATCAGGATCGGTAGCGACCGTTTCCGGGTTATCGGCGTGATGGAAAAAAAAGGCCAGATGATCGGCTTTGACATGGACGACACCGTTTATATCCCGGCCGCTAAGGCGCTGGAGTTGTTTGACAGGGAAAGCCTGATGGAAATTCATCTGCTTTATAAAAGTAATACGGCAGTTGAGCGGGTAGAAAAAGCCATCAAACGAAACCTGATTGCCCGGCACGGCAGGGAGGATTTCACCATCGTCACCCAGAACCAGATGCTGAAAAGCATGGATTCCATCTTGAATATCCTGACCCTGGCGGTAGCGGCGTTGGGCAGTATTTCCTTGCTTGTAGGCTCGGTCGGCATATTAACCATTATGACCATCGCCGTTTCCGAGCGCATTTCAGAAATCGGCTTGCTGCGGGCGGTAGGCGCAGAACGCAGAACCATTTTTCAGCTGTTCCTGTGCGAGGCCTTGGCGTTAAGCGCCGCAGGCGGACTTTGCGGCGTGTTGCTGGGCATAGCCATAGTCAATATTCTTGATGCCGCACTGCCCGCCTTGCCGGTAGAGTTAGCCTGGGCCTATATCATTGCGGCTTTTATGGTCTCACTGCTGATCGGCATAGCCGCCGGAGTGGCGCCGGCCATGAAAGCCGCCCGGTTGGAGCCGTTGGAGGCTTTGCGAGCTGAGTAAATAGAATTTACTTTACTTTTACTCAGGCTGTTTGCCGCCGGTATTCGCCATCAACAACCGGTTAACCTGTTCAATATCATCTTGACTCAGGCTGCTGGCCGCTTGTTTTAACTTGATGCTGTTGATCAGATAATCATAACGGGTACGTGCAAGATCCCGTTTTGCCCGATATAAATTTCTTTGTTCGTTCAGCACATCGACCATGGTTCGGGTGCCTGCGCCAAAGCCTGCTTCGGTCGCCTCCAAGGCGCTGGCCGCCGACGTCGCCGCGGCTTTTAGGGCGGCTACACGGCTGATGGTGGACATGACGCCCCGATAAGCATCCTTTACCTGACGTTTTACCGCTCGCTTTTTCGCAATCAAATCCTCTTTGGCGGCCTGGTATTCATAGGCGGCCTGACGGATTCTGGAATTTACCGCGCCGCCTTCAAATAGCGGCACCTCCAGTTGCACGCCAACGCTCTGGGTATCGCCGCGGAAGCCGAAGCTGCTGTTATTGTCGGATGCCCCGTAAGAGGCGACTAAATCCAGGCGGGGCAGGTGGCCGTTGCGCTGTACGTCGATGGCTTTGCGCGATATTTCGGCCTGATTGAATGCCGAGATGATGCTGAAGTTATTGAGTTCGGCGGTATCGCTCCACGCTGAAATATCCGCCGGTTCCGGCTTGAGCAAGGGGAGTTGTTCGCCCAGCGCATTGAGCGAGGCGTCGCTTTCGCCGATGATTTCCCTTAACGCCTCTTTTTGATTATCCAGATTATTGGCCGCGTCAATTTCATTAGCGTTGGCCTGGTCGAAGCCTGCCTGCGCCTCGTTAACATCGGTTATTGGAAGAATGCCTACTTCAAATCGTCGCTGGGCCTGTTCCAGTTGCCGGGCGATGGCCTGCTTTTCTGCCGAGGCAAATTGCAGATTATCCTGAGCGTATAGCACATTGAAATAGGCTTCGGTCGTATTCACCATCAGGTTTTGCAATTCGGCTAAGTAAGCCGCTTCAGCCTGGGCGATTTGATTGTCGGACTGGCTTAATTGTATCCAGTGATCCCAGTGGAAAAGGGGCTGGGTTAAGTTGACATTAAAGGTATTGTCCCAAAATTCCTGATTGGCATCAGGGCCTCGAAAATTACCGGTTTTTTTGTTATGCAGATAATTTTTGCTGCTGGCTCCGGTGGCCGAGATGTTGGGTAGAAACCGCGCAATGCTTTGATCTTTCGATTCGCCGATGGCAGATTGCTTGGCCTGAGCCTGCTTTAAAACAGGCGCATTTTGCAAAGCAAGTTCATAGGTTTCCGATAAGTTTTGCGCTTGCAGCGGTGACATCACCGTTAACAAGCTGACAATAATGGCGGATAGATTTACTTGTGGTTTCATGAGTAAAATCAATAAATCATTTAAGTGCAGGATGCCATTAGGCGTCTGTTTGCCGATTAAAACCACACATTTTACCAAAACATGGCAGCGTTTTATTGATGGGAGTGTCAAACCTGATGTTGGGCATAAGTTGCAGGCAATAAAAAACCCGCTAAGCCTTATGACTTGCGGGTTTTTGTAGTTCTTTGCACGGCTCTGAACCTGTATTTGGTACCGAGGGCCGGAATCGAACCGGCACTGAGTCACCCCAACCGGATTTTGAATCCGGCGCGTCTACCAGTTCCGCCACCCCGGCAAAGAACGTGCATTATAGGCAACGTTTATTAATAATGCTAGTTTTTTTAAAGGTGTATTTAAAAGCCTAACCTGATAACATCGCCCACTATGAAAAAAAGTGATTTTAATTACCTATTACCCGAAGCCTTAATCGCGCAAAAACCGTTGCCCGATCGGGATGCAAGTCGTCTGCTATGTATGGATCGAGATACAGGGCAGATAACCGACCGGCAATTTACCGATTTTATCGATTTGATCGATGAGCGTGACTTGCTGGTCTTCAATGACACCAAGGTGATTCCGGCCAGGCTTTTCGGCAAGAAACAAAGCGGCGGCAAGGTCGAGATTCTTATCGAGCGCATTCTGGATGACCATCACGCCATTGCCCATGTTCGAGCCAGCAAAACGGCGAAAGCGGGTACCTTGATAGAATTGGATAGCGACTATAGCTGCGAAGTGTTGGGCAGGGCGGACGACCTGTTTCAACTGGAATTCAAGGGCGAAAACAGCCTACTTACCATATTGGAGCAAATCGGCCATATCCCGTTGCCGCCTTACATTACCCGTGAAGATGATGAATCCGACCTGACCCGCTACCAGACTGTTTTTGCCAGAGAGGCGGGAGCCGTTGCCGCGCCTACGGCCAGTTTGCATTTTGATCTCAACACGATGGAAAAAATTAAAACAAAAGGCGTACAAACCGCTTTTGTGACCTTGCACGTCGGCAGCGGCACCTTTCAGCCGGTCAGGGTGGATGATTTATCCGAACACTTAATGCACAAAGAATATTTTGTCGTGCTGCCGGAGACGGTAGCAGCCATTCAGCAAGCCAGAGCAAGTGGAGGGCGGGTTATCGCCATCGGCACGACGGTGGTCAGGGCATTGGAATCCGCGTCCAAAAACGGCCGGCTTGAAGCCGGTTTTGGCGATACCGACTTGTTTATTACTCCCGGCTATCAATTTAAAACGGTCGATGCGATGTTGACCAACTTTCACCTGCCTGAGTCTACCTTATTGATGTTGGTTTCGGCGTTTGCCGGTTATGCGCATATTATGAACGCTTACAGCCATGCTATTGACCAATCTTACCGATTCTTCAGCTATGGGGATGCGATGTTTTTGGGGCATGATTTTACCTGATTAGCAAGATGCTTCAGCTAGCACTAAAAAGCCGTCGCTCTGGCATGGATTGTGGCTGTGTGTGGGGGCGGCTTTAGCCGCCCTGTGGCGACTAAAGTCGCCCCCACATCAGCTCGTAGATGTGGTGAACGCAGTGAAGTGCAGCCATATCAAGCCTATCCATCGAGAACGATGCGCTTCTTCGTCAGCATATCTACGTGTTTGGCTGAAGCATCTTGCTAATCAGGTGATTTTATGAAAAATGATGGGGTTTGATTAACTCAATACTTCATTTGCATGCCGCGAAAACGTTGATTTTGCGAAAAGGTTTAACGCAGCTTGTTAAGTTTTTATCATGCTTATCCGGTTGTCACACACCTACTAAATATAGTTAGGTGGGATTCGCTGTCTATAGCTCGGCCTTGGTGGAAGCGGTGCGTATACAATCAACATAAATGTCCGCACAATTTAGGTGAATAACTTTGGCTGGTAATACCACGGCTCAATGCAAGTCATTCAGGTATTTCAATTCACAACATTTTGGTTAACTGATTTTTTTAGGTTCAACCTTGGTACCGGACGCGGCTATAGTGTGCTTGAAATGATTGCTGCCTTTGAGCGAGTGACAGGGCATCTGTGCCTTATCGCATTGTAGGTAGACGGGCAGGTGATGTTGCAAGTTGCTATGCTAATACTGCGTTGGCTAAGGCAGAGCTTGGCTGTGTGGCAACCCGCGATCTGGATAAGATGTATGCCGACCTATTGATTTATCTTATTTTCCCATAATGAGAATTGCTGGCAAGAGCCGGCATCTAGCCTGTTTGATACCAGACTTACTCCCGTCTTACTCAGAAAACGTTCAACTTATGGTACGTAAAAACTGATTAAGCTAATGAATAACAATAACTTTATCTGCTTTTAAAAAGTAGACGTTTTTTCGCTCAGATGGGAGTAGTAAAGTTTGACATACTTAAACTCACCTTTTAAGATGAAAATCAAAAGCTTTGATAGTGACTAACTATAGTAGCCGAAGCTGGTAAAGCGACATTTGAAATGCCCTCACCCTAGGAGGCTGTCGGATTATGCCTCACTAAAAATACTAAGTCATTGAAATATATATAAACTATTTTTTATAACGAAAAGCAATAAAAAATTAATTTATTTTAAAATCAATATGTTATG
>JAURZV010000044.1 GCA_030653175.1 Methylobacter sp.
AACTGATTAAGCTAATGAATAACAATAACTTTATCTGCTTTTAAAAAGTAGACGTTTTTTCGCTCAGATGGGAGTAGTATCCAATATTAAATAGATTTTATTCGGATCCCGGCCAAAAAATGCCTCATTAAAATAATGGGCTCACCTCAGATCGGTAGGGGCTGTATTTATGGCTTTTTGATGGTTAACCACCGTTGCTCACGGTATAATCCCACCCCTGTTATTATATTGGATGTCATTCGTCTATATTCTGAATGTATGTGGAAATGACGAGTGTATTTCTTGTTGTTTTTTAAATTTTAAAATAAAAGGAGCCCCTAATGGCCAAGACTTTACTTGAACAACTGAGAGAAATGACCGTGGTTGTAGCGGATACTGGTGATATCCAGGCTATTGAAACCTTCAAGCCTCGCGATGCGACGACTAATCCTTCGTTGATTACTGCCGCTGCTCAAATGCCACAATATCAAGGAATCGTCGATGATACTTTGAAAGGTGCCAGAGATACTTTAGGTAAAGATGCATCTGCAGCGCAAGTAGCTACCCTCGCTTTTGAACGCTTGGCTGTTTCTTTCGGACAGAAGATACTTGAAGTTATTCCAGGACGGGTTTCCACTGAAGTAGATGCTCGCCTTTCATACGATACTGATGCCAGCGTCCGCGTAGGTCGCGAATTGATTGCGATGTATGAAGCCCTAGGCGTTCCGCGCGAACGAATTCTGATCAAAATTGCTGCAACTTGGGAAGGTATACAAGCTGCTGCTATTCTTGAAAAAGAAGATATCCATTGTAATCTGACCTTATTGTTTGGTCTGCATCAGGCAATTGCCTGTGCCGAAAACGGAATTACCCTGATTTCACCTTTCGTTGGGCGCATTTTGGATTGGTACAAAAAGGATACCGGTCGTGATTCCTATGCGCCTGCTGAAGATCCCGGGGTACTGTCGGTTACAGAAATCTATAATTACTACAAAAAATTCGGCTATAAAACTGAAGTTATGGGTGCTAGCTTCCGTAATGTTGGTGAGATTGTTGAATTGGCAGGTTGTGATTTGTTGACGATTGCACCGTCTCTGCTAGCTGAACTTCAGTCTACCGAAGGCGACTTGGAGCGTAAGCTTGATCCTAAGAATGCAGCTAGCGCGTCAATTGAAAAGTTAACTATTGATAAGGCGACTTTTGATAGAATGCATGCTGAAAATCGTATGGCTTCTGAGAAACTTGCAGAAGGTATCAATGGCTTCACCAAAGCGTTAGAGTCATTAGAAGAATTTCTCGCGGTCCGCTTGGCGAGTTTAGAAGGATAAGGATTTTTTAAAGCCATCCGGCGGGATATTCTCGTATTTATGGCCGGGTGGCAAACCTTATTATCTACAACGTAACGTGTAGAGGCAGTGTCTTTAGCACACTACAGAAATTACGATTTGTAAAAATAAATTGTGAGTTACCGGTGGGAGTCTTAGTCAATATGGTTTTGGATAATATTTCCAAAGTAACGCATTAATAATCATTTTATTTTCTGATTATAAAGTTCTTAAGTTGTAAGACTGGTTTTCATACTGATTCTGAACCTGTCCACGGCTGCCTGATACTCTGCATACAGTGGTGTAGCGCACTGAGTAGTCAGCGAAAGGGCAGGTCAAGGATGATAGTTTGTTGGCTGTAGTTTATGGTCTAAATAAGTTAGATGTCAATCTTAACTCCTTTATGGCAACGTCAAGTTTTCTATTTATATAGAACTCAGCAGATTTTAAACTTAATACCTTATATCAACAGTGGATTTCCAGTCTGCGTGGGCTTATGAATCTTTTTGTTTTAAAACCTGTTAAGTAATCATGAAACAGGGGAAAAGACGAACCTTTAGGGTAGATGTTTTATCACGACATTAAATCAAAAGATGGCTTCAATTCTCAACTGCAGTTCTTATGCTCATGCACTGATCTCTCAAAGATACTACGTACTTTATCTTTAAGCTTGCTGTAAAATCAATTGCTTGTTTTTAGGTTCGAATTAGTTCTGGTTATTTAGAAAATCCATTTTAAACAATTGGTTATTTTAATGTGCTTTCCTGCTTCTTTGTGGAGCACCAAAAATACCGTGAAAATTGTTTATGATTAGTGTTACCGGTGTATCTTAATCTACTTATTTTTAGATAAGCATATATTTGCAATATGAATTGCGGCTGGCATTTATAATGGGACGTGAAGCTACGCGAGATTAAGCATTTTAGACGCTGTTGTTTATTGTGAAAATAATATCTGCTAATATTCGAACCGAACTGGATTTAGTTTGGCTACTGGTTAACTCAAAGTGTTATGTTTCGTAGAACCACCTCAATGCGAAATCTAACCAAACAATAAGTGAGGTGAATTTTGGAAACATATTATGAACAATCTTACAGCGCTTTCAATAAGTATTGCCGGTTTGGCCGGCTTCGCAACGTTTTTGGCCGTGGGGCCTCTTAGTGGTATCTTTTTTATATGGGCCGCAACCATTGCATGGGCAGCTTTCTTTTTTCTGGGCGCCACTCAAGAAGCATTAAAAAACACCATCGTGTGTGGGATTTTCGGTGTATTTATGGCTTGGTTAGCAGCTATCCAAATCACTAATATTCCATCTACAGCAATTCTTGGCTTCCCGTTTTGGGCCGCTGTTACTGTAACTTGTTCAGTCGTCGTTATGTGTCTTGCCGCGAATATTCCAGCTCTTGCGACTATACCTGCCAGCGTACTTGGTTATTCATCTACGTTTGCATACTTGTTGCAAACTCCCGGCAAATTGACTAAAGATATTCTGCTGAGTGTTTCTCTGGATAATCCTTTAATTGTAATATCCATCTCTATTGTAGTGGGTACGTACTTTGGTCTGTGGTCAGGACAGTTGAGTGCAAAATTAACCAAATAATTTAACGGGCGGCTTTGAGTTTAAGTCGAGTGGTAAGTTGTTTCTAATAGTATTGTGCCTTTCTGGTCGTCTCATCATTGTATTTAATGTGTAATTGTTTTTATTATATGAGGCGGCCAGTATTCTAATAGGATAGGTAATACAGTCCCAGATACAGGTGTAACTCGTCAATTGCACTGAAAAAAATGCCTCAATAAAATGACTTTCTTTCGAGTATGCGTTAAGTTTTACATGGTTGCTGTGTAAAGGCATGAGTAGTTTTAAGCGCATTGAATCAGGTGAAAGCTTTTAAGCATAAGCAGAAATTCATAGCATCAGTTTTTTCTTCAAACTCCGCTATCCTTTGGATTTTGTTAGCCAGTCAATGCTTTACATTGTTTTTGACACTGGCTTTAACAAACGCACATCTTCCCGCCCCGCTGACTTTATCTCCTTTTTGCGCAAATTTATCCTAAAAATGTCCGCTTATACAGGGCATCGATTCAACTTCATTAAGCATTTTATTCGGCAGGGTATCGATACCCTGAGTAGTGTACAAAATTTATCTAAGCTCGGTTAGTCGCTGCTTAATGTAGCTCGTAATGGATTCTTTCAGGGTATTTTTACTTAGCGCTTGCTGGTAGGCTTCGCGGCTAAGTTTTGGATTGCCGAGTTTTTCTTGTGATAGCGCTAGACCCAGCCAGTTTTCAGCTTTTTCCGGGTTGACGTTTACCAGCCTTTGATAGACTTTAGCTGCATTAGCAAAGGATTGCAGCTGTTGATAGGTTGCCGCCAATAAAGATAAATAGGTTTCATTGGAGTTGTTTGTTAAATCAATACGCTGTAGCGTTTTAAACGCACCGTTAGGGTCTTTTTGTTGCAAGTATAGCTGCGCCCGGGTATTGATAAATTGTAGGTTATCAGGAAATAAGGCCAAGCTTTGATCTAGAAACTCGGCAGTTTTGCTAACTTGCCCCTGATTGTGCAATGTTTTAGCTAATAATAGTCGAGCCCTGAGATGTCTCGGATCGAGCTTAAGGGCTTGTTCCAGTTTGTAGGTTACCGAATAATCTTCAGAATTATTTTCTGCCTGACGATAGAGCACATCCGCTTGCTGTTTAGCGGTTGTTGATTCGATTAGGGCCGGTTTAGAGGCGATAGGCATTTTTTTAATAGGTGGCTCGGGGACAATCTCAGGCGCTGTCTGAACTGCGGCAGCCGTTTGGACGGGTTGAGTTGGCGGTTTGGGTTGAACCGTGGGTGTTGGCTGGACTGCTGGTACGGGTTGAGCAACTGAGGCTGGCTGAATTGTTGTATTTTCGGATGGTTTAAGTTCGATTTTGGGCGCAGGGTCGATGACGGCGTTTGGCGCAGCCAATACCTTTTCATAAGATGCAATGGGGGTCGGATCTTTTTTAATGTTGTCGGTAACAATTGCTGGAGGAGTTTTAGTAGTCAGTGTTTTACTGTATTGATAAGCCGCATAAGTACCGCCCGTCGCAATAATAGCCAATAAGCTCCAAAGCAGAAGAGGCGTTTTAGACGGCGACGGTGGCGTTACCTGAATATTATGTTGCAGAGTCGTTGGTGCATTATTGGGTGCGTTACGACTTTCCAGGTCGCGCAGCATTTGATTGATCAGGCTCATAACTTGGATGCCATAGGTTCCCACAGGTAGCCGATAATCGCGAGTAACAACAGCAGTAAATAGCGTTTACGAAAGCCAAAAAGCTTAAATTTTGTATTGGCGTCATCGGTATCCAGGGCGGCTAGATAAACTTGTTTTGCGCCTATTGACGAATGGCCTTTGCCATAAGCTGACAGCATTGCTTTATTGGCTAAAATATTAACCAGCCTGGGTATGCCCCGGCTGTAGTGGTGTATAACTTGGATAGCCAGCCCGGAAAAAATGCTTAGATTACCCATACCGGCAATACGTAACCGGTGTTTAATGTAATCGGCAACGTTTTTTGGCGTGAGCGGTTTAAGCGCGTAACTAAAGGTGATGCGCTGTCTAAGTTGCCGGATGGCTTTGTTATGCAGTTGTTCATCAAGTTCAGGTTGACCGAATAACACGATTTGCAGCAGTTTTTGTTTTTCGGTTTCCAGGTTAGTGATAAGTCGTAACGCTTCTAATGTTTCAATCGACATGGATTGAGCTTCATCGATAATCAGCACCGGTTTTTTGCCGTCAACAGCGCTATTGATTAGAAAGTCATTAATTAGCTTCATCAGCCCGTTTTGCCCGATATGGCGGGAATATTCAATACCCATTTCATCGGCAATTGCCATCAGCAAGCCTACCGGCGGCAAGTGTGGGTTGGGAATATATGATGTCTGAAAAGGTTCGGGTAATTCATTAAGCAATTTTCGGCAGAGCATGGTTTTGCCGGTACCGACATCCCCGGTAATTTTGATAAATCCTTCGCCGTCATGCAAAGCAATCAGCAACACGTTGAGCGCTTCTAAATGGGAGGGTAGTTCACAAAAAAACTGTGTGTCAGGCGTTAAACCAAATGGCTGACTATTGAGGCCAAAGTGTGTTTTATACATAAATAACTTTTAAAATATTTTTATTGTAGCTCGGGTTATATTACGCTTGGTTTGCGTTCCTGCATAACGCCATGGGTCGTGTGTGGCAGGGTAACTAACAATAGATGCTTTAGGCGAAGCTTCCGCTCTTTGGCAACTGCTCCTGCGTTGCTCTCGATCGCTGTTCCAGACGCGATTCTACCTCCCCGATCCTTGGGGTCGTACCTCCTGCATAACCCTCAGGGATGTAGGCAATGCTTGTATATAACTTATTTCCAACGCGGCTGTGAGTCAAGCCTTTCAAAACGTTGTTTACTGGAATTTATGTCTTTTTGCCAGTCCGCATCGCTGTCGATAAAGGAGGCTTTAAGCAATATAATCAGTTCTGATTTTTGGGTTGTGCCGGTGTTGACCCTGAACAGGTTGCCGATATAAGGAATTGCTGCTAACCCTGTGATTCCTTGTTTCTTTTCATTATCATTCTCCTGCATCAGGCCACCCAGCACAATAATCTGGCCATTTTTAGCCTTGACTATGCTGTCTGATTCTCTGACCGTGGTGAGCGCCAGCGGTAAGGTTATGTCAAGGCCGAAATCCTTGGTGTCTTTTTTGACTTGGCTAATGGATGGGTGGATATGCAGGGTGATGTCCTCATTATCATCTATCTGTGGAGTAACATCCAGCGATATGCCGGAAAAGAAAACATCTATAAGAACTGTAGGTGCGGTGGGAGCAATGCCTGTAGCACCAGGAGTGCCGCCATTAAAACCGGTAGCGAAATATTCGTCCTGGCCGACTTTAATGATGGCTGATTGATTATTTAAAGTCGAAATTCTCGGGCTGGACAATACATTGGTTTTTCCTTGAGTTTCCATAAGTTCGACAAAGGCACGAAAATCGCCGGAATGAGCGCCTAAGGTAAAAACAGAAGAAAATGTGGCGGGATCCATGACTCCGCCTATGCCAGTCAACAGTGGGGCTTTATTAATGCCTTCTTTGACGATGCTTTCCCAGTTAACGCCGTCTTGATGATTATCATCAAGGATAACTTCCAGTATTTTAGCTTCAAGGATGACTTGTCGGCTGATTTGAGTTTGGGTGGCAGACAGGAAGCTTTCGATTTCACGCAACTGCATGGGTTTTGCCCGAGCAATCACGATGCCCGATTGCTGGTTAATATCCACGGTTGCAGCTGGGTCGACTTTAATGATGCTATTTAAAGAGTCTTTCATTTCCTGCCAGAAGTCTGTGTTTGTTGTGGTGCGAACGGAACTACTTGACGAGATGGAACTTTGTGAGCCACTGCTTCCCATTGGACTGCTTCCCAGTGGATTGGTGCTGCCTTGTTGATTACCGCCTCCTTGTTGTTGACTATTGCTTCCCTGCGAGTTGTTTTGGCTGGCCTGCCTGCCGGACGACACACTGGTATTTGAGTTGCCTACCCGCAGTAAATCCAGCCGGTCTATCTTAAAGGTTTTTGTTTGCAAGGTTGCAGGATAGATGATGTAACCCATATCGTTTTTTTTGTAATCATAACCATAGACTTTTTGTACAGCATCAAGGACTTGTGCAATGGTTACATTCTTTAGTTCCAACGAAATGGTGCCGGTTACTTCAGGGTGTACCAGCATGTTTTCTTCGGTGTCTACAACCAGTCCCATAAAAAACTCACGGGCATCGACTTCATTAACGGAAATATTGAGACGTATCTGCTGCGCTGTATTTTGTGAGCCGGCTAAGACTTGGTTAAAATCAGGAACCAGAGCATCGGTAATGGCCGGCGGTGCTTGGGCATAACTACGGGCTTTCGGTGTGGTATCGGAAAATGCATTGGAAACATTGGATGACTTTGTCGGTTGAAGTGAAGCGCAGGATACCAGTAGTAATGTCAATGCCATGGCAATGGCTGGATGAGTGTTATTCATTTTAGTGTGTACTTGGTATCTTTTGTGTTTTGTAGGGACGTTGCACCAGTTGCAAGGTCTTGAGTTCGCCATTTTGAGTGATGGTGACCGAATTTTTGTGAATGCTGATGATTTTAATCGTACTTGAGCGGGTCGGGATATGGGTTGTTTCCGCGTGCTGAACAGTATTCGGTTGTTGCCGGGTACTGGTTTCTGCCGGCACAGTGTTTTGTCCCTGAAGCTGGGGAATGTTCATGCTCCCGGTTGCGCTTGCAGGCAGCGGAGCAATCATGCTTCCTAGTGGAGACATTATGTTTTCTTGTGTTGGACGATTCGTTTTCGCATTTGCATATTCCATTGCTTTATTACGCAGCTCATTTTTTTTATCACCACTGGTAACAGTACTTGCTGGAGTTACCAGTGCAGGTTTTAAAGTCGGAGTTTGTTTGATTACTATGGTTTGGCCTTGTTTGGCAGAGACACCATTAATGGTCGCTCGTCTTGATTGTGATGAAATCCAGATGGCCGATAAAACCAAGGTATTATCGCTGTCGGCAGCAGCGCCTGTTGTTGACGGCAGTGGATAGGCCGGTTGAGTCGGATCGCGGAATTCTGCGCTGCATGGCATAGGAGCAAGCCCTGCGAGCAATATTGTTATCATTATTTTAAACAACAAGCCAGCTCTCCTTGAAGCTGAGTGTGTACGCTCTAATTGTAGTTTCCGCTGTCGGGTAATCCTTAACCTGATAGTTAATGCTTTCCCAGATAAAATGCCAAGGCAGCGATTCCACTGCTTTTAAGTAATTGAGTGTTTCTAAGTAACTGCCGGAAAAAGTGATTACCAGCCCGTGTTTGTATATCGGGTTTAGTTGCGGTTGTTTTGATTCAATCAGAGTGGTTACCGGCAGTGTGTCGAATTTTATCAGGGTTAATTGGCTGTTCTGATTAAGTATATCGCTTAATGCGACGGCCATTAAATGTGGAGGGACAAAATTTTTGTCGCCCTGCATCATAAGTTCTTGCAGGTGATTGTACTCGGTTTTTAGCCCGACAAGTTTGTTCCGGTTGTTGAGGTTAGGGTCTACATGGGAGCTGTTTTCAAGCTTGATCGTTGTTAGTTGTTGATCGGTTATCTGTTGATTAAGGCCAGTCAGTTCCTGCTGAAGCGCCAGCTGTTTTTTGTGGATCGGTTGATAGAAAAAATTATCCCAGGCAACCCATAAGCCAATCACCACTGCACCGGCCACGATGATTTTTTCCCGTTTAGTCAGAGCTTCAAATTTTTCTTGAAGGTTATTGAGCATGGTCTTTTTTATCCGGAGCGTCCAGTGTTGTGCTGAGTTTAAAATCCATTTGGTTCGGCATTGTCTTTGATTGCTGCATAATCAGTTTGGCGAAAGAGTATCCATTGAATATAGGTTCTTTTTGCAGTTGTTGTAGAAAATAGGGGATTTTCTCCGGTTTAAATGTGCTGCCCTCAATGTTGATAACCTGTTGCTGCTCGTCAAGATACAGTGCGCTTAGCCAGACATCAGGAATCGACTGGTTGGACAGTGCCTGAAAGTAGCTTGAAAAGCCGGGTGATTGATCTGTACTCTTGTCTGATAGCAGTTGCATGGTTTGTGTCAACTCGTCCAGCATGTTTTGCCACTGGGCGACTTCTGCGGCAAGCTGTGTGTCGATTTCCTGTTTGGGAATATTCGACGAGATGAGATTTACCCGCGCGTGTTCAACTTCCAGATTCTGACGGAGTTGTTGTACATGAGTCTCGGTGTTTTTGGTATTCCACGTTAAATACACACTGAAGCCGACAAGCAGCAGAGCTATAACCGACAGACCGACCCAGTATAAATTAATGCCTGATTTCTTCCGTCCTTGATTAAGGATATCCTGATATAAATTGACTTGTTGTATCATGCGGCTTCTATTGCATAACGCAATGTTGCGCCGATAACCGGAGCGCAAAGCGATTGAGTCTGCGCATCCACTAAAATGTCGCAATCGATAATAGCGGATAGATCTATCATGCGGGTGGCAATGCCAAGATTGCGGCTTAGGCTGTCAAGCAGGTTATGGGTGTTTTCTGCCAAGGGAATGACGGCTAAAGCTGAAATGGGCGGAATTCCGTAATAACTTTCTACATAATCCAGCGAACGTTGTATTTCAAGGGCCAAGTTGTTATGGGCATTTGCGGCCGGGCTCTCGCTGGAAAATGGATCATCTAATTCCAGTTTTTTATAACCTATCTCAAATTTACGGGATACGTAAATAATTGCTTCTTTTTGTATCAGCAAGGTGCCGGAAAACTCCAACAGGTACAAAAGGGCAATGCCGCGTTCGTTTTCAGGTAATTGCACCGCCAGATTACGTAAGGTTGTTTCCTGAATATCAATTACTTTGAGCTGCAGTTCAGCCTTGGCGCATTTTTCGATCTGTTCACTGATGATGTCAATAGGACTGGCAATAACTTCCAGCATTTTACTGCTGTTAGCGCGAACGGGCATGGGAGTCTGGTAATAATCAATGACAGCCTTGTCAACAGGGAAGTCAATGAGTTCATTAATTTTCCAGCGTATGGCTTCAATAATTTCGTTTTCAGCGACTGTGGGAGTCTCAACATTGACGCGACGGTAGTTATCGCTAGTCAGTACCAGATGGCAGTCATACTCGGCAAGATTATGCCGGGTAGCAAGTCCGCCAAGCATGTCTTGTTGATACGCAGGTTTCCCCGCATCAATGAACTCGCAGTGTATGAGTGTTAATTTATTGTTTTCCGTAAACTTCGATATGGCAACAGCGATGCCGTTCTGTAAAAAACTGATGCCGACAATACCTTTGCAAACGTTTTTTTTTCTAAAGAACTTTTTTAACAGTTGCACGATAGGTAATCCGAATCGATTTTGTGGGTAAAGTATAACAAATATTATGGTTTACAAACAATTAACGGATATTTGTTATTTAATTTTTAAGTAGGGGTATCCCTTGTGGATATCCCTGAAATGTAGGGGCGACTTTAGTCGCCCAGGGCGAATGAATTCGCCCCTACAAGGACAGCGCTATTTCCTGGGCCGATTTATGGTCTATTTTAAAGCCGCGCATTTCTAAAATACCTTTGGTATTGAGTGAAATGATCAGGCAAAGCGCTTCGGGGTAAGATGCCAGCTTTAAATCGGTGACTGATGGTGTGGCCGGTGTGGTCGGGTGAGAATGATAGATGGCAAATAGATCTTCCCCCAGATTACGCATTTTAGCCATGGCTGAAATTTGTTGGCCGGGATCAAGCTGGAAACGCTGCTGAGGCTGTTCGGCAGTATTTTTAATGGGATAACAACTGCTCGGCAGGCCGTTTTTACTGCCGATAAGTCCGCATATTTCAAGGTCTGGCGAGATTTGAGCAAGATGCAGTAGTTGATTGGTTATTTTGCGGGGAATTTGGATGTGTTCTTGGGTCATAATGTTAAACCTCAGGTTGACAAATTTGTCTGGAACAGGCTTGCATTAACTCGAAGAGTGTCAGGCAGGATAACCTGGCATGAATTGTCCATAAGTCACCCGGGGCTGTTCGGATAAGTCTGTATAGGTTTGTACGTTATCATAATGCAAATCTTTAAATAGTGTTTGAACTTGTTGTCGCTGGTTGTAACCATGTTCAATCAGCAAATGTCCGCGGGGTTCCAAATAGTTGCGTGCTGCGCCTGCGATGATTTTAATGTCGCCAAGTCCTTGCTCTGCGGCGCACAAGGCGGTTTGCGGCTCAAACCGGACATCGCCTCGCTGTAGATGGCTGTCATCTTCCGCAATATAAGGCGGGTTGCTGATAATCAGGTTGAATTTTGTATCGGGAACGTCGGCAAACCAGTCGCTGTGGTAAAACTGAATGTTGCTGACATGGTGTTTGTCGGCATTGAGTTGGGCGATGCGTAATGCGGCCAAGCTAAAATCGGTGGCGCTGATGTGAGTATGCGGACATTCAGCGGCCAACGTAATGGCAATAATGCCTGAGCCGGTACCCAGATCAATTATCTTGATCGGTTCATCTGCCGGTATCAATTTTAAACTGAGCTCAATAAGCAGTTCGGTGTCGGGTCTGGGAATCAGCACGTCAGGGGTGACCTGAAAGTCCCTCGACCAGAATTCCCGGTTGCCGGTGATGTAGGCGATGGGTATACCTTTTTGGCGTTGTTCAAGTAACGCCCTAAAAGCGGCCAAGTGTCCGGGCTGTAGTGGTTTGTCCGGCCAGGCGCGAAGATGGGAACGGGGTTGGTTAAGCGCCAGACACAGTAAAACTTCTGCATCCAGTAAGGCTGAATCGGAGACTAATGTCAGTGTGCCTGCGGCCTCGGTCAGCACGGATTTTATGCAGTGCATTTAACTTAGTCTTCGCCCAATTGGGTTAGCAATTCGGCCTGATGTTCACTGATCAGCGGTTGCAGGACATGCTCCAGTCCGCCCTGCATGATATCATCCAGTTTATACAAGGTCAGGTTGATGCGGTGATCGGTTAAGCGTCCTTGCGGGTAGTTGTAGGTACGGATGCGCTCGGAACGGTCGCCGCTGCCGACTTGCAGTTTTCGGGTAGCCGATTGTTCCGCATGGTGCTTTTCCTGTTCGGCTGATAACAGGCGCGATGCCAGTAAAGACATGGCTCGGGCGCGATTTTTGTGTTGCGAGCGCTCGTCCTGGCATTCTACGACGACGCCGGTTGGGACGTGAGTAATGCGTATGGCGGATTCCGTTTTATTGATGTGCTGTCCGCCCGCTCCCGAGGCACGGAAGGTGTCGACTTTAAGGTCGGCGGGGTTTATGTCGATGGCATCGACTTCGTCGACTTCCGGCATGATCGCGACGGTGCAGGCCGAGGTGTGGATGCGGCCTTGCGATTCGGTCTCAGGGACGCGTTGCACCCGGTGTGCGCCGGATTCGAATTTTAATTGGGAGTAAACATCCTTGCCGGCAACGCGCAGTATGACTTCTTTATAACCGCCGTGGTCGCCGTGGCTTTCGCTGATGACTTCTGTTTGCCAGCCTTTGCGCTCGGCATAACGCTGATACATGCGGGCAAGATCGCCGGAGAAAATCGCCGCTTCATCGCCGCCTGTTCCGGCGCGTATTTCTATGAAAATGTTGCGGTTATCGTTGGGATCTTTGGGCAGTAACAATACTTGCAATTCATGCTCGATCGCGTCCAGCCGGTTTTCTGCATCGCTCACTTCTTCTTTAGCCATTTCCCTTAACTCGGGGTCGCTGTCATTGGCCATTTCTTTGGCTGAAGCCAGGCTTTCCAAAGTTTGTTGATAGCGTTTGTAGCAATCAACCAGCGGGTTGATCTGGGCGTATTCCTGGCTCAGGGAACGGAATTTGTTTTGATTGCCTTGTACTTCAGGTTCCGAAAGCAAGGCGGCAATTTCGTCATAGCGTTCGCACAGATTTTCGAGTTTATGTTGTATGGATTGTTTCATTGAGAGTTGGTTAATTTAAAAATTTCGCGGGCGGCGGCAATCAAATCGTGGCGTTCGTTTTCGGCGGCGGCTCTGATTTGGGCGCTGGGCGTATGGATAAGTTTGTTGGTCAGGCTGTGGGCCAGTCGGTTAAGGGCGAGTTCTGCGGGAACTCCGCTTTTTAGTAAAGCCATGGCTTTTTGCAAGGCTTCGTCACGGGATTGTTCGGCCTGATGGCGATAATCCTGAATAGTCGATTGAGCGCCTTGGGCGCGTAACCAGGCTAAAAAATAGTCAACTTGGGTGTCGATTATTTCTTCGGCTTGTTCTGCCGCGAGGCGGCGGGAGTTCATGTTTTGATCTATGGTGTTTTGCAGGTCGTCAATGGTGTAAAGATACACATCCCTGAGTTGCTCAACTTCCGCCTCAATATCCCGAGGCACCGCAAGGTCTACCATGAACATCGGTTTATGTTTGCGTTTTTTGAGGGCGCTTTCAACGCGGCCTTTGCCCAGTATGGGCAGTTGACTGGCGGTTGACGAGATAACGATGTCGGCTTCTGCCAGATGCGCAGGCAATTCGGATAAGGCGATGGCGTAGCCGTTAAACTGCATGGCCAAGGCGTGGGCTTTATCATAGGTGCGGTTGGCGATAATGATGCGGCCTATGCCTTGTTGGGACAAATGTCGAGCGGTCAGCTCTATGGTTTCACCGGCTCCTATTAGAAGAGCGGTCTGCTCGCTGAGTTTATCGAAGATTTGCTGTGCCAGTTGCACGGCGGCAAAGGCAACCGATACGGGACTGGAGCCAATGGCCGTATCGGTGCGCACTTTTTTGGCGGCGGTAAAAGTGTGCTGAAAAAGTTTGCCCAACCGTTTGCCTAGAGTCCCCGCTTCATAGGCGGTCTGATAAGCCGTTTTCATTTGGCCCAGAATTTGCGGTTCACCCAGAATCATCGAGTCCAGGCCGCAAGCTACTCGAAACATATGGCGGATGAGATCGCTATCGGTATGGCAGTATAGATAAGGCGTAAAATCGGCGGCACTGATTTGTTTGCTTTGAGCCACCCAGTCAATCAGGACTTGTTTATTCGCTGTAGTTGATGTGCAGTAAAACTCGGTGCGGTTACAGGTTGACAGTATGGCGGCTTCACTGATTTCTTTGATGCGCCACAGCTCCTGTAACGAGGATTCCAGAATTTCGGCAGGGAATGACAGGCGCTCACGGATTGAAACCGGCGCGGTATTGTAATTAATCCCAACTGCAAGAAGTGTCATGTGATTTAGGTTCAAGGTAAAAAGGTTTTTAAGGTAAAAGGTAAATGATGCGAGGTAAAAGGCCGATTTTTTAAATCACGAACCTTGAACCTTGCTCCTTTTACCTTGAACCTTAATGCCTGTATTATGTCAGTGTATTCTAAGAAATATAATGGCTTTATCCAAATGGAATAAATCAGCTATCCGACTCGACTGATTTTTCTGATAATCTATAGCAAAAATATTTGTAGGCAATAAATAGGACGATTGTGTGTTAATTTTTAGATTGTTTTCAGTGATAATCCTCGTTTTTCTTAATAGTTGCGCCAGTTCGCCTGAAAAACCGAGCGCGCAGGAAGAAGTGGTTGAGCCGGTCAAAATAGCCGAACCCAAGAAAAAAACGCAACAAAGCGAAGTAAAAACAGCAATAGATCCGGATGTGATGTATATGCTGATGGCGGCAGAGCTTGCGGGGCAAAGAGGGCAATATGCCATCGCGCTGGAGGGTTACATGGAAGCTGCCAAGCGTGTTAATGATCCAAGATTTGCAGAAAGGGCTGCAAAAATTGCCATGTATATGAAGGATAGCAATAAAACGGACGAGGCTATTTCTTTATGGTTGAGACAAGATCCTGAAAATCCTACGGCAAGAAAAATTGCCGCATTATCAGCATTGAGAGCCGGCAATAAGCAGGCGGCTGTTGATCACTTAAATACAGTACTGAAGACTGATCCCGCTGGATTTGAAAGGACTGCGCTTGAATTGGCGAGTGTTTTGCAGAGGGATGGCAAGTCGGATTTTTTTTATGAGGTGCTGGATGCCTTGGGGGAGAAGAATCCTGATCAAGCTGTGGTTTATTTTGTGCAGTCATTATTGGCTATGGAAATGAAAAATAATGCGCTGGCTGAAAAGAAAGTGCAACAGGCTTTGGATATTCAGCCCGGCTGGGATAAAGCCTTGGTATTTCAGGCTCAGATAGCAGTATTTTCCGGGGATTTAAATAAGGCAAAAACCTTGCTAAGAAATGCATCCCTTAAGTATCCTGAAAATGACAAGTTTAAAAAACTGCTGGCGCAGGTATTAATAAAGGCAACGGAATATGAGGCGGCAGGTGAGGTTTATCAGGGCATTGTTTTGTCCAATCCGAAGGATGCCGAGAGTCAGATTGCGTTGGCATTAGTGTATTTGCAATTGAATCGTGACGGGAAGGCGGAAGACATCTTTAAGCAGTTGCTTGATCAGCCTGAATGGCAAAATCAGGCCAGTTTTTATTTAGGAAAAATAGAAGAAAAGCGCGGGCATACGCAAAAGGCGTTGGCATGGTTTGATAAGGTGACTGAAGGCCCGTTTATTTTTGAGTCGGCGATTTCAGCGGTTTCATTGCTGGTAAAAGACAAAGAATTTGATGAAGCTGATACACGGTTGAATCTGTTATCGGGTCAATTTCCCAAACAAAAGCTGCGCATTATTTTAATGCAGGCCGGGTTGTACGGTCAGCAAGAGCAATACGAAAAAGCTTTTAAGCTGTTGACTGATGCTTTGACCGGTCAGCAGGATCAAAGAGATTTGTTATACACGCGTGCGTTGATGGCGGAACGGATTAATAGGCTGGATGTGTTGGAAGCTGACCTGAAAAAAATATTAGCCAAATACCCCGATGACGCTGAGGCTTTAAATGCATTGGGCTATAGCTTGTTGGGTAGTGCTGATCGTTATGCCGAGGCAGAAAAATATCTGCAACAGGCGCTCAATTTACAGCCGAATGAGGCTGTGATTATGGATAGTTTTGGATGGCTGCAGTTTAAGCTGGGCAAGCTTGAGCAAGCCTTGGGTTATCTTGAGCGGGCCTACGCAAAGCAACAGGAGGGTGAAATAGCAGCTCATCTTGCCGAGGTGTTGTGGGCTTTGGGTAGAAAGGAGGAGGCCAGAAAGGTATTTAATAAGGCTATTAAAAAGGCTCCGGAAGATGAATATTTATTGGATTTTCAAAAAAGAATATTGAGCGGCGAAGAATAAGGTGTTGCGTTTTAAAGTAGGGTTGTTGGTCGGGGGGTGTCTGATCCTTCTGTTGTCAGCTTGTTCGGTTGTTCCTGTTGAGCCGAGTGTGCGTTATTCAAGGATTACGATGCTTCATCTTTATGATCTGGAACGCTGGTCGTTTGAAGGTCGGTTGGCATTAACGGGGCAAAATGATTCCTGGTCGGCCAACATAAGTTGGGAGCACAGTCCTGAGGCGGAGAAAATAAGGTTATCCGGCCCCTTGGGTCAGGGGTCGGTTGTTATTTCGCTAAAAGGAAATGTCGTTACCATTGATCGAGGTGGGGATGATGTGCAGTCATCAACACAGCCGGAAGAGTTTATTAATCAACAATTGGGCATGTTTGTTCCTGTGCGGTCATTGCGGTATTGGGTGGTGGGCTTACCGGAGCCGTCCCAGTCATATAAAGAGACCGATGCCGGTTTTAATCAGGGCGGGTGGTTGAGTGAATATAAGCAGATGCAGCCCGTTGATAATGGCACTATGCCGCTCAAAATGATGGTTATGAATAAGCAGGTCAAATTAAAGTTAATCATTGATCGCTGGGTTTTAAATGACACAAAATCAAATTAATCAGTCCGTATGGGCGGAAAAATGGCCGGCACCGGCAAAATTGAATTTAATGTTGCGGATTACCGGACAAAGAAGCGACGGTTATCATTTGCTGCAGACAGTATTTCAATTCATAGAGTTATGCGATTGGATAACATTTCATCCGGTCGATGATGGGCGGGTTAGCTTGCAAAAACCTATCCCCGGCGTTCCCGAAGCGGATGATTTGACGATTAGAGCAGCAAAGCTGTTAAAAGCAGAAACGGGCTGTGAGAAAGGGGTGCGCATTGAGGTTGAAAAAAACCTGCCGATGGGCGGAGGGCTTGGTGGGGGCAGTTCTGATGCGGCAACGACGCTGGTTGTGCTGAATGCGCTATGGGGGCTGCAATTATCAATGGAAAGGTTGATGGAATTGGGCTTGACCTTGGGCGCAGATGTGCCCGTGTTCGTATATGGCTATTCATCGTGGGCAGAAGGCGTTGGTGAAAAGCTTGAGAGAATAGATATTCAAGAGCAGTGGTTTGTGGTGATAAAGCCAAACTGTCATGTGGATACGAAAGAAGTATTTTTATCTAAAGATTTGACACGGAATAGTAAATCAATCAGAATAGCCGACTTTATAGCGGGTCAGCACCAAAACGATTGTCTTGGGGTGGTTCGTGAACGTTACCAGTCTGTTAAAGATGCTTTGGTTGATTTGTCTGAATTTTCTGAGGCAAGGTTAACCGGAACAGGGGCTTGTGTTTTTGCACAGTTTGATTCAGAAAAGGCCGCAGTCAGTGCATATCAGTCACTTCAAAAGAAATGGCGGGTGTATCTGGTGAGGGGTGTAAATGAGTCGCCTTTGTTTTCAAAGCTGAAGCATGGTAACTATATATCTTGATTATTGGGCCGTCGCCAAGCGGTAAGGCACGGGGTTTTGATCTCCGCATACCAAGGTTCGAATCCTTGCGGCCCAGCCATTTACCTCCGCTAAGTTAAATTCTATTTGGGAGTGCTTGATGAGTGACACCTCGGTGATGGTGTTTTCTGGAAATGCTAACTTGGCTTTGTCAGAGGGTATAGTAAAGAAGCTCAATATGCGCCTCGGAATGGCGACCGTCGGCAGATTCAGCGATGGAGAAATCGCTGTAGAAATTGAAGAAAATGTTCGTGGTAAGGATGTTTTCGTTATTCAACCGACTTGTTCTCCAACAAATGAAAATTTAATGGAGTTGCTGGTGATGATAGATGCTCTTCATCGAGCTTCGGCATCACGAATAACTGCAGTAATGCCATATTATGGATATGCCCGGCAGGACAGAAGATCGCGATCAGCTCGCGTACCAATTAGTGCAAAGCTGGTTGCAAAAATGATTGAGCAAGCAGGTACGGATCGAGTTTTGACGGTTGATTTGCATGCGGATCAGATCCAAGGTTTTTTTGATATACCCGTGGATAATGTTTACTCGTCGCCTATCCTTCTTGGGGATGTGTGGCGGCAAAAATATAAAGACTTGATTGTTGTTTCGCCGGATGTTGGTGGTGTTGTCAGGGCTAGAGCGCTTGCAAAGCGCTTGGATGATGCTGACCTCGCGATTATCGATAAGCGCCGACCCAAGGCTAATGTTGCAGAGATTATGCATATAATTGGGGATGTTGATGGGCGCAGTTGCGTATTGATCGATGATTTAGTTGATACGGCAGGAACGTTATGTCATGCCGCAGAAGCGCTAAAAAAACATGGTGCGATCAAAGTAGTTGCATATTGCACTCATGCGGTGTTATCGGGCTCTGCTTTAAAAAATATAAATAACTCGGAGCTTGATGAGTTAGTTGTTACCGATACCATTCCATTGAGCCATGAGGCTGCTGAATCAGGTAGAATAAGACAGTTAAGTGTCGCAGAAATGCTGGCTGAAACCATAAGGCGTATAGCTGTCGGTGAGTCGGTTAGTTCGCTCTACGTAGATTGACGATTGTGATTGATTAAATTTTATTTGTTGTGCTTGATAGCACGGGGTTGAGAGGAAAATGTCTAACGTATTTGAGTTTGTTGCCGAAAGTCGTGGGCAATCAGGTAAAAGCGCAGCCAGAAGAGCGCGTCGTACGGGTAATGTGCCTGCGGTAATATACGGTGGGCATGGCGAGCCTCAAATGCTTGTGCTAAGTCATAATGAAGTGATTAAACATCTTGCGCATGAGGCGGTTTATTCGCACGTGTTGGATGTTAATGTAGATGGAAAAACAGAGAAAGCAATTCTGAAAGGCGTTCAGCGTCATCCCGCTAAGTTTCAAATCTTGCACATGGACTTTCTTCGGGTGACCATGTCGGAAGCGTTAAAGGTGCATGTGCCGTTGCATTTTATCAATGAGCAAACGTCTATCGGTGGAAAGAAGGGGGGTATTGTGACTCATGCCATGATTGACGTTGAAGTTTCCTGTTTGCCGACTGCTTTGCCTGATTATATTGAAGTGGATCTGAGTGGCTTGGATATTGGTGAGTCAGCTCATCTTTCGGATATTGTTTTGCCGGCGGGTGTTGAAATCGTAGCTTTGGCTCAAGGTCCTGAGCATGATCATCCTGTTGCGTCAATGATGGCTTCAAAGGCAAGTAAAGACGATGCTGCCTGATAGCTTATAAAATAACGCATGATTAAACTTATAGTTGGCTTGGGTAATCCGGGTCGGCAGTACGAAAAAACCCGGCATAATGCCGGGTTTTTGTTTTTAGATAGATTGATATCTGATTCGAGTTGGAATTGGGTCAGGGAGTCTAGGTTTGATGGGCTGTTGACGGAGGTTGGGGTTGGGGTTGCGGACGGTAAGGTATTGTTGTTGAAGCCGAGTACGTTCATGAATCGAAGTGGTCAGGCTGTAGGTAAGGTTGCTCGATATTATAAATTGGCGTCGGATGAGATTCTTGTTGTTCATGATGAGCTTGATTTCGATGTTGGTGTGGTGAAGCTAAAAAAAGACGGTGGGCATGCTGGGCATAATGGTTTGCGAGATATTATTGCGCATTTGGGGACAAAAGAGTTTTATCGCTTGAGAATAGGAATTGGCCGGCCTCCGGCTGGAAAAGTTGTTGCGGATTTTGTGCTGTCAAGCCCTTCTAAGAATGAATGGAACTTGATGTTATCAGCTTTTGATCTTGCTGCTAGTTATGTAGATCAGATGATCGCTGGCGATATGGCGGTGGTGATGAATAAATTGAATTCGAGTAAATGATTCATTGACAGCGCGAGCTTGATGGCAGATAATAGCTGGGTTATCCGATAACGGAGGGGTTCCCGAGCGGCCAAAGGGATCAGACTGTAAATCTGCCGGCTCTGCCTTCGGAGGTTCGAATCCTCCCCCCTCCACCATCTAATTAAAAAATATCCGCGGGTGTAGTTCAATGGTAGAACTCCAGCCTTCCAAGCTGATCACGTGGGTTCGATTCCCATCACCCGCTCCAAATTCAAAAAATTAAGCTCATATAGCTCAGTAGGTAGAGCACTTCCTTGGTAAGGAAGAGGTCACCGGTTCAAATCCGGTTATGAGCTCCATGTGTTGTGTTGATTATTAGAGGTGTATTTTAATGGCCAAAGAAAAATTCTCACGTAGCAAGCCCCACGTAAACGTCGGCACAATCGGTCACGTCGATCATGGTAAAACTACTTTAACCGCTGCTTTAACAAAAGTAATGGCTGAGCTCCAGGGTGGAGAAGTTAAAGCCTTT
>JAURZV010000047.1 GCA_030653175.1 Methylobacter sp.
CGGCTGTGTGAGTTCAGGGCGCAGGCTAAATCCTTGCCACCGGCACCACCCCTGTTGCTGCCGATTCATGTGCAACCGCCTCCCTCGCCGGAGGCCAGCTGGGTTCTGCACCATGCCCGAGGTGTCATCGACTGGAATTGCCGGCGGGTGTGTCCGCATCTTGGCTGGCGGAGTTATGACGACTCTTAAGTTAATCGAAGCACCGGCGCAAATCTGGTTGGCCGTGGCACCGGTCGATATGCGCCGTGGCATCGATGGCTTATCGTCGATTGTGCAGCCAGCGCTAGGGTATTCGCCGTGCGCTGGGTCGGCCTTTGTGTTCCATAATCGCTCTGGCAATCGCTTGAAGGTGCTGCTGTGGGATGGCAATGGCGTATGGTTGTGTCAGCGCCGCTTGCATCAGGGAAGCTTTGTCCGGCCTAAAGCCAATGACGGCTGTGTTTCGCTCACGCAGGCCCAATGGCAGTGGCTGATTACCGGGGTAGATTGGCGGCGTTTATCGGCAGATCCCCCGGCTCACTTACAGGCTTGAATGAGCGTTGGCCGGCCATCTTAAATACCGAAAAACCCAGCATTAATAAGGCTTGCAGCGGATTTTTAGGGTATAATATGCACCATGAATCCGCTTATCGAACTTGACCAATTGACCCTTGATGCTGCCGACAAACCGCAGCTGATCGCCTGGGTTCAGGCACTGATTACCCAAGCCACCGGAACGGCGGTACAGTTGCAAGCCAACGCCGCGGAGATTAAACGCAAAGACTTTAAAATCGAGGCGCTGACGTTCGAATTGGCCCGGCTGCGGCGGATTCAGTTCGGCGTCAAAAACGAAACCCTGTCGCCGCTACAGCGTGATATTTTTGCAGAAACGCTGGCGGCCGATAGTGCCGCCATCGAAGTCGAGCTCGAACAACTGGCCGATGTCGAGCCTTGTGCCACTGTCGCTAAACCCAAACGCCCCCGCGCCGGACGCCAACCGTTACCGGAGCATCTGCCTCGCATTGAGCACCGTCATGAACCTGAATCATGCCAGTGTGGTCAGTGCGGCAACGACTTAGTCAAAATCGGTGAAGACATCACCGAACAACTGGATGTGGAACCGGCCAAGTTCTTTGTCCATCGCCACATCCGTCCGCAATATGCCTGCCGTCGGTGTGAAACCATGACCGCCGCCCCGATTCCACCGGCCGTTATCGACGGCGGCATGGCCGCTGTGGGCTTATTGACCTGGATCATGATCAGCAAATTCGTTGATCATCTGCCGCTGTATCGGCTGGAACAAATCGCCGCCCGTGACCAGGTGACCTTGGCTCGTTCGACGTTGGCCGAATGGGTCGGTCGTGTTGGTGTGGCACTTGGGTCCTTGGTGGATCGACTGATTTGGCATTTATTACAAGGCAATACCTTGCATGCCGATGACGACCCACAGGGATGCGGGAAGTGCAGAAAATGCAGGAGCATTTTTCTGCCCCGCCGGTGTCACAACTGGAGCCCGGCAGCGGGAAAACCAGGAAGGCTTACTTGTGGGCCTACCGCAGCAACGATCTGCAAGCGGGGCCGCGCATTATCGTCTTCGACTACCAAGCGGGTCGCAGCGGCGCGCATGCCCGTGGCTTTTTGGGGGACTGGCGGGTCATTTGATGGTGGATGACTACAGCGGTTATAAGGCGCTATTCACCCCCGATGGCAGTAACGAAGCCTGTGTCGAACTCGGCTGTCTGGCTCATGCGCGGCGCAAATTCTTCGATCTGCACAAAGCCCATCAAAGCCCGATGGCATTGGAGGCATTAAACCGCATTGCCGCTCTGTACGCCATCGAAGCCGAGGGCAAAGATCTCAACATAGAAGCGCGCAAAGGCCTGCGGACTGAAAAAAGCCAGCCTCAACTGGCGGCGCTGCATGCCTGGTTATTGGCTACGCGTGCTCAGACGGCCTCCGGTGGCGGCTCGGCTAAAGCCTTGGATTACAGCCTGAAACGCTGGACATCACTGAGCCGCTACGCCGACAGCGGCCACCTACCGATCGGTAGAGTCGAGATGCAGCGCGGTGGTTTTAGATCTAACCTATCTGTTTCCGCTCCTTTCGTTTAGCTGGACCTTGATTAAAATAACCAGACCACCCGCGAACTTTCATGTTGATTTCATCAACCCTGCTTTCTGCGGTGGTGGCATTCCATCTTGACGACGTGGCGTCGTGAATAC
This sequence comes from Methylobacter sp., assembly GCA_030653175.1. Taxonomy (GTDB): domain Bacteria; phylum Pseudomonadota; class Gammaproteobacteria; order Methylococcales; family Methylomonadaceae; genus Methylobacter_A. The sequence continues at coordinate 2,202 of JAURZV010000047.1, forward strand.
TTTGCTTCAATCGCTTGATAGCTTTCTTTGAGGGACGTGTTCCCCAATAGGGTATTCCGTCCCGTCCGTAATACCGGCCGATGGTATAACCGAGGAAATCGAAGTTGGCTTCCGGTAGCTAAACCAGTCGCGTCTTCTTCTCATTGACCGTTAAACCGAGTTTGTCCATGAGTTTACGCATAGCTTGCATAGCGGGTTCTCCCTGTCCCTTGGGGCAGAGTATGACAAAGTCATCCGCATAGTTGACCACCTCGGCACGATAACGTTGACGATAGCCAAATTGCTGCCATGCCAGCAAGAAACGCCGGAAGTACAGATTACTGAGCAGGTGAAATAATTCCCCCTTGCGGCGTTCCGCGACATCGGTCTTTTGCCTCCGTCGTCCGAGTTTCCTGCTTATCCTGCCGTTCGATAACGGCGACTTTAAGCCATTGCCTAATCACCTTAAGTAAAGTACCGTCAGTGACACGCCGACTCACACAGCGCATCAGGCTACCATGAGGAATCGTATTGAAGTAATCCGACAGGTCCGCATCGACTACTTCGAGTTTACCTCGCTGGGCTATACCGAAGTAAGCACTGCGTATCGCCATTTTGGCATCCACACCCGGCCGAAAACCGAATTGATTGGGTAATAAATCCGTTTCAAAGAGGGGGCTAATTACCAAAAGGACGGCCATCTGGACTACTCTGTCTTTTATGGTCGGAATACTCAACGGTCGTAAACCGCCACTTGCTTTAGGTATCCACACGCGTAGCAGGGGCTGAGGCCGGTATTGCTCAGCTTTTAGCTCCTGCTGCACTCTTTCCAGCCACCTAACTCGCCCATGGTCTTCAATGTGCTGAAAGCTGAGGCCGTCATACCCTGGCGCGCCCCGATTGGCGCGGCAGCGTTGGTACGCTACCCACAATACATCGCTTCTGCAAACTTTATCCCATAAACTGTAAAATCGGTAGTCTGGTTCTGCTTTGGCTTTCGCCTGTAATGAAGTCTGTAGCGTCTGAACACGTTTAATCATCGAGGTTGGTAGACTCACGTCAATCCCCTGGCTCTTGCCATTTTCTTCATTTCGTTTCAAAACAGGGTGCCTTTGCTCCGTCGGCATTGCCCAACATCATTGCTACTACACACCCATCCGCCATCCTCGTCAGCCGATTCCATTCCTTTCGGAATCATCGGTATTCAGCGCCACTGAATACCGAAGAGGACTTCCCTTGTTGCGCGTCTGATCTCTCCCATGCGTGCTATCACCACTACCCCGGTAGGTTTCTTACGGTAATTCGCTCTTACCCGCAAGAACACCGGCCTTCCCCGTTATTATGGCGGGTCGGCACCTACAACGACGTTTCGAGGCCTGCTCGGTGTTTACTCGCGTTATGGCCCGCATGGCCCACTGATCTCCCAGGGAGACCTTTTCTTGAAGTGCTTCAACCCATTTGTTACCTCCTGAGCCGCCCCAAGTGTTTCCGGCTGGAGCGAAAGTTAGCCGGGTCGGATTTGCACCGACGAATCAGATGCACCTTAGCAAGGCACACATAACAACCCGGTCGAAAACTGCATTCGTCCGATTGCCTTAGGTAAAAAGAATTGGCTCTTTGTCGGTTCAGAACGTGCCGGTCGCCGTGCCGCTGCCATTCAAACCTTATTGGGGACTGCTAAGCTCAATGGCTTGAATTCCGCAGCATGGTTAAAAGAAGACACCTTGGAAAAACTACCGACCTGGCCAAACAGCCGCATCGATGAACTGCTGCCGTTGGCACCGGAAGTGATTGACGCGCTTAAACGAAACAGACCTGAGGGCACAAAGTGATAGGGTTGTGCGCATACTTTTGTGATGAAAAATATTGCGTTCCATCCAATGCAGCAGCAATCGATGGTCTGCCGCGCGAAAGGAGTCGATTACGCCCGAGCGTTGAAAACCATCAAATACAAAGTCAAACAGAGGATACACCGCCGCCGGTTCGACGGCATCGAGCAGGCTGCGGATGTGATTATCTGTCGGAATTTGAAAAACACCGAACAGTGTTTGCACGTCGCCTAAAGCGCCTACTTTTGGTGTTTTTCCCTTGCGCCTCTTGCATCGTCCGCTGAGAATCTAAAAAAGTGGGGTTTTACAAAAAAAATCGAAACCGCACTCAATCCAGCATCTGTCATCGTATAGTTGCTATTCTTCCCTGTTCGCCGATCAGAGAAGGTCTCGAAAGCAGTACGCAATTGCTTGACCACATCGCTAAAGGTCAACGCATTTTTTCCAAATGGAGCGCTCATAAACTGGTCTCATGGAAATCGGACTACCATTTTAGGTGATTAACGTCATAATGAGAATTGCTGGTGTGACCGACTTCGCAGGATAAACCCAAACGCTTGACCGACTGTGCCGCCAGTTGGCCGTAAAGTTGTTCCGGGCCATAAGCGTAAAGCGTAGACCGCATCCAGCGCACGCCCCAAGATATCCTCATTGAGATGCTCAGCCTCTATGCCTTCGCCCAGTAGGCGCTCGACCGGTTTATCCTTGAAAAAGAGCGGCATCAGGTACAGCGCACAATTGACAAAGCCAAGACCGTTTAACAACATGGCTTTAACGCATTGCCCGACCGATACCGGTCGTTGCTCTTGGTCTTGTTTGATCACGGCATCGATTAAGGCAAGCCTAATTCGCCAACCATACCTGCTATGAGGCCTAAATGATCTAAATTGTAACTGCTATAAGGGGAATATTCCGCGTCCATAAATTGCCTCCAAAGTGCATAATTCGTCGCATGTAGTTTAAATTATTTTTACTTCGGATGGGGTGCGGAATGTCGGTAATATTATTTATGGATAAGCTCTTAGATTCATTTTCCTTTTCAAAAAAAAACCCTCGTTACCTATTGGGAACGAGGGTCTCAAATTCCTTAACTGACAACCAAAGCTGTCAGTTAATTATTTCATTTAGATGAAAGATGGAATTAATGGAGCATCTACCATAACCATTTGACGGTTGCCGGCTTCATCAAAGAAGAATAACAAACCAGCAAAACGGCTGTCTGGATCATAGATCAAGTCAGCTAAACGGTAAACTTCCCAAGCAGCGTCAGAAGCAGTAACTTGCACAGTTCTTGATGTACCTGGAGCGATTGGGCTGTTATCACTAACAGTCAAACCTTCTTCAGCCAACAAGTCATCTGGATAGCCTGTTTCGTCTACATGAACCTTAGGATCTAAGAATCGAACACCAGCAGTGTTAAATTCACCTAAACGCACTGAAGAATCACCATTATTAGTGATAGTCAGTGTCATTTGCATAGCACGACCTGGCACACGGTAAGTTGCATCTTCAACTTTAACGTTAACAGTTTTTGCAGGCATTTCAATTGGCTTCATGCCACGTAACAAACCAGCTTGCAAAGGAGTTGTTACAGGGTACGCCGCGTTTGTGCTGCTCATACCGAAAGCAACAATCGCAATTGTACCTGCTGCAAAACCCATAGCAACTTTCTTGTCAAGAGCAGTAATCAAAGAGTCTGCCTTTCCTGCTTCAATAGCAAGGTAACGCGGTACGAATATTGGTTTACGAGCCCAATATCCCAACCAAGCCAAACCTAAGGCATACCAGAAAGCGTGCCAGAAGTAAGTGTTGCTCAGATTATACGTTTCCAGGTTGATAGTATCACCTAATAACGTAGTAACCGGGTTAACAAATGATCCCATAGAACCAGTAACAGTTACCCATTTACCTGGACCGATGATTGGACCACCGCCTTTAACGTTCATCATAGTGTGTACGTGCCAGTCACCTGGACGACGTGCTTTTAACAATACTTTAAACTCATAAGTTTCACCCAGTTCCAGAGTAACTGAACGAGGAACTAATTGACCACCGATCCATGAACCTTGACGAATAAATACAGGCCCAGGAATACCGATGTTCAAAAATGAAATTTCTGGTTTATCAACAGTTTCAGGCCATCCCGCGAAAACGTGGAATTTACCGGAAATTGTCATAGTATCATTAACAGGCACTGTATCTTTTGACCAATTCAGGTCAAACCAGTGAATTGTACGCATACGCATAAATGCGGCTTGCGACTTTTCACCATGAGCAGATGCAGTTGGTGCGTAAAACATCGCTGCTGTAACAGTTACCAGCAGTGCGACAAAGGATAATTTAGCAACCTTGTCTTTTATTAATTTCATATATCCTCCTCTATAATAGAGAATCTATAGTTTTCAGAGTATCTAATGTCAACAGCATAAATTGGCTTTGCTAACATCAGTCTTTTTGTGTGTTTCTTACAACCAAGTGCGCTTACGCGCTTTGGACGAATGAAGTACCACCGAACCATTTACCGAAGAAATGCCACAAGAAGTAAATCAAAATACTCACGAAACCAGAGAAGAACGCTGATACTGGAGCAACGTCTTTACCGAAAGTTCTTAATGTACCTTTTTCAACCATTCTGATGTACTCAGGTGTACCAGTTCTTACGTAGTGGTAACCTTGTAAATCAGCAAGTGTCATCATCATGCCATTGTATTCAACAGGAACGTGTAACGGCGCTATAATTGGCCAGTTGCCCGGATAGAACAACAAACCCCACGCCAAACCACCAAGAACTGCGGTCAATGTCATACTGCCTGACAGCATTAATATAGCGTCAAGAACAATAGCACCTGGCATCAGGTTTGAAGGGAAGCAGAAATTTACTGGGAAGTAAGTCCAACCCCAGAAATTTAAGTATCTGTTGATCCACTCACCTAAAAGCAGACCTAAGATACAAACTACCGCACCAAAAGGCAAACGGTAACGCCACCACAACACAGCTTGAACAGCTGCTGGGAAAGTGATTGAAACGATTGGAGCTACAGTTACCCATAGACGCCTATCTTTCCAGTCAGTCCAGAAATCCCAGTCACCACCGGTTAACATGTAGTGAATGTGATAACCGCCAAGTACAACGAAGAACAATGTAAACAGAATTAGCCAGTCGAACGTACGTGAAACTTTAACTGCTTCAGCGCGTGAACGTACAGCTGATTGAGATGCGCTCATTAGCTTACCTCCTAAAGGATTTAAATTATTTTTATTAATGACCATCTTCAACTTTAGCTGTTTCGCCCTGAAAAAAAACGAAACAGCCAGAAGGAGATAGTAATTACAACCAAAGACCTATTATTAAGCTAGGTCTTTTTTCAGAAGCTTAGCGATAGCTATAACTTCTGTATTCACAACACCCAGTATACCTAAAGCCGCCCATCCGAAGAATACGAAGCCATAATGTAAAGGCGCAACAAACAACTCTTCCATAAACCAGAAAGTATGACCCCATTCATTCAAACCAACATTTGGCAGAATCATGAAAGGACCAACTACTGCAACCATATATTGAAGGTGCAGACCTTGCTGATAAGTAGGAAGTCTTGTTTTTGCATACAGGAAACAAGCACCACCAGTGATGATGTAGATAGGATAGCTCAAATAGAATTCGATGATGTGACTTGGTGTAAAGTCAGTATCACGAACAATAGTTTGATGCCATGTACCATCTTGCTCTGTAAAGTAGCTAGCGCCGTAATAGATAGCGAAAGCATACATTACCAACCAAGTCCAATGAGTAAAGTGTCTTCTTAACTCTTCTCTTGGCGTGATTGACATTACTTTACGATCACGAGATTTCCAGATGTAACCCCACAAGATACCTGCAGTTGCTACTTCTAAAACAAACTCAATATAAAGAAAGTTCATCCAATATGTTTCGAATTCAGGAGCAAATGAATCTAGACCAGCTGACCAGCCATAGACGCCTTCGTACCAACGAACCCAACCATAGAACACTACATACAGCAATGCTCCAAGGATCATATTTTTCTTATTTAACAGCGGTGCTTCCGCAGCATCAGCTCTCACTGATTCAGTTGTAGCTGCCATTTCTACCTCCAAAAATTATCAAATCCCCGACTTGTGATGGTCAGGGGCTATAGTTACAACTCCATTTTCTCACCAGCGCCTAAAAAACCTTAAGGACCAAGTGCCACCAAGTCAATTTAGTGAGCTGTCAGTCTACCAGTTCAAATAGCCTTGTCAAGTCAAAAACAAGCCCCCAATACATTTCCTTGAATCCAGGCTTTACCTGTTAAATTCCTCTACGCTTAAAACATTGATTCCTGTTAGAATTAATTTTAATTTTATTTTTTAAACTCAGAATCCATGAAGAAATACTCCATCATAATTTTTATCGTCGCCTTAGCAACTCTACTTTTAATTCAAAGCAAGGTCATCATGCCTTTCGTTTATAAAGTAGTTCAATCAGATTTGTTTCTTGTTGACAGCAAAGATCAAGGAGGCCAATCCCCTATCTCTACACCATTAACTAAGCTCGCCTTTATACATTGTAACACCCACATTAAATCCAAGCTTGGACCTGATGTATCTATTAGCTTCCCTGAAAACCCTCTTAACGCATGGAGCCTAGGGAACTACCAATATGTTATTAACGCCGAAATTGATATCACGAGCACCACCGCAAGCACAATCACCAAGAAATATATCTGCCGGATTCATTACAAAAACGGCGATAACGATGAAGGCTCTCTTGATTTTGCCAACTGGTCTATTGAAGGACTGTCGGGCTTAGATTCTATTTAAGATATTCCCTATTGCCACCAATACGCAGTCATTGTTCCGCTTGCTTTAACAAAGCAAGCTTATTTCGTGAACTACCTTTTAGAGTCCACCTAAAACCCCCATCTTAAAATCTTAAAGAGTCATGAAATTCTAAGGACAACAAACACTAACAAAAAGTCAAAGCCTGACAGCCATAAAGCAGAAAGCCAGTACAGCAATGCTGTACTGGCTTTCTGCTTTATGGCTGTCATACAAAATAAAAACGGTTAATATGCCTTTTGCCTGCATATGCATCAAAAAACACCAATTTTTTTATTTACTGTTTTTTACGGCATAACGAACATTTTTGCAGCAATGCCGAGGGCAATTACCCAAGCAAAAATCCACAAAAACCTATTTTCCGTATTTTTTACGGAATTTATCAACGCGCCCCGCCGTATCAACAACACGCTGCTTTCCTGTATAAAAAGGATGGCATGAAGAACAAACCTCAACTTGCAAATCCTTACCCAATACAGAACCGGTCTCAAATTTATTACCGCAACCGCAAGTTACAGTAATTTGCTTATATTCTGGATGAATTTCTGGTTTCATATCACTTTCACATTACCCACAAACGGGCTACATACTTTATTAAAGAACCCCATATAATACGTATTTCATTAAAAGTTCGCAACTCAATTTATATTTATACGTATTATTACTTTAAACCGACATTCTGCACACTTAAAAAATAATCATTCAAAATCAATGAATTGAAAGTTATATTGCTATTTAGCAAAAAATAATATCATTTAATATCAATGGGGTGCCAAAGGGGTGCGGAATGTCGGCTTAAAGATAAACTAAGCGCAGCATCCATCTATAAAGATGAGCGATTTTCGATCAACTCCCCACTCATCATGGACTATAGTTATAAGCTTTAGACCGGCTTTGATAGCGCATCAATAAAAGCACCAGCACGATTGCCGGCAAACCTACTGTTGATGCATAAATAAAAAAAACAGTGTAACCATAGCTATCTACAACTATTCCGGAAAAACCTCCTAATAGTTGAGCGGGCAAAGTCATCAGTGAACTGAACAGCGCGTATTGAGTGGCGGTGTACGTAGTACTGGTTAAACTGGAAAGGTAAGCGATAAACACCGATGTTGCTATACCCCCACTTAAATTATCCGCACTTATAACGCCTGACAACAATAACAAATTGGGCTCACTAACTGCCAAAACGGCAAACAGCAGATTAGTAGCCGCCACCATAACCGCACCTAGCAGCAGGGGACGCATAATCCCATACCTAACAACCAGCACCCCACCCATTGCAGCACCGGTAATAGTCATAAAAAAACCAAAAACCTTACTAATATCCGCGATATCTTTTTTACTAAAACCCAAATCAAGATAAAACGGGTTCGCCATAACTCCCATAGTAATGTCGCTCATTTTGTAAACTGCGATAAGCATCAAAATCAATAAACCGACTCTGCCGTTACGTGCAAAAAACTCCACAAAGGGATTCAATACAGCATCCACGAAACTTGCCGACAACCGCCGCCAGATATTCTGCTGCTTTACAGCGACATTCTCGCGCAACCTCCCATCAAAATGTTTATGCTCCGGCTCTTTAATACAAAGGGTCGTTACCAGACCTACAGACATGGCAGCTGCCATTACAAAATAAGCAGTTTTCCAGCTGGAATAATCCGCGATATAAAAAGCACCCGCGCCTGCCATCAACAAGGCAATCCGATACCCCAACACGTAGGTCGCCGCCATAGCACCTTGATATTCAGGGTTTACTGACTCAATGCGATAAGCATCAATAACAACATCTTGCGTAGCCGAACAAAATGCCACCCACACTGCAAACAGGGCAATCTGCTGTAATTGGCTATGCGAATCCGAGCTTCCCATACCAAACAGACCGACAACAATCCCCAGTTGCGCAAGCAACATCCAGCCGCGTCTTTTACCCAAAAATTTAGTCAACAATGGCAGAGACAACCTGTCGATGACGGGAGCCCAAAAAACCTTTATTGAATAGGTAACTCCGATCCAGCTAAAAAAACCTATAACCGATCTTTCCACCCCTTCGTCCCGCAACCAGGCTGATAATGTCGAAAAAACCAATAAAAAAGGAAGTCCGGCTGAAAAGCCGAGAAATACCATGCCGCGCACTCGCGGCTGAACATAAATTGAAAAGGCCGCCCGCCAACTTTTATTGTCACCCATTGGCTTTACCCAACAAACGCGACCGCACAAACGGATATATCAATGCTCCGGAACTACCTGCATCCACCATATCCATATGGAGGATTATGCAGAAGGTAGAATCTCGCCTTGCGCAGTTGCCGAGCACTGCACAAGGAGTGCAGTGCTCACTTGAGCTATCAACCATTAATTAGATAATGAGCAACAATACTCGCTACGTAACCGGCAGCAATTGCAGGTGTCCATTTTAAGTGACTGAAAAATGTATATTTATGATCAGACTGCCCCATTAATGCCACGCCCGCAGCCGAACCCACTGACAACATTGACCCACCAACACCGGCAGTTAATGTCACCAATAACCATTGATATAAATCCATGTCCAGATTCATATTCAGCACCGCAAACATAACAGGAATGTTATCAACAATCGCCGAAATCACACCCACTAAAATATTCGCCGTTGTCGCGCCTAAGCCATCGTACATAGCGCCGGACAGCAACTCGAGATATCCGATATAGCCTAAGCCACCGACCGCAAATACCACGCCGAAGAAAAACAGCAAGGTATCCCATTCGGCATGACGCACTTTGTCGAAAATATCAAATGAAGCATCGCCTTCAACGCGATAGACTGTTTTTAAACGATGGCCGTAAAGCATCAGTACAGAAAGACCAACCATCATGCCCATAAATGGTGGTAAATGCAGAGCTTGTTTAAAACTTACCGCTGTAACGATGGTCAACAAGAACAAAACGCAAATCTGTATCGCGCCCGGCTTTAACTGCACTGCCGCTTCATCAGAGGCATTAGGCTGCTCATCCGGCACAGCAAAATACATCACCGCCGCCGGTATTGCGTAATTCACCGCCGATGGAATAAACAACTTGAAGAAGTCAAAGAACTCAGCGTACTCAGCCTGCCAAACCATTAAGGTTGTAATGTCGCCAAAAGGACAGAATGCACCGCCCGCATTAGCTGCAACCACTAAATTAACAAAACCGATACTGACAAATTTTGGATTATCCGCCCCTACCGCCATCACTACTGCGCCGACCAATAAAGCCGCCGTCAAGTTATCAGCTACTGAGGACAAGAAGAACGTAATAATACCGGTAATCAAAAACAGTTTGCGATAGCCAAACTGCTTTCTTACCAACCATGATCTCAATGCTTCAAACACGTTACGCTCAGCCATTGAATTGATATAAGTCATAGCAACCAGCAGGAACAGCATTAGCTCTGCATATTCTTTCAAATTGTATTCGAAAGCCTTATGCATATCCTCGGCAGAAACACCCGCTTGAGCAGATAAAACAGCGGCATTCGCCCAAATAATACCCGCCGCCAAAATAACCGGCTTGGACTTACTCAGGTGAGTAAATTCTTCCGTCATAACAAAGCCATAGGCAATGATAAAGATCAGAACGGTATAAATACCCCGTTCTGTCCCCGTCAAACCGAGACTTTCAAAACCACCCGCCATCGCCATTTCAGGCAACAGCAATAGAGATAACAACATAAACAATGACCGTAACAAAATAACCCCCTAACTTTTATCTCAAAAAAATTAACCAAAAACACCCAAAATTTAGCGGACAATCTTAGCATCATACAATAACCTTTGTCATTTTATGACCCACAGTATATGATTATTGGTTGTAATTAATTGCCTATACAGGCGCTCAGCGCTCATTTATGTACCAGTATAATAACCACGATCAAACACTCATTGAACAACGGGTAGCCCAATTTAGAAGGCAGACTGAAAGCTTTTTGAAAGGCCAAATTTCAGACGACCAATTTCGCGCATTGCGCTTAATGAATGGCCTCTACGTGCAAACTCACGCCCCGATGTTACGGATAGCCGGCCCTTATGGCCTGTTTAACTCCAAACAAATCAGGAAACTGGCTCACATTGCCCGTACTTACGACAAAAACTACTGTCATTTTACGACCCGGCAAAACGTCCAGTTTAATTGGCCTCAATTGGAACAAGTTCCTGACATTCTTGAAGAATTGGCCAGCGTCCAAATGCACGCCATCCAAACCAGCGGCAATTGCCTAAGAAATACCTCATCGGATCACTTGGCCGGTGTTTGTATCGATGAAATTGAAGACCCTCGCCCTTATTGCGAGATTATCCGGCAATGGACAACGCTGCATCCGGAATTTGCCTATTTGCCGCGCAAATTCAAGATTGCTGTCAGCGGCGCACAGCATGATCGTGCAGCGACTCAACTACATGACATCGGCCTGCATCTGGTAAAAAATGACGCAGGTGAAATCGGCTTTAGAGTGCTGGTCGGCGGCGGTTTGGGACGCACGCCTATCATTGGGCAAGTCATCAAGCCCTATCTGGACAAGAAACACCTGTTGTCTTACCTGGAAGCCATACTGCGGATTTACAACCTGTTCGGACGCCGCGACAACAAATACAAAGCGCGGATTAAAATCCTGGTCAAAGAATCCGGCATGGAAAAATTCTCCGAATTGGTCGAAAAAGAATGGCTGCTAATCCGGGATGACCTGGAGCTTAGCACCGATCGCATTGACGCTATAAAAACCCAATTTACACCGCCTGCCTACGAGACAGATGCCGGGCAAGATACCGGCTTTGCGCAGCGCCAGCTCGAAAACAAGGCCTTTGCCACTTGGGTTAAATACAACACCGTCGATCACAAAATTCCCGGCTATCGCGCTGCCTTCCTATCGTTAAAAGCACCGGACTCGCCTCCGGGCGACATGACCGATGCGCAACTTGACGCCGTCGCCGATCTGGCCGACCGATACAGCTTTGGTGAGATCAGAAGCACGCACAGGCAAAATCTTATTCTTGCCGACGTAAAACAGGCTGATCTATTCCCGCTGTGGCAACAACTCGATGCATTGAAACTGGCCACACCCAATATCGGCACTGCAACTGATATGATTTGCTGTCCTGGCCTCGATTTTTGTTCACTCGCCAATGCCAGCTCGATTAGTGTTGCTAAAGAAATCAATGACGCCCTTGATGACTTGGACTATCTCCATGACATTGGCGATGTAAAAATCAACATGTCCGGCTGCATGAACGGCTGCGCGCACCAAAGCGTAGGTCATATCGGCATACTGGGCGTCGATAAAAAAGGCGCTGAATGGTATCAATTGACCTTGGGCGGCTCCTCGGAAAACGAGGCGGCTATCGGCGAACGGCTGGGACCCGCCGTTGCCAAAGACCAAGTCACCAAAGCAATCACCACCATTCTGGATGTTTATATCGAACAACGCCTGGATGACGAGTCCTTTCTGGACATGGTAAAACGCGTTGGAATCACCCCATTCAAAGAGCAAGTCTATGCAAATAATTAAAGACAAACAGATTATTGATGACAGATGGAGTTATGTTGCCGATGATGCCGAACTAAAAAATGGCGACATCAGCGTTTCATTAGCCCGCTGGAAAAAAGACAAGCAATTGTTGCTTAAGTCTGATAGCAAGATAGGCGTTAGAATCGGTCCTGCCGATTCGGTTGAAGACATCGTCGCCGATTTAAAAGACATCCAGTTAATTGAGCTGGATTTCCCGGCCTTTGCCGATGGCCGCATTTTCTCTCATGCATGGCTGCTTAGAGGCCGCTATAACTATCAAGGCGAGATCAGGGCAACAGGCCATTTCATGCCGGATCAGGTATTTTATTTATCGCGCGTCGGCGTTAATGCATTTAGTCTTGAAAAAACCGAAGACCTGCCTGTAGCGCTGTCTACGTTGAATGATTTTAGCGTCAATTATCAAAAATCAATTCATTGATACGAGAACAAGATAGGATGGGTAGAGGCTGCAGCCGAAACCCATCAAAACCAATACCTATGAGATGGGTTTCGCTACGTTCTACCCATTCTACCGAGCTATCAATCCAGTTGCTTCAATGTTTTGTAGGTTAATCCTTGATTAGTTGCCTTGATTATTTCAAATCGTGCGCCACGATACCCGACAATATTGCTCTCCGAGAGATTATACTTTAAATCCTGAGAAAAGGCGGGGCGAGCCATATCCTCATTAAATTCTCTGTAAAAAATGGAAATCACCTTCTGAGAGACTCCGGTATATACCAGTTCTTTCTTAAAGCTGAGGTCGTCTCGCTTATGGTGGAATGATTTCGTAAACGGAATGCCGTTCTTTACATATGAGAATGGCTGCTGTAAATTGTCTAAGAGGTAAATCTCTGTTTTTGTTGGGTCTAAATTAGTAACGTATATCCCGCCCTCGATATCCTTCGGCTTGCTATCTTCTAGAATATTACCTTTTTTCCCTTCATAAAACGTCCCAACGGCATCTTTTCCCTTTTCGACGTATCTGCCAGAAAGTAGCGTGAGCTTAAATTTCTGGCCAAGATTATCTGCCTGATGCTCGATTGTTTGTTCGATGTCTATCGCCGGGATAGTTGCCTGTTTGTCTTTCCAAACAAGACTTTCCCCAACCTCGACTGTCTTAATCTCACCAATGGCCGGGTAGTCTGAAATAGATGATGAGTAGTAAGATGGCGTGTAGGTGCGTCCTAGGAGGCTGTCGGATTTAAAAAACACAGCCACATAACATATTGATTTTAAAATAAATTAATTTTTATTGCTTTTCGTTATAAAAAATAATTTCAATATATTTCAATGGCTTAATATTTTTAGTGAGGCATAATCCGACAGCCTCCTAGGTGTTCGCTCTCGATGCGGCCCGAGGTTCTACATCCTTGTACGGACATGATCACAAGAATGGAAGTGGTAAGAAGTGCTGCATGTCTCAGTTTCATTGAGACTCCTTTAGTAATGGTCGGCAACGATTTGCCTAACTATAAGTAGACACCTTTTTTAGGTGCATATTAAGTTTCAATCCAGGGCGCAAAAGCCACCCCAGAAACCCGTTAGTCATGATGCTACAATAATTATTTAATAGCAATCTTTCAGGCAAACCTAAATCGGAATCTCGCCCTAACAAATTCAACGCATAAAAAAACCCAAATTCCGACAAACAAAGCGTCTGCCAAAATCCGGGTTTTTTATTACCACTACAAGCTAAAGCTTATTTTTTCATAAAACTAATGCCTTTCAGCAAGGTCAGCGCCTGATACAAAGGATAATCTTTTTCCAAGGTCTCCTTCTCTTTCTCCTGCACATCCTCCGGACTCTCTTTACCTTTGCCGTTTTGCAAATGATGCGACAAATCGGCTTCCTTGACCGGCTTGAACTCGGATTTTTCCAAGGTCTCCAGCTTGACGCGAGCCAAGGCGATATCCGGCTCAATACCTTCGGCCTGGATAGAGCGACCCGAAGGCGTGTAGTATCTGGCTGTGGTCAACTTGACTGCCGAACCATTGCTGGTTGGCAATATGGTCTGCACCGAACCTTTGCCGAACGATTTCTCGCCCATAATCACAGCGCGTTTTTGATCCTGCAAGGCTCCGGCCACGATTTCCGAGGCTGAGGCGGAACCCGCATTAATCAATACGACCATCGGCGCACCGTCAACAAGATCATCAGGAGCGGCATTAAAGCGCATTTCCGAGTTTTCAATACGCCCTTCAGTGTAAACAATGAGACCGCTCTTTATGAAGGCGTCACTCACTTCAACTGCCGCATTCAATACGCCGCCCGGATTATTTCTTAAATCAAGCACCAAGCCTTTTAGGTTGCCAGCGTTTTCCTTTTTCAGCGAAGCTAGAGCCTCTTTAAGGCTTTCCCCGGTTCCTGATTGAAAACTGCTAATGCGTATATAACCATAACCTTTTTCCAGCATCCGGTTTTTCACACTTTTAACTTTTATAACATCCCTGGTTATGCTTATTTTTAAAGGAGTCTCCACCCCTTCACGAATAACCGTGAGCAAAATCTTGCTACCCGGCTCGCCACGCATAAGTTTGACGGCATCAGCCAAGGTCATGCCTTTTACCGGCTGATCATCAAGTCTGACAATCAGGTCTCCGGTTTTAATGCCTGCTCTTTGGGCGGGGGTATCGTCAATAGGGGAAACCACTTTAACAAAGCCGTTCTCCATCGTAACTTCGATGCCCAAGCCGCCGAACTGGCCGGTTGTGCCTTCTTTTAATTCCTGATATTCCTCGGCAACCAAATATGCGGAATGAGGATCAAGCCCGCTCAACATGCCGCGAATGGCATCTTCCAATAATTTTTTGTCAGAAACGGGCTCTACATAATCCCTTTTAATTCGGCCAAAAATTTCCGTGAAGGTGCGTAAGTCCTCATAGGGCAGAGCTTCCGCTGTATCCGCTACAGGTTCAGCATTATCACGATCGGCAAAGACACTGCCGCAGATGCCCATAAAAACACCCAACATAATCCCTAAGGACAAAATGAAAATATTTTTCTTTTTTAACATGTACCTTAAAACTCCAAACACTGTTTTTCCTAAAACATGACCAAGTAGGGGCGGCCGGCCGGTCGCCCCTACTATCCCGATTACTTTCGGCACCACTCAAGCGGATCAACCGGCTTACCTTTGTTGCGTATTCCAAAATACAACCCGGAATGACTGCGACCACCGCTTTGCCCAACGGAAGCAATGACTTCGCCAACATCTACCCACTCACCAACCTGCCGATATAAACTCTGATTAAAAGCATAAAGGGTCATATACCCCTTACCGTGATCAATAATAATCAACAAGCCATATCCGCGAAGCCAATCAGAATACACCACTTTCCCGCCGGTAATCGCACGTATCTCCGTTCCCTCACTAGCGTTAATTAACACACCGTCCCAAATACTCTCAGTACTCTCGGCTCGCACACTACCGAACTTATTAGTCAATCGCCCCTTGACCGGCCAAGGCAGTTGGCCCTTCAGTGAATAAAAGTCGCCCTTAAGCTTAGGAAAACCATCTCTGGAATCCGGTAAGTCTTTGGCAGGTTCGTCGGACGGAACCTCAGCAGCCTTGTGCAATTTTTTTGTTTGCTCAACCTCAAAAGTAAGATCATTGGTCGATCTTCGCAATGAAGATACCAGATTTTTCAGCTTATTTTCACTTTCTTTCAAGTGAATTATTTGTTGTTCGTTTGAAGAAAAGTCACTTTTTAGTTGTGTCAGCAATTCAGCTCTTCGTTTTCTAACACCGTCTACAGCTATCTGTTCCGATTTCTTTTGCTCAAGATTTTTCTCTAAAAGCTCGGTTTCCTGCTGCTGCTGCTTACCAAGCCGATCCAAATGCTGCATAGACTCCGAAATGCCGGCCAGTTTTGTCAGGCGAGCCTTATTAAGATAATCGTAATACACCAGCATTCGACTGGATAATGCAGGATCCTGTTGATTAAGCAGCAGCTTCAATTGTTCCTTTTGCCCCATTGCGTAGGCAGCCTTTATTTGACCCGCTAATTCTTTGTTCTGTTTAGCGACTTCATCCTGAAGACTCTGTTTTTCCTGTCGAATTTTACTCAAATTCTGTCGTTTTTGCTCAACCTGACCTTGCAATGTCTTTAATAAAGCGGCCGTCCTTCCGTAGAGTTTCTCAACTTCACCCAACTGCGTGTTTAAAGTATTTTTTTGCAGCTGAATACGCTGCATATTTTGGTCGGCCGCTTTAATACCCGATTGAACTTCAGTTAGCTCTTCGTTTTTTTCCGAGATTTCCGTTCTACCCTCATGGACAAATACACTCAGTAAAAAACAAAAAACCAGCTTCTTTCTCATCCACAGATTAAACAAACTTGATAAGGGATCGACCAGTCATTTCAACGGGTTGCTCAACCCCTAACATTGCCAGTACTGTTGGAGCCAAGTCCGACAAACTACCGCCTGCGTCTAATGGCTTATCCCCTCCGACATAAACCAAAGGCACTGGATTTGTAGTATGCGCTGTGTGGGGCTGTCCGGTTTCTTTATCGACCATTTGCTCAATATTGCCGTGGTCGGCGGTAATCAGCATCTGCCCACCCACCGACTTTAAGGCGTCAACGACGCGCTGCAATGACGCATCGACCGCTTCCACAGCCAAAATCGCCGCATCCATTATGCCGGTATGCCCCACCATGTCGCAATTAGCATAATTACATATAATGACATCGTATTTACCGCCGGTAATGGCAGCAACCAAATGATCCGTAACCTCTGCCGCATTCATTTCCGGCTGTAAATCATAGGTCCTGACCTTGGGTGAAGGCACCAATATCCGGTCTTCTCCAGGAAAAGCGGCGTCTATGCCGCCATTAAGAAAAAACGTGACATGGGCAAATTTTTCAGTTTCCGCCAGCCGCAATTGGGTCATACCCAACAAGGACAAATACTCGCCCAGACAATTTTTTATGTCAGTCGGAGGATAGGCCACATCATAATCAAAATCCTGCTGATATTCCGTTAAAGTACAGTAATAGCCTGTATGAGGCGCACGGTTTCTATCAAATGCATCGAATGTTGTTGCCGTTAATGCCAGGGAAATCTCGCGGGCACGATCCGCCCGGAAATTCATAAACACCACCGAGTCTTCGGGATCAAGAGCGACCGCCCGATGCTCTGAATCCAAAATAGCGGTCGGTAAGACAAACTCATCCGTCTCACCCCGTTCATAAGCCGCCTCCAATCCCTGCAGTGCAGAGTCCGCACTAAAAGCAGCCTCACCTTTGGCAATCAGGTCATAGGCCTGTTTTACGCGATCCCAGCGATTGTCCCTGTCCATCGCATAGAAACGACCCACAATTGAGGCAATACGACCGACGCCTAGCGCCGCAAATTTTGCATCAAGCAGCTCAAGGGAAGCCATTGCGCTCTTGGGCGGAACATCCCGTCCATCCAAAAAGGCATGCAGATAAATTTTATCGAGGCCCCGTTTGGCGGCTAACTCGACCATCGCAGCAATCTGCTGCTCATGACTATGTACGCCGCCAGGCGAGAGCAATCCCATGATATGCAGGGCTTTATTTTTTTCTTTGGCAAGATCCACGGCCCGGCAAAGAACCGGATTGGAATAAAAACTGCCGTCAATTATTGCGTCGTTGACTTTGGAGAAATCCTGAGGAACATAACGGCCGGTGCCTATATGAACATGCCCAACCTCTGAGTTGCCCATTTGTCCACCCGGTAATCCTACGACAGCGCCGGAACAACTGAGCAGCGTCATGGGACAGTCTTTCTGTAACTTATCCCAACAAGGTGTATTAGCCATTGCAATGGCATTGTATTCTTTGTCCAACGAGTAACCGAATCCGTCAAGGATCAGCAATACCACCGGCTTTGGTCGATTTACCATCTTTAAATTTATCTCCCGATACTAAAAAAAATCCGCATCACTACTTCCCATACAAAATAAATCACTTTGCACTCCATTTGATTCTTCATTACCCAAAATGGTCGTAGTGATGTATTATTTTGCCAGATTCACTGGTTTTTCGTATTTTGGCAACATGCCAGTCACGCAATCAAGTAGTCATTATATTAATACACGTTGACAACAGTTGTGTATAAATAATTCTTCACGGGTTCTTTTTAATCAGATTCAATAAACCAGAAACATTAAGCAGACCTATGAAAATTAAAAATCCGCACAATTTGTATAACGATACGGATATAGCCAAAGCAGCTCTCTGCTTAAAGGCAATGTCACATCCATTGCGTTTAAAAATATTATGCGTCCTGGGCAATGATTCAATCTGCGTACAACAAATTGTCGATCAGGTCGGCACCAGTCAGAGCAATATTTCCCAGCATCTGGCAATTCTCAGGGAAAAAAAAATTCTCGGCTCTAAAAAACAAGCCAACCGCGTTTATTACTTTATTGACGACGCCCGCATGCTGTTGCTCATTAAAATGATGCAGGATGTCTTCTGCTCTAATCACTAATTCATCTTTTCTTCACCCACTTAACTTTACAAATTTATCCATGGACCGTTATCTAGAATTCATTTTAAATCACTACATATTATCTCTCGCTCTGGCAGTAGTTACTTTTTTATTAATCCAGGAATTATTCGATACTGCATTCAAAAAATTCGGCGCCGTTTCTCCTTTACTGGCTGTCGCCAAAATGAACGATAGCGATACAATTGTTATCGATGTACGCGAACCGGAAGAGTTTCTTAAAGGCCATATTGAAAACGCAATCAACACGCCATTGGGCAATTTGCCCGCTCACCTGTCAAAACTGGAAACACACAGAAACAAACCTGTCCTTATAGCCTGCCAAACAGGAACACGCTCAGCATCGGCCGGAAAAATATTAACTAAAGCAGGATTCGAGCAGGTTTTCGTTATTACCGGCGGCATGCAAGCCTGGGAAAACGACTACAAACTACCTATAAAATCGGCTGGCAAACACAAAAACTAAAGCTGTGCTTGGAAGCAGCCATCACATTAAACCCTACTCATAGAAATCCATCATGACCGAAGAAACCAACGCAGTAGAAAAACAATTTTCCATCCAGAAAATTTATACAAAAGACATGTCTTTTGAGACACCTAATTCGCCTAAAGTATTTACCGAAAAATGGGAGCCCACTGTCGACTTTAATCTGGGCACTCATGTTTTGCCTTTAGAAAATTCAATGTACGAAGTAGCCCTTGCGGTAACCATCACCGTAAAAAACGGCGACGCAACAGCCTATCTTGTTGAAGTCAATCAGGCAGGAATTTTCTCTTTAAGCGGTTTTACGGATGCAGAAATGGGACCGATGGTTGGCAGTTTCTGCCCCAACATTCTGTTTCCTTACGCGAGAGAGGCCATTTCCGACCTCGTCACAAAAGGCGGCTTTCCGCAAATGCTTTTAGCCCCGGTAAATTTTGATGCCTTATACTCGCAACATTTACAGCAAGCACAACAAGCGCCTGGTTCTGACACCATCAATTAACCTGTCCTGAGCTTGTCGAAGGGGTCACTCGATGAATAAGAAAATAGCCGTCCTGGGTGCAGGCTCATGGGGGACGACTCTGGCAATTCTGGCCGCCAGAAATGGCTGCCGGACGTTATTATGGGGCCATAATCCGGAACACATGGCGTCGCTTACACAAGATCGTGAAAACAAACGCTATTTACCCGGACCGGTTTTTCCTGAAAACCTCACCCTTACTTCCGACTTGGCCGAAGTCGCAGACTTTAGCAGCCTGATGCTGGTTTCCGTGCCCAGCCACGCATTTAAAGATACTCTGCTTAAGCTCAAAACATATTTATCCAGTAACGTACAAATAGCTTGGGCAACCAAAGGCTTTAATCCTGATAACGGCTCATTACTTCATGAAGTAGTAGCCGATATATTTTCTGCGCAAACCCCGGCGGCTTTGCTTTCAGGCCCCAGTTTTGCAGGTGAAGTCGCGGCCGGCCTGCCGACAGCCATTACTATTGCTTCATCCCAGCCGGATTTTGCAGGCCTTCTGGCCGACATCCTGCATAGTGAACGTTTTCGAACTTATACCAACTCGGACCTGATTGGCGTAGAAGTCGGCGGGGCAGTAAAAAACGTCATGGCGATAGCCGCCGGTATTGCCGATGGACTTGGCTTTGGCGCCAACACCCGGGCCGCGCTGATTACACGGGGATTAAATGAAATCATTCGTCTCGGCGTCAAACTTGGAGGCAAACAAGAAACCTTTATGGGACTGGCAGGCTTGGGCGACCTTATTTTGACCTGCACCGACAACCAATCCAGAAACCGGCGTTTTGGGTTAGCCTTGGGACAGGGCAAAGACACAATTGCCGCCATAAAGGAAATCGGCCAGGAAATTGAAGGTATTTCAGCGGCAAAAGAAACCTTTTTACTCGCTAAAAAATACGGCGTCGACATGCCGATTACCGAACAGACCTACAAGGTTTTATATGAAGGTTTGGCCCCGCTGGCGGCCGTACAAAACCTATTGGCTCGGGAGCAAAAGGCCGAATCGTAGAGATGTTGCAGGGCAATCACATTACTTACGTGCTTTTGTGTCAAATCCAGCCTGATCATATTCCGGCAACTTGAACAGTGATTCTGAAAAATTCAAGAAAGTGTTCAGCTTGAGCCAGCATACACAGTCGGATGGTTTTGGCCTAAGGCTCAAGTAAAACAACACCTGTGTTTAAGCCAGTTGCTTTTTTAATGAGTCTTTTATCAAAGCTGGCAAACTTGTCTGCATGCAAACTGCAAGCAAGATGTAAAGCATCGGCAAAGTCCATGCCTTGCTCATACCATCGCAGAGCTTGCGCAATAGCTGTGCCATGCTCCACAGTAAAACTATCGGTGGTTAATATTTTTTGCACAGCTACCAAAATAACCGAACGCTCTAAAGCGTAGCTATAGCGTAGTACCCACTCTAATTCTAAAATGACTGTTTTGGAAATAAAGACCGCGTGAAGATGCAATAATTTAGCCGCACGTTGTACTTGTTCCGGGTTATCATTGGTGACAATGCGTACAAGAATATTGGTATCAATCGCTATCATGTTCACCCCATTCAGCGATAACGCCCTGTCGAATCCCCTCTTCCATTTCTTCTACTGTTCTTGCATTACCTTGATAACCTGTGCAGCCGATTAAATCATTGATTGTTGTTTTGGGTAAGGTGTTTTTAGTTTTTAATAAAATGCCTTGCGGGGTGATTTCGACTTCCAATTCCTGCCCAACATTTAAATGACAAGCCTCACGTATGGTTTTTGGAATAATGACTTGTCCTTTACTGGATAAACGGGTGGTTTGCATAACATTATCTCCTTAAATAGAAAGTAAGATTATGGTAAGACCTCCGGTTATTGTCAATTGGCGTTATTGATTTTTTCTGAGTGGGTATTGTTTTATTTTCTGTCCTTCACACCAGTCCCAATTCTCAAAATCAAGATAGCGTAGGAAAATGGTGGGCAAAAAAAGCCTGCCCACCCTGCTTGACTATTTTATCGCCGCACCTGCAAAAGCCATCTGCCGCCAAGCCTCGTAAAGGACAATAGAAACAGTATTAGACAGATTCAGGCTCCGGCTTTCTGCCTGCATCGGCAAATACAAGCACCGCTCGGAGCCCAGTTCCGCTAACACAGGTGCAGGCAAGCCGCGCGTCTCGGGGCCGAACAAAAAAGCATCCTCAGACTGAAAACTCACCTCGCTGTATATTTTCGCGCCTTTGGTGGTCAGCGCAAACATCCGCCCCGGCTTAATGCTAAGCACAAAATCAGCCAATGAATCGTGCTCTTTTACTGCCACCCATTCATGGTAATCCAGCCCTGCCCTGCGCAATTTCTTGTCATCCAATTCAAAACCCAGCGGCTTGATCAAATGCAACTGCATGCCGGAATTTGCGCATAAACGGATAATATTCCCGGTATTAGCGGGAATTTCCGGCTCATACAAAACAATATGAAACACGCTCAGAACTTGATACTGACCGGCGTCAGTTTCCAGATCTTGTTATTGTAATCAGTAATGGTTCTGTCGGTAGAAAACTTACCGCTAGCGGCGCAGTTTAAAATACTCATTTTGATCCAATGTTCCTGATCCTTGTAAGCCACTTCCACCCGTTTTTGTGCATCGATAAAACTACGGAAATCGGCTGCCGTCATCCAGGGATCGTGAGGACTTTTTATTGACGCCAAAATATCGTCAAAAAGTCCCGGCTCAAATTGATTAAAATGCCCGCACTCAAGCAGCTTAATGACCCTGCTTAAATCTTCATCCTGATTGATGATCGCATTAGGATTATAGTGACGACTCATGTCTTCAACCTGCTCTTCGGTCAAACCGAACAGGAAAAAATTCTCATCCCCGACTTCTTCGCGAATTTCAATATTGGCCCCGTCCAGCGTACCGATAGTCAACGCGCCGTTCATCATAAACTTCATATTGCCGGTGCCCGACGCCTCCTTACCGGCGGTTGAAATTTGTTCGGAAAGATCCGCGCCCGGACAGATTTTTTCCATCGCGGAAACCCGGTAATTAGGCAGGAAAACCAACTTCAACTTTCTGCCCACATCAGGATCGGAATTAATGACGCTTGAAACATTATTGATCAGCTTGATAATTTTTTTCGCCATGTAATAACCCGGCGCCGCCTTCCCGCCGATCAGTACACAACGATCCGTCCAGTTCGCGGTATCGCCGCGCTTAATGCGGTCATATAGATGAATCACATGCAGCACATTCAACAGTTGACGTTTATATTCATGAACGCGCTTGACCTGCACATCAAACAGGGCGTCAACATTAAAATCAACATCATGTTCGAGCCTTTTGTAATCGATCAGTTTTTGCTTTGCGTCTTGCTTAATTTCACGCCAGCGCTTGCGGAACTTCTTGTCTTCGGCAAAAGGTTCAAGCTTCTTTAACAACGACAAGTCCGTCAGCCATCCATTGTCTATAGTTGCAGTGATCAGTTCGGCCAGTTCAGGATTACATGCCGCCAGCCAACGACGAGGGGTAACCCCATTGGTTTTATTGTTGAATTTACCCGGCCAGAACTCATAAAAATCACGAAACAAGCCTTGCTGCAATAATTTCGAATGCAACGCGGCAACGCCGTTAACCGAAAAGCTGCCGACGATAGCCAGATAAGCCATTCTGACGTATTGCTCGCCGCCTTCTTCGATAATAGACATACGGTTTAACCGGCCTGTATCGCCCGGCCAATGCGCAGAGACTTCCGCCATAAAATGGGCATTAATGTCGAAGATGATCTCCATCAGCCTTGGCAATAATTGCTTGAACAGATTAACCGACCACCGTTCCAGCGCTTCCGGCAACAAGGTATGGTTGGTGTAGGCCATCGTCTTACGGGTAATGGCCCAAGCATCATCCCAGACCAAACCGTGGACATCCAACAGCAGGCGCATTAATTCCGCAACCGCTATGCTCGGATGCGTATCATTTAACTGGAACGCATTTTTCGCCGCAAACCCGGAAAAATCATTACCGTGGCGACCGACCCAGGTGCCGATCACATCCTGCAAGCTGGCGGAAGCCAGCAGATATTGCTGGCGCAGACGCAGTGCCTTGCCGTTTTCATTGGCGTCATTCGGATAAAGCACCATGGTAATATTTTCAGCGGTATTTTTTGCCGCTACCGATTCTGCGTAATCGCCGGCATTAAACTCCTGTAGATTGAATTCTTCAGTCGCCGTGGCTTTCCATAAACGCAAAGTGTTCACCGTACCGTTCCGGTATCCCGGAATCGGCGTATCGTAAGGAACCGCGAGTATATCTTGCGTCTCTACCCAGCTGGTCCTTTTATTGCCGAACTCGTCAATATGCGACTCGGTATGTCCGCCAAATTTAATCCTAACAGTGTATTCGGGACGTTCAATTTCCCACACATTGCCGTTACGCAGCCAATGATCCGGTTTCTCCACCTGCTCGCCATTGATAATATCCTGCGAAAACATCCCATATTCATAACGCAAACCGTACCCGGTCACCGGCAGCTGCAAAGTTGCACAGCTATCGATAAAACAGGCCGCTAAACGCCCTAAGCCTCCATTACCCAAACCGGCATCCGGCTCGCTTTCAATCAGCTCTTCAATCTCAAGGCCCAAATCATACATAGCCTGCTCAACCGCCTCGGTAATACCCAAATTCAGCATGGCATTACTCAATGTGCGGCCCATTAAAAATTCCATCGACAGATAGTAGGCTCTTTTGCAATCCGTTTCTTTGTAAGTGTTGTAAGTTCTTTTCCATCGCTCTATGAGCCGGTCGCTGATAGCCATCGACAGCGCCTCATAGGCATAATGCGGCGACGTACAGTTTTCATCCCTGCCCAGACGGTGGCTGTAATAATGCTTGAAATCGGCAACAAAGTCCTGCTCATCCATGCCCAAATCCGGAAGCACGGTAATTGTGGATTTTGGTTTACTTGTTTTAAAACTTCTATTGGGCATATTTTTAACACTACAGAGTTGATATTAGGTTGATGTTAACTATTTTTTGTTATTTAGCCAAAGATATTCTTTGGTCAGATGCCTCCCTTGCTTTTGCCGAACACCGAAAACGTTATCGCAAAGCTTTTTCCCAGCGACTTACCAGTGCAGCCGCGATGCTGTTGCCGAATACGTTAGTCGCGCTACGCCCCATATCCAGCACCTGATCGACGGCCAGCAGCAACAGCAAACCGGCCTCGGGGATATGAAACATCGATAGCGTGGCCGCAATAACGATTAACGAGGCTCTGGGCACACCGGCCACGCCCTTGCTGGTGAACAGCAGCACCAGCAGCATGATCAGCTGATCGCCCAGCGCCATGTCAATGCCGTAGGCCTGGGCGATAAACAGCACGGCAAAGGTCATGTACATCATGCTGCCGTCGAGATTGAACGAATAACCCAGAGGCAGCACCAGCCCGCAGACTTTTTCATCACAACCGAAGCGTTCCAATTGTTGCAACAGTTTCGGGTAAGCGCTCTCGCTGCTGGCGGTGCCGAAAGCCAGCAGCATCGGCTCGCGGATGTGGCGAATCAAGGACAGAATTTTGCGTCCCAGAATAAAAAAGCCGACGCAACCCAGCGCACCGCACAACAACAGCAATCCTAAATAAAACTCCCCGATAAAGCGGCCGTAAGACGCCAATACGCCGATACCGTTTTGCGCGATGACCGAGGCCACCGCCGAAAACACCGCAACCGGCGCGATATGCATGACATATCCGGTGACTTTCAACATGATGTGCGTCAGCGAATCGAGCAACTTGACGGTCGGATGCGCGAGTTCGCCCAGCGAGGCGCAGGCCACGCCAAAGAACATGGAGAACACCACGATCTGCAAAATCTCGTTGGCCGCCATGGCTTCGATGATGCTTTTCGGGAACATGTGCGAGACAAAATTACCCAGTGTCGGCGTAGCCTGCGGCAACCCCGTTTCCGCCCCAATATCAGGCAGCGCCATGTGCAGCGAACTTCCCGGTTCGAACCAGTTCACCAGCAACATCCCCAACAACAGACTGAAAACAGAAGCAGAGAAAAACCACAGCATCGCCTTGATGCCGACCCGTCCGACGGTGTGAATGTCACCCATTTTGGCCATACCCACCACCAGCGTGGAAAAAACCAGCGGTGCGATAATCATCTTGACCAGCCGCAGGAAAATATCCGTCAGCGCGGCAAAAATCCCGACGATCTGCTTCACGGCTTCAGTTCCGCCCAGCATCAGGCTTAGCAGTTCGCCAACAATGATACCGAGCACCAGTGCTATAGCGACATAGAGTGTCTGGCGATTGGGTTGCTGGGTGTGAGTCGTCATAAACATGCCTTGTAAAATTATAAAGATTTTCACTACGAAGACACGAAGAAATATGACTTCTTGTCGATGTGGCGAATAAAAGAAAGCTACTCGCCAATACTTGTTCTCCTGTTTGGCGTCGCAAAATACGACGCTTGAAATCGTAAAGCAAATCTTGAACTCCAGTGTCTGTAAAACTTGGAGTTCAAGGCTTGCTTTGGACGCTCAATGCTGCAACGCCATAAATTCGTAATGTTTAATCAAGGCTATGTCATCGTTAAGTATTGAAGACAACTCATACTGCATTAAGCTTAGGCAAATCAGCCATTGCAACAGGAGTGCAAGCTTTGCTTGTACTTGCAGGCGAAGCCCGCACTCCAGTAATCCAGTAGCTTCCACATTTAACGATGACATAGCCTTAATCAAAAATCCAAAGCAAGCTTTGGACTCCAAAAACCACACAATGCCTACTCTGCGTTTTTCTTCGTGTCTTCGTGGTGAATAAAAGCCTCTACCCAGCTAACAACACCGCTTAATCCCATTCCACTTTTCATCCTGCCACTGCTTGAAAAATACCTCTTTGCCCAACGGCGTATCGGCTTGATGATGCGCCGCATGGTGCTGTAAATAGCGCTCATAGGCATCATCTCCGGAAAGTCGACGCACCATCCGCCAAAACATTTTGAGCTTGCCCAGCATCAATCCCTCACCCAATCTTCAACCAAGCGGCTCGGACTATGCGGCGATTCGGCAAGCGGCAGCACCGGCTTTCCGGCCAGATAACGGCTGCAAACGCGCAGCATATCGAACACAATCAGCCACAACAAGGTTACAAAAAACAAGGTCAGCCAGCCGTCCAGATGCAGGTTGAAAATCAACTTCGGCGCAATAGCCGCTTTCTCCGGCGGCAATGCGCCAACCGCCAACTTGTCGGCTAAGTCATTGGCCGCAGAAAAGAAACCGATCCGTATATTGTCGCTGGCGATTTTCTCCCAGGCCGCCGTGCTGGTGATCGTTACCAGCCACATTAGCGGCAAACCGGTCACCCAGGCATATTTAAGTTTGCCGGATTTAACCAAAATACCGGTCGCCACGCACAGCGCAATCGCGGCCAGCATTTGGTTGGCGATGCCGAACAGAGGCCACAAAATATTGACCCCGCCGTTCGGGTCTATCACGCCGATATAGAGAAAATAACCCCAACTAGCCACCACCAGCGCGCTGGTGAAAATAACCGAAGGCGTCCACGAAGTTTCCGCCATTTTCGGCCAAATATTGCCGAGCATGTCCTGCAACATGAAGCGCCCGACGCGGGTACCGGCATCCAGCGTAGTCAGGATGAAAATAGCCTCAAACATGATCGCAAAGTGATACCACAAGGCCAGCATGCTCTCGCCGAACGCGCTGCCGAAAATGCTTGCCATGCCGACGGCGAGTGACGGTGCGCCGCCGGTGCGGGCAAACAGCGTCGCCTCGCCCATTTGATTGGCCAGCAGCTGCATCTGTTCCACCGTGACCGGAAAGCCCCACGAGGAAATCTTGGCGACGGCATCGACAGCCTCCTTGCCGACTACCCCAGCCGGGCTGTTGATCGCAAAAAATACGCCGGGATCGAGCACCGTCGCCGCCATCATCGCCATGATCGCCACAAAGGATTCCAGCAACATGCCGCCGTAGCCGATCATGCGTATATCGCGTTCGTTGCTCAGCAATTTCGGCGTGGTGCCGGAAGCGATCAGCGCATGGAAACCGGAAATCGCCCCGCAAGCGATGGTGATAAACACGAACGGGAACAGCTTCCCGCCGAAAATAGGCCCGGTGCCGTCGATGAACTGCGTCAATGCAGGCATTTTCACGGTCGGTTGCAGCATGACAATCGCCACCGCCAGCAAGGTGATGGTGCCCAGCTTTACGTAAGTTGACAGATAATCGCGCGGCGCAAGCAACAACCAGACCGGCAAAATCGCGGCCGCAAAACCGTAAGCCATCACCGCCCACGCCAGCGTCAAGCCTTCGTGATCGAACCAAACGCGCAAGGTTTCATTGCGGTCGATCCAGCCGCCGCCAACCACGGACAGCAACAACAAAGCCACGCCCAACGCAGAAGCTTCCAGCACCTGACCGGGACGGAAACTGCGCATATAAAGGCCGACTATCATCGCAATCGGGATAGTCGCCGACACCGTAGCCGTCGCCCACGGACTGTGCTTCATCGCGTTAACGACGACCAGCCCCAGCACCGCAATCAGGATGATCATGATCGCAAACGTGCCGATCAGCGCCGCCGTACCGCCCAATGCTCCCAATTCGTCGCGCGCCATCTGCCCCAGGCTTTTGGCATCGCGCCGGGTAGACAAAAACAGCGTCACCATGTCCTGCACACAACCGCCCAGCACCGCGCCGAACAATATCCACAGCGTCCCCGGCAAATAGCCGAACTGCGCGGCCAGCGTCGGCCCCACCAGCGGCCCGGGCCCTGCTATCGCGGCAAAATGATGGCCGAACACGATCCATTTATTGGTCGGCACAAAATCGCGACCGTTATCCAGCCGCTCAGCCGGAGTCGCCCGCGTTTCGTCAACCGCCAGCACCGTGGCGGCAATCCACACAGCATAAAAACGATAGGCAATGGCATAGACGCACAAGGCGGCGGTTATAAACCACAGCGTGTTGATGCTCTCGCCGCGGTTTAAAGCGATACCGCCGACGGCTGCCGCACCGAGTGCGGCAATCAATATCCAAATAGCATTTTTCAGTAGTTTATTCATCTGTCGTCTTCTTTTTATTATTGATGTTTTTGTATCAGCGTTAACCGATTAGCCGTTTTTTTGAGAAATAAATGACTTCCGGCAAGCCCTTAAAATGATCGTCAGCCGTTATCAGCGGCACATCCACCAGTCTTGCGGAGGCATAAATAATCGCATCGGCAAACGATAATCGATGTTGCAAAGCCAAGTCTGCCGCATACAGTGACAGCCGGGTAGTCAATGGCAAGACCCGTCCTTGTTCGGTTAAAGCGATAACTTCCAAGGCTTCAACCTCGCTTTTTTCGCGCTTTGCCCATTTATAGAGTTCAAATTGCAGGGTAGTGGGAATGATCAAATCAGCCGGATCGGCCAGATAGGGCGCAAAGGCATCTGCTAACTGCCCGTCGGTTAACCATTCTATCCAGCCGCAGGTGTCAACCAGACCAGCCATTAAACTCTATCCTTATGATCCCTGTAATCATTTGGGTTGCTGCCTTTAAAACTCCCCCTGGCCGCTGCTAATGAGCGAACCGGAACCAGCTCAATAATGTCACCCTTAGCGATCAGGGTAAACTGTTGCCCCGCTTTCAGATCAAGTTGATCCCGAATAGCCTTAGGTATTGCCAATTGGAATTTGCTGGATAATTTAGCCGAAATCATACTAACTCCTTGGTGATGCTATCGATCGAATAAAAGTAAAATCATAGGGAATACTTTGGGTTGAAGCAAGCATTGGTTTGTTCGTTTCTTTGGCGGGCATGCTTTGCTATCGCAGGTGGACAAATGAAACGTGCGCCATGTTTTAATTTAGCAACGTTGGGTCGCCTAAAGCGCCATGCTGTCCAAACCAACATCCACGACCGACTGCTGAATCCATTATTTATAGTCGCCATTGACCTACGAAACCCTATCAACGAGGTAACAGCGCCATCCTGCGGCAATATTTTATGGATGCCCACCCTCTTTTTTCGCAGCAAATTTGCCTACCAGTCCGGCCATGGCCGCTGCCTCTCTCTGGTCACGTTCATTAAGCCCTTTTATCACGCCAACCTGATTTTGCGACGGCTGATTCTGGCTCACCTTCCACTTCCCGGATAATCGGGTGACTACAATTTCAATACCCACAACGGCTTCGATTAACTTTTCGGTAAAATCGAGAGGCGCATCCGATACCGCCCAAGGCTTGGCAAAAGCCGCCTCGTTATGAGCAGTGAGCGCTTCAAGCTGGGTGCGCACCCAAACAGCATCGTTGATTACCCGTAGAGTGCCGTATGCATGAACGACTGCGTAATTCCATGTAGGAACAACTTTTCCTGTTTCCTGTTTGGTCGCGTACCAGGATGGAGTGATGTAAGCGTCAGGGCCTTGAAAAACGGCCAGCACTTCCACATCTTTTGCGTAATCGCTCCACATGGGATTTGCACGGGCGACATGTCCTCTCAAGATACCGAATGGTGCCGCATCATCCGACAGATGCAACGGAATGTGATTTGCATTGAGTCCATTTGAAGACAACGTAACCAATGTGGCAAGAGAATGCGTACGGATAAGCTCGTGCATGACGCTGACCCTCGGTTCTTCAAAATGTGCTGGTATGTACACGGTTATGCCTCTTCAAGTAAAACGCGTTCGACATATAAAATGCATTTATGTCATAACAAAAAAAAGCCCATCATAAAGACGGGCTTTTTTAAACGCTTAAACCGACTATAAGATCAGTTTTTGGTTTTATCAACAATCTGGTTGGCTTTAATCCAAGGCATCATGCTGCGTAGTTTTGCACCGACAACTTCAATCGGATGCTCTGCATTCAAGCGACGTTTGGCGGTCATTTCCGGATAGTTGGTCATCCCTTCCATAATGAACTGCTTGGCGTATTCGCCGTTACGGATGTTTTTTAAGGCTTCACGCATCGCCCAGCGGCTTTCTTCGTTGATGACTTTAGGGCCTGTGACATATTCGCCATACTCTGCATTGTTGGAGATCGAGTAGTTCATGTTGGCGATACCGCCTTCAAACATTAAATCAACAATCAATTTTAATTCGTGTAAGCATTCAAAGTAGGCCATTTCAGGCTCATAACCCGCTTCAACCAAGGTTTCAAAACCCATTTTTACGAGTTCAACTGCACCGCCGCATAATACGGCTTGTTCGCCGAATAAATCGGTTTCGCATTCGTCGCGGAAAGTGGTTTCAATAATACCTGAGCGACCGCCACCAATAGCAGAGGCATACGATAAACAAATCGCTTTCGCTGTGCCTGAAGCATCTTGATGAACAGCGATTAAGTCAGGAACGCCGCCGCCGCGTACAAATTCAGAACGCACGGTATGGCCTGGCGCTTTAGGTGCAATCATGATCACGTCCAAATCTGCGCGTGGCACAACTTGGTTGAATAAAATCGCAAAACCGTGTGCAAATGCTAATACTGCACCTTGTTTGATGTTCGGTTCAATTTCGTCTTTATACAATTTTGATTGGAATTCATCAGGCGTCAAAATCATGACTATATCCGCACCTGCAACCGCTTGTGGAACGTCTTGTACGGTTAAGCCATGTGCTTCAGCCTTAGCCACTGAAGGCGATCCTGCGCGTAAGCCCACGACAACTGAAACGCCGGATTCTTTTAAATTAAGGGCGTGGGCATGGCCTTGCGATCCGTAACCGATAATGGCTACTTTTTTACCTTTGATGATTGAAAGATCGGCATCTTTGTCGTAATAAACTTGCATGGTTTTTCCTGTTTTTTGTGTGTTTAAAATTAATTAGGCGAAAGGCTTACAAATGTAGCCCTTTTTCGCCTCTTGAAATACCTGTCGGTCCGGAACGAACGACTTCAATTATGGTACCGCCATCAATGCCTGCAATAAAGGCGTCCAGTTTACTGGAAGGGCCGGTCATTTCCACGACATAAGTGGTTGGCGTTACATCGATAATCTTGCCGCGAAATATAGCCGCCATGCCTCTGATTTCTTCGCGCGTATGCTCGGTGGTTTTGATCTTGACCATCATCAGTTCCCGTTCGATATGAACGGAGTCCGCCAAGTCTATCAGTTTAACCACATCAATCAGTTTATTCAGCTGCTTGGTAATTTGCTCGATAATGTCGTCGCTGCCGCGAGTGACCAGAGTCATTCTCGACAGACTGGGATCTTCCGTAGGCGCTACGGTCAAGGACTCGATATTGTAGCCTCGCGCGGAAAACAAGCCTGCTACCCGCGATAATGCACCGGATTCATTTTCAATCAGGATAGAAATAATATGTCTCATTATGCCAATTCCCTGTCGGTCGATGTCCCTGATGCAACTCTTAAGGTCATATCATGATGGCCTTTGCCGGCTTCAATCATCGGGTAAACATTTTCGGTTCGGTCAGTCAGTATGTCCAAAAACACCGTGCGGTCTTTCATCGCAAAGGCTTCTTCCAGAGCCGGTCTGACTTCCTCAGGTTTATCGATACGCATGCCGACATGACCGTAGGCCTCTGCCAGTTTGACAAACTCAGGAATGGTATCCATGTACGAATGCGAGTAGCGGCTTTCGTAGGAAAATTCCTGCCATTGCCGAACCATACCCATATAGCTGTTATTCAGGTTGATAATTTTTATCGGCGTTTTGTATTGCAGAGCGGTCGATAATTCCTGAATACACATTTGGATGCTGGCATCGCCGGTTACACAGGCAACTTCGGAATCGGGAAATGCCAATTTAACGCCGATAGCCGCAGGCAAACCAAAGCCCATCGTGCCCAAGCCGCCCGAGTTAATCCACCGACGGGGTTTGTCGAACGGGTAATACTGGGCAGCCCACATTTGATGCTGGCCTACATCCGAAGTGATATACGCATCGCCTTTGGTGACTTCGTACAATTGCTCAATCACATATTGCGGCTTAATCAGACGGCTTTCGCGATCATATTCCAAGCACTTGACAGACCGCCATTGTTCAATTTGATTCCACCAGTTTTCTAAAGCTTTTTTAGACGGCTTCTTTTTGTTTTCCCTGATTATTTCAAGCATCTGCTCCAATACCGGCTTAACTTCGCCCACGATGGGAATAGCAACTTTAACGGTCTTGGAAATAGACGCAGGATCAACATCGATATGGATAATTTGGGCGTGCGGGCAAAACTCATCCAACTTGCCGGTGACGCGGTCGTCAAAACGCGCGCCGATAGCAATAATCACATCGCTCTCATGCATCGCCATGTTGGCTTCATAAGTGCCGTGCATACCCAGCATGCCGACGAACTGTTTGTCGGTTGCGGGATAAGCGCCCAAGCCCATCAAGGTATTGGTAACCGGAAAGCCCAGTGTGTGAGCGAATTCGGTCAATTCCTTGCTGGCTTCACCCAAAACCACACCGCCGCCGGAATAAATGATCGGCTTTTGTGCGGTCAATAATAAATCCACCGCTTTTTTAATCTGCCCCTTATGGCCGGTGACCGCCGGATTATAAGAACGGATAGAAACTTTCTTAGGGTATTTATAAGGTACTTTTATTCCGGGGTCGGTTATGTCTTTGGGCACATCAACAACAACAGGGCCGGGACGGCCGGTTGTCGCCACATAAAATGCCTTCTTGATGGTTTCAGCCAGCTTGGTGACATCTTTGACCAAAAAGTTATGCTTCACGCAGGGACGGGTAATGCCCACCATATCGACTTCCTGAAAAGCATCGCTGCCGATAACCGGCGACGGCACTTGGCCGGAAATAATCACCATCGGGATTGAATCCATATAAGCGGTGGCAATGCCGGTTACGGCATTGGTAGCGCCAGGCCCGGAAGTGACCAGAACTACGCCCGGTTTGCCGGTTGCACGGGCATAGCCATCCGCCGCGTGCGTAGCGCCTTGTTCGTGTCGAACCAGAATGTGTTTGACATCATCCTGCTGGAAAATTGCATCGTATAAATGCAATACCGCCCCGCCGGGATAGCCGAAAATATATTCTACGCCTTCGTCCTTAAGACTCTGAATTACAATTTGTGCGCCGTTTAACTCCACGCTAATACCCTCAAAATAGACTTTCGAATTAAGCCGATTATATGTGCGTTTAAAAATTCAAGGCCAAATACCCGGTGTATTTTAAAGAACGTCATATAGACTGCTGCTGGTAGTCGCCTTTTTCAGGCGACATAATATAAGCATTTTACTAGGTTTTTGGGCAAATTGTACATGCATCTCTTATCCTTTTTAATTCCTGCTTGGCCGGTAAACAATCAAATATTGATTGTCGCTAAAAAGGTATTATCGGTGAATTTAAAGAAAAGCTGATTGATGCCGGTCGTGATTCGAGGCCTTAAAGTAAGGGCGATTTGCTTTGGCAGGCGCTACTGCTCCAAAAATTCAACCTCATAACCGGCAAACTTGCGGATATTAATAACGCCGGTATCCAACAATAAATATTGTCCTTTAACGCCGTGTAGTACTCCGGATACTTCGGCGTTCTTATCAAGATTAAAGGACTTGACCTTAACCGGATAACTGTTTACAGGAAAATGAATGTCCACAACCGGCTCATCGGCTAAAAATTCAATTGCCTGCCGCCCAAAACGCTGGGTAATTTCGGCCAACTCCGTGTCACAAACAGCAATTAATTCATCCCGTTTTGCAATCAGATCGATAGGCTCTGCCTTACTTTTAAGCATTTGCTGCCAGCTGGTTTTGTCGCTGACATGTTTGGCAATGGCGATTTCAACCAAGCCGGAAATATAGCGCGATTGCACTTTAAAAACCGGCAGCGCCAGTACTGCGCCCTGATCTATCCAGCGTGTCGGGATTTGCGTCTGCCGGGTAATGCCAACCTTAATTCCGCTGGAATTGGCCAGATAAACCACATGCGGCTGAAAACAAAATTCCTCGCCCCATGAAGGTTCCCGGCAGGTGCCGGCCATATAATGGCAAGTTTCCGGTTTCATGATGCACATGTCGCATTGCGCAAGCGAAATAAAGCAGGGGTAGCAATAACCCTGATTAAAACTCTTTTTAATTGACCTGTTGCAATGTACACACAAGATCTTACCTGTATATACCAGCTTAATTGACTTACCGATCAGCGAATTTAAAGCGACCAGCTGATCGCCTAACGGCAACTCGTACTGAACCGGCTTTGAGCTATCCGGCTCCAGCCGGGCGTGCATTTTTCTTAATTGTCCCTGCATTCAGGCATTTCCTATAAAACTAACAACAACGGGCCGGTTAAAGATAACCGTCAGTATTTTTTACCAGCCAACGCTCGGCTTGGGATTTTAACAACTCCTTTTTCCAGAAAGGCGCTCTCGATTTTAACGCTTCCATGATGTATCGACTTGCATCAAAAGCGTCACCACGGTGCGATGTCCATACCGCCACCAGCACAATCGGGTCATTAGGTAAAATATCACCCACCCGATGCACCACCAAAGCATCAATAATCGGCCATTGCCGCACGGCTTCGGCAACGATTTTTTCCAGCTGCTTTTCGGTCATGCCCGGGTAATGTTCCAGGGTCATACCCTTAACATCATCACCTTCATTGAAATCGCGCATCGTGCCTATAAAAATACTGGTTGCACCAAACTTACCGGCCATATTATTTGCCGAATGTTGATGGATCTGAATTTCCTGCCAGGGATCGAAAGGTTCCGCGCAAACTTTTATAGCCATCGTCAGCCTCCGGTCACCGGTGGAAAAAAAGCCACCTCATCGCCGTCATTAACAACATTATTTAATTCAACATAGTCCATATTCACCGCCGCCAAACTATTATCCGGCAGTGCTTTATTCGGATTCGCGCTGTGCCATACATCGCCGACTGTAGCCAATCCTGAAAACTCCAGATTATCTTCCGAACGGCCGATACTTTCTTTCAAGCTGGCAAAATAACGTACCTTAATTGACATAATCAGTCACCCAGTCACAAAAAATAGAATTGGCACGAAGTGCATTGTATGGGAGATCTGTCGATCGCCTTTTTAGTTTT
Source organism: Methylobacter sp. (assembly GCA_030653175.1). Classification (GTDB taxonomy): domain Bacteria; phylum Pseudomonadota; class Gammaproteobacteria; order Methylococcales; family Methylomonadaceae; genus Methylobacter_A. Next base: position 37,861 of record JAURZV010000047.1, read on the forward strand.
CTTAACCGGCAGTTGTTATAATAAAAACGTGCCTGCCCTTTCACTGATAATTTTACAGAAAATGACTGCATTAACCCACTTTAATCAATCCGGCGAAGCTCACATGGTTGACGTCGGCGACAAGGCGATCACCCAGCGTACAGCCGTCACCGAAGGCTATATTGAAATGCAGCCGGAAACACTCAAGCTGATCATAGATGGCGGAAACCAAAAAGGCGACGTGCTGGCTATAGCAAGAATAGCCGGTATCATGGCCAGCAAAAAAACTGCGGACCTGATCCCGCTCTGCCATCCACTGCCTCTAACTCATGTAGAAATCAAGCTGAGCGCTGAAATCGACAGCAACCGGATACGTTGCCAAACCACTGTAAAAACCAACGGACAAACCGGCGTAGAAATGGAAGCGCTTAATGCCACGCAGATTGCATTACTCACTATTTACGATATGTGCAAAGCCGTAGACAGGGGAATGATTATCCAGTCAGTCCGATTACTGGAGAAAGATGGCGGCAAGTCAGGGCACTGGCAGAAAGCTACCGGATAATTCAGTTGTGATATTGGGGCGCTAAAAATCGAAAGAAAATTCAAACGGCTGTTCTATTATCCTGGCGAACAACCGGGTAATGCGGTTGTTTATTAGATTTATTACACTAGACTTATATTTTCAACAACGTGCCGACTGCTTTGGCGCCATTCAGAATAACAGCAGAGACAACTATGCCGATTATATTAAAAGAACTTGCCGATTTTTGCGGTGCTCGGATTGAAGGTGGTGATCTATCAGCAACCATCCATTCAGCGGCAGAGATTACATCTGCACACCAGGGCCAAGTCACGCAGTTGACTAACAGTCGCTATACTCGGCACATTAAGGATTCAACGGCTTCGGCCTGCTTTATTGCGGAAGGTTTCGGTGTTGAGAATGTACCTGAAAACATGGCGCTGTTGATATGTGCCGACCCTGAGCTCAGTTTTATTAAAGCAGTCGAATTATTGCATCCTGCCAGGACTTATACGCGGCAAATTGCGCCGCAGGCAGTGCTTGAAGCTAATGTGGCGCTAGGCAATGAACTGTATATCGGACCTTACGCCGTCATTGGCGAAAACTCAAGCATAGGCGATGGCAGCGAAATACATGCAGGCGTTTATCTTGGTAAAAATATCAAAGTAGGCAAAAACTGTCGCATTTATCCTTATGCTGTTATTTATGATGATGTCGTCATAGGGAATAATGTGATTATTCATTCAGGGGCCATCATTGGCGCCGATGGCTTTGGTTATAAATTCAGGAATAATGAGCATGTCAAAGTTCCTCAGGTCGGCAATGTGGTTATTGAAGACAATGTCGAGATTGGCGCTAATACCTGCATAGACAGGGGCGCATTGGGAAGCACCTCAATAGGAGCAGGCAGTAAAATCGATAATCTGGTGCAGATCGGACACAATAATAAGGTCGGAAAAAATGTAATCATGTGCGGTTTAACGGGCGTGTCCGGTTCCTGCAATATTGAAGATTATGCGATTCTGGCCGGAAGCACGGGTATAGCCGATCATGTTACGATTGGTCGCGGCGCTGTAGTTATGGCGCGCTCCGGTGTGGCCGGCGATGTCAAGGCGGGCACACAGGTTTTCGGTAGTCCGGCAAAAGATAAGAAGACCGCTTATAAAGAACAGATAGCAATCAGCAAACTGCCTGAGCTATTGAAAAGAGTAAAAATGTTGGAAGAAAAAATCCAGATGCTGGAAAAAGATATATAGCCAATGCTTCAAAACTTCCGTAGATTTTACGGTAATCGAACATTATAAGTCTCAATTCATGCGCGCATTGAAAGATTAGGGATGTTTTTGGAGGGATTACTGTATCGATATAGGCTCGACACTTTATGTTGCTGGTGTAAGAGGGGCTTGTAGTTGTAGATTCAGGATATAAAGGTGCTGAGAGCAATAACACCCCCCCGTTATTTTCATAACGGGGGGGATTATTTTAATTACCTACGGTACCAGTGACGTTGCTGGTTTTTCTTTTCTCGATATTCGAGAAAGTTTCAGCTTGAAGTTGCTCTACCGCACCACTTTTCAAATGCTTAGTTTCGTCCTGTTTCAACATCACAACCAAAACAATAACAGCAGCAATAGCAACACCAGCAATCAACCATGTGTTATCTTTTTCTTTTTCTTCAGCCATTTTAAAATCCTCGAATAGTTTATATTATATTATTTTATTCCCTTTCCTCAAAGGGAGCCTCTCAACGAATTGCTTTATTGAGTTGCTTGTCGAATTAAGTAATAAACGACAGGGTACTTTTTATCATGAGATACGGCATTGTGTCAAAACTATAAATAAAAAAACACCAGTCGCATCAGGATTAATGATGCGATGAGAATTGCAGGCAATTGCAAAACAGCAAGATGCTATGCAGTAACCAAGTGAAAGTTAATGTAAATATTTTTATATGTCTAATGAGGCGCAGGCCGAGCAAAGGATATTGCTACTTATGAGGTGAATTGAAATCAAGTTGCCGAAATTAGAGGGAATTGCGCTTAAAATTGCCGAGCCGGGATATGACTGAATACGATTCGTGAAGCCTGAATCGAGAACACAATTACTGCTGTTTCAGCAAAAAACTTGGGACTGTGTTCTTCTTATAGCCGGTGTGAATGGCGACAGTAAAGGTGGTGTTATCAATCTGCCAAATAGATGTAAGCATAGCGTTTTGGAGTCGGTTTTAACTAAACAGGCATGCTTTTTTAGCCTCACACCACCTGACAGCTCCACGTCCTCTTTATTAAGGAGAGTAAAATTTTCTTTACACCTGCTCTACTCTCTCACCGGTTTTTTATCCAGTTTCCTTTGCAACGTGCGTCTGTGCATATTTAACGCCCTGGCGGCAGCCGAAATATTGCCGTCGTGCTGCATTAGAACTTTTTGCAGATGCTCCCACTCCAGACGTTTTACGGATAAGGGATTCTCGCTAATCAAAACCGACGAGTCGCCTTCATTTTTATGCAGGGCATTTACAATTTCATCCGCATTGGCCGGCTTGGTTAAATAATGCGTGGCACCCAATTTTATTGCTTCGACCGCTGTAGCAATACTGGCAAAGCCGGTTAACATGACACAAGTGGTATTATCATCCAAAGAGATCAGCTTTTTCACCAGCTCCAGCCCTGATTCATGCCCGATACGCAAATCAATCACCGCATATTCGGGTAAATAGCGTTCGGCAAATGCTATTCCGGTTTTGACATCGTTAGCGACCAATACCTCATAATTTCTTTTTTCTAATGCGCTCTTTAGCACCTTGCAAAAAGTCTCATCGTCATCAACCAGCAACAGCCGTGGTTTATCCATTTCCTGGGTTGTCATGATTGTTCTCTGTATTTAAAAGAGGGAGGGTGATTTCCACGCAGGCTCCGCCCGATTCGCTGTTGTAAAGATTAATTTTACCGCCCAGACGATTAATGGTGGAATAAGCTAAGAATAAGCCCACGCCTAAGCCGCGTTTTTTGCTGATAACGGGTTGCTTACCGGCAAAATCGATTAATTCCGGCGGCAGGCCGGGGCCAAAATCCCTAATTTTAATAACGGCGTAGTCTAAATCCCATGACGCATGAAATTCGATACCTTTTTCCGGTGGAGACGCTTCAACGGCATTATTTAAAATGTTAATAATCGAGTGAGTCAGCGTGAGTTCGGCAATGATTTTTGCCTGCATTGCGACTTCAGGATTGATAAAGAAGCATAGCTTTGCCGATGGTTTGTGAGTGCGCCATTGAGTGATTACTTCGTCAATATAATCAGTCAGCAGCATGGCACTACCGGACTCGGCACGCATTTCACCCGCAGAGGCAGACATCACCGATAGCGCTATTTTGCACCGGTCAATCTGTTGCTGCATAATCAGCAATTTCTCATGCAGATCAGGGAAACGATGAATCGGATACTCTTGTTCAAGCTCATGAGCCACAATAGCAATGGTACCTAAGGGTGTTCCCATATCGTGAGCGGCACTGGCCGCTAAGGTACCCAATGCGACGACACGCTCATCCCTTAGCGCATTTTCCCGCGCCTCAGCCAGATTTCGTTCCTGGGCCTTGAGTGTTTTAGCCAGTTCAACCACAAAGAATGCGACTAAGCCGGCGCTGAATACAAAACCGAACCACATGCCAAAAATATGCAGATTAAAATAATGACTGTCACTCATGGCGTGAACCTGCTGTAACAGTTCATAATTTTTTACATCGGAATACAGCATTTCCGAGCTAGGCATATGCGGTTCTATCGACGGCAGAGGAATGTTGTAGGCCATTAATGCCGTATACATCGACGTAGTTAAAATCACCATATACCAGGCATAGGATTGGTGAAGCATGATGGCTGTAATAATAAGAGGCAACAGGAATACCCAAGTAATAGGATTTGATGCACCTCCAGTTAAGTACAGCAATGCTGTAATACTAAAAACATCAATGACTAACTGAGAAAAAATTTCCAATTCCGTAACGGGATCGTCTGTCTCTAGGCGCATTGAGGTATATACATTAACTACGCCTATAGACATTATCACCAGCCAGAGCTGCTGCTCCGGCAGACGAATATTAAGACCGTATATGGATAAAACAATGAGTATAACCTCGCTGAGTATCATCAAGTTTCTAAGGATAAACAGCCACTTCAGGTTTTGTCGGGCAGAAAATTCTGACTTAGGCGCGGCGTATGAGAGCATTTTATAAAAACAGTGTGTTGTTAGAAATATAACCTAAATAAAAAATCAGGATTAAATCAGGATTATTTAAGTATATTATCGGGATTTTAATTAAAAATTAAACAAGAATTAAACTGCGACAATATGTCACATTTTGTATTGCACTATTTATTGATATTATTAACCTAACTTTTAAGGCTCTTATAGAGCACCATAGCTGAAAGTTGCGTCATATTCTTCCTAAATATTCCAAGGCGGTTTTTTAAACCGCCTTTTTTTTGTCTTTTATAATCAAAGACTAATCAAAAACCACGCCTACTCCCCCTAAGCCGCAGTAACCCATAGGATTCTTGGCCAGATATTGCTGATGAATATCCTCGGCATAATAAAATTCGTTTGCCTGCATAATCTCGGTAGTTATTTGTTTGAAACCTGCCTGGGTGAGTTGATGCTGGTAGTGTTGTTTTGATTCAAGCGCTTCATCCAACTGTTGTTGGGTATAAGTATAAATTCCGGACCTGTATTGCGTACCGATGTCATTGCCTTGTCTCATGCCCTGCGTGGGATTATGGGATTCCCAAAAAATCTGAAGTAACTCACGGTATGAAACGATAGCCGGATCATAAATAACTTTAACAGCCTCAGTATGCCCTGTTAAACCTGTGCATAATTCTTCATAAGTCGGATTAAGCGTATAGCCGCCGGTATAACCGACTGCCGTGCTAAACACGCCCGGACATTGCCAGAATTTTCGCTCCGCCCCCCAGAAGCAGCCCATTCCGAACATGGCCTGTTCCATGGTTTCCGGAAACGGTGGAACTATCGGATTACCTGTTACAAAATGCCTGTTTGTAACAGGCATTGGCGTGTTTCTGCCCGGTAAAGCTTCTTTAGGGCCAGGTAGGGTAAGTTTTTTTGATGAAAAAATCATAGCCTGTGGTATTTTTATAAAGCGGTTAGATCAAGGATTATTATGATCCTGATGTCAAAAAATGCACGATTTTTTAACTGGAGAAACATGATAGAGCAAGATTTATTACGCCGTTTTTTATTTGAAGAGCTGGGCGTTCGTGGAGAATGGGTCAAATTAACCAACAGCTGGCAAGCGGCAAAACTTCATCAGCGCGGCTCTGAAAACGTGCAACAGCAGCTGGGACAAGCGCTGGCTGCCGTAGTCATGTTGTCCGCTACCGTCAAATTTAAAGGTTCGATGATTCTTCAAGCCCAAGGCGATGGCGACATTAAAACGCTGGTTGCTCAGGCAACGGATCAGAGAAAAATACGAGGCTTGGTAAAGGGCAAGGAAAATGTAGCCGCCGCTTCATTGGAAGGCATGTTCGGCCAAGGACGACTGGTGTTAACCATCGAAACGGAAAACGGCGCGCCTTATCAGGGTATTGTGCCGCTCCAGGGCAGTAACTTGGCCGACGCCCTGCAAACTTATTTTGAGCAATCCGAGCAACTTAAGACCCGCTTGTGGCTATTTGCCAATGCCACCCAAGCCGTAGGATTATTATTGCAGGAGCTACCGACGCAGGAAAATTATCAGGCGGACTGGGAGCATATCGAGATACTGGCAAACACTGTGACCGAGCAGGAATTGTTTGAGCTGGATTGTGAACAGCTGTTATATCGATTGTTCAATCAGGAAAAAGTCAGACTGTTTGATGCAGAGCCGGTTGAATTTAGCTGCGCCTGTTCACGGTCAAATATCGAAAAAACATTATTCGCTATGGGGCGAACTGAACTGGAAGATATTCTAAAGGAGCAAGGCATTATTGAAGTAAGCTGCGAATTCTGTAGCGAACGATACCGCTTTGATAAAGTTGATGTGGACCACATCCTGTCTCAAAAAAGTGCCGCTAATAACTCCGAAACACGACATTGAAATAATCCTATGAAAACCGGAATAATTAAACGCAGTCTTCGCATTGTTTTTTTGCTGGCGCTGACCGGCTCATTATCCGGTTGCATGTACTGGGTTCGGGCTTATCAAGTTTACCTGCAAATGGATGAATTCGATCGGCACTTTGCCGTCGTGGCCAATGATGAATTCACCCTGCGCTTTAAGGATCCCATTCTTTACAGCAATGACTTTGTTTCCTTGTCCAAGCTTTATGCCAGCCAGGATGATCCAACGACGGAAGGCAGACGTTGGCGATACTGGTTTCGCAAGGTTGACGGCAACAATAAACTGATCAAGCCGGAAGTAAAATTTTATTCGGATTTGAATTTTAATAAAGAAAATCGCTTGATTGCCTGGTCGTTTTCTTCACTTTTCTTAGCGATTGCTCCGCCCAAGTTTTTAGAGATTTCTTTACGCTCTATAGGCGGTGCCGAAATCGATAAAGAAAAACAACAACTCAAAGCCAACTCGGCATTGCTGGAAAAAATTTCCGAGGATTTGCCCAGAAAACCGGCCGTTCTGGCGCAATTGGGCGAACCGTTTGAAATCAAAGATGAAGCAGAACAGGAAGTGTATATTTACCGTTTCCTGCTGGAAACCCATCATATAGAAGAAGGTTATGAGGATCGCGCCTTAAACGAGGTTAAAATCACCTTTGATAAAAAGACCCAGGAGCTGGTTAGAATGGCCGGGCGTTTTGCAGGGCTTAAGGTTTCAATTAATTACCGGAAGTTTCTGGATGAACCGCAAGATGTCGCACAAAACAAACCGGAATAGCAGCATTGCAACCGTATTAACCTGGGAAAAGCAGTTATCCACGAAAATCAAAAGTAGGCGATACTAAAAGCACGAAAATATTCAAAGGAATACCAAGTAGCAAACCGCTACCTAATGGCTGAATGGACGAATCGTTACAGTCTATTGAGTTATTTCGTATCTTTCGTGGTCTAAACGCCGTTTTTAGGCATGAACGTTTCCTTCACGGTAACAAAAAAGGCTTAGACAATCAATGTCTAAGCCTTTGTTTATGTTGCGCAGGCCGGTTGAACCGGCACCATACACGTTATGACTTACAGCTTATCGGCATTTTTATCCAGATACTCCGCAACACCGGCAGGATTTGCGTTCATGCCTGAATCGCCTTTATGCCAGCCGGCCGGACATACTTCGCCATGTTCTTCGTGGAATTGTAAGGCATCAATCATGCGCAGCAATTCATCCATGTCGCGACCTAAAGGCAGATCATTAACAACCTGATGACGGACCTTGCCGTCGCGGTCAATCAGGAAAGTGCCGCGGTAAGCCACTGCCGGCGCATCTGCTTCAACATCATAATCTTTACAAATAGAGTGCGATATATCCGCAGCCATTGTGTAACGAACAGGACCTATTCCGCCTTTATTGACAGGGGTATTGCGCCATGCGTTATGGGTGAAATGAGAGTCGATAGACACGGCAATCACTTCAACATTACGGCTTTTGAATGCATCCATACGGTGATCTAAAGCGATCAACTCACTTGGACAAACAAATGTGAAATCTAACGGGTAGAAAAATACTACTGCATATTTGCCGCTAGTGGCCTCAGAAAAACTAAATGAATCAACTATTTGACCATCGCCTAGAACGGCAGGAACTGTAAAATCAGGTGCTTGTTTACCGACTAATACGCTCATTGATTATCTCCAAATAAATAGTGAAAAAACAAAAGACTGTTAACTTTAGTGTTAGCCACTGAAGCAGTGGATTGATGAAATTGTACACTAGATTAGTAGGGATTTGCGAAATTGTTGTTATTTTTAGCTTGCTTTAATTTTAATTTTATCCATAATTTGTCATCAATAGCTTACAATAGAGTCAGGGATTTGCTCTCTTCAGGCTTTTTTAAAGCTTGTCGCCCTAACTTGGCTGTTAAATTCATTTAGTTCATTCGTTTGATGGAATTCTATCATGGCAAAAAATAAACATATTACCGAACCCGATGTGTTTGGTTTTCAGGTACGCATCGTAAGGCGCGGCAAAGAAAGCAGCCGTTATTTTTCACATAAATTGTGGGGTAACAAAGGCAAATCCTTGAAAGCCGCAATTACCTGGCGTGACCAGATGCTGACCGTTTTAAAAGGCAGCAAGACACGATTTCTTAAGCCGCCCAAAAATAAAACCACCACCGGCGTCACCGGTGTGTCCAGAACTATCAAGTACGATCATCGTAAAGATAAAAGCTATCTTTGCTATACCGTTTTTTGGGTCAGTAATTGCAAATCCAGGAATAAAACCTTTCAGGTTGGTAATGTAGACAAAGTAACGGCAGATGATGAATTGCATGCGTTCCGTACCGCCAAGCTGTTCAGAAGTTGTTATGAATTTTCAATTGATAATGATCTTGAATTTTATGACAGCAAATTTGCCGGCTGGAAGAAAACACGCTTATATGAAGACGAGAATTTGAACGCAGTAGCGATGTAAACGAAGATTTCGTGTTAGAGGTCTGCAACAGACTTTTGTGAAAACAAAATCCCGGACAGACCCCAATAAGCGATTGAATTAATTAATATAAAATTATCAATCATCCCGCTAAAGCTCGATACGGATACCCAACTCAATGACGCGCTCAACGGGAATTTTGAAAAATTCTATCGCGCTTGAGGCATTGTGGAATAAAAACCTGAATAAGGGTCTGCGCCATTTAGGCATAGGGCTTTTTTTCCGAAAAGAGACCCTTTCACTACCGATAAAAAACGATGTCTGCTTGAAATCGATGTTTAAGCCTTCCTGAGCGCACTGCTCCAAGGCTTGTCTCACATCAGGATTTTGCATAAAACCATAATAAAGTTTAACCCGATAAAAATTGTTATCCTTGCCGAATGCCCGGATTTTGATCCGGTGCGCGACATCAACGTATGGCTCATCTTTAGTGACAATAGTTAACACCATGATTTGTTCATGCAATACATGGTTATGTTCGAAGTTGTGTAAAAACACCTGCGGCACACCATGTAGGCTTTTAGCCAGATAAATGGCCGAACCTTTAACGGTTACTGCCTGATGATTCATTATTTTATCTTCCAAGTCCTCAAACAGCACACGCCTCTGATCGATATATTCCGCCAACAAGGCACGACCTTTAATCCAGGTGGTCATCATCAAGAACAGCACAGCTCCGATGATCAAAGGTAACCAGCCTCCGGTCGGTATTTTTAAGCTGTTGGAAGAAAGAAACAAAAAATCTACCGTTAGAAAAGCTGTCAAAAAAGTAACGCTAGCCGATTTTTTCCATTGCCAAATTCCTTGGATGACGATAAACGCCAAAAGAGTATCGACAATCATAGTCCCGGTAACGGCAATTCCATAAGCGGAAGCAAGTGCCGAAGAAGACTCGAAACTCAATACCACTACAAATACCGAGACCATCAATAACCAATTGACCGCAGGAATATACACTTGCCCTACTTCTTGACCCGAAGTATGTGAAATATTCATGCGTGGACAGTAGCCAAGCTGTATGGCTTGTCTTGTGACCGAAAATGCACCGGATATTACCGCTTGGGAGGCAATAACCGAGGCCAGTGTCGACAAAATTAACAGCGGATACATCGCCCATGTCGGCGCCATTAAATAAAATGGATTTTTCACCGCCTCAGGATGCTCAAGCAGCAATGCTCCCTGTCCGAAATAGTTGAGCAATAAGGCAGGAAAAACAAAGCTGAACCAGGCATAACGGATGGGTTTCAAACCGAAATGCCCCATATCGGCATATAGCGCCTCAGCACCGGTTATGACCAAAACCACTGCACCCATAATCAAAAAACCCTGCCAGCCTAATTCAACCAATAAATGAATCGCGTAATAAGGGTTAACTGCGGCCAATACGGCGGGAGCGTTGATAATATTATTTACGCCAAGAATGCCCAAAATAACAAACCAAAGGCACATGATAGGCGAAAACATTTTTCCGACCGCTCCCGTACCTTTAGCCTGCACAATAAAAAGAGCGGCAAGTACCGTAATAGCAACCGGTAATACATAATGGCTTAAAGAAGGCGCAATTATTTGCAAGCCTTCGACCGCGCTTAATACTGATATTGCGGGGGTAATAATACTGTCACCGTAAAACAAAGCGGCGCCGAGCAAACCAATGGTAATAATAAAGTGTATTTTTTGTGGATTACCTTTAGCACTTTGCAATGCTAAAGCCATTAGCGCCATGATACCGCCTTCGCCTTTATTATTAGCACGCATAATAAAGATTGCGTATTTGGTTGTTACAACCAGAGTCAATGCCCAAAAAATCAGCGATAGTACGCCTAGCACATGGACCTTATCAATCGGCAAATGACTACCGAAGACTTCCTTAACCGCATATAAGGGGCTGGTGCCAATATCACCGAATACCACACCGATTGCGCTTAGCGCCAAAACGGTTACTTGTTGTTTGGAATGGCTCTGCGAATTTGACGACATAGTAAATATTGAATTGGATTAAGAAATCAGCAAGGAGCCAACGGGGTGCCATTCTGTTTTAAAGTAGCGTCATACCCAGTGCAATACTTCGAATTGCAGATACCAGAAACCAAAAGAACCGAGGAAATTGGCCAGTACTGCGGGTAGAAAACGTAAGTGAGTGGCGAAAGTATAGCTTTTATCGATGGACATAACCATGACCCCCGCCGATGAACCAACCACGGTCAAGCTGCCGCCGATGCCTACCATCATGGCGTTCAGCATCCATTGATCAACGCCTAAGTTGGGATTCGCCATAATCGCCGCCGCTTCGAGCAAGTTATTGTCAATACAGCTGGATACCATGCCTAAAATAAAGTTTACCCACGTCGGCTCCAGCGTTTCGTACAGCTGGCGCACATAAGACAGCCAGCCGACATGATTGAGGGCCGCCATGCCGGTGATGATGCCGATGTAGTACATTAATGTTGCCCATTCAACCTTTTGTAGCTGAACGTCCAGGTTAATCTCAATACCACACCATTTTGTCTTTAACACCCAAATATACATCACCACCAAACCCAAACCGCTACCCAGTGCGAACTCAATATCGACATGCAACACCATGTTCAATACCACGGCTCCGATAATAGCGAAGGCGCAAACGAATGCAAGACTAAGCCCGCCGGGTTTGATACCTTCTGCCGCCGTGTTGGGTTTAAGCAATGTGTCGGTGTCGAGTTTTTTCAGGTAAAACAGATCCAGCACCAGGGCGCTTAGAAACCAGCCGAAAATCGCTGCCGGAAATAACATCAGCAAGTCGGTCATGGCGACCTTGTCAGCCAAAATCACCATCAGACTGGTCGAAGTGCCGATAAACCAAACGCCGCTGTTAGACGAGATAATGGTATTGCACAAGACCAAGTGGGTATAGCGCGGATTTGCTGAAACATTGCTGATGGATTTACCGAAAATCATGGTGGTAGTCAAGCTGCTGATAAAGGGACTCAACAACGCGCACAATAAGCCCATCACCCAGAACAAACCTCTCGCTCCCAAGCCCCGATTCATTAACGCTTGATTCATAGCAGCGAAGACGTTGCGCTCGTTGAGAATCTCAACAATCATCCACATAAACGCCATAAAAGCGATCAACCCAAATAACGATTCTTTAGTCGCCGCCTGCATCGCAATCAAGGGCTTGAATCGCTCAGGATCGTCGCCGCTGAACCAATAATAAATACCGATAATAGCTACCGAGGACATCATCATCAAAGCGGGCTTGAACTTGTCCATCGCCAACTGGACCTCGAAGATAATCATCGCCAAGCCGATAACAAATACGCTCAGCACGATAAGTCCAACTGGCGAAAAAGGAACAATAGAGATAGGAGGCATAGGGGTTTTCGAATAAAAGGTTTAAAAGCGAGTATCTTAATATACACTTAGTCTATGGGATTGATATTGCCGTCCCCATGCACATCAATTAAAACTAAACTGAAAGCCTTCTTTAATCAATGAGTGAACTGTATACAGAGTGTATATAAACTGTTAATAAACCACGAAGAAACATACGAATGCTTCCGTATGTTTCTTCGTGGTTTATGTTGGAAGTGTATTACTGTTTTTCAGTTACGAACGCTATTTTAGCGATCCCGGAGTGTTGCACGGTTGCCATGACTTCGGCGACTTTTGCATAAACGACATCTTGATCGGCGTATAAATGCAAGCCGATTTCAGGGTTTTTTAGAAGCTCAGCCTTCAGCGCTGTTTCCAATGCTGCAAGATCCGCGAGTGGCAGCTTATTCAGTGTTATGCCTCCCTGCGCATCGATACCGAGCTGTAACGGTTGTTCTTTAATATCCGCTGTAGTCTCGGCGGTTTTAGGTAAAGTAACATGCACGGATTGCGTGAGTAACGGCGCGGTCACCAATAAAATAATCACCAGCACTAACATTACATCGACTAGCGGAGTGACATTAATGTCGCTCATTGCTCCTTCGTCTTCCGATTGCGGTTTAAAAGCCATGCCTATTCCTTACCGTTGACGTTCGCACTTGAGGCGATATGCATAAAACTGACGACAAAATTTTCCAAACCGGCACGTTGCTGTTTGACTCGGCGCAAGAAAAAGTTATAGGCCAGTACCGCCGGTACGGCGACCGCGATACCGATTGCAGTGGCGACCAATGCGTCGCCGATGGGACCGGCCACCACATTAAGACTGGTCGAGCCGCTTGCAGTGATCTCATGCATCGCGTGCATGATGCCCAACACTGTTCCGAACAAGCCGACGAACGGCGCAGTGCTGCCGATACTGGCAAGCATTGTCAGGCCGCTTTCCATTGCATGTTGCTCTTGCTGCATTTGAACAAGCAGGGAGTGTTCGAGTAATTCAGACGGAACGCCGCGATATTTAAGACTCTTGCCCTCAGACTGCTGACTTTCGTTCATCCATGCAAAACCTTGCTGCGCAATCCGCGCTTGCGGCCCTCTGGCTATCTCTGCCGGTAAAGTTTTTGCCTGCTCCAGATTGGCCGCATCCCAAAACGCCTTGTTAAAGGCCCGATTATAAAAACTATTCTTGGTGAACTGCCAGATCTTGAAAAGAATCAATGTCCAGGTGACCACTGAGAAAGCCAGCAACGTGTATAAGGTACCGTCGATAATAACTTCTGGCGCAATATGATAGGGCATTAAGATCTCCTTTTTTAGTTATTCAAATAAAATTAATGGGTGCAATTATCGAACTGATCGCTTTTTTTAAAGTTCGTGACCACCTGCTTACTTTGTCCTAACAAGGTCAATGTAATCCGGTAAAACGCAAACCGATTATCGTGTTAATTTAAATTGCAGCGTCTGAACAGCGCGCTGCTCAACCGCTACACCGTTAACTATTTTTTCTTTGAAGGTCCATTGATTAATCGCTTTCAACGCAGCCTCGTCAAAGATTTCGGCGGGTTCCGCCTCAACAACTACGGCATTTTCAACTGTACCGCTCGTGGTAATAGTAAATTCGATTTTAACCCAGCCCTCAATATGACGATTAGCAGCCCGCGCAGGGTACTTGGGAGGAATACGTTCCAATGGAATGACACCGGTACTGATTCTCGGTTCACTGCTGACTACAGCAGGAGCAGGCCGACTAACGGATTGTGGCGCTGAAACTGAAGGTGTCGGCGCGGAATTGGAAGGCGCGGGCTTTTCTTCAGCAATAGTCTGCGGTTTTGGTAGCTCCGCCTGCTTAGGAATAACCGGCATTTTTTTCTTGACCGGCTGTTTGACAGGTTGTTTTTTCGGCGGTTCAGGTTTTGGCAGCACTGGTTTTGGTGGCGCCGGCGGTGTAATTTCGGCTTTTTGACTCGGCGTAGAAACCAGCGAGACCTCCATGACCATCAGCGATGGCGTTTTGGGTTTCTCCGTTGGTTTTAAAAGCCAAAGCCCCGCCCATATATGCAACAGCAACACTAAAGTCAACAGTAATCCACCCATAAAACGTGGGTGTTCTTCGCCGGTTAAGGTTGCAAATAATGATGGTTTTTTTTGCACTAACGGACTCGTCTCGTCACCCGAAGGCTCTAAATTCCGGTCGGCCAGGCCGCCTTCATGGCTGTTAAATAAAAACATAGGGGATATTACCTTTTTCAACATCGATTGTGCATTTGTTATGTTCAGATTCCGGACAAGGAAGCCTTAGCTGTATTTTACTCCGCACGGTCACGGCAGTAATTGCGGAAAATGAAAAACTTTAAATAGATTGAGGTTGTTTCAGCAATTTAACCCTTGCAAACTGCCAAACCATTGGCATGAACGACACAAAAATAATACCCAAAACGATTTTCTCGAAATTGTGTTTGACCCATTCATTCGAGCCGAGAAAATATCCGGTTAAGGTTATGCTCGTAACCCATAAGGTTGCGCCGATGATGCAAAAAATAATGTATTTTGAGTATTTCATGCTGCCCGCACCCGCTACGAAGGGGGCAATGGTGCGAATGATCGGGACAAAACGGGCCATAATAACGGCTTTGCCTCCATGTTCTTCGTAGAATGCTTCGGTTTGGGTAATGTATTCCCGCTTAAAAAATAAAATCTGTTCCCGTGATTTAACGAACTTACTAAAATGCTTGCCGACGAAATGATTGACATTGTCGCCCAGCAAAGCCGCGCTAATCAGCAACGGAATGATGATTTGAATATCCAGTTTCCCTGTCGATGACGCCAATAGACCCACCGCAAACAGCAACGAATCGCCTGGCAGCAGCGGCATGACGATTAAGCCGGTTTCAACAAAAATTATCGCCGCCAAAATCACATAAGTAAGCATCTCGTAATGCGCCAGAAAATCTTGCAGCGTCGTCAGAGGATCTTTGAGTAAGTGCAATAAAAAGTAAATAATTTCCATAAACCGGGTCCTTATATCGTTAAAATGAGCAAGCATAAAGTACGCTTCATGCCTAGTCGACTATTTATTATCAATCAGTTTTAAACCGTGTTTTACGGCCTTCCGAATTGGTTACACAAAGTTATCAATACCAGTAGCAACAAAATGCCGATCAGCGACTGTCTTAATATGACCGTCCATACCGTGTCAGTCGTCGGCAAAGGTTTCATTACGGGCAGCTGCCCATAATCCGACGGCGACATGCCTTGCTTGCCCATGATTCCAGGGACAAAAAACGCCCGCCACCGGTCTTCAAATTGATTGGCCGTTTGAATGTATTCGGCATAGCGGGGGGCATCGATACCCGCCAAACGGTCAGCCGTCAATACGGCGGCAAGTCCGGGCGAAAGAGCGGACCAACGTTCCATAAACTCAAAATGAGTCTTCCTGACTTCATCGAAGCGATACATCAGCGGCCGTACCTTGCTATCAAGCTCCAGGTTCGCGGGCAGACCGGCAACCTCGCGGGGCGGCTCTTTCAAGGACTTGATGTCAGGATGCGCCTGATACCAGGCTGACAGCAATTCGGCCTGCTGCTTAGAAGTTTGCGCCTGAACACGGCGAATATCGACAATTGCCTCAAGCCGGGAAGGCATGGATTGTATGCCGTTCGCCGCCCAGCTCAAACCCGCCGGTACCGCAAACGTCGTGACCAACCACACGCCTAACAAGCCCACCGCCGCTGCACCCGACGAAACAGGCAACAACAAAAACAACCCTGAAATCGCAATCCACACCCCGGCAAACACGCCGGCAAAAACCAGCCAATGCGTTGCCGCGTAAAGGGTGGAACCGGAGTCCAGCATAAACGCAAGCAGCGATGCCGCGACGGCAGGCATCAGCACCATAACCAGACGCACGGCGAGCGCGGCAAATACCAACAGCCAGGGGCGGGGCATTTGCGCGCAAACCAAACGCCACACGCCCCGCTCCCGATCTTCCTGCACCAAGCCGTAAGTGACGGCTATCACGGTCAACGGCAACAATAACGCGAGTATGCTTGCAAAATCGAGCAAGCCCAGTTCGCGCAGCAACGGATTGAACAACTGATCGCTGTTGCGGCCATCGGTATAGCGGCTGCGGGTTGATATGCGCAGTTCGGAACCGAGCAGATCCATTTGCCGCACGCTCAATGCCAAACCGCCGAGCGCCGGAAGACACGCGGTTGTACTATCAGCCGGCTTGGATGCGTAGTGGCCTTTGCCGATACCGGGTGCATCGTGCATTTCTGTGGGCGCGAATTTATTCGCGTCTATAGCAGCAGCGCGAATAAATTCGCGCCCACCAAATGCTTTGGCACGAAACTCACTGGCGGCAAGTCCCGACCATATCGCGCTAGCCGCCAACAGAGTAAAGAACGCGGCAATGACCCACAGATTGACCTGGTTGCGGATGAACCGCAGCCACTCGGCTTGCAACAAACTCATCATGGCTTAAGCCTCTTCGCAGAAAACAGCAGCCATATCAGCGCGGCGACCAGCCAAGCCAGCAAGACCAGCAGGTCGGCCGGCGCATGATGCAGCGCAAAGCTCACCGAGGGCGGCGTATAACTGAATGCCTTGACGCCACCCCAGTCGGAATCATGGCCCAGAGCGCCGCGCTCCGTGCCGTGGCTGCGTTCACGATCCCAATCATCGGTCAGGCCGATAAAGTAATGACGATACTTCTCGGCCGCATCCTCAAAATGTCGCTGATGCGCCAAATCCATGCCTGATAATGTCATGGACACCGAACGCATAGCGATGCTTGGGCCGAGCAGCGAAGCGATATGAATAAACCGGCTCTGGCGTTCGAACGCATCGCTCAGTCTATCGAAATGCAGGGCGTGGACCCGTTCGGAATAACTGTCATTAAAACTGCGCTTGAGTGCGGCATACCCCACCGGCAAGTCTTCAACCTGTGCCACGCCGTACTGCTTTAACATTTGATTCTTGAATAAGGCCTCTCGGGCCTGATGATCGCCATCGTTATCCAAGCCTTGCTGAATGTCTTTTTTAATACCCGCCCAAAACGCCGTAGCTGAGGGTATCGGCACCATCATCTCTGCGGCTGCCGCGCCCAATCGCGGCGCAATCAATACGCTACTTGTCCAGAATGCCACTAGGGTAAACAAAGCCAGACGGCTGCTTTTAAAATGGATCGAGGTAGACATTGCCAAGGCCGCGAATACCGCATAATACATAAAAAAAGTACCGCTCAATGCAGACAGCCTGAGTATATCGTCACCGGCGAGGTCGAAATTTTGATACAGAATAATGATCGCAACCGCCATTGCCGGCAACAACACCACCATAAAAGCCAGCAACAGACCGATAAACTTGCCCAATAGCAGTCTGGTCGCAGATACCCCCAAACTGTGCAGCATGCGCAAGGTGCCTAGCTCCCGTTCCTGGGTTACCGCGTTGAAGGCCAGCGCAATGACCAGCAGCGGAAGCAGTGCGTATAACACAAAACCGGCGCTGGCCTGCCCGAAGCGACCGGCTAAGCCCTGATCGGCCGCCGGACTGAAACGCGCGCCGTTGCGTTTGTGCGGTTCAAGCCAGAGCGTCTGCCCCGTATATTGTCTCAATCCGGGCTCTACCGATGCCAGTGGCGAATCCGGCTTGAATACATAAATGCCGAAATGCGCCGCCGCATGCGGGTTCTTGACGCCTTGCGTATCCCATTGTTCTTTGGCGGTTGCGCCAACGGTCTGTTTTTCCAGCTGCATTTGCTGATGTTCGGCGACGGAAGCCAGAAAAAATCCGATCAACACGGCGAAGACCGAAAAGGCCAACACCAGCAGCCTTCCGTCCCGCAGCACTGCCAGCAATTCCTTGTGGATAATCGCAATAATCAAAGCAGGCCCCGTGCATGCGCCAGATATTTGTGCTCCAGCTCATCATGCGCCACGGTGTGCGCATCGAACTCTTCAACCAGACGGCCCGCTTTCATGATGCCGATACGATCTGCGACCTGTTTGGCATTAAACAGATCATGAGTCGCCATCAGCACCGCCATGCCCAAATCGGCTGCCGCCCGTATCCGCCGGGCAAAATCATTGGCCGCACTGGGATCAAGCCCGGAGGTTGGTTCATCGAGCAGCATGACTTTCGCCTGTTTTGCCGAAGCGATAGCCAAACCGACTTTCTGGCGCATGCCCTTCGAATAAGTCGAAACACGCCGATCATGGGCATCGGTTTGCAAGCCTGTATTCATCAGCAAATCGTGCGCATGCTGGCGGGATATGCGGATATTGGCCAACGTACAGAAAAAGCTCAGGTTTTCCAGGCCGCTCATGTATTCATAGAGCGCAACATTTTCCGGTAAGTACGCCAGCTTGGCGCGAACCACGGTGGGGTTTTGGTCGGGCGATTCGCCATCAATAAAGACATTGCCGCCAGTCGGCCGATTGAAACCCAAAAAGGTGTTGATGGTCGAGGTTTTCCCCGCGCCATTGCCTCCCAACAAAGCATAAACGCAACCTGCCGGAACCGATAAATCGAGCCCATCAATCGCACGATGGTTTTTATAATTGACCACCAGTTGTCTGGCTTCAAGCAGGGTTTTATTTGGGAACATAATTAATTTTTAAATGATTCGGCTTAAGGTGATTCCCGAGAAAGAACAGCCCATCAAGAATCTGATCCGTAGAAAAAAACACGGTCCACGAAAGACACGAAAAGCACGAAAAATCCCATAACACGATACTTTCCATTTTTTTCGTGTCTTTCGTGGACAATTCTTTTGGTGGATTGGGCTGCATGTTGTTTAGCCCGTCCCACGACCCTACTCATCAATAGGCTTTAATTGATAATCCTGCTGCTGGGTTTTCCAGGAAAGATATATCTTCTGCCCGTCACTGACCAAAAATGGCTGATCGCCGGACTGGACGGTTTGGGCAATCACTTCCGGCTTCGACCGGCTTTTGCCGTCGTCGGCGGATTTGATCAGCTTGATAACATTGTTGGTGCCGTCGAACTCCTGCCAAACCACATTGACCCGTGCTCCTAAAGCCAGCACATGCGGATGGCCTGCGCCTTCCTTGCCGAAATTAACCGGCGTGGAAAAATGCCGCCCGGAATCGGTCGAGTAGGCATAAAACAGTCCCTGACTGGTGGGCGAATTGCTGAACCATACCGCATGATAAATGCCGGAATCGGAAATTGACAGGCCGGGGCCGTGATGCGGACAGGCATCGATTTTCCAGTTATCCTGACCTAAACGGTGGGTATCGCCGGGGGTATTCCAATCGTTGAATTTAACCAGTGCGTGATCGCGGATGCCGCCTTCAAAAACATGCCGCCAGGTGATGACCGGCGTATTGTCAGGCGCTATTGCAGTATCCAATCGGCAGCACTGACAGGTATGGGTGGCGATTCTTTTATTGGGATAAAAATGCTGTCCGCCATCGTCCGACCAGCTGTAATACAGCGAAGAGCCCTCAAATTTTTTGCCTGCTTTTTTTGCTTCTTCAACATCGCGGGCATCCAGCCAGGCAATAAAGATTTCGCCGTTCTTGCCGATCGCCATGCTGTCGAAGCGATGACTGATAATGTCCGGATTATCATTAACAGTAACCGGAGTGGAAAAATGCTGTCCGCCGTCAGTCGAACGGCTAAAGCGGATGTGACCGCTATGACGGCCTTCCAGCTTCAATGTCCAAGTCAAATAAATATTGCCCTTTGCATCCGGCTTTATTTTCGGGCGATATTCGCCTTTGGCTTCTATTTTTTCGGCGACGGCATTGACCATCACCGGCGCGGTAAAGCTGAGCCCCTTATCGTCCGATGATTGCACATAAACGTGATCATTATTCATCCAGGCAATCCATAGCACGCCCTTGCTGTCGAACGCGGCGCTTATCGTTTCGGCGCATATGTTGGCTGGCGGCGCCTTGGAATCAGCGCAAGCGCTTTTTGCTGCTGCCGAGTGATGATGTGCGTGCTGTTGTTGGGCATCGTCTGCGAGTTTTACAGTCGTGTCATTTGCACAGCCGGAGACTGCCAGCGTTGCAAGAAATAGAAAAGAAGTAAGGGATTTCATAATAATGCCTAAGAAATATGGGTAGGGTGGGCAAACGTCTTTTTGTTTGCCCACCGCTTCTGGTGGGCAGATAAAGCCTGCCCACTACAATGCTTAATAATTATACTTCAACTCGGCAAAATAAGTGCGTGAAGGGAAAGGGTGAAATAACCAGACTTCCTGATTGCTGACGTTATCAATACCCGCAGAAGCGCTGACTTGCTTGGTGATTTGATATTTGGTGCGCAAATCGACAATGAAGTAAGCGGTACCGCCCGATCCAGAAGTTCCGGGATTGATATCGCTGTTGTTCAATTGGCTAAACTGCGGGCTACTGTAACGGCCGCTTACCGAGGTGGTCAACTTGTCGGTCGGACGATAGGCAATGGTTGCGCTGGCGCGCCACTCGGGAACCCTGGGCTGGCGTTTGCCGGTTGAAGGCTGGTTGGCGTAAGGGTTGGCGGCAGTAACCGCCGTAGCAGCGGCAGCCGCATCTCCAGCAGCGTTCTCGGTAATTCTGGAATCAGCCCAAGTGGCGCTACCGGAAAGGTCAATGCCCTGTATGCCTACATCGCTGGCTTCGCCTGCAAATTCGACACCGTAAGTTTGAGTTTCGCCGACATTTTGAATTGTACTGGCAGTACCTCCAGTGGGTAAAAAGCCTTGCTGCGTAAAAATGGCATCCTTTACCCGCTCCTGAAATAAGCTAAGCCGCAATTTGCCCTGATCCAGAAAGTATTCGCCGGACAGCTCGGAAGACAGCGCTTCTTCGGGTTTAAGGTTGGGATTTCCATTGATAAGGCTAATAGGGGCAGTAGTCGTAGTTGCAGTTTGAAACAACTCTGTCACGGTAGGAAAGCGATAGGCCTGGCCGACGGACAAGCCTGTTTGTACTCGATCCAAAGGCTTCCAGGTCAACTTGGCCTTGGGCGAAAATTGCAGGTCATTGCGGTCTGCCTGATTGATCGACTTGAGTGTGGCGGGAGTGCCTGCTAAAGCAGCATTATAGCCATCGAAAGCATGCCAGTTTTCCAGGCGGCCGCCCAGCGTCAGGTTCCAGTCTTTAGTAAAGTCCCAGGCATCCTGTAGCCAATAGCCTTCGGTTTGGGTCTTGCCTTGCGAATCGGATCTAATACTGCCAACGGTGCTGGTTTGCCAGTTGCTAACGGTATATTGCGGATTATCCAGATTATATAAGTCGTGGTGAAAACCGAAGCTGACCTCATGCTTGCCCAGCAGATCGACGCCGGGGCGCCATATACCCTTGGCATCGGCGGTTTGCCAGCCGGTTCCGGTCAAGCTGGTAACTGTGCCTGTACCGTTGTTAGCGGCTTGCGCAGGCGTTTGTGTCGATGTGCGGCTAAGATCCTCGCCGTATTCGACCACGCTGCCTGCCAAATCCCAGTCGAATACGCCGCCGGTGTCGGATTTTAGATTCATGCCATGCGACCAGTGCATTTGTTCTGCCCTGGTTTCTGCAAAACTGGCAGCATAGACATTTCCACCCATTTTAACGTTGCCGCTATTTACTACAGCGCCGGTATTGGCATTGCGCAGAAAACTGTTAAAACCGGCCTTATTGTCGTTCTGCCATAGTCCCAGCGTATAGGCCGCATGGATGGTCGGGGTGAGGTCATAGCCGAATTTCCATTTGAAGTTATCCTGCACGGTGTGATTGAGCGCAGACTCGCCCAGCACTTGCGCGGGAACACCCGCCCCATTCAAGTTGGCAACCGCTCCTGTTACATCCGTCGCCGCAGTTAAAGCAGCAGTTTTGGCAGCAGCAGTAGCGTAAGTCGTTGCAATAGGATTCACATAGGAGATAGGCTGGCTATGACTATCCAGATGGCTCACATCAAAACGAAATGACAGGTCTTTGTAACGATCACCGACATTAAAAGAATATTCCTGTGAGTCATAAGTCTTTTTCTTGCCATAAAAACCAAAATCCTGCCAAGCCGATTTTATTTCGCCGCCGGCCTCAAACTTTTCCGGCATACGCGTAGTGATGTCAATCACGCCGCCGATCGAATTGCCTGAATACGCCGCTGAAAAAGGCCCATACATCACATCAACCCGTTCAATTTCCGAGGGCGACACCATATTCCAGCGCGGCGCACCGGTGGGGCCGTTATTATTACCAAGCAGGGAAGACAGTATGATGCCATCGGCATAAATCAGGCCGCGGGCGCTGGCGGCTGTACCCGAAGTGCGCCAGCCCACCGGTGCACCGGTGTCGCCGATATAGCGTTTACGCACTTGAATGCTGGGCAAATATTTAATCGTATCCTCGGCATTCATGGAATTGATGGTGTTATCGATTTTTTCGCGGGTGACGCTTTCTGTCGTCGTCGGCAGCTTGTATCTTTCCTTGGCAGTCGGCTTTATTTTCTCGGTTACCGTCATGTCTGCCATCACCGCTTTGGATTTATCCGCGGGGGCTTTTTTTCCGTTAACATTTTGCCTGGTTTCGGCCGTAGCGAGCGGGGTTGCTAATATCAGCAAGCAGATCAAAGCCCGTCTGGAGTTGAGCGGATAAGGCGGTTTGGAATGTGTCATAGAGTCCTCCTAAAAAATTATTATTATAAGTAGCGCTTAAAAGCAGCACATCCCTGTGCCGCTCAAAAAACTATGTGATACGTTTCGGTTAATATTTCAGCGACGCACTAACAAAATAAGTGCGTTGCGGGTAAGGATGATTTTCAAAGGCATTGGCATCAAAAACGTTATCGATCCCCGCTGAGATGGTGCTTTTCAGTTTTGGGTTAATCGGCAATTGATAAGAGGTTTTTAAATCGACAAAGGTAGATTCATCGGTACCCCCCATAACATTTGCCGCGGTGTCGGTGTTAGCCAAAGTTTGAAACGAGTCGCTGCGATAACGGACGCCTACTGACGCTGCCCATGGCTGTGTAATATGGTAAGTTGCCGAGCCGTTGATTTGCAGTTGGGGCAGGCGATCCCACTCTTTGCCGGTGTAGTTGATGCTGTTAGTTCCGATAGGGTTATGCTTGGTGATCTGTTTATTCATGATCGTGGTATTCGCCATTAAATCCACTGGCAGGTTAAACACCTCGTTCTGTTGAAAAGTCAGATCCACGCCAATGGCTTCTGTTTGATCAATCGGCTGAAAGGTTGTTGTAGTCTGGCCGTTAATGGTTACCTGAGTGCTGTTAATCTCATTGTTGATTCGATCAAAAAAGAAATTGGCGCGCAGATAACCTCTGGGAATATCGTATTGGGTCATGAAGTTATGGAAATAACCCGCCTCAGGCCCCAAGCCGGGAGCCGAAAAAGTTGCGCTGTTAAGCCTGGATAAGCTGGCGAACATTTCTTCGGCAATCGGGAAACGATATGCTTTGGAAAACGAATAGCGGAAAGTCCAGTTGTCGGGCGAATATTCCAGCGACGCTTTAGGCGAAATGCGGGAGGCATCGCGATCGGCATAGTTTTGAATATTGTTTGTCGCGCCAAAAGTATGCACATGACCGTCAATCGCTTGCCAATGGTCAAATCGTCCTCCGGCCATTACGCTCCAGTCGGGCAGAAACCGCCATTCCAACTGCGAAAAAGCGCTGTTGGTTTGAGTTGCGCCGCCGCTGTCGCTTCTTTTAATATCGGCAGTTCCGGCCTTATAGTTATTGCTGTCGTAAACATCCAGGTTCAGGCTGGCGTGATTAAACTGATAGCCGCCCATAAAGGACAAATCATCCCTGCCCATAAATTTGTCGGTCGCCAACTTCAGGTCGTAAGTGGCCCACCAGGGTTTTTCATCGGAAACCTGGCCTTTGTTTTGGCTTAGCGGATGGTTGGGATTGAGATTTGAACTGATGGTTCTGTCCTTGAACGCGTCGTAATAACTGGCGGTCGTATCGATGCTCCAGTTATCCGAGATTTTGCCTTTTAAACCCAAGCCATAGTTTAGCGCCTGGCGCTCCGAGTCGCTGACCGAGAAAACCGAACCTGGAACGGCAAACCGTTTCCCGCCGGCTGTTCTGTAGTTTTGACTGGCTGACAGTCCTGCAGCGGTGGCTCCTCCCCATACTTTATTGCCTGCCGCATCCCTTAATAAACTGTTCGGGTCGTCAACTTTTCCTACGCGATCTTCGTAGGCAATGGTAAAACGCCCTTGCAGCTCTTCGGTAAAGTCATAAGCGAATTTGGCCTTGAACAGATCCGTCGTTTGCTGGGCAACGCCGTTGTCGCCGTAGGCAATCGCCGGGGCTTCGGTCGTTGTCTGGTAACCCTCGCCTCCGGTCACTGCGGTTCCGCCTGCTGCCGTAGTTAAAGCGGCGGCATTGATGGTCTGCGGCTGCCCCTCGTTTTCAAAACGGTTATAAGAGGCCCAAACGCTGAACTTATCGATCCGGTCGCCTGCCGAAATAAAGGTTTTATAACCCATTAACGTTTCATTCCGCCCCGACCGATGGACATCCTGAAACATGCCGGTGGCATCCATTTGGGCTTCGAATTTTTCCGGCATTTTAGTGTTCAGGTTAATCACACCGCCCATCGAATTGCCGCTGTATTGCGACGAAAACGGGCCGTAAAGCACTTCCGCCGAGTCGATTTCGCTGGGCGACACCATCGACCATCTGGGCGCTCCGCTGAAGGTAGTACGCAACGGATTGTGCAATGGCATCCCATCGGCATAAACCATGCTGTGCGCAGTTTGGAACGAATTTGAGCTGCGTATGCCCAAAGTGCCGTTCGGATCACCCATAAACCGTTTGCGGATCAATACGCCTGGAGCATATCTGATAGTATCCTCAACCGTTGTCGCATTAATTTTTGTTTTAACATCCGCTGCATCGATAGTATAGGTAGGTGTTGCCTTGGCGGTATCCGGAAACTTTCTATCGGTCGTAGTGCCGTAGGTCACCATCTCCTCGCCCTGATATTTATCGCTTCTTGTCTGAGCTTGTTTATCTGTCTTTTTAGTCTTGGCGGGTTCGGCTGCAACTCCGCAGCCTAAATAAGTTATTCCCAGCAATAGTAGATACTTTTTCATTGTTTTAATTTTTATAGTCATGGGTAATCTGTTCATAACAGCACATTGCATGCCAAGCCACCAAGCTCATAGCAATACCGACTATCAGGACTACCGCACTTAACTTTTTAATTTATCGTAATCAATTGCTTACTCTTTAGTTGTGAATTAATTTCCATTCTTCTTAATTTTAATGAGCTTGTCCTGTACGGACTATGCGTTTTTATCGGGGCTGTGTTTTAATGAAAGTGAGTCATATGACCTATTTTTAGTGTGTTAAATAACACAGTTTAATTAAATAACGACCTTAATCAGCTGGCTACTATGACTCTGTTTCCAAAAATATGGCTTTCTCTATATAAAAAGTAGCGCTATCTCCCATAAAATATTGATTGTATTCTTATCGGTTTTATTAAGCGGTCAATTTGATTTTGCCCGGAACCAATTGGCATGACTTGAGGGGTAGCCGTGTTTAAGGCGGCAAGAACTCTAACAAAACAATTTTAAAATCGGTTAAAATAATAAATTCTGACAATAATCCTGTAACGGGTTGATAGCTTTCATGCATACAAAATATAACACTGATGACTTGAGAATTTGCGGGACTAAAGAAGTCATAGCCCCTGTTCAGGTTCATACTGAAATGCCGATTAGCGAGGCTGCGGCGCAAACGACTGCACTGGCCCGGCAGGACATCCACAAAATACTGACCGGTCTGGATGACCGGCTGGTCGTGGTGGTGGGCCCTTGCTCCATTCATGACCCGATAGCCGCGCATGAATATGCCCGACTTTTGAAAGCGGTTAAAGATGAGTTAGCAGATGATCTGGTGATCGTGATGCGGGTCTATTTTGAGAAACCGCGCACCACGGTGGGCTGGAAAGGCCTGATTAACGACCCTGACCTGGATTCCAGTTTTAATATCAACAAAGGCTTGCGCATAGCCAGACGCTTGTTGCTGGATGTGAATGAAGCGGGCGTTCCGGCCGCAACCGAATACCTGGATTTAATCACGCCGCAATATGTTTCGGACCTGATCGCCTGGGGCGCAATCGGCGCCAGAACCACCGAAAGTCAGGGACACCGTGAATTGGCTTCGGGCGTATCTTGCCCTGTCGGCTTTAAAAACTCCACCGATGGCACGATCAAAATCGCCATTGATGCGATAGGCGCGGCGATGAGCCCGCATCACTTTATCTCGCTGAACAAAGCCGGTCATTCGGCTATTTTCTCAACCACCGGAAATGAAGATGTGCATATCATTTTAAGAGGCGGCAATGATCGCCCTAATTATGATGCAGTCAGTGTGGAGCAGGTCGCTGAAGGCTTGGCGAATGCTGAGCTAAAGCCGAATATCATGATTGATTTCAGTCATGCCAATAGTTTGAAACAATGCCAGCGGCAATTGATAGTCGGCGATGATGTCGCCGGACAAATCGCCAACGGCGACCATCGAATTATGGGCGTGATGATCGAGAGCCATCTTAAGGCAGGCAGTCAAAAGGTTGTTGATGGACAGCCGTTAGTCTACGGCCAAAGCATTACCGATGCCTGTTTGTCCTGGGATGATACCGTTCCGTTGTTAAGAGAGCTGGCGCAAGCGGTACAAAAACGCAGAACCGTCGACACCAGCCGGAGTTTAAGCAAATGATAGTTTATGTTAACGGCGAAACCCGTGACTGCGCTGAAAACAGCCGGGTTGCCGATGTGGTTACCACCTTGGGGTTAACCGGCAAAAAAATTGCGATTGAATTGAATAAGGAAATTTTGCCGTTCCAGCAATACGATACCCAGGCGCTACAGGCCGGAGATCGCCTGGAAATTGTGCATGCGATTGGCGGCGGGCAGGATGATTCTTTCATGCTTGCCGGGGTAAAGTATCATTCAAGATTGCTGGTCGGCACCGGCAAATATAAGGATATGGAAGAAACCCGCCTGGCCATTGAGGCCAGCGGTGCGCAAATTGTAACGGTGGCGATTCGCCGCACCAATATCGGCCAAAATCCGGGCGAGCCTAATTTGCTGGATGTCATTTCACCGGACAAATACACCATTCTGCCCAATACTGCCGGTTGCTATACCGCAGAAGATGCGGTAAGAACCTGTCGTTTGGGCAGAGAATTGCTCGGCGGCCACAAGCTAGTCAAGCTGGAAGTATTGGCCGACCAAAAAACCTTGTTTCCCGATGTGGCGGAAACGTATATAGCCGCCGAACTGCTGGTTAAAGACGGCTTTGATGTGATGGTGTACACCAATGACGACCCGATTGCCGCCAAAAGACTGGAAGATATCGGTTGCGTGGCGGTAATGCCGTTGGCCGCGCCGATCGGTTCGGGTTTGGGTGTGCGCAATCCCTATAACATTTTGACTATCGTTGAAAATGCCAATGTACCCATTTTGGTCGATGCCGGTGTCGGTACGGCTTCCGATGCCGCCATTGCGATGGAGCTGGGTTGTGACGGGGTATTGATGAATACCGCGATTGCCGCCGCTAAAAATCCGATATTGATGGCTTCGGCCATGCGCAAAGGCATCGAAGCCGGCAGGGAAGCGTTTTTAGCGGGACGCATGCCGCGCAGGCGTTTTGCTTCCGCATCATCGCCAATAGACGGTTTGTTTTTTTAATTTTGCAGGGGCGCCCGGCCGGGCGCCCTTTATGACCCTTAGTTCTTATGCTCTCTCCTGAAAAAAATCCCTCGCACAGAATCCGTAGCTTTATCCGTCGGCAAGGACGAATTACCCAAGGCCAGCAATTGGCTTTGGACAATCATTGGGACAGATATTGTCTCGATCCTGATGCCGACTATGATTTTAACCAGGTTTTCGGCCGTGCAGCACCATTGATTGTTGAAATAGGTTTCGGCACCGGCGACAGTCTGGCGAAGATGGCGGCAGCCAATCCCGAAAATGATTATATCGGCATTGAAGTGCATAAACCGGGTGTCGGGCATTTAATGCTGCTGCTGGATCAACAAGGTCTGACCAACGTCAGAATCTATTGTCACGATGCCATTGATATTATCGAGCACAAGATTGCCGACAATAGTCTGGCCGGCGTGCATCTGTTCTTTCCCGACCCGTGGCCGAAAAATAAACATCATAAACGGCGTATCGTCCGCCCTGCCTTTGTTGAATTATTAGCCGGGAAATTAAAGCCTGGCGGTTACTTTCATGCGGCGACGGATTGGCAAAATTACGCGGAAAGCATGCTGCAAGTATTATCGGCGGGCGTTGGTATAAGCAATACCAGCCATACCGGCGACTATTGTGAACGCCCCGAATACCGCCCGTTAACAAGATTCGAGCAGCGCGGTATACGCTTGGGACACGGTGTGTGGGATTTGGTTTTTAGAAAGGGAAAATGATCAGGATTCTTTGTAGGGGCGACTTTAGTCGCCCCTACAGCCGATTAGGCATCCAGCTGCATCGCGTTAATGATGATAGCCAATTCTCCGCGTTGCCGTTTTAACGGTTCCAATTCCGCTTCAAGATTGGCAATGTTTTCAATAATGCTGTCTTTCGATTCGTTGATTTTTCTCAGCATTTGCAGACGGCCTTCAATCTGTTTTTTATGATCTTTAATTTGATGCATCAAAGGCGTTAAAACGCCGTTACTCCACGTTGTGGCATCGGCATGCGCCTGCCTAAGTATATTTCTGGCCTTGGCGATCAGGGTGCTGTAAAGCTTGTTGATAACAATGCTTTGTTCCGACATCGTGGTTTTGGCGCTGGAGCGAAAGGCTTCACCTTCATCAAAAATCTGTTCCAGTTCAATCTGGTATTGTTTGATCGAAAACAGCTGCGGTTCGATTTCCTTAAAGCCGTATTCATCCTTAAATTTTTTGTGTATCGCCTTTACCAGACGCCGGGTTTCATTGGTAATATCGACAGAGTCCTGCAACAGATCACGCAATTCATCAAATAATTTACGGATATTTTGCTTCATGCCATAGGTTGTCAGGCTCTTTGCCATGTCATGTTTAGTGGTTTTGATGATGCCATCAATTTTTTCTTTTGCGAATGAATCAATCAGCATCTGGGCTTGAACGGCAAAAACCCGGCGACTGGCCTGAAAGTTTTCGACATTGGCCATGTAAAGATTTTGTCGATCCCGCGTCTCGGCCATCAATTTGCTAGTCATATCCTCGTTTTGAAAATCAATCTTTTTGAACTCATCAAGCTGTGCAACAGCATTTGCCAATGAAGCCGCTGTTAAGTTGGAAGACTCGTTAACCAGAAAACCAATATCACGAGTAATGGTTCCCAGTAGAATATTTTTGCGCTGTTTTAAAATATCATTGGCAAGGTAGTTTTCCAATGCGGCCAGACGGCTTTTCTCAAGCAAAGGTCCATCGTCTTTAACCTTGGCAAGCAGGGCTTGCTTGGCTGAAACGGGAAAAATGACGTTCTCGTTTACTTTTAAAGTAGTCGCCGAAGTTTTGATTTGTGAACGAATGGAATCCTCATAGCCGTTTTCATCGGCAAGATCATCCCACATCGCATCGATTTTATTCATCACTACGGCTAAACCCTGTTTACTGCCGCCACGATTATTACAAACATGATTGTGCCACATTTCCAGGTCGCTTTTGGTAACGCCGGTATCGGCAGCAAGCACAAAAATAATGGCTTGAGCGCTGGGCAACATGCTTAGGGTCAGCTCCGGCTCGGTTCCCAAAGCATTTAAGCCGGGCGTATCGAGTATCGATAAGCCTTCTTTTAATAACGGATGGGGAAAGCTGATCAAGGCATGGCGCCAGCAGGGGATCTCAACTTTCTCCGGATTGATGATGCCCTGCTCTGCCGCTTCGCGTTCGTTCCACAAGCCCAACTTGTCGGCAATGTCCCGAGCAACCTGCTTGGTAGCGATCAGTTCCTTAAACGCTTCCTGCATTTGCGTGGGCGAGTCACAGTTCAGGTCAATCTGGGTCCAACGATCCGGATTTTTTTTAAACTCAGCCAGTGAAATATCTTCAAGACGGCTTTCGATATTGAGTAAACGGATATAATTGCCGCCTTTTTCATCGTGAAAAAGTTCGGTGGGCGACATGGTAGTGCGCCCCGGCGAAGATGGTAGCAGTCTGACGCCTGTTTCAGCAAAAAACAGGGCATTAATCAGTTCGGTTTTACCGCGGGAAAATTCAGCAACAAAAGCCAGCGTGATCTTGTCCGATTGCAGGCCATTAAGAATATTTAGAATGGTATCGGCACTGTGAGGATCATTCATACCATAGCGGCTACGCCATTGGTGATACATTTCTATAGCTTGAACCAGTTTTGCACGCCATACCGAATATTCGTGCATTTGTTGTTTAAATTCCATATTCCTCATGGTACGCCTTTTATTGCTAACATGATTTTTTAAGTTAGTCGAAATTATCGGTTTGTGCTCCTGCATCCATGCTCACGCTCCTTACCTACATCCGTGTAGACAATGCAGATATTGCATGGGCAAATATCTGCCCACGCAATCGCCAGATGACGGTGTTTTTTGAGTAATTGTAGTCTATATATTAAGATCTGTTAGCTTAAGATAGTTTTATTTTTGACCAAGCTTTTAAATGCCGTAAAGACGCTGATAGGCTTTTATCTCATCGAGTAGAGATGCGGCGTGCAGTGCTTCCAAGGCAGTATCATCCATTAGATATTCGATAATATTTGCCAGAGTAATGATTGCAATCACCGGCATTGCAAATTGATCTTTAACTTCCTGAATGGCGGAAACGTCATTTTGGCCTTTTTCCTGCCTGTCCAGAGCAATTAATACGCCTGCCGGTGTTGCATGGGCATTTTTTATGATATCTACGGATTCCCTGACCGAAGTACCGGCAGTAATCACGTCATCAAGGATAAGCACCTTGCCCTGTAGCGGAGCACCCACCAGACTACCGCCCTCGCCATGATCTTTTACTTCTTTGCGGTTGAAGGCGAAAGGAATATCTTCACCGGTTAACCGGGCATAAGCAATCGATGTAGCGCTGACCAGCGGGATACCTTTATAGGCAGGGCCGTAAAGGATATCCGGTTTAATATCGGATTGAATCAATGCCTGAGCGTAAAACTGCCCCAGTTTGCCCAGCTGGGCGCCGGTATTGAATAAACCTGTATTAAAGAAATAAGGACTGGTTCGACCCGATTTCAACTGGAATTCGCCGAATTTTAGTACGCCGCATTCCAGGGCATAGGAAATAAAGTCTTTTTGATAATCAAGCATGATAAATTATGGGTAGTGAATTTGCAGGGATTAAGGTAACTTCAATAGCGGATAAATCCGCAAAAAAAAAACAGGCTAAAAAACTTAAAAGATTATCACCACGAAGACACGAAGGACACGAAAAAATAAAACTTCGTGTCTTCGTGGTGAATGAAAGACTTTTAATCGTCTGATTACTAATCGCGCTTAACCGATTTGATTTTGAATGCTGTCTATTGGTAATAAGAAGTCACGAATTAAGAAATGAAGTTTTCTAAAATATTGTCCAGAAAGTTCCAGCCTTGTTCTGAGCAATAGTAGTGATTGTTTTGTCGGATAAGCAAGTTTTGTTTCACACAAGCGGATAAAGCGGGCTCCAGCGTAGCGGGTGCAAGACCTGTTGTTGCTTGATAGGCTTCCAGACTAAAGCCCTGCTTCAGGCGCAAATGATTCATGATAAACTCCAAAGGCAGCTCCGCTACAGCAATAACGTCGGCCCCGCCGTTTTGATGCGAGTTGCTTAAATATTGTTCCGGGCTTTTGGGCTTAAAGCTGCGAATAATGGATTGCGGTAGAGTTTGGGTGATTTTCCCGTGAGCGCCCGCGCCTATGCCCAAATAATCGCCAAACTGCCAATAATTTACATTATGTCGACATTGCAAGCCTTGTTTACTATAGGCCGAGACCTCATATTGTTGATAGCCATGATCCGCCAATATTTGCTGACACTCTTTTTGCGTGCGGAAGATTGTTTCATCATCAGGCAGTTTGGGCGGAAACTTATGAAACCAGGTATTAGGTTCCAACGTTAGCTGGTAAAAGGAAATATGGGTAGGCTTGAGACTTATCGCCGTTTCTATGTCTATTTTACTGCTTTCAGGACTTGCACCCGGCAAGCCGAACATCAAATCCAGGTTAAAATTGTCAAAACCTGACTGGTGGGCAATCTCGGCGGCATGAATGGCCTCCTGCGCCGAATGAACGCGACCCAGCTTTTTTAATAAGGGGTCGTTAAAACTTTGTATGCCGATCGATAAGCGGTTGACACCCAGCGCCCTGAACTCAGCGAATTTATGGCTTTCAAAAGTGCCTGGATTGGCTTCGAGGGTAATCTCCAACCCCTTTTCAAGCCTCAGCTGTTGCTCTATGCCGCGTAATAACCGGTTAATCGCTTCAGGCGAAAACAAACTGGGCGTGCCGCCGCCGATAAAAATGCTGCTTATCGGCCTGGTGATATTATAGCGCTGTATGTCGAGGGCTAAATCATCCAGCAATGCAGCTATATAGGCCGATTCAGGTAGTTCGGATTTAACCGTGTGCGAATTAAAATCGCAATAAGGACATTTTTTAATACACCAGGGAATATGAATATAGAGACTAAGCGGCGGCAAGAGATTTTTTTACTAAATAGTTTAAAATGGCTGTCAGTTTAACACGAGAACCTCTGACGAATAAGACACCTTGTCGACTTTAAAGCCTATATGAAGCTTAAGTAGAACTTAACTTTGCTTGATTACGCTTACACCTTTTGTTGATGACTAACTACTTTAAAGCGAGAGCATATGCGACTGTTACTGGTTGAAGACGACGAAATACTGGGCGAAGGACTGGTCGAAGGTTTAAAAATGGAAGGTTATGCGGTTGACTGGCTAACCAACGGCAAGCTCGCCGACGAGGCCCTGAAAATCAATAGTTATGAGCTGATCGTACTGGATCTGAACTTGCCGGACATGGAAGGCCTGGACATTTTGAAAGCGTTAAGAGGACGTAAAGATGAAACGCCGGTAATGGTCTTGACCGCCAAGGATACCGTTCCCGATCGCGTAATGGGCTTGGATAGCGGCGCCGATGATTTTGTGATTAAACCGTTTGAACTGGATGAAGTTTGCGCCCGGTTAAGGGCATTGGCGAGAAGAAACGAGGGACGTAGCGTTCCCAATATTGAATATAAGGGTATTGTTTTGGACCCGGCCTCGCATCAGGTTACCTGGAATGATGAAAAGGTCGATCTGTCGCAAAAAGAATTTGAGATACTGAGTTTTTTAATGAGTAATATCGGCCGGGTTATTTCCCGCGCCCGACTTGAAGAAAGCATGTACTCATGGGATTCGGATGTAGAAAGCAATACCGTCGAGGTTCATATACACCATCTTAGAAAAAAACTTGAGCCGTCCATTATCCGCACCGTCAGGGGTGTGGGTTATATTATCGATGAAGATTAATAACTACTCAGCCATAAAATATAAACATGATGGAACGCAGATGACGCTGATTATTTATGATGTATAAGATTTTTTTGAATTATCTGCGTTCATCATATTCATCCGCGTCATCCGCGTTCCATTTTTCTAACTGCCAAGTAGTCACCACCGAGAATCAATGAATTATTCGCTACGCCAGCTGTTGTTGTTTAGCCTGCTTTCCGCATCCATGTTGATCTGGGGAGTGACGGCCTATATGAGTTACAAAGTCACCCGTGACGAGGTTGCCAGTCTGTTTGATGCCGAATTGGCGCAATCGGCAAAAGTGCTGCATGTGTTTGTGGAAAGCCTGGTGCGGGAAGGTTCGCTATCCAAGCATTGGGCGCAAACGCAGACTGATGAACGCTTACACCCCTATACGGGGCGTAAAAATAAAAGACAGAGCGCCTTTCAGCTCTGGGCTAAAGAGGACGATTTGTTACTGCGTTCGGGCAATTCACCTGCGTCTACAATACACGGCTTAAGCAAAAAAAATATTGACGATCAGTTATGGGAAGTGTTTGACGGGCTTTTGGAAGCAAGCGCTTTAGGCCATAAATACGAAAGAAAAGTCGCTTTCCAGCTATGGTCCAAAAATGACGGCTTGCTGTTGCGCTCGGAAAGCGCGCCAACATTTGCCTTTTCCTCCGCAGCTAACGGTTTCAGTGAAACCAATATCGATAAACATGTGTGGCATGTCTTCAGCATTTCCAGCTCAAATGGCGAATATGTTATTCATGTCGGACAAAAGGAAGAGATCCGCGCCGAATTAACCGATGAAATATCAGCTCAACTGGTGATGCAATTTCTGGTTGGTTTACCGATTCTAGGCATCGTGATCTGGATTATT
This sequence comes from Methylobacter sp., assembly GCA_030653175.1. Lineage (GTDB taxonomy): Bacteria > Pseudomonadota > Gammaproteobacteria > Methylococcales > Methylomonadaceae > Methylobacter_A. The sequence continues at coordinate 72,634 of JAURZV010000047.1, forward strand.
GTCGGGCATGCCTTAAAACCGCTTAATCGACTGGAAATAGCTTTATCCAGGCGGGAAGCCAGTTTTCTTAAACCGCTATCCAGTAAAAAGCTCCCCAAAGAAATCATTCCCGTGGTGAATGAGATCAACAACCTGTTTGCCCAGCTTGAACAGGCCTTTGAGCATGAGCGCCGGTTTACCGCCGACGCCTCGCACGAATTAAGAACACCGTTGGCGGGACTGCTCACCCAGGCCCAGGTTGCCATGCGCACCGGCGATGAGACGGTTCGTCATCAGGCGCTCAAGCGAATCGAACAAGCCGTTAATCGCATGACCTACATGGTGCAACAATTATTGACCTTCTCTCGCATCGAATCCGGCACCGAGTATTTAGCCAAAGAAACGACGGTGCTCAGTCGTGAAGTGATGCGAATTATTGCCGAGCTGGATCCGGAGGCGCATAAAAAACGGATTAACATGGAATACGACGAAATTAATGCGGCACCCATCGTAGCCAACACCCTGCTGATCAATATTTTGATCAGGAACATTATCGACAACGCCATTAAATATACGCCGGCTCAAGGAACAGTAAGGGTTAGTGTAATAGGGGCGGAACATCACATACGGCTGTGTGTGGAGGACTCGGGGCCGGGTATAGCGCCCGATCAATACGAGAACTCGCTAAAGCGATTCCATCGTTGCGTTGAAACCGCCAATAAAGCGCAGGGCACCGGCCTGGGCTTTTCGATCGTGCAACGGATTGCAACGATACATGGCGCCGAGCTTGTCTTGGACGAATCCGAACTTGGCGGGTTGAAAGTGACGGTTATATTTACCTTACCGGTAAGGGCTGTGGTTAAAAAGAATGTTGGTAAATTGAGTTTTTTTACTATCAAGAAGAGCGCTTGAGAGATAACGATGAATAAGTTGGCAATTACCAGCAATCCGTCACCGAAAGAGCAGTTGAAATACCTCTAACTCCGGTTTGAGTTAATGATAGCGTACCGCATTTATCATTGGCCTGAGCGCCGGTTGGTGCCGCATTCAGCGTGTAGCTGCCGGCAGTCGCCGCATTAATGGTCAAGTTGTAATACGGCGTTCCACCATCAACGGGGCTAGTGGCTGAAAAGATAGTCGGAATCCCGGTGTTACCGCCGGTCGTTCCAGCGCCTAAATAACTGTTCGTTTCCGTGAAATGCCGCTCCATCGCATTAGCGAACCCCAATAATGCCCCTTTCGCATCCGCCCGACGCGATGCCATAACACTATTCTGATAGCTGGGATAAGCAATACCGGCAAGAATGCCGACGATTGCCACAGTTATCATCAGTTCAATTAATGTAAATGCTTTTTGTGTCTTCATAATATTCCTTAAAAAGCCTTAACTAGGAGGAAGGTTTGATTCTCCTTGAGGCTCAGGATCAGCATTGGTTGGATCGGTAATCATAGAACGTTCTATGCTCTTTACATCGGAATCTGAAGAGTTATCTTTTTCAGTTTGATTTTTCTTGTTTGAGTTCGTTGTTCTGTTCTCCTTTTCAGCTTGATATTTCTTAATTGCATTGGCTAATCGAGCGTCACCTTCATCTGCTTGCGCATAATTAGTAGCCATAAAAAGAAGGGTCATAAATATCATTATTTGTTTCATATTCCAGCCTTTAAGTGATGAGTTATCTTAATTCTTGCCATGAAATCCGCTTCATGCCGGACACCGTAGGTAGTGCTACTTTTCGTTTTTGAATAGTCGAGCCTCCATTGGTTCCCGGCGTGTATTGGTAATCATTTAAAAAGTTCGATGATGCAGGAAGTCCTTTACTAAATCGCTCACCGGTTGCAACATAATTGACGCCACCAGAGCTGAGTAAATCATTATTATCAATTATACCGTTTCCGGTTAAATCAAACGCAGCAGTAGCCGGTCTGCCGCCAGCGTCAAGCTTGACTGACATTAACACTCCAGAACCGCCAGCGCTACATGGTGCGCTATCAGGTATCCAGGTATTAAAAAACAATAAGTTGCCGAACACATCAGGATCGACAATAACCCGCTCTCCTGTGTTTTGGGTTAGCTTGATAAACCAGCCCTGTTTTAGGCTATAGTCAACCGGATTGTTGGTTAACACGCTGAATTTGCCGGTGACATCAACTCCACCATTGGTAAATGTATTCGCTAGGAAAGTTTGTTCTACTAAGCCGGACGAAATAATTGAAGAAACACCATGATCCCAAACACCGTAAAAAGCTTGTACATCTGTTGTTGTAACATCGGATGCAACTAAATATTGTCCTGTACCAAAAAAGACTAAAACATTGGGAGCAGTTCCCGCTGGTTGAGTTGGATGGGTTACTAGCGTCGGTTTACTAGTGATTGGCTTGCCTGCAATAAATAGTGGACTTCCAGAGTAGGCAACTTTCCAGTTGCTTGCAAGAGTATCGGATAGATCAAATGCCCACAAATTTCCCTTTAAGTCACCCGCATAAACTCTATCAACAATGAAATCAGAGTTGATATCAGCGGTCTGTGGCGTAGATAAGCCATTGCAATCACTTGAACCATTAGCACAATCACCCGCTACAATTGATCCTGCACCTGTCGATATTTCAATATAATCTGTGCCGGGAGTCCAGACACCATCCAGCCCGCCATCCAAAAACAAAATAAACAGCTTGGCTTTGCCATCGCCATTGTTATTATAACCATTACCAAAAATAGCTGCCCAGCGGCCATTTGCCATCATGGCAATAGTAGGTTTGCTAAATGAGTAGCCCATATCGGCATCATCGCTATTGTCGAATTCCCATAAGGCAATTTGTGCTGCATTAGTTTCCGAGAATAAAGCAGGATTAGTAACATCCAAGGCAAAAATACCTTTGCCACCGGCACGTTCGCCGCCGATAAGCACAGTATGCCAGGCAGCTCCGGAACCCGTGTTAAAGTAGGCATCTTCCACAGCCGAAGGCATATCGACATAAAAGCGATGCGTATAAGCCGGATCGGTTAAATAATGTAACCCGCTTGTTGCATCACTTGAAGAATACAAAGTCCCTGGAATATAGGCTATGGCTTCAGAGCCATCTGAAGCTTTAAAGCCGTGCAACATACCATCATTAGCGCCGACATAAACCATTTCAGCCCGGCTAAGCTTTGCTGCTGAAAAATCACTGTATTTTAGTCCAGTCGCAGTAGGAAAAGGCGCTGTATTTGGCCAGGCTGATTGTGGTTTGCCGACAAACACAGGATCAGAATCAACGATGTCACCGAGTAATTTGCTGCGAGCTCTAAAAGTATAACTGCCGCCGTTGCCTTGTTCATTGGCTCTGTCGCCGCGGATGAAGTTTAATCGGGCTTGTGCTTTAGTGACATCTGTACCGATAGACGCATTGGGTTCTATTAGCAGGTCATCTTGCTGAGTGGTTGTAAGATTAGCCCATTGGAAAGGGGTTCCAGTGCTTCCATTATGGGTGATTATTGATCGGCTGGTTACCGGCGCGGCGCGGGCATCCAGGACGTCGGCCGCTTTCCAGTTAGGCGTACTTGAAACATCACCATTCGTTAAGTCAAGTGCAAAGGATAATAGATCACCACTCCAGCGGTTATTTGTACTCTTAAATTGTGCCAGATAGACTGCGCTGCCGCCGGTCAATGTAGTTGTGTTAAAAGACACAGATGCGGCGGCACCTGAGCGGTCACCTATATTTGCCAGCGCGCCACTTAGCGCATCAGTAACAGCTTGAGGGGTTGATGCTGAAACAAAGGTACCTTTGGCATTAAAAGCCGCATGCCATAAATCATCAATTTTTTGGGGGTCATTGGCGGACGGAAGCGGATCGCCCCACAGACCATTTTCTGCCAAGCCTGGCGAAGTTCCCGGCCAGCCGTCGTTATCGGTATCGGTTAACAAACCCGATAAACCAAACGCTACGCCAAAAGTCACCATATGTTGATGAGTGGCGGTGTCAAAAGGATTGGTTGGCACGTTATTAGCCAGAGGACTCAAATCCTTGTCGTAATAATATTTGGCAACATCGGCAAGGGTAAGGCTATATCCATCGCCATCGGCATTGCCAATTGCCGCGCTTGGATCGGCGCCATTCCAGTAACCATCAGTAAATAAAACCGTAAAATTTTGCTGGCATTGCTGAACGATCGGATCAGTTCGACCATCAGCATTATCAAAATATTTACCGGCTCGCTCCAGTCCTCCACGGAGCGGCGTCCCTGAGGCAGGCCAGTCAAGACTAAATAAATTATTTATTAAGGTGGTGTTATGGGTTAAAAAACCGGACGAGCCAGTCGGTACTTCTGTAAAAAAAGTGGCGCTGTTAATCGTATTCAGTCCATAACGAAAATCAGAGTTTTCAGAAATAACTTTTGCTATGGCTGCCTTAGCTGCAAAAGATCGCCGACGATGATATTGATACCAATTAGCGATATTTTGTTTCTCTTGAGCAAGAGTCCGGCCATTCAACCCTGTTAAAATGGTGCTGGAGGAAGTGGAGGGATTAAGCGCTCCGGTACCTGTAGGCGCATAAGTAATGCTGGCAACGGTAATACCACTGGCATTGACTGTATATCGGATGTGATTATCCCACAAGTCCACGAGTCCGTTACTGCCGGTGGTTCTATCAATATTGGTGCCTCGGTTGGGGCTTGTTCCAGTAAATCCATGACTGTCACTCCACACTTCAAAAATAAGACCAGTGAGATCTTTTGTGACATTAAAGCCGGTTTCACCACTTTGAGGGTTGCTTCTGGCTGCGGTAAAACTGGCATCCGCCATCGCTGTGCCATCGCCTTTTAGCCAGGGTGAATAGGTTATTCCAGGATTGTAATAAAGTACATTCAGAGCGGATGATCGAACCCGCCAGTCATAGGCCTGAACTGCTGCAGAGCAAGCCTCTAATTTGGGATAATTCCCGTTACACCCAGCATCATAAAGATTATCAGCGTTATTGAAGATATAAGCATAGTACCGAAACGAGCTGCCCGAATAAGTTCTAAAAAGACCGTCTTGAGTTACCAAAAAACCACAATCAGCGTCCCCCGTGTTGCCGTTATTATCTCGGTCATAAGCGCAAGGATGCCAATATTGTTTAGCCAGAATTTCCCAGTCCATCGAGCCTGAGTCGTCCAATTCAAAAAACACATTGGGAGGAACATTGCTGCTTGTAAACAGCGGCGAATTTGCCAGGGCGCCTGGAGCTGCATGGGCTTGTGTTATTGCATGAATTGACAACACAGAGCAGGCAATCAATGAATATAACGTAATGTTTTTCTTAATCATCATAGTCTCCGGGCTATAAGCATACGAGAATGTTTGTTGTGATGCTGTGTGGCTTCAAGGTAGAAAATTAGTGTTTCCACCATAGTAGCTACGCAAAATAACCTGAGTATTATCCTGCCCCCCTGTACCTCTGGCGGTAATAGTAAAACTTATTGGAACAACAGGAGGTCCAGCATTGTATGCGCCCACATAGGTAATAAAATAACGGGGCTGAGTGGTAACCAGGGCGCTGCCAGTGCTATAGGTAATGGATTTGGCGTTGTCAGTCCATGTTGCTGCTGCTGTCGAATTTGGGGCTGCGTTTACGCAACCCGCAACGCTGGAAAATAATCCAGCTGTTCCATTGCAAAATTGTTGAATCGACCCGGCACCTGCATTCCATAGTGCTTCTATTCTGGCTTCACCTGCTCTTAATGCTGTTTCTGCAGATTGAAAGGCAAGGTTTTGGTCACGCATATTACCGGCCATCTTCTCTTCAAGGCCGGTTACCTGACTCCCGGTGATGCTGATTAAGGTGAGCAACAGCAACATAATCATACTGACGGGCAGCACCACGCCGGACTGATGCTTAAATTTATTAATCATTAACATCTTCCTTTTATGGCAGCCGGTTGCGCAAGGCAATGGTTGAAGTAAAAACCCGCCTGATCCGTCGATCGGTCGGCGTGACCGCTACGTCATTGTAATTATAGATTAACGGCTGGGCGGCTAAACCGTCATTCATGCTTCTTACTAAAACACTGACGCGGATGCTGACCACTTGATTCATATTGAGCCCGACCGTACCCGCAGGCACATAATAATTGGCCGTACCATCCGGCGTAGCATCAGTATCCGCTCCGTATAAAATCTGCATATTCTCAACACCCTCAACCAATTCGACAGGATTGGTTGAGGGTGCAGGCTTGGAATTATCCAATCGCCATAATGCCGGTTCGCCGCTGGTATTGTTGCGAATAAAAAAACTGTAGGTCCGAAACACCAATACCTCGGCATCGGAACCGTATAGTTTGCCGAGGTTATTAGTGGTGTTTTGATTATTGGCATGTGCGATAGTCTGAACTCCGCTGCCGGATGAGGCGCTGGTTGCTATGAAGATATCCGTTGCGCTGCAATCGGAAAGCATAAGCACATCATAGGCATTGATATTGCAGCTATTAGCCGCCGGTATTTGAATGTTGGCGTTAACTGTCGCCATATTACCTGTCAAATACCCGCCGCAACTTCCGCCAAAATGATAAGTGATTGCATCGGTTCCGGCCACACAGTCGTTGGCAGCGCCGCATGCGCCGGCACTCCAGTTATTGGCCACATTATTGATGCCGATAAGTGGCGTGCTAAGACCACCGGCAAGCGTGACAGGGGCGGGGTTCGGATTGGGATTTTTAGGATCAATGATAATGTTGGGAATTGTTGCCCGGGATGCACAACCCTGAAATCCCATCATGCGATTATCCCTGGTAATAAAATCCATTGCAAACCGGCCATTTTCCTGAAGCCTGGACAGGTTTTCCTGCATTCTATAGGTCTGTCTGGAGCCGAGGAAAATCTGCATTATGCCGCCTATTAAGAACGCGCCCAGCAGCATGGCTATCATCAGTTCTACCAGTGTAAAACCTGTTTGCGGGATTTTAGACCGCTTCATAACTGAAAGCTCGTTTCAAAAAAGGGATCGTCATCAGTATCTCCATCACTGTCGACATCGCCTTCACTAGCACCGCCATTGCCATCAACATCACCGTCCCGGTTATCATCCCAGTTGATGGCAATGGTAAAAACCCGAGTTGCAGCGACAACCGTTATTGTTCCCGTGCCACTGGGCAGGGTATTTATTAAGGCGGCGTTCCACTGAAAGAGGTCATTTTGGGCCATTTGCGCACCGGTACAGCCGGTCACGGTTGCACAGCTTGCCTGAACAACGGCGGCTGTCGGGGCCATGGTAAGATATGTGCCGGCTGCAATAACATTGCCGGTTGTCGGATCTATACTTTCATTTTTATTGGCCCGCATTCTGTCGGCCATGTCATAAGCCAGCTGCGTAGCCTGACTACGATTATAGGCGCTCAAGTTATTCCTGATGCTGGTCACTTGAAGTCCTGCCAACCCCAATAAGCCGACAGCCAAAACCAGCGTCGCGATTAAAACTTCAATTAAGGTGAATCCGCTATCTTTATTCATAAGGCATCATGACGCCAAGCAAAGGTTTTTGGCTGAATCACGGACATGCCGTTGCTCCTTCAGACGTTCTAGGCCGACCCAATGCATTGATTGTGATTGCACGGGAGTTCGAGGCGGAGGCGGAAGCCGAACTGGCGCATAATTTGAATGTGTCGCCGCTAGAGTTTAAGCTTAAGCCGCTGGGCAAATAGGCGGCAAAAGTCTGATAGCCGGCAGTTCCGGTCCTTAAAGTAAATCCGCTTGTCAAAGCCGGGTAGGTTTTTAGCAAGGTGTCTGCGGCATCAAGCGCGCCGTCTCCGTTCAAATCGGTAAAAATATACCAACCAGAATCCCAGTTTTGACTTGTACTTCCCTTTCTTCTGATGCTGATTTGCACACCTCGTTTAACGGCCTCACTACGAGCCAGGCTTAACGATGCAACCAATTCGTTGGCATAGGTTGTTAACCGGGTGCTTCTTATGATTGAGCTAAAGCTTGGTATGGCTATGCTCACAAGAATACCGGCAATGGAAATCGTGATTATGAGCTCAATCAGGGTAAAACCCCGGCTTTTGGTTTGCTTGTCACTCATCGGCGATTAACCTCCATGCATTAACGGCTTTCAGCATAAGTGTTAAGCGCAGCAAAAACAGTACCTTTGCTCACAGTTTTTTACATTTGAATTTATTACTCATGTTTTCAAGAGCAACGACGCTATCTTGGTTTCGGCTTAAACGTCGATGCAAATCGGCTGACTTATGGCACAGCTTGTGAAAAACTGTTGGGAGACTTACGGACGTGTCACTTATTTAACGACTAACTCCGCGTTACGGATTCTGAATAAAATGTGTGAAGCTTGGCTGATCCGGCTCTTCAATAACCGGATTAACCAGCGTGCCGATACCCTCAATTTCAATCCGGACGGTTTGCCCCGGCAGCATATAACCGCGCGGGGTCATTTTTACACCGACCCCGGCTGGCGTGCCTGTGGCAATCACATCGCCCGGCTCCAGCGTCATCGCTTGCGATAAATAGGCGATCATGTCATAGCAGTTGAAAATCATCTGCCGGGTATTGGAGCTTTGCCGCAGTTCGTCATCAATCCAGGTTTTAAGATTCAGATTATGCGGGTCGGCGATTTCATCGGAAGTCACTAGCCACGGCCCCAACGGGCCATGGGTATCGAACGATTTGCCCAAGGTAAAGGTCGGCGAACGAAACTGCCAATCGCGCACCGAAACATCATTGGCAATGGTAAATCCGGCAATGACTTGATGAGCCTTATCGACAGGCACATGGCGACAGCGAGTGCCGATCACAAAAGCAAGCTCGCCTTCATAATCGAGCTTATCGGAGACTTTAGGCCGGTGTATCGCATCGCCAGGCCCGATTACGCAGGTGCTTTGTTTGGTGAAAAAGCTGGGATATTCCGGCCTGTCCCGCCCGGTTTCTTCGATATGGTCGGCATAGTTCAGGCTGACGCCTAAATACTTGCCGGGTCTTGGCACCGGCGCATTCAATTTGACCTGATCCAGCGCAATACGGCCATTGCCGCTGTCGATTTGCTGCTGCATTGCCTCCAGCGCACCGGCACCGGCGCTTAGAAATTCAAGCATGGTTGCCGGGATTTTAGTATTATTTTTCCCATCAGCCACAAAGCCGTCAACGACAGCGCCGACGCGGGTTTCACTATTATGAGTAAAAGTTACCAGTTTCATCAGTTAGGCCTATCTGTCCGATTTCAAGTGCGGCTATTATAAACACAAGCGTAAACCCAAGAGCTTAAGCAAAAAAAAAGATATAATTAATCAATTTTAATTTAATGAGGATCAGAAAATGAACGAAAACTGGATTGCGCCTTCCATCCTGTCAGCCAATTTCGCCAAATTGGGTGAGGATGTTGATAATGTCTTAAAAGCGGGTGCCGATGTGGTGCATTTCGATGTGATGGACAACCATTTCGTGCCCAATCTGACCATCGGGCCTTTGATTTGCGAAGCGCTGAGAAAACACGGCGTTACCGCACCGATCGATGTACATTTGATGGTTGAGCCTGTTGACCGTCTTATTCCCGACTTTGCCAAAGCCGGAGCCAGCATTATTACTTTCCACCCGGAAGCCTCAGTTCATATCGACCGCACCCTGCAATTGATTAAAGATTCCGGCTGCAAGGCCGGCCTGGTATTTAACCCGGGCACACCGCTGCATTACCTGGATTATGTGATGGATAAACTGGACATGATTCTGTTGATGTCGGTTAACCCCGGTTTTGGCGGTCAGTCTTTCATCCCTTCGTCGCTGGACAAGTTGCGTCAAGTCAGAAAACGTATCGACGACAGCGGCTTGAACATTCGCCTGGAAATCGACGGCGGTGTTAAAGTCGACAATATCCGCGAAATTAAAGCGGCCGGAGCCGATACTTTCGTGGCGGGTTCGGCGATTTTCAGCCAGCCGGATTACAAAAAAGTGATCGATGAAATGCGCGCTGAGTTGGCTAAAGCGGGTTAGCATTATGTAGGGCGGTTTCGCGCTAGCAAACCGCCAATCAGCGCACAACGCTGATGACAGCCTGTCGTAGTTGCGGTGGATTGCCTAGGAGGCTGTCGGATTATAGCTTACAAAAATTAGTAAGCCATTGAAATAATTTAATAATTATTTTTCTAATGAAAAACAATAAGAAATTAATATCATTTAAAATCAATATATTAGGTTAATGTAATTTCTAAATCCGAC